>CALKJU010000009.1 GCA_937995535.1 uncultured Alphaproteobacteria bacterium
GGGATCGACTGGCCGGTGCGGCTGCTGGTCCGCGAGGACGAAGCGGGGCAGGTCCAGGTGGTCTACAACGACTTCGCCTGGATCGCGCGTCGCCACGGCATCACCAGCCGCGGCCCGCAGTTCCAGATGGCCAGCGAGGTCATCGCCTCGATCACCTCGAGCGTGGCGGAGTGAGGCCGTCGCCTACGCGAGCCGCAGCCAGGCGAGCCAGGCCAGCGCCGCCGCGAGCGACAGCAGGGTGATCGGCACCCCGCAGCGCGCGTGCTCGGCGAAAGCCAGAGTGACGCCCACGTCCTTCGCGCGCTCGACGGTGATGATGTTGGCGAGGCTGCCGACGATCAGGAGGTTGCCGGCGAACGTCGAGAGGAGCGCCAGCGCGTAGAGCAGGTCCGCCGTCGGCTGCGGCACGATCGCGAGCAGGAGCACCACGAGCGGCACGTTGCCGATCGTGTTCGAGCCGATCACGGTCAGGGGTGCCAGCACCGGCAGGCTCGAGAGCGGCAGGCCCGCGGCATCGAGGCGGGCGAGCAGCGCCGCCGGCAGACCGGTCGTCTCGAGCGCGTGGGTGACGACGAACAGGCCGGCGAACAGCACCAGCAGATGCCAGTCGACGAGGCCGAGGATGCGCTTGGTCGCGAGCTTGCGGCTGAGCATCAGCCCGCCGGCGACCAGCAGTACGCCTTCGACATGCGGCAGGGGCGTCGCGAACAGCGCGAGCAGCACGGCGGTGTAGACGAGCGCCTTCCCCAACCCGCGGCGGTCGAGCAGGATCGCGGGGTCGGGCGCCCCGTGCGCGGCGCGCGGGTCCGGATGCGCGAAGCGCCCGCGCCAGACGAAGGCCACCACCGCGAACACGACGCCGAGCGCGACCAGCGCCGGCGGGCCGCAGACGGCGAGAAAGGCCCAGAAGTCGAGGCGCCCGACCTGCCCGATCAGGATGTTCTGCGGGTTGCCGATGATCGTCGCGGCCGAGCCGGCGTTCGACGCCGCGGCGAGCGCGATCAGGAACGGCCGCGGATCGAGGCCGCGCCGGATCAGGCCGGTGCAGAGCAGGGGCGTCATGGCGAAGACGACGACGTCGTTGGCGAGCACCGCGCTGAGGCCGCCGGCGACCAGCACCGTCAGTGCCAGGAGGCGCAACGGCCCGGCCGCGGTGCGGGCGATCTTCGCCGAGCACCAGGCGTAGAAGCCACACGCCGCGAACTGCGCCGACAGGACCATCAGGCCGAACAGGATGACCAGCGTCGGCACGTCGATCGCGGCGCGCACGCCGTCGCCGGTGACCACCTCGGCGAGGAACAGGACGATGGCGCCGACCAGTGCGATGCCGGTCCGGTCGATCTGCAGCAGCGGCCAGCGGCCGAGCGCCATGCCGACATAGACCGCGCCGAACACGGCCAGCACGAGCGGGGTCGGATCACTCATCGGCCGACCCGGAAGAGCAGCTCCAGATAGGTGCGGAACTGCCGCGACTGGCGCTGCAGCAGCCGCGCGTCGCCGCGGATGTTGCCGGTGACGAAGGCGCCTTCGATCAGGGTCACGATCATCTCGGCGAGCTCGCCCGCGGCGACCGGGACGACCGGTGGCCGCTGCGCGATCAGCGCCGCCAGCTTCGCCTCGTAGACCGCCTGCCAGGCGGCCAGCCGCTCGCGGATCGTGACATGCACCGCGGGGTCGAACTGGGCGCGCTCGTAGGTGAAGGAGGCGAACACGCAGCCGGCCGGCGGCTCGTCCAGCGCGTCGAGATGATCCTCGAAGAGGCGCAGGAAGATCAGCACCCGCTCGAGCGGATCGTCGGACAGCCGGTCGGCCTGCGCGGACCAGCTCTGGAACAAAGCGAGGTCGGCCTCGGCGTAGCGCTCGAGCACGGCGCGGGCGAGCTCGGCCTTGCTCGCGAAATGGTGGAAGAAGGCGCCCTTGGTCAGGCCGGTGGCGCGGAGCAGCTCGTCGAGCGACATGCCGGCATAGCCGTGACGCAGGATCAGTGCCTCGGCCGTGGCGACGAGCCTGTCGCGGGTCTGCTCACCCTTTCGCACCACCTCACCCGTCCCGTACCGTACGGTCTCTCTACGTGCTTACCCTTCGAGAACAAAGGGACTTTTTCAGATACCGTCGACACATGACAGAAACAGACCGGTTGGTATGAGTCTCGCATGCCGGTCATCGGGACCGGTGCCGGGAACGGAGCGAGACGACATGAGCAGGATGATCAACGGCGTCGACCGCGACGCGCTGCAGGCGACGGTGGCCGCCGTGCAGGACGACCAGACACTGGCGGCCTTCGAGTTCCGCCTCGCCAACCGGTGGATCGACGGCGGGCTCAACCGCTCGACGGTCGGCGCCTTCCACGGCACCAACATGGAGCACCACCGGGCGCAGCCGTTCGAGCTGGTCAACGACGAGCCGCCGGTGCTGCTCGGTGCCGACCGCGGCCCCAACCCGGTCGAGCACGTGCTGCACGCGCTCGCCGGCTGCCTGACCACCTCGCTCGTCTACCACGCGGCCGCGCGCGGCGTGCGGATCGAGGCGGTGCGGACCCGGTTCGTGGGCGATCTCGACCTGCGCGGCTTCCTCGGCCTCGATCCGAGCGTGCGCAACGGCTACCGGGAGATCCGCGTCGCGTTCGAGATCGACGGCGACCTGACGGCCGCACAGAAGGTCGAGCTGGTCCGCCTCGCCAAGGCGCGCTCGCCCGTCTTCGACATCGTCCGCCATGGTGTGCCGGTGGCCTGCGCGCTGGCCGGGTGAGAGCGGCGGTTGGGGCTCGGCCAGGACGGCACGGCCGAGCCCCCTTCCCCCGCACGAGCGACCCGATCCCGTCACCGCTTGCGCGGCGCGCGAGGTCCGGCCGCGAAGACCAACCTAGCCCCGGCGTGCGGCCGCGGCGTGATCTGGATCACATCGACCTGATCTTCAGTTCGGCAGCAGCGCCCCGTGGCGTCCGGGCAGCGGCACCGCGCCCGCAACCTTGACGACCACCTCCCCGGCGCGCACGAGGCCGCGCGCCGCCCGGGCGAAGACGATGCCGGCGATCGGCGAGCGGACCTCGACCGCGCCACCGCGCAGCGGGTCGAGCAGGTGGCAGACGAGCTGCCCGGCGGCCACGGTCTCGCCCGGAGTCACCGTGAACAACGCGATCCCGCTGACCGGCGCCTCGATCATCGCCGCGCCCTCGAGCGGCGTCGGCGACGCGACGAGCGGTGACAAAGGCGGCGCGTCATCGTCGAGAAGACCGCGCCGGGTGAGGAACCGCAGCAGCGCCTCGGCGTCGGCCGCGGCCGTCTGCGGCGCGATGTCGCGCTGGCCGCGATACTCGACGGTCGCCGCGAGGCAGGCCTGCGGCAGCGGGCGCTCGGGGAACCGGCGCGCGAGACGCCACCAGATCGACGAGAACGCCTCGTCGAACGGATGGCCGCCCGACTCCTCGGCGAGCAGCACCGCCACCGCTCCGGTCTCCGCGGCGAGGTCGGAGGCGTCGGGCCACAAGGGCGTGCCCAGATAGAGATGCACCGCGGCCTCGAGGTCGCAGTGCAGGTCGAGCACGATGTCGGCATCGACCGCGAGCCGGCACAGATGCCGACGGAGCGCTGCGTTCTCGCCCACCGCCGGCAGAGCCTCCGCGGCGTCGCACAGGGCCGCCCGGACGAGCGCCACATTCGCGGCGGCGTCGTCCCCCAGCCGCGCCGTCACGGCCCTGGCGACCGCCGGCTCGAGATCCGGCCAGCCACGGTTGAAGTTGCCCATCGTGGCCAGATCGTAGCGGCCGAGCGCGGTCTGCATCAGGCTCTGCGCGAGGCCGATCGGGTTGGCGACCGGCACCAGCAGGATCTCGCCCGCGACGCGCCCGGCCTCCTCGAGCGCCGTGAGGCGCCGGCCCAGCTCGTGCAGGACCAGCGTCCCGGGCAGCTCGTCGGCGTGCAGGGCGGCCTGGAGGTAGGCCTTGGGCCGCGCCCCGACGGTCCCGAACCGCTGCACGGCCAGATGCCGCTCGGTACCCGGCGCTGCCGCCGGCAGCTCGATCCGCATCGACTCCACCCCTGATCCCCCGCTTGACCGCGACCGACCCCACCGGCTTCATCGCAGGCCGGTGTGCATCGGGGAAGGCGGCGGCCATGCGGCTCGACGGCAAGGTGGCGATCGTGACCGGCGGCGGCTCTGGCTTCGGGGCGGCGATCGCCGAGCGCTTCGCCCATGCCGGGGCGCGCGTCGTGGTCGCCGACATCGTCGCCGAGGCGGCGCAGCGGGTCGCTGCCGCGATCGGCGACGCGGCGATCGCGGTCACCGCCGACGTCAGCCGTGACGAGGGCAACCGGGCGATGATCGAGGCGGCGACCGGCCGCTGGGGGCGGCTCGACGTCCTGGTCGCCAATGCCGGCGTGACCCACGTCAACCAGCCGCTCACCGAGGTCACCGAGGCCGACTTCGACCGGGTCTACGCGGTCAACGTCAAGGCGCTCTACTGGGCGGCGAAGCATGCCGTGCCGGTGTTCCGCGCGGCCGGCGGCGGGGTGATCCTGATCACCGCCTCGACTGCCGGCATCCGGCCGCGGCCCGGCCTGTGCTGGTACAACGGCAGCAAGGGTGCCGCGATCCTGATCACCAAGTCGATGGCCGTCGAGCTGGCGCCCGACCGGATCCGGGTCAATGCGCTCTGCCCGGTGGCCGGCGAGACCCCGTTGCTCGCCTCGTTCATGGGCGGCGACACGCCGGAGCTGCGCGCCAAGTTCAAGGCGACGGTGCCGCTGGGCCGGCTCAGCACCCCGCGCGACGTCGCCAGCGCGGCGCTGTTCCTCGCCTCCGACGAGGCCGAGTTCCTGACCGGCGTCGCCCTCGAGGTCGACGGCGGACGCTGCATCTGATCCGTTTCAGGTGAGGCTGAGCACGACGAGCCAGACGAGCGCGATCCAGCGCACCACCTCCGCCAGCGTCGATCGGTCGCGCTCCGCGGCGCCCCACACCCCGACCAACGCCACGAGATTGTACGGCACGGACAGGCCATAGCCGACCAGCAGCGCGGCCCAGGTCCACCCGTGCGAGAGCAGCGTCAGGAAAGCGAGCGAGGTCGCGCCGTTGACCAGCAGCGCGCCGAGCACCGCCCAGGTCCAGAACGCCTGCGCCAGCGGCAGCTCGCCGCGCCACAGGCGGCCGAGCGCGCTCACGTCGTGGCGGGCGGCCCGCCGCGCTCGCGGAGCACCAGGTAGACGAAGGACAGATAGGCGGCCATCAGCGGCGCCTGCAGCAGCAGGCCGGTGGCGCTGACCACGAGCACGACGAACTGCGCGAACAGCTTGGCGCCGATCCCGGAGAACACCGCGCCGAGCAGCGGGGCCACGAGCAGCGCGAGCCAGCTCGGCGCGATGGCGAGCACGAGCCCGGCGAACAGCCGCACCGTGTTACCGTCGGTCAGCCGCCACGAGGTGGCGAACCCGATACCCGGATCGTCGCTCGCCACCGCCGGCAGGACGAGCTGGAAGCGGGCGGTGACGAGCAATGCCGCCATCAGTGCCACCGGCAGCGCCAGCACGCCGACCCCCGGGAGCATCCCGAACAGCCCCACGCCGAGCAGGAAGACCAGCGAGCCCAGCGCGCCGATCGCCAGGTAGGAGGCGAGATAGCGCAGCACCCGAGCGTCGAGTACCGGCCACGGGCCGGGGACCGGCTCGCCGCGCAGGATGCGGCGGTGCCAGACGACCGCTACGGCCGAGAGCGCGACGATCGAGGCCAGGGCCGAGACCAGCATCGTGCCGATCCCGTCGGGCGAGCCGACGAGCAGGACCAGTACGAGGTCGACGGCGACCAGCACGACCAGCCAGCCGAACGCCACCTCGAGCAGCGCCTCGCGATGGTCGAGGACGTCGCGGACCGCACGACGGACGAGGTCGCCGGTCGGCAGGACGCGGTTCAGCGGTGGCGGCATCCCGGGCTCACATCAGGTCCAGCGCGTGCGCCTTGAGTGCGGCGAGGTCGACCAGCTCGAGCGTCGCCGCGTGGGTGGCCGCGAGCACCACGCGCGGCGCCTTGCCGGCCTCCCACGCCTCGCGCCAGCGCGCCGCGCACAGGCACCAGCGGTCGCCCGGCCGCAGCCCGGGGAAGCCGAAGGCCGGCACGGGCGTGCTGAGATCGTTGCCGCGCGCCTTGGAGAAGGCGAGGAACTCGGCGGTGACCTCGGCACACACCGTATGCCGGCCACGATCCTCGGGGCCGGTGTTGCAGCAGCCGTCGCGGAAGAAGCCGGTCAGGGGGCGGCGCGAGCATTCCGCGAGCGGTCCGCCCAGCACGTTTCGTTGCGCGGTGTCGACCATCGGCGAGGCTCCACGGCACGCGGTGCGCCTGCCTTTGCCCCCGGTGGCGTCCGGCGTCCAGCCCCGCCTTGCCAGTACTGACCGTCAGCAGGCTCCCTCGGGCAGCGGTGCCAGACCCTCGGCCGGCTCGATGCCAAGCACGCGGCAGAAGAAGCTGTGTTCCGCCTGCTGTGCGGCGACGATCGTCTCCGCCTTGCGGAACCCGTGCCCCTCTCCGGGGAAGGCGAGATAGGCCACCGGCAGACCCTTGGCGCGCAGCGCCGCGACCATCGCCTCGGCCTGGTTCGGCGGTACCGCCGCGTCGTCGAGACCCTGGAAGAAGATGACCGGGCAGTTCAGCCGGTCGACGTGGTGGATCGGCGAGCGGGCACGGTAGAGCGCGCGCGCCTCCGGCAGCGGCCCGACCAGCCGGTCGAGGTAGCGGCTCTCGAACTTGTGCGTGTCGCGTGCGAGCGCCTCGAGATCGCCGATCCCGTAATATGACGCGCCGACCTTGAACAGGTCGTGGAAGGTCAGGGCGCAGAGCGTGGTGAAACCGGCGGCGCTGCCGCCGCGGATCGCGAGGCGCGCCGCGTCGGCCAGCCCCTCGGCGACGAGATGCCGCGCCGCCGCGAGGCAGTCCTCGACGTCGACCACGCCCCACTGGCCGTCGAGACGGCACCGGTAGGCGCGCCCGAACCCCGTGCTGCCACCATAGTTCACGTCGACGACCGCGAAGCCGCGGCTGGTCCAGAACTGCGTGCCGAGGCTGAGCGCCGCCCGCGCGGCGCTGGTCGGCCCGCCATGGCTGCGCACGATCAGCGGCGGCCGCTCGTTCGCCGGACCGCGGCATGCCGGGTTCGTCGGCGGGTAGTGGAACGCATGGGTCCGCCGCCCGCCGGTCGACGCGAACCAGATCGGCCGCGGCCGCGCGATCCGATCCGGACCGAACGGCAGTGCCGCACCACTCACCACGGCGCGGTGTTGGCCGCTGCCGCCCGCGACCAGGAGCAGCGCCGAAGGCGCGTCGGCCGCCGCCGCCAGCACCGCGACCTGGCCGTCGCAGGCGGTCGGCTCCGCGACCTCGACCACGCCCGGCAGGTCGACCGGCCGCAGCGATCCGCTCGGCAGGTCGAGCCAGGCGAGCCCGGTGAAGCCGTCGCGGGTGACGGTCACGGCCAGCGTCCGCGCATCCAGCGCGGCGAACCAGCGCTGGCCCAACGACCACAGCGGTCCGGCATACTCGGCCGCGTCTTCGCGCAGGCATGACGTGCTCCGCCCGTCCCACCGCCAAAGGTTCCAAAAGCCGGTGCGATCGCTGGCGAAGACCAGGCTGCCGTCGGCCAGCCACAGCGGCTGCAGCACGGACTCCTGACTGCCGCCGGCGATCGCCGTGGGCGCTCCCGGGCGGCCGGCGCCGTCGAGCTCGGCGACCCACAGCCGGGTCGCGTCCCACGGCATGTCGGGATGATCCCAGGTCAACCAGGCGAGCCGCCGGCCGTCCGCGCTCAGCGTCGGCGCAGCGACGAAGTCGTGCCCGGCGCACAGCACCTCGCCGGCACCGCCGGCTCCGTCCAGCGCTACGGCCACCAGCGTCGTCTCGGGCTCGCCGCCGCGCCGATGGTCCTCGCGAACCGCGAGGACGCGCTGCCGCGGCAGATCGATCACCGGCTCGGCATAACGCAACGCGCCGTCGCTCTCCGGAGTGAGCGCCCAACCTGGCGTCACACCGGGCAGGCGGTAGAGGCGCTGGTCGGCCTGGTTGCAACCGACCACCACCCCCTCGGCGACCGCGTAGGCCCGCCCGCCATATTCCTGGGCGCGCGTGCGCAGCGAGAACCCGGCGCGCGTGACCTCGACGATCCGGCCGTGCCGACGCTCGCGGCGCAGCAGCGCCACCCGCCCGCCCTCGTGCGGCCGTGCCTCCGTCCACCACAACGCCTCGCGGGTCAGTTGTGGCCAGCCGAGCACGACCTGCGCCCCGGCAACGAGCGCCGGGGTGATCGGTGACGGCCAGGCGCCATAGGGCAGGACACGGTCGGCCATCCCGCGCCGCTCAGTGCTGGGTGAGATCCGTCTCGACCTCGATCACGAGTTCGCGCGCGCCTCCGTCGCCACCGTCGGCCGTCAGCCGGATCACCTCGCGCTCCTCGACGAACAGGCCGGTGGCCAGATCGAGCAGGGCATGACCGCCGACAACTACACCGATCGCGCCGCGCCCGCCCACCAGGCGCGCCGCGCCCTCGCGGCGCCCGACGAGACAGCTCGCGCCGCCGCACTCGGCGAGACCGACGGCCACGGTGCGGATCGGCCGGGTCGTCTGTAGCCGCACATCCCGCCCGCCGAGCATCAGGCGCAGCGGCGCCAGCAGCCGGTCCTCGGCCTCGATCGCGTCGCCCCGGCCGACCGGCCGCGCGCTCAGCCGCGGCAGGCGCTCGCGCCACCCCTGCTCGAGCGCGCGGTAGCGATCGGGCAGCGGGCCGGTCGAGGCCGGTGTCCGGCTACTGATCTCGAGCAGCTCGCCCATCCGCCCGATCGCGATCTCCTGGACCAGCAGGGCCACGGCGTTGTCGCTGCGCTCGCCGTCCACGGCCACGCTCTCCGTCACCAGCGTCGCCTGCAGCCGCCCGGGCGCGACGCCGACCAGCTCACCCTCGAGCGCGACCGAGAGGCTGCTCGCCGGGCCGCCGCCGGCGCTCACGCGCATCGTGCTCCGACCCCGGAAGCGGGCCGGCTGGTAGGCCAGCGAGACCGGCGCGGCGAGCGGCATGATCTTCGCCTCGAATCCGGGCAGCGGCGGCGCGGTCGATGTCTCCGCAGGGGCCTGCACGACCTGCTCCGACATCGACGGGGCCGGCGGTGGTGGCTTGGCGCACGCGCCGAGCATCAGCGCGACGCTCAGGCCGATCACGCGGGCGGTGGCTGGATGACCGGATGACATGCCCCCTTCCTACACGCGAAGGGTTAACGACGTCAGCACAAGCGGGGTCGTCGGCGCGCGCGCGACCACTCGACTCCGGCGCAGGACGCGGCTATGTTCATGATATGTTCTTTCGCTCGCCCCCGCCTTGAGCCCGCTGGGGCCGGTCAAGGGCCGTGGCGCGCCGGCCAACCCCGCCGGCCGCTTCGAGCGGCTCGCCCGCGAGCCGTGCGACGACGGCTGGAACAGCCTCGACGAACTGGCCGCCGATCCGGCGCCGGCCACCCGGACGATCGTCGACCACGCGCGGGCGATCATCACCCGCAACGACTCCCCGGACATCCCGTTCGACCGCTCGATCAACCCGTACCAGGGCTGCGAGCATGGCTGCGTCTACTGCTATGCACGGCCGAGCCACGCCTATCTCGGTCTCTCCGCCGGCCTCGATTTCGAAACCCGGATCATGATCAAGCCCCGGGCAGCGGAGCTGCTGCGTGCCGAACTGGCGCGCCCCGGCTACCGCCCCGCGGCGCTGTCCCTCGGCGCCAACACCGACCCCTACCAGCCGCTCGAGAAGGGTCTGCGCATCACCCGCGGCATCCTGGAAGTCCTGCACGAGACCCGCCATCCGGTCGGCATCGTGACCAAGTCGGCGCTGGTGCTGCGCGACCTCGATCTGCTCGCGCCGATGTCGCGGCAGGGGCTGGCCCGCGTCTGGCTGTCGGTCACGACCCTCGATGGCGCGTTGGCCCGCCGTCTCGAGCCGCGCGCGGCCGGCCCGCAGCGCCGGCTCGACACGGTCCGCGCGCTCGCCGCAGCCGGCGTCGAGGTCGGCGTCCTGGTGGCGCCGATTATCCCGGCGCTCACCGATCACGAGCTGGAGCGGATCGTCGCCGCCGCGGCCGCCGCTGGCGCCCGGAGCTGCGGCTACACGCTGGTTCGCCTGCCCTTCGAGGTCAAGGAGCTGATGGCGGCATGGCTCGAGGCGCACTACCCCGACCGCGCCCGGCACGTGCTGTCCCTGATCCGCCAATGCCGCGACGGGCGGCTCAACGACCCGCGCTTCGGCCACCGCCATCGTGGACAGGGCCTCTACGCCGAGTTGATCGCCCAGCGCTTCGCCCGCGCCACTGCCCGCCACGACCTCGCCCGCCGTCACCTCCCTGCCCGCACCGACCTGTTCCGCCCGCCCGGCACCGAGCGACAGCTCACGCTGCTGTGAGCGGCTGCCACCACCGCAACTTCTTGACATTCGAAGGAGATCCAAATAATCGCAACCAAGCGATAGAAAAGAAGCGACGTAGGTCGCCAGGAGGCAAAATGCGGGCCAAATCCCTCGCAATAGTTTTGAGTTGCCTTGTCCTGCTCGGGAACGCGACCTCCGGTTTGGCGCAGCAGGCAGGCGGCGCGACGGCCGGGCCGGTCTCGCCGGGGCTCGTGCCGACCGCCAAGGTCGTCGACGCGACGACCGCGGCCGAGGCACCCGGCCCGGTGATCTGGGTCGCCGACGCCCTCGGCCGCCTCGCGACCGTCGACATCGGCAGCGGCGCGGTCGCCGTGAAGGGCTTCATGAAGAACGGCTCGCGCACGGTGGTGATGACCGACATCGCGTTCTGCCCCGGCGGGGCGCTCTACGGCATCACCTTCGGCAGCGACCGCCGCCTCTACCGCATCACGACCACCACGAACCCGCGGGCGACGCCGATCGGCAGCCACGGCCAGAGCGGGCTCAACGCCCTGGTCTGCGACCGGGCCGGGCAGCTCTTCGCCCACAGCTTCAACGTCGCGCGCCTGTTCCGGCTCAACAAGGCGACCGGCGCGGCGACCGTCGTCGGCAGCAGCGGCAGCACCCGCTCGGATGGCGACCTCGCCTTCCACGAGGGCGGGCTCTTCTTGACCACGACGACCAACCGCCTCGCGCAGCTGAACCGGGCCAACGGCGCCGTGATCGCCACCAAGGCTCACGGCGTGAACGACATGTTCGGGCTGGTCAGCACCGCGACCAACCGTCTCTACGGCGTCGCCGGGACCAAGGTCTACCTGTTCGCCGAGAACGCCGCCGGCCCGACCGGAGCGGTCAGTGTCGTCCGCGACTTCACCGGCCGCGGCCTCGGCGCCACCTTCGGCGCCGCGTTCAACGGCAACTTCTAGCCGCGCCTAGACCGGCACCGGCGGGGCCTCGGGGAACAGCTCCTCCCGCGTCGACGCGATCCGCTCCGCGGTCGATCGCTACCCCGCCACCCGCGGCCGACACCTGATCGACTGTCTCGGACGCGAGCGCGGGGGCTCGGAACCTAGGCGGCGCGCCTCACCCGAGCCCGCGCTCCTTGGCGGTGGCGTCGAGCGCGCGCCGGGCGAGCGTCACGAGCTCGTCCACCTCCGCCTCGCTGATCACCAGCGGCGGCGAGAGGATCATCGTGTCGCGTACGGCGCGCATGACCAGCCCGCTGCGGAAGCAGTGCTCGCGGCAGAGCAGTCCGGTCTCGCCCTCGTTGGGGAACCGCTCGAGCGTCGCCTTGTCCTTGACCAGCTCGATCGCGCCCAAGAGCCCGATGCCGCGCACCTCGCCGACCAGCGGATGATCGCCGAGCGTGCGCAGTTTCTCCTGGAAGTACGGCCCGATCCGGTCGCGGACCCGCTCGACCAGCCGCTCCTCCTTGATGATCTTGATGTTGGCCGCCGCCACCGCGCAGGATGCCGGGTGCCCGGAATAGGTGAAGCCGTGGAAGAACTCGCCACCGGTCTCGAGCACCTCGGCGATCTCGTCGCGTACGATCACCCCGCCCAGCGGCAGGTAGCCCGAGGTCAGCGCCTTGGCGATCGGCATCAGGTCGGGCGCCACACCCATGGTCTGGCAGCCCCACCAGCTCCCGGTGCGGCCGAAGCCGCAGATCACCTCGTCACTGACCAGCAGCAGGCCGTACTTGCGGCAGATGCGCTGGATCTCGGGCCAGTAGGTGCTGGGCGGGATGATCACCCCGCCGGCCCCCTGAACCGGCTCGCCGATGAAGGCCGCGACCCGGTCGGGCCCGAGCTCCAGGATCTTCGCCTCCAGCTCGCGCGCAGAGCGCAGTCCGAACTCCTCGGGCGTAAGCGACCGGTCGCTGCCGAACCAGTAGGGCTGGCCGATATGGGCGACTCCGGGGATCGGCAGCCCGCCCTGGGCGTGCATCGGCTTCATCCCGCCGAGGCTGGCGCCGGCGACGGTGCTGCCGTGATAGCCGTTCACCCGGCCGATGATGACGTTGCGATGCGGCAGGCCACGCTGCGCCCAGTAATGGCGGACCATGCGCAGCACGGTGTCGTTCGACTCCGACCCCGAGCCGGTGAAGAACACCCGGCGCATTCCCTCGGGCGCGACCTCGGCGATGGCGCGCGCCGCCTCGATCGCCGGCACGTGCGAGGTCTGGAAGAAGGTGTTGTAGAACGGCAGGCGGGTCATCTGCCGGGTCGCGGCGTCGACCAGCTCCTGACGGCCGTAGCCGACTGCGACGCACCACAGCCCGGCCATGCCGTCGAGCAGCCTCTGCCCGTCGGAATCCCACAGGTAGACGCCCTTGGCGTCGGTGATGATGCGGCTGCCCTTGCGGTTCAGCGCGGCGGTGTCGGTGAACGGGTGGAGGTGATGGGCGCGGTCGAGATCCTGCCAGTAGCCGGTCTCGTTGTTCGTGGCGAGCTGCAGCATCGCGGCACCTGCGGGCGAGATGTGATCACGTTGAAGCTCGCCCAATTTGTGATCACAAATCGGGACTGTCAAGCCGCCCTCCCCTGCGGCACCTCGGCCGCGCGGAGGATCGCCGCACCATCGGCGATGTCCGCCGCGATCGCCTCGCGCAGCCGGTCGGAATCGCCGGCTTCGATCGCCCGCAGCGCCGCCCGGTGCCGGTCGACGAAGCTCGCCGTGCCGAGCCGACCGACGATCAGGCGCAGGAACGGCCCGACCTGCAGCCACAACGATTCCACCAGCGGCAGCAGCACCTGCGACGGCGCGGCGCGGTAGAGGCCCATGTGGAACTCGTAATTGGCCCGGACGTAGGCCTCGGCGGCCCCCTGCGCCAGGGCCGCGTCGACCGCGCGATCGAGGCTCTTCAGCCGCTCGAGCCGCGCCATGTCGACATGCGGCAGGGCGCGGACGGCCAGCTCGGGCTCGAGCAGGCTCCGCGCGCGCGCCAGCTCCTCCAGCCGCGTGGCGCTCATCGCCGGCACGGCGATGCGCCGGTTGCCCTGCATCTCCAGCGCGCGCTCGGCGACGAGCTGGCGCAGCGCCTCGCGGACCGGCATCGGGCTCACGCCCAGCTCCTCGGCCACGCCACGCAGCGTGATGCTGCGGCCGGGCACGAAATGCCCGGTGACCAGCGCGTCGCGCAGCTGCTCGTAGACCCAGCGGTTCAGATGCGGCCGATCCGGCTCACGCGACGGCGCCATGCGACGGTGTTCTCCGACTTGACAGACCTCGCCACAATGTGATCACAATATGCTCGTGTCAAGATCGTGATCACAATCGGAGCCCATCGTGGCCACCCGTATCAAGTCCGTCGTGGGCAGCCCCGCGCCGGCACCCGTCGACGAGCCCACCGCCTTCCTGCGCGCCAATCCCGATGTCGAGACGGTCGACGCTTTCGTCGTCGACCACAACGGCGTCGCCCGCGGCAAGCGCCTGCCGGCCAGCACGATCCCCAAGATCTTCGAGAACGGCCTGTTCCTGCCGCGCTCGGTTCACGCCCTCGACATCTGGGGCCGCGACGTCGCCGATGCGGGCATGGCGCTGCAGAGCGGTGACGGCGACGGACGTTGCGTCCCGGTGCCGGGCTCGCTCAAGCGCGTCACCTGGGCCGACCGACCGTCGGCGCAGCTCCTGCTGCAGATGCTCGGCCATGACGGCCGCCCCTTCGCCGCCGACCCGCGCAGCGTGCTGGCGCGCGTGGTCGACCGGCTGGCCGATCTCGGGCTGACCGCCGTCGCCGCCTGCGAGCTCGAGTTCTACCTGCTCGAGCGGAACCGGCCGGCGGGCCAGCCACCGCGCCCGGCCTGCTGCCCGCTGACCGGCCGCGCCCCCTCCTCGCCCAATGTCTACGGGCTCGACGAGCTCGACAGCTTCGCCGAGCTGTTCCGCGAGATCACCGAGGCCGCCAAGGTCCAGGGCATCCCCTGCGACACGATCCTCACCGAGCACGGGCCGTCGCAGTTCGAGATCAATCTCTGGCATCAGCCCGATGCGCTGCGCGCCGCGGACTGCGCGGTGCTGTTCAAGCGCCTGATCAAGGGGACCGCGCGCCGGCACCATCTCGAGGCGACGTTCATGGCCAAGCCGTTCGGTGAGTTCGCCGGCAACGGGATGCATGTCCATGTCAGCCTGCTTGACCGCGCCGGACGCAACCTGTTCGACGATGGCGGGCTCGGCGCGCCCGAGCTGCGGCACGCGGTCGGCGGCCTACTCGCGACCATGCCGCAGATCATGCCGATGCTGGCACCCAACCCGAACTCGTTCCGCCGCCTCCGTCCGAACTCCTACGCCCCGACGACCCCGACCTGGGGCTACGAGAACCGTTCGGTGTCGATCCGCATTCCCCAGGCCGGCGGACCGGCGCGCCGCCTCGAGCACCGCGTCGCCGGCGCCGACGCCGATCCGCGGCTGGTCATCGCCGCGATTCTCGCCGGCGCGCATCACGGCATCGTCAACCGGATCGAGCCGCCGCCGGAGTCCGTCGGCAACGCCTACGAGCAGAGCACCCGCGTGCTCCCGCCGAGCCTCGCCGACGCCCTCGACGAGTTCGAGAAGTCGGCCTTCGTGCAGCAATATTTCGGGGCCGAGTTCTGCAGGGTGTTCGCCGCCTGCAAGTGGCAGGAGCTCGACACCCACACCGACACCGTCCCGGTCAGCGAGCACGAGGCCTACCTGACGGCGCTGTAGGAGACTCGGCCGGGCTCGGTTCGACGACGGCGGCTTGGCGCCCGGGTGGCTCAGCCCGGAAAGCGCGGCCCGCGCGCCCGCAGCTCGCGGGCACGGGCGGTCACCTCACTCCACCCCGCGATCGCGGGCGCCTGCAGGATCAGCTCGCGCGCCAGCTCGAGGTTGAGCCGCTCGCAGCCGGCACGGCGATCGGGATCGGCGATCGTCTCGAAGTCGGCGTTGTGCGCGAAGCCGAGGGTGCGGCGGATCATGGCCGTGCCGGCATAGCCCAAGGCGTCGGTGAGCAGCGCGCGCAGGAACGCCGCCTGCGCGAGCCGCAGCGACGCGGCCCCGTCCGCCCCCTCGAACAGCGCCGGCGGAAAGGCGTCGCCCGCGCGCGGGCCGTCCCACAGCGCGACGAAGCGCCGTGCGAAGCCGTTCCACACCTCGTCGACGGTGGCGAGGATCCAGTCGCGGTAGGCGTCACGCTCGCCGGGCCGCCGCTCATGGCCGTCCTGGCTGAAGTAGCTCATCAGGAGATTGCCGAGCAGCTTGCCGACGTCGAAGCCCATCGGCCCGTAGAAGGCGAACTCCGGGTCGATCACGCGCGTGTCGCGGTCGGTGACCATGATCGAGCCGGTGTGCAGATCGCCGTGGAGCAGCGCTTGCGCCTCGGTCAGGAACTTCAGCTTGAGCAGGCTGACGGCGCGCTTGAGCGGGGCGTCGGCGCGGATCGCGGCCGCCGCCGCATCGAGCTGCGGGCTGGTCCAGCGGTTGCGCGCGTGCACCATGTAGGGATCGGTGAAGATCAGATCCTCGGTGATCTTGCAGAGCTCCGTATTGGCGCAGAACAGCGCGACCTGGGCCTTCTTCGCCGCCGCCGGCATGGCCAAATCGCTGCTGCCGAACAGCGTCTGCGCCATGTATTCGGCGATCTGTCCGGCGAACTGCGGGTAGAACGTCCCCGCGATCATGCCCTTGCGCATGATGATGTGCGGATCCAGCCGCTCCATCACCATGAGGAAGAGTTCGTCGTCGTAGTGCAGCATCTCCGGCACCAGCCCCGGCACGCGCGGCGCCTGGGCGATCGTGGCGCGGTGCTCGAAGAAGGCCCGCTCCAGCGGCATCGGCCAGCCCTCGCCGGCGACCCGGACATAGGGCAGCGCCTGCTTGACGCAGACCGCGCCGTCGGGACCTTCGACGATGAAGACGAGGTTCAGGTTGCCGTCGCCGACCTCGCGCACCCGCCAACGCTCGGGAGCACCGCCGAGGCGCGCCGCGATCGCCGGGAGCCCGGCGAGGTAGCCCGCGACATCGGGCTCGGCGAGGGCGCGGTAGCCCGCGGGTGTGGTGATCGGCACGGGTTGACCTCCCTTCCGCGGCGGACCATAGGCCGCGCGTGGCGGCGTCTATCGCAAACCGGCCCGAGCAGGCAAAGCGCGAACCCCACTGGCCCAACGTGATGCTGCGCTCCCTCGTCGTGCGCCTCGCCCGCCTCCTGCTCGCCGTGGCCCTGATCGTGGCGCCCCTCGCCGCACGCGCCGACGATCTCGCCGACGCGCGGCGGCAGGGCGCCAGCCTGCTACGCGCCGGCCAGCCGGCGGAGGCCCTGGCGCCGCTCGTGCGCGCGCTCGATCTCGGCGAGGCCCGCCATGGGCCCGACAGCCCGGAGATCAGCGCCGATCTCAACAATCTCGGCGAGGCGCAGCGCCTGCTCGGCCGCCTCGACGCGGCCGAGGCGCTGTTCCGCCGCGCCATCGCCCTCGAGGAGGGCCAGGGTGGCGACCCTTTGGCGCTCGCGACCGCGCTCAACAATCTGGCCCTCGTCAAGCGCGCCGCCGGGCGCGACGCCGAGGCGGAGCGGCTCTACCTGCGCACCTTGCCGCTGCTCGAGGGCGAGCTCGGCCCGTCGCATCCCGACGTCGCCAAGGCGCTGAACAACCTCGCCGTCCTCTACCGGGTCCGCGGCGAGCCGGCGAAGGCCCGCCCGCTGCAGGAACGCGCCGTCGCCATCGCCGAACGCTCGCTCGGCCCGAACCATGCCGTCACGGCGGCGCTGCGTGACAATCTCGCCAGGCTCGGCAGCGGCGCGGCACCGGCCACCAGCGAGCGCCAGCGCGGAGACGCGCCGCCCGTCACCGCGACGCCGGTGCCACGCCCGCGCCCGACCCTGACCGCGGCCGCGAGCCGCGTCGCACCCGCGCCGCCGCCGGCTGCGGGTGGCGGCGCGCTGCTCCATCTGGGCTCGGTCGGCGCCGAGACCGAGGTGACCGGCGAATGGCGGCGCCTCGTCCGCCGCCACCCCGAGCTCGCCGCCCTCGTCCCGGCGCCCGCGCAGCGGGTCGACGTCGCGGGCAAGGGCACCTTCTGGCGGGTGCTCGCCACCGCCCCCGGCGGCACCGACGGCGCGGCGCTGTGCGCGCGGATCGCCGCGAGCGGCGATCCCTGCCGCGTCCTCGCGCGTTGAGCCGACCCGACCTCGCGCTCCTCGCCCACGTCCACGGGCAGCTCCACGACGGGCTCGCCGGCGCCGGCACACACCGCGAGGCCGGCGCCTTCAGGCTCTACCTCTGGCCGCGCGACGACACCTTCTACCGTACCAGGGCCCTGCCGCTGCGTCGCCCGGCCGGCGCGTGGGCCGACGACATCGCGCGGCTCCGTGCGGCCTGCGCGATGGCCGGCGCCATGCCGCGACTCGAGATCGTCGACGAGCTGTGGCCCGACCTCGCCGGGGCGCTGCTCGGCTCCGGCTTCCTCTGCGAGCTGCGCGCGACCGTCCTGGTGCGCTCGGCCGGCGAGCCGGCCGCGCCCACCGCGGATCGTGCCGTGCTGCTGGACGGGGCCGCGCTGGACCGGCTCGGGGCGTTCATCGCCGCCGCCGAAGCGGCGCACGGCTTCGCGCCCCGCGCGATTCCGCCCGAGGAGACGGGGCGGCTCGCCGCCGCCGTCGCGCGCGGCCGGACCATGCTCGGCGCGGTGCTGGAGGACGGACAGCCGGTCGCCGGGGCCAGCCTCATCGGCGTCGGGCGCGGCGCCGAGCTGGCCGCGGTGTGGAGTGCCCCGACCCGGCGTCGCCGCGGCCTCGCCGCCGCCGCCTGTGCCCATCTGCTCGCCGCGTTCGCCGCGCGGGGCGGCGAGCTGGTCTGGCTCGGGACCGGCGACGGCGCGGCCGAGCGGCTCTATCGTCGCCTCGGCTTCGTCCCGGTGGGGACGCAGCTGAGCTTCGTCCACCCTTGAGGAGCCGTCCGCTGCCCACGCTCTCGCTCGCCGACATCGAGGCCGCGGCGCAGCGCCTGCACGGCATCGCCCTGCGCACCCCGCTGTTGCGCTCGGAAGCGCTCGACGCGGCGCTCGGCTGCCGCCTGCTGGTCAAGGCGGAGCCGCTCCAGCGCACCGGCTCGTTCAAGTTCCGCGGCGCCTACAACGCGATCGCGCAGACCGCGGCACAAGCCGTCGTCGCTTTCTCCTCGGGCAACCATGCCCAGGGTGTCGCCCTGGCGGCACGGCTGCTCGGCAAGGCCGCGACCATCGTCATGCCGGCCGATGCACCCGCCGCCAAGCTCGACGGGACGCGCGGCCTCGGCGCCACCGTCGTCACCTACGACCGCTGGCGCGAGGACCGCGAGGCGATCGGCCGGCGCATCGCTGCGGAGACCGGTGCGGATCTGATCCGTCCCTACGACGATGTCCGCATCATGGCGGGGCAGGGGACGATCGGGCTGGAGATCGCCGCACAGGCGGCCGAGCTCGGCCTCGTGCCTGAGATCGTGGTCGTCTGCGCCAGCGGCGGCGGCCTCATGGCGGGCGTCGCCACGGCGCTGACCGCACGCGCCCCCGGCGTCGCGCTCTACACCGCCGAGCCCGCCGGGTTCGACGATCACGCCCGCTCGCTGGCCGCCGGCGTGCGGCTCGCCAATGCCCCGGGCGGCCGCTCGATCTGCGACGCGCTGCTGTCGCCGCAGCCGGGCGAGCTGACCTTCCCGATCAATCGTGCCCTGGTCCGAGGTGGCGTGGTCGCCGACGACCGCGAGGTGGGGACGGCCATGCGCGCCGCCTTCCGCCACCTCAAGCTGGTCGTCGAGCCCGGCGGCGCCGTCGCGCTCGCGGCACTGCTCGCCGGACGGCTCGAGCTGCGCGACCGGACCGTCGTTGCGGTCGCCTCCGGCGGCAATGTCGACGCCGCACTCTATGCGCGGATCTTGACCGAAAGCTGAGGGAGGCTGCGCCATGCAGGACTTGATCGAGATCGGCCCGCGTCTGGTCCTGCCGGTCGCGGGCGGCGGAACCTTCCCGCTGCGCCGCGTCTTCTGCGTCGGGCGCAACTACGTCGAGCACGCCCGCGAGATGGGCCACAGCGGCCGGGAGGCGCCGTTCTTCTTCGCCAAGTGTGCCGAGGCCGTGACCACGGCGGGGCGCGTCGTCTACCCGCCCTGCACCGCCGATCTGCACCACGAGGTCGAGCTGGTCGTGGCGATCGGCGCGGGCGGGCACGACATCGCGGTCGGCGCGGCGCGCGACCACATCTGCGGCTACACGGTCGGCATCGACCTCACCCGCCGCGACCTCCAGGCCGAGGCCAAGAAGCTCGCGCGGCCCTGGTACCTGGCCAAATCCTGGGTCGGCGCCGCGCCCATGGGTATGCTTCAGCCCGCGTCGCGCATCGGCCATCCGCGCGCCGGGCGGATCGCGCTGAGCGTCGGCGGCGAGGTCCGGCAAGCCGGCGATCTCGCCGAGATGATCTGGAGCGTCGACGAGATCGTCGCCGAGCTGAGCCGGTTCGACGTGCTGCTGCCGGGCGATCTGATTATGACCGGCACGCCCGCCGGGGTCGCCGCGGTCGTCCCGGGCGACCGTCTCCTGGCCGAGATCGCCGGGGTCGGCCGGCACGAGTTCGAGATCACCGCCGCGGCACGTTAGCCACCCCTTAAGGCGTCGTGGGTTAGGGCTGCTGCGAACCGTCCACCGGCGCCGTGCCCCCTTTGGCCGGCGCCCCGGCCGCGGGAGCGCGACGCCTGATGCATGTGACCGCCTTCTGTTCGCAAAAGGGCGGCTCGGGAAAAACCACCCTGACCGGCCATGTCGGCGTCCAGGCCGAGCTCGCCGGTGCCGGACCTGTGGCCCTGCTCGACTGCGACCCGCAGGGCTCGCTGGCCGCCTGGTGGAACGCCCGCAGCGCCGAGCGCCCGGCCTTCGTCAGCACCACGCTGGCGACGCTGGCGCACGACCTCGCAGCCCTGCGCGAGCGTGGCTTTCGCGAGGTGTTCATCGACACCCCGCCGGCCGTCAGCCGGGCCATCCTGACCGTCATGGAGCTGAGCGACCTCGTCGTCATCCCGACCCGGCCGAGCCCGCACGATCTGCGCGCGGTCGGAGCCTCGCTCGACCTCGCCGAGCGGGCGCGCAAGCCGGTCGTGTTCGTGCTCAACGGTGCGGCGCCGAACGCCCGGCTGACAGCGGACGCGGCGGTCGCCCTGTCGCAGCACGGCACGGTGGCGCCGTGCTTCATCCATCACCGCACGACCTACGCCTCCTCGATGATCGACGGGCGCACCGTCGGCGAGGTCTATCCGGGCAGCCGTGCCGCCAAGGAGGTCGAGATTCTCTGGGACTATCTCGCCGGCCAGATCGAGAAGCTGGACCGCCGCAACGGCTTCGCCCGCCCCGAGCCACGCGGCTTCGGCCGGCGCGGCGTGCAGCTCTTCCAGGAAGGCGAAGCCCCGCTCGCCGCGGAGGCGCTGTGATGGGCCCCGCCCGGCTGACCGGTGCCCTGCTCGCGCGCAAGGGCGACGCGGCACCGATCCGCGGCGCCTATGGCGGCACCATCCTCGAACCGCTGCCGGGCCTGTTCGGCAACGGCGTGGTGCGCGCGGCGCCGCAGCCCGGTGCGGACGACGGCGCCGCGGCCGCCTCGGCGCCCGCCGTCGCGGTCCGCCGCGTCGCCACGGTCGCCGCCGCCCTTCGCGGTTCGGCGACGACGCCGCCCGCGGACACGGCCCGGGTCAGCCTGCGGCTCGCCGGCGAGCAGCTCACCCGCCTGCGGATCCTCGCCGCGCGCCGCGGCCGCCGCCCGCAGCAGCTCCTGCGCGAGGCACTGGAGGCGGTGTTCGCCGGGACCAGCGACGCCTGCCCCTGCGTCCGCGGCGCCGACGAGACCTGCTGCAAGGACCCGCCGCCCGTCCGCTCCACGCCCTGACGGCGCCCCGTACCCTTCTGCGGTCCCCGGCTCCGCTGCCGGGGACCTGTACCGCTCGGCGGTAACGCCCATCGGCGGTAACGCCCAACGGCGTGGTCAGGCTCGGCCGTCACACCACGACGGACCGCGGCGTGCCGGCGCCGCCGGCTGGCGCGGCGGACCGGGACCGGGGAACCGGCCCGCGATCTTGACTTTCGTCCTATATGCGGCTATGGGTCCTGGGCCATGCCCGCCAGCCCGACCCGCCGGCCGCGCCCGACCCGCGCCTACGGTCTCGCCCGCCGCCTCGCCCAGGGCGCGCCGCCGGCCGCGGTCGCCCGCGCCGCCGGGCGCGACCCGGCCTGGCTCGAGGCGCTCCTCGCCGAGCCCGAGTTCCAGGAACTCCTCGCCGGCTGGCGCGACCTCCTGGCGCTCGCCCCCGACGCCCGCACCAGACGCCTCGTCCGGCTCGCGCACGGTGTGCTCGAGCAGGCCTTGGCCGAGGGCCGCCTCAGCGCCGCCCTGTTCACCCTCGCCGAGGCGTCCGCCAGGCGCGATCCGGTCGTCACCCTCGCCCAGGGGGTCGAGCGCGCGCTCGCCCGCGCCCCGCTCGGCGCCGATCTGGCCGGGCCCGCCCCGCCGCCGCGCGACCCGCCTCCGGTCCGCCCGGCAGGGGCGCAGCGCGACCCGTTGCGCAACGCCTGCCAGCACGCCGCCGCCGCCTTGCGCGCGACGATCGTGCAGGAGCACGGCCTCGCCGCCGCCCCGCACCCCGACAGCGGCGCCGATCCCTTGGGTGCTGCCGTCCACGCCCTGCACCGCGCCGCCGACGCCGCACAGGCCGCGGCCCATGCCCCCGAGGCCGGCACACCGCGCCCGACGCCGCAGCCGACCCCGGCGCTGCTCGACGCCGTCACCGACCAGCTGCTCGGCAAGCTCGCCCAGGCCGGCCCCGAGGGGCGCCTCGCGCTCGAGCGCCTCGACGACCAGGCCCTCGACCGGCTCGCCCGTGCGCTGCTCGCCAGCGCACCCCGCGCCGGCCCGGCCCAGCCCCAGGGACCGTAAGCAGGCACAGGCTAGCTGCCGGGCGCGGCGCGCTTCGCTTCCGTCCACAGCCGCTCGAGCTCGTCGAGCGCGCAGGTCGCCGGTTCGCGCCCCTCGGCGGCGAGCCGCCGCTCGATCGCGCGAAAGCGCTCCTCGAAACGGGCATTGCAGCCACGCAGCGCGGTCTCGGGATCGACGCCGAGATGGCGGGCGAGGTTGACGAGGGTGAACAGCAGATCGCCGACTTCGGCGTGAACCGCCGCCGCCTCGCCCGCGGCGAGGGCCTGCTCGACCTCGGCCAGCTCCTCGCGCAGCTTGTCGAGAACCGGCGCGGCCGAGGGCCAGTCGAAGCCGACCCGCGCGGCACGGCGTTGCAGCTTGAGGGCGCGGGTGAGCGCCGGCAGGGCCCGCGGGACGTCGGCGAGGACGCTCGGATCGCCCTGCCCCGCTCCGGTCCGGGCGGCGCGCTCGCGGCGCTTGTGCTCCTCCCAGGCGAGGCTCTGCGCCGCCGCGTCGGCGATCGCGGCGTCCCCGAACACGTGCGGATGGCGGCGGATCATCTTGTCGGCGATGCCGTGCGCGACGCGCTCGAGGTCGAACAGGCCCGCCTCCTCGGCCAGCCGCGCGTGGTAGACGACCTGCAGCAACAGATCGCCCAGCTCCCCCTCCAGCTCGTCGAGCGCGCCCCGCTCGATCGCGTCGGCGACCTCGTAGGCCTCCTCGATCGTGTACGGGGCGATCGTGGTGAAGCTCTGCTCGCGGTCCCAGGGGCAGCCGCTCACCGGGTCGCGAAGCCGCCGCATCACCTCGACCAGACGGTCGATGCCACGCTCCGCCCGGTCGGCGCCGGGGCGCGGCGGGGGGGCGCTCACAGCAGTCGCTCCTGCGCCGCCTGGCCGACGCTACGGCCGCGCGGGCGCCGTTCCTCGCGGCGCACGGCGAGCGTGCCGTCGGCGAACTGCAGGTCGAGCTCGTGATGCGCCAGGGCGGCGGCGCGGCGCGGCAGGATCTGCCCCATTCCGGCGGCGCGCACGATCGCGTAGCCGCGCTCCAGGACCCGCGCCGGGGCGAGGCTGTCGGCCAGCTGCGCCAGCGCCTCGAGCCGCTGCCGGCGCGCCTCGACGACGCGACGTGCCGCATCGGCGAGCCGCTGCGCCACCTCGCCGACGCGCTCCCAGGCCGCGCCCAGCCGTGCCTCCCAGGCGATCGCCGCGAGGCGCGCACCGAGTCGCTCACCCTCCCGGCCGGCGGCGACGAGCCCTTGTGTGACCCGCAGCGCCAGGCGCTGCTCGGCCAGCGCCAGGTGCCGAGCCGCCTCGTCGAGCCGTTGCCCCGGCGAGCGCAGCGCCGCGCCGGCGCGGCCGAGCGCGGCGAGACGCCGCTCGAGCTGCAGGTGCGCTGCGCGGGTGAGCCGCTCGCCCATGTCGTCGAGCCGCTGGGTGGCGCCGGCGACGAGCAGGACGGGCTCCGGCAGGCCGCGCGCGAGACCGTCGACCCGGTGGCGCAGGCCGGCTAGGCGCTGCCCGAGCATCGCCGCGGCACGCTCGGCCAGGGCGTCGAGCTGCTGCGCGAGCTCGCGACGGACCGGCACCGCCATCTCGGCGGCGGCGGTCGGCGTCGGCGCGCGCCGGTCGGCCACCAGGTCGATCAGGGTCGTGTCGGTCTCGTGGCCGACCGCCGAGATCACCGGGATCGGGCAGGCGGCGACCGCACGGACCACGCTCTCCTCGTTGAACGCCCAGAGATCCTCGATGCTGCCGCCGCCGCGTGCGACGATCAGCAGATCGGGCCGGGGTGGCTCGCCCCTCTCGGGCAGGCGGCCCGCCTGGGCGATCGCGGCAGCGATCTGCTCGGCAGCGCCGTCGCCCTGGACGAGGACCGGCCAGAGCAGCACCCGGCGCGGGAAGCGGTCGGCGATCCGGTGCAGGATGTCGCGGATCACCGCGCCCGTGGGCGAGGTCACGACGCCGATCACCTCGGGCAGGAACGGCAGGGGCCGCTTGCGCTCCGCGGCGAACAGCCCCTCGGCGGCGAGGCGCTGTTTGCGCTCCTCGAGGAGCGCCATCAGCGCGCCGACGCCCGCAGGCTCGAGTTGCTCGACGACCAGCTGGTACTTCGAGCGCCCAGGATAGGTCGTCAGCATGCCGGTGCAGACCACCTCCAAGCCGTCCTCGGGCTGGATCGCGGGGCGGCGCTGGCTGCCCTTCCACCACACCGCGTCGAGCACGGCGCGGTCGTCCTTGAGCGAGAAGTAGCCATGGCCGGAGGCGGCACGCTTGAAGCCGCTGATCTCGCCGCGCACCCGGACCAGCCCGTAGGCGCTCTCGACCGTCCGTTTCAGCGCGAAGGACAGCTCGGAAACGGTGTACTCAGGAAGGTTCGTGGGCATGGGTCGCGTTCCTACCAGCGCCGCTGCCGGCGGTCACGCGGCCGCCACCGCAGGGCATCACGACGTCGCGATCATTCAACTACAAAATCTAAAGAAAGGACTTGCCGGGATACAGGCCTCGTTATTGACTGTCAGATCAACAAGGCGCGCCCGCAGGGCGGCTACAACGACGCGGGGGAAACATGACGATCACGCACGCGGCGGGTGGCGCTGCCGCCACCGCCTTCGTGGCTCTGCTCGGGCTCGGCGCCAGCCAAGCCACGGCCCAGACGGTACCGATCGAGGCCTCGATCGAGGGGCCGATCACCGACATCGAGCTGCACGGGGATGGCAGCGGCACCATCGTGGTGATGAGCGTGCGCGTCCAGGTCCCGAGCGGGACCCCGATCAGCACGCCCACCGCCGAGGGGTTGAGCCTGCACGATCTGGCCACCGGTCCGCTGCCCGGCCGCGACGTCGCGGGCTTCCGCGGCGGCACGGCGATCATCGACGGCACCAGCCTGGACGGGACCTTCACCGCGAGCGCGGTCTTCTCCGACCTGTTCGAGAACGTCGTGCTCGGCGCGGTCACGGACCCTGACAACGATCCGCAGACGGTCCACCTCCAGGGCATGCGGCTGTTGCCGTCGACCGATCCGCGGATGCCGGCCGCGCCGGCGCTCAACGGTTTCGGCTTCGAGATCGACGTCACCTCGATCCCGGTCGGCGAGCTCACCGCCGCCGAGGGCTATTACAGCGAGGACGACGAGGTGCTGTACTGGCACACGCTGGAGAGCGACGGCGGCGAGCTGCTGCGTCCCGACGAGCCGGAGGTGAGCATCCTGCGCGCGCAGTGCCGCGATCGCGGCACCGGCAACCGCGACGAACTCGCGGTGAGCGGCTTCGTGCACACGCCGGCGTCGGGGCCGGTGCGGATCCAGCGGCGCACGCCGAGCAACAGCTGGGCCAACGTCGCCACGGTCAATGCCGTGGTCGACGCGGAGTTCCCACAGTTCGGCAGCTACCGCATGAGCCGCAACAACCTCAACCTGCCCGGCTGCCCGACGCGGGTCCGCGCCCAGTTCCTCAACGCCGCGACCAACGCCGTGCTCGCCACGGCCGAGGCGGTGCCGGGGCCGCGCTGATGGCCGTGCGCCCTCGCCGATCGGGGCGGGAGCCGGCCGTCAGAGCAGGCCGTCCTCGATCATCGCCTGGGCGATCTGCACCGCGTTGAGCGCCGCGCCCTTGCGCAGATTGTCGGCGACCACCCACATCGACAGGCCGTAAGGGACCGTCGGGTCGGTCCGCAGGCGCGAGACGAAGGTCGCGTGCTCGCCGACACACTCGACCGGCGTCACATAGAGGCCGCGCGCCGGGTCGTCGACGAGCAGCACCCCCTCCGCCGCCTGCAGCGCCTCGCGGGCCTCCTCGAGCTCGATCGGCTCGGCGAACTCGACGTTGATCGCCTCGCTGTGGCCGACGAACACCGGGACGCGTACGCAGGTCGCCACGACCTCGATCTCGGGATCGAGGATCTTCTTGGTCTCGACGACCATCTTCCACTCCTCGCGGGTCGAGCCGTCGGCGAGGAACCTGTCGATCTGCGGGATCAGGTTGAAGGCGAGCCGTTTCGGGAACACCGCCGGCTCGCGCTCGTCGTTCATATAGATGGCCTTGGTCTGGTCGAAGAGCTCGTCCATGCCCTTCTGCCCGGCACCGGAGGCCGACTGGTAGGTCGCGACCACCACCCGCTTGATCCGCGCGATGTCGTGCAGGGGCTTGAGGGCGACCACCATCTGGATCGTCGAGCAGTTCGGATTGGCGACGATGTTGCGGCTGCGGAAGCCCGCCAGCGCTTCGCGGTTGACCTCCGGGACCACCAGCGGAACGTCCGGCTCCATCCGGAAGTGCGAGGTGTTGTCGATCACGACGGCGCCGGCGGCCGCGGCGCGCGGCGTGTGCACCGCCGAGACGGCCGCGCCCGGGGAGGACAGGACCAGGTCGATCCCGGTGAAGTCGAAGCGCGCCAGATCCTGGACGCGGAGGCGCGCATCCTCGCCGTACGACACCTCCTTGCCGACCGACCGCGCCGAGGCGAGCGCCACCACCTCGTCCACCGGCAGGTCCGATTCGGCCAGAAGGTTCAGGATCTCGTTGCCGACGGCGCCGGTGGCGCCGACGACCGCGACGCGGTAGCCCATGGGATCGCTCGCTGGCAGAGACGGGAACAGCGCCGGCTTATGACACCGTGCCGCTCGGCGGACAAGGCGGCGGTCGGCCGCGCCGAATGCTCAGAGGCGGTCGAGCTCGGCGAGGATCGCGGCCCCCATCGCCTCGGTCGAGACGCGGGTCATGCCCGGCTGCATGATGTCGGCGGTGCGCAGGCCACGCGCGAGGACCGCGGCGATCGCTGCCTCGAGCCGGTCGGCGTCCTCGGCGAGATCGAAGCTGTAGCGCAGCATCATGGCGAAGCTCGCAAGCATGGCGATCGGGTTGGCGACGCCCTGGCCGGCAATGTCCGGTGCGGAGCCGTGGACCGGCTCGTAGAGCGCCCTGCGACGACCCTGGGCGTCGACGGCGCCGAGCGAGGCGGAGGGCAGCATGCCGAGCGAGCCGGTCAGCATCGCGGCGCAGTCGGAGAGCAGATCGCCGAACAGGTTGTCGGTGACGATGACGTCGAACTGCTTCGGGGCCCGGACCAGCTGCATGGCGCAGTTGTCGGCGTACATGTGGCTCAGCTCGACGTCCGGATAGTCTTGCGCGCCGAGCGCCGTCATCACCTCGCGCCAGAGCACGCCGGTGTGCATGACGTTGGCCTTCTCGACCGAGCAGACCTTGTTGCGGCGCTTGCGGGCGAGCTCGAAGGCGACCCGTCCGATCCGCTCGATCTCGCCGCTCGTGTAGACCTGGGTATCGACCGCCCGCTTCTGGCCGTCGGGCAGGATCTCGATGCCGCGCGGCTCGCCGAAATAGACCCCGCCGGTCAGCTCGCGCAGGATCATGATGTCGAGACCCTCGACCAGCTCGCGCTTGAGCGAGGAGGCATCGGCGAGCGCCGGGAAGCACACCGCCGGGCGCAGATTGGCGAACAGGCCGAGTTCCTTGCGCAGGCGGAGCAGGCCTTGCTCGGGCTTGAGATGGAACGGGTTGCGGTCCCAGCGCGGGCCGCCCACGGCGCCGAACAGAACGGCATCCACGGCCTGCGCGCGGGCCAGCGTCGCGTCGGTGAGCGGCACAGCGTGGGCGTCGAGCGAGGCGCCGCCGACGAGCGCGGTCTCGGTCGCGAAGCCGAGGCCGCGCCGCGTGCCGAGCCAGTCGATGACGCGGCCGACCTCGGCCATCACCTCCGGCCCGATCCCGTCCCCGGGCAGGAGCAGGAGCCGGGCGATGTTGCGGGCCATGGATCGATCTCCCGGCAGGTCGTCGCGGCACGCGGCCGCGCCGCGCCTTTACCAGCGGCCGGTCGACCGGAGAAGGCATGGCCGCGCGATCGGGCCGGCCGACGGCACGGCGCCCGCGAGCCTCCTCCCCGACCATCGCCGGCTGTCGGCGCCGATGATGCGCTCACGCCCACCGAGCGGCGCCGGCCGGTGCGGCTGCGGGCGCCGGTCACCGGCTTCATGGCGACCGCCAGAAGGCGTCAACGCCCGCGCCTTGTGCCGTCGCTCGCCCTCCTCGGCGAGCACCGGCCGCACGGCGGGGCGGCGGGTCGCGCCGCAACGCGCACACAGTCAGATCGGTTGTGTGCTGCAGGCGACCCCGCGTGCCGCGAGGCGGCGGCAGAGCGAGTCGGCGGTCGCCTGGTCCGGCACCGGACCGGCCATCAGCGCCTGAGCGCCCGCCGTGCCATGACCCAGCCGGGTCAGCCCGCTCAGCACGTCGCCATGCCGGGCCTTGAGGCTGCGCCACTCGGCGAGCGCCGCCCCGGCGTCGGGGAAGATACCGAGGCTGACGAGCCAGCTCCCCGCGGCGGCGCCGCCGGCAGCCGGGTCGGCGCCCATCTCCGCGAGCGGAGCGCCGGGCCGATCCGACGCCACGTCGGCGTCGCGAGGGGAACTGGCCGGGGACGGCTCCGTGGTGCCACCCGGTATGGCCATGGCGGTGTCGGGCAAGACGATCGGTGCCGCCGGCAGCGGCGCCGGGGACCGGGTGTCGGCGAAGACCGGTGGCGACGCTCCCGTCCCGGCGACCGGTTCGGGCACGGCCGCGGCGGGTACCCCGAGGTCGTCGGTCGGCTCCTCCACCGGCGCGCGGACCTGCGACGCACTCGGCAGAGCCTCGGCCGCCACAGGCGCCGCGTCGCCGGCGCCGGGATCGCCGAGCGGGAGCACGATGGGTGCCACGGGCAGGGCATCGCGCGCGCCGACCGCGATCGTCGGCTCGGCCACGCCGGCCACGGTGACGCGCCGTTCGGTGTCTTCAGCCGTCGCCGCGAGCGCTGCGGCGGGGGCCGGTTCGGTCGATGGCACCGCCGGCTGCGAGCCCAGCTCCCCGGCCACGTCGGGCGCGGGCGCACGACGAGCGAGCGGCAGCGCCGCGGCGGTCTCGACCGGTGCCGGCTCGGCAGCGGGTGGCTCCGCGCCCGCCACGGGTCCGGCGGCGGTTCGGGCCTTGCGGGCCGCCGAGCGAGACGGGAGGCTGTCGGCGGATGCCAGCGTCTCCGGGTCGCCGGCTGCCGGGATCAGCGGCAAGGGGGCGTCCGGCTCGGCGGCCGGAGCCCGCGAGCGACGGGCACCGGCCGGCTCGCCCGGCCCCAGGCCCGCGCTGTTGGCCGAGAGGAGCGCGCGGGCCGCCTCGGAGCGCTCGCCATCGCGGAGCTGCAGGACGAAGGCGATGTTCCGCTCGACGCTGGCCGGATCCAGGTCGAGCAGCCCGGTGCGCCGGGCCGCGGCCAGATCGCCCGCCAGCGCATAGACCACGGCGAGGTTCTGCCGCACCCGCGGCGTGGCGTCGGGCCGTGCGGCGAGACGCTCCAGCATCGGCACCGCCGTCCCGTAATCGCCGGCGAGCGCCCGCGACAGGGCGAGATTGCCCTCGAGCCGCGGATCCCCGGGGGCGAGGGCCAGCGCCCGCCGATAGGTCGCCGCCGCCTCGTCCGGCTTGCCCACCATATCCTGCGCGACGGCCTCGAGGTTGAGGGCCCGGACATCGTCCGGCGTGGCACGCAAAACCTCCTCGAGATGGGCCAGGGCGCTGGCCGGCTGGCCCATCGCGATCAGGGCACGGGCATAGCCGCGCCGGGCGGCGAGCTGGCTGCCGTCGAGGCGGAGCGCGCGGGCGAGCACGTCGGCGGCCTCCGTCCAGCGCCGATCACGCAGATAGACCTCCCCCAGGCGGGTGAGTGCCACGACATTGTCACCGGCACGCCCGGCCGCCTGCTGATAGAAGGCGGCCGCGGTCGTGAGCTCGCCCGCGGCCGCGGCACGATCGCCCATAACGAGGAAATCCTGGCTCGGCTCGCCCGTCCGCGAGGCGGGCAGCGGGGTGCGTCCAGGGCTGCCGGCACAGCCCGCCAGCGCCATCGCAAGCGCGACAGCGAGCCAGGGACCGCGACCGGTTCGTCCAACAGAAGCCATGCGCAGCGCACTCCCCGCGGGCTGACGCCGGCATCATCGGCAGCGCGAGTAAGCTTCTGGTTAATGCGCAACCTCCTCCGCCGTCGTCTGCAGCTCCAGATCGCGCAGCACCGCGCGTGCGAGCGCCGTGGTGATCGGCCGCCGCAGGCTCAGCGACAGCTGGTCGAGGCGGCGGACCAGAGCCGCGGCCGCGGCGAACGACCGCTCCATCCGCGCGACCAGCAGCTCGACGACGTCCGGCTCGACCCGCACCTGTCGATCTGAAAACTGCTTGATCAGTACTGATGCGAGAAGGCGATCGTCCGGCGGCCCGATGGCGACCGTCCACGCCGCGCGCAGCCGCGAGCGCAGATCGGGCAGGGAGAGGTTCCACGCGGCCAGCGGGCGGCGCGCCGTGAGCAGCAGGCCGCCGCGACGCTCGGCGACGAGGTTGTAGATGTGCAGCAGCATCGCCTCGTCGCCGACCAAGTCGGCATCGTCGATCGCGCAGCACCTGGTCCCGGCGAGCCGCGCCAGCGGATCGGCCAGGTCCCAGACCTGCGCCGCCGCGAGCAACACGGCGTCGGTCCGCGCCGCCCAGATGCGGGCGAGATGCGTCTTGCCGCACCCGGCCGGCCCGTCGAGGATCAGCGCCGGCGACGGCCAGTTCGGCCAGGCGAGCACGGCGTCGAGCGCGGCTCGGTTCGAGGCGGCCGGCAGGAACGCATCGAGCGTGCACCCGGGATCGACCGGCAGGTCGAGGACGAGCTGGGCCTCGCGAGCCATCGCCGGGACCCCGGCCGCGTCGGCGGATCAGCCCGGCTGACCGGAGGCGGTCAGGAGCCGGAGCGTGTTGGCCAGATAGGCGGCGGCCGAGGCGACGGTGACGGCGACCGCGAGCAGGAGGAGCGGCTGCAGCAGCGCCGCGACGTCGGCAATGCCGGCGAGATGCCCGAGCACGAAGCCGGCGTAGAGGAGCTGCACGAAGGTGCAGAGCTTACCGATCAGCAGAGGCTCGATGCGGAAGCCGCGGACCCGGCCACGCAGGCTGAGCGCGCCGCCGACGATCAGCAGGTCGCGAGCGACGATCAGCGCGAGGAACCAGCCCGGCACGGCGCCGACCAGATACAACGCCGCGAACAGCCCGGTGGTCAGCGTCTTGTCGGCGATCGGATCGAGGACCGCGCCGACCGGCGAGCAGCCGTTGAAGCGCTTCGCCACATAGCCGTCGAGCACGTCGCTCAGCGCGGCGGCGAGGAACAGGTAGAAGGCGGCCGGGAAGCGGTGCGCGTCGACGAGCAGGACGATCGGCACGACGCAGACCAGCCGCGCCACGGTCAACAGGTTGGCGACGTTGCGGGATACGGCGTTCAGAGCGAGGGCGCGTACGGCTCCTCGACCGTCACCGGGCCGCCCGCTGGACGCAACCGCCATGCACCATTCTCCTGCGACAAGCCGAGCCCGACCTCGGCGAGCGCACGCTCCAGGCGAGCAAAGTCGCCGATGTGCTCGATCGTCAAGGCCGCCCGCCGGCGCCCGAGCTCGTCGATCCGCAGGCGACGAATCCAGGGCACAGCTTCCAAACGACCCCTTATTTGGACCCAGCCGGCGAGGTCAACAAGCGGCACCTCCACGCGGAGCGCGCTCACCTGATCCGCGCGCACCGTGTTCTCGCGCTTCCAGTCGGCTTCGATCACGGCCGCGGCGCGCTCGGCGGCGAGGCTGACCGCCGGCCGATCGGCGGCGAGCACCGTCTCCTCCGCGAGCGGTCGGCGCAGGTCGGGGGCCAGCACGGTGAGCCGGACACGGCCCTCCGCCGAGCGCGGATCGCCGTCGAGCGTGGCCACGGCGACGTAGGCGGCCACCGCTCCATAGCGGCGGGCGAGCTGCTGCAGGGCCTCGGCATTGCCGACCGCAAGATCGTCCGCGCCGAAAGCGGTGAGATCGGCGATGTCCCCCAGCGGAACGCCGATCTCGAGCAGCTCGCCGGCAGGCGGCTCGGTGAGCCAGGCCGCGCGCCACGGATTGGCGTCGCTCCACAGATCGTAGCCCCCGGCGCTGCGCAGCGCCGGGACGACCAGGATCGGCCCCGGCGGCAGGATCACGTAAGGCAACCCGGCATCGCGCAGCAGCCGCTCGACCTCCTCGCGATCGTAGGTGACGTTGATCCGCCCGACATAGCGCGTGGGGCCGACCTGCTCCTCGGCGATCTCATGGCTCACCACCACCCGGTCGAGATCGACATTGGCGACTGACGGCAGGGCCGTGGCGGTCGACAGCCGGCGCAGCAGCGTGACCAGCCCGTCGCGCTGCCCTTGGGCGATGGCGAGATCGCGGGCGACCACGGCGTCCTCGGCCGAGGCGTCGACCGGCACGTCTTCGACCCGGAAAGGGTCGGCCCGCGCCGCGACGCCGAGGAGCAGCCACACCGCCAGAGCGAGACCGCGCCAGGACGGGACGATCCTGTTGGCCACGCCACCTCCTCCGCGCGCCGCGCGTTGCAATGGGCGGCCGAGATCCTAAAGTGCGCCCGCCCGCGCCACGGGCCGGCACCTAGCCACGGCAGCCCCGATGACTCAAGCGCCCCGGGTCGACCGGTACGCGGCGGCCGGCGTCGACATCGCCGCCGGCAACGCGCTCGTCGAGCGAATCCGCCCGCTGGCCGCGGCGACCCGGCGGCCCGGCGTGATCGGCGGGCTCGGCGGCTTCGGCGCGCTGTTCGACCTCGCCGCCTGCGGCTTTCGCGACCCGTTGCTGGTCGCCACCACCGACGGGGTCGGGACCAAGCTGCTGCTCGCCAAGGAGGCCGACCGGCTCGAGGGCCTCGGGATCGACCTCGTCGCCATGTGCGTCAACGATCTCGTCGTGCAGGGTGCCGAACCGCTCTTCTTCCTGGACTATCTGGCGACCGGCCGGCTCCGGCCGGAAGCCGCTGGACGGGTGATCGGCGGCATCGCCGAGGCCTGCCGCCGAAGCGGCTGTGCCCTGATCGGCGGCGAGACGGCCGAGATGCCCGGCCTCTATGCCGCGGACGAGCTCGACCTCGCCGGCTTCGCGGTCGGTGCCGTCGAGCGCGACGCGGTCCTGCCGCGCGACGTGGACGCTGGGGACGTCGTGCTCGGGCTCGCTTCTTCGGGTGCTCACGCCAACGGCTTCTCGTTGATCCGCCTGGTGCTGCGGGAGCAGGGCTTGGGCCTGACCGATCCCGCCCCGTTCGAGCGCCAACGGACCCTGGCCGAGGCGCTGTTGGCGCCGACCCGGCTCTACGTCCGGTCGATCCTGGCGGCGCTGCGCGAGGCACCGGGCACGATCCACGCGCTCGCGCACATCACCGGCGGCGGACTGGTCGAGAACCTGCCACGGGTGCTGCCCGACGGCGCGGTCGCCCGGCTCGACGCCCGGAGCTGGCCGTTGCCGCCCCTGTTCGCGTGGCTCAAGCGTGCCGGCCGCCTCGACGACCTGGAGCTCGCGCGGACCTTCAACGCCGGCATCGGCATGGCCGCCGTGGTCGCCGCAGGCGACGCCGATCGGGTGGCCGGCTTGCTCCGCAATGCCGGCGAGACCGTCTACCGGGTCGGCCAGATCGTCGCCGGCGAAGGGCCACCGCGGGTGGAGTTGCTGGGCCAGGACGTGGCATGGGGCGACGGCGCACCGGCGTCCTGATCTCGGGCGGCGGGAGCAACCTGCAGGCCCTGCTCGACGCCACCGCGGCTGGCGACGGCGCGGCCGAGATCGTGCTCGTGATCAGCAACCGGGCCGACGCCTACGGGCTCGAGCGGGCGCGCCGCGCCGGCGTGCCGACGGCGGTCATCGAGCACGGCCGGTTCGCCGGGCGCGAGGGTTTCGAGGCGGAGATCGACGGGGCGTTGCGCGAGGCCGGGGTCGAGCTGGTCTGCCTCGCCGGCTTCATGCGCCGCCTGACCGAAGGCTTCGTCGCAGGCTGGCACGACAAGCTGTTGAATATCCATCCTTCCCTGCTACCCGCCTTCCGTGGGCTGAGGCCCCATGAGCGGGCGCTGGAAGCGGGCGTGCGCCTCAGCGGCTGCACCGTGCACCTGGTCCGCGCCGAGGTCGACGCCGGGCCGATCCTCGTTCAAGGCGTCGTGCCGGTCCGCGCCGACGACAACGCTGCCACGTTGGCCGCGCGGGTGCTCGAGGTCGAGCATGTCTGCTACCCGCGCGCCCTGCAGCTCGTCGCGAGCGGCCGGCTGCGGATGGCAGGCGAGCGGGTGATCGCGGCGGACGCGGCGGCCGAGGCGGCGCGCCTCGTGCTGCATCCCGCCTTACGGGATCAGCCGACGATCTCGATGGCGGCGAAGAAGTAGGCGATCTCGACGGCGGCGTTCGCGACGCTGTCCGAGCCGTGGACCGAGTTGGCCTCGATGCTCTCGGCGAAGTCCTTGCGGATGGTGCCCGGGGCGGCCTTGGCCGGGTCGGTGGCGCCCATCACCTCGCGGTTCTTGGCCACCGCGTTCTCGCCCTCGAGCACCTGCACCACGACCGGGCCCGAGGTCATGAACTCGCACAAGGATGCGAAGAACGGCCGCTCGCGATGGACGGCGTAGAAGCCCTCGGCCTGCTCGCGGGTCAGCCACAGCCGCTTCTGCGCGACGATGCGCAGGCCGGCGGCCTCGAGCCGCTGGTTGACGGCGCCCGTGAGGTTGCGCCGGGTGGCGTCGGGCTTGATGATCGAGAGCGTCCGCTCGATGGTCATTCTTTTGGATCTCTTGTGAATGTCGTGCCGGGTCGTCGGGTGCCGGCGCGGCTTATAGCGGCGCCGGCGAAGACGCGGAAGGGCGGGACGGCCGCCTCAGAGCCGTGCCAGGAGCTCGGCGGGCGAGAGGATCCGGACGCCGGCGGGGCTACGACAGGCAGGCGCGCATTCCGAGGCGCCTCGCGAGGCTCCACGCGGTCGTCGTCAGTGCGAGGATTCCACGGCGACGACGCTGGCTGGTTCGAGGACGTGCCAGCCGCGGCGTGCGGCGATCGCCGCCAGGATCGCTGCGCGTGGTGCGTTGCGCCTCAGACAGATCGTGAAGGCCCGCCAGTTGCGCGGGAGGTGCGGAGCGCGACGGCCACGAACAGGACGCACAGTAATTCGTGCGCGGCATGGACCAGCCCACTCTGCCAGGGCAGACGGAGCATGATCCCCGTGACCGTGGACGCGACAACGAGTACGGCGGTCGCTGGCGTCACGACGTCCTGCGCGAACGACCAGCCACGCCCCGCCGCGCGCCTCTGTGTGCCGGTCATCGCGCCACCGTCCGCCTTCCCCGTCACCGCTGCCCTCTTCATGCAAGGAACTCCTCCGACGATCTGGCGCGCTTACCGTTGCCCGCACCCGGCCGGCGTGGCACCGACCCGCGATCGGCCACGAGCACAGCCGACCGCCGTCGCAGAGCTGTGCCGACACGCCGCCCGATCCGTCACGAGTTGCGTCCGGCGGGCCGTATCGCGACAGACCGTTCCAGAGTGAAACGCGAGAGATCGCGGGGGTGACCGTCGACCGGCCAGCCGAACGACGGATTCATCGGTTCATGGGGCAAGGACAACGGTGGGCGCTGCTCGCGCTGCGGAGTTTTGCCCGGATCCTTGCCTCACCCTTCCTCCCGCGCCTTGACCCAGCCGCCCTTCTCGGTCTGCTGCCAGTAGACGAGCTTGTGGCCGGCGGCCCTGGCCTCGCGCCAGCGGGCGCGGGCGGTGGCGAGGGCTTCCGCGTCGGTGCCGTCGAAGAGGTCGAGACATCGCTGGTAGGGCGAGAGGTCGCCGAACGGGGCGGCGTCGACGGTGACGAGAATGGTGGCGCCGTTGGGGCGCTCCTCGCCGGTGGTGAGCAGGATCGGCTGCCGCTCGGCATCGCCGGCGGAGAGCATGGCGTGCGGCAGGAAGGAATCGGGATCCCAGGTCCACAACAGACGATCGAGCGCGGCCAGCCGCTCGGGGTCGGGGCAGCGCAGCACCGCGCGTTGCCCGCTCTCGAACACCTTGGCCAGCAGGCGCGGCAGGGCCTGGTCGAGGCCGGTCCGGGTCAGGTGGTAGAAGCCGATCTCGGTCAAGCCGGGGCCGTCGCCTCGAAGCGGTCGGCGACCAGCCGGTCGAGCAGGCGCACGCCGAAGCCGGTGGCTCCCTTGCCGGCGAGCGGCCGGGCGCGCGAGGTCCAGGTCGTCCCGGCGATGTCGATGTGCGCCCAGGGCACGTCGCCGACGAAGCGCTCGAGGAACACCGCACCGGCCGAGGCGCCGGCCTCGCGCGCCCGGCCGACATTCTTGATGTCGGCCACGTCCGAGCGGATGTGCTTGGCATAGGCCTTCCCGAGCGGCATCCGCCACAGCCGCTCGCCGGTCGCCTCACCGGCGGCGATCAGCGCCGTGGCGAGGTCCTCGTCGTTCGCGAACAGACCGGCATGCTCGTGGCCGAGGGCGACGACGATCGCCCCGGTCAGCGTGGCGAGGTCGATCATCGCCGCCGGCTGGAAGCGCTCCTTCGCGTACCAGAGCACGTCCGCGAGCACGAGGCGGCCCTCGGCGTCGGTGTTGACCACCTCGATCGTGGTGCCGGACATGGCACGCACCACGTCGCCCGGGCGCTGCGCACTACCGGACGGCATGTTCTCGACCAGACCCACGACGCCCACGACATCGACCGACGCCCGGCGCAGGGCGAGGGCGCGGATCGCGCCGTAGACCGCCGCCGCCCCACCCATGTCCCACTTCATCTCCTCCATCCCGCCGGCCGGCTTGATGGACAGACCGCCGCTGTCGAAGCACACACCTTTGCCGATCAGCACCAAGGGCTTGGGCGGCGCGGCGCCCTTCCAGCGCATCACCACGACATAGGGCGGCTGAACGCTACCCTGCGCGACACCCAGCAGGGCGCGCATTCCCAGCCGCTCGAGCTCGGCGCGGTCGAGCACCTCGACCTCGACGCCGAGTTCGGTGAGGCCTTGGCAGGTCTCGGCGAAGGCGCGCGGTGTCAGGATGTTGGCCGGCTCGCTGACGAGATCGCGCGCGGCGCAGACGGCCGTGGTGAGGGAGTGGGCGCGCAGAGCCTCGGGCGCCTCGACCGACAACCCGTGGAAGACGAGCGACCGCGCCCGGTGCCCTGTCTCGTCCTCGGCTTGCGATTGCTTGTACTTGGTGAACTCGTAGCCGCGCAGGGCCGCACCATGGGCAAGGTGCGCAGCAATCGCGGCCGCGTCGTGGCCGAGCTCGAGGTCGTCCGCAGGCGCGACCGCGGCCTCGGCGATGCCCAGCTCGGTGAGCCGGGCGACCAGCTTGCCGCCCGCCTCCTCGAGCTCGAGCGGCGTAACCCCGCCGGGCTTGCCGAGGACCAGCAGAACGATCCCGGCGAGGTCCGTGCCGTGCGGCAGCGTCAAGTGCAGGATCCGGCCGTGCTCGGGGGGCTTGTCCTCGGCGGCGAGGAGGCGCGCGAGTTGCCCGCCGGTCGCCGCGTCGAGGGCGCGGGCGGCCTCGCCGAGGCGGCTTGGTGCGGCGACGGGGACCACGACTGTCCCGGCCTGCGGCAGCGGCCCAGGAATGAACCCGATCTCGACCATCGTCGCGTCCCACCTCGGCAGGTGGGCGCAGGGCTGCCGAAGCGCCCGGCCTGTGTCAATCGCGTTGCGTCGCGTGGCCGACCGTGGCGATCGGGGCGACGCGCGCTTGGCAGGCGACGACCCGCACCGCTATGTCGCCGGGCATCGACGGCTCTCGGAGGGCGGGGCAGCGGTGGCGACGGACGGCGGGGCCGAGCGGAGGCGCGACCGCCGTCGCGATCGGTGCCGAGCGGCGCGTCTGTGCATCGCCATGGCCCTCCTCGTGTTCGCCCTGCTACCGACCCGGGAGGTCCGAGCCCAGAGCGGGCTGCAGCTCGACGCCGGCACCGGTCCGGTGGTCCTGACGGCCGACGAGCTGATCTACGACGCCACCGGCAAGGTCGTCACGGCGATCGGCAATGTCGAGGTGAGCCGGGGCGAGCGCCGTCTGCTCGCCGATCGGGTCCGCTACGACGAGGCCCGCGACCGCGTGCTCGCCCAGGGCAACGTGGTGCTGATCGAGCCGAGCGGCGACGCTCTGTTCGGCGATGAGGTCGAGGTCACCGGCGACCTCAAGGACGGCCTGATCAAGGGGGTGCGGGCCCTGCGCGCCGACGACAGCCGCTTCGCCGGCGTCGCCGCGCGGCGCGAGCGTGGCGAGCGGGTCGTCATCGAGAAAGCGGTGTATTCGCCCTGCAATCTGTGCCCCGAGGGGCGCGGCGCGCCGCTCTGGCAGGTGCGCGCCGAGCGGGTGACCCTCGACGAGGTCGCGCAGGACGTCATCTATCGCAACGCGCGCCTGGAGTTCTTCGGCCTGCCGGTGCTCTACACGCCCTACCTGTCGCAGCCGGCGCCGAACGTCCGCAAGCGCTCAGGGTTCCTGATCCCGCAGTTCGGCGTCGATTCCGAGCTCGGCACCACCTTGCAGGTCCCTTACTTCATCAATCTCGCCCCGAACCGCGACCTGACCCTGGCGCCGCTGCTGACAACCAAGGCCGGGCCGGCGCTGTTCGTCGAGGGGCGCGACCTCGAGACCTGGGGCCGGACGGTCGTCACCGGCAGCATCGCCAACACCGACCGGTTCGAGGACGACAAGGGCAACACCATCGAGCAGGGGGTGCGTGGCCATGTCGACGGGCGCGGCCGCTACCGGATCGACGACACCCACTTCTCCGGCTTCGACGGGCAATGGGCGAGCGACAAGAGCTACCAGCGGCTCTACGGGATCTCCGGGCGCAACATCAACAACAACCACGCTTTCTTGGAACGGCTCTGGGATCGTGACTACTGGGGGCTGAATGCCTTCGCCTTCCAGGGACTGCGCACGGCCGACAACCAGGACACGATCCCGTTCGCGCTGCCGCTCGCCGAGGCTCGCCTGGTCAGCGAGCCGTGGCGCTGGGGCTCGCGCGGCACGCTCGATTCGAACCTGCTCCTGCTCGGGCGGACGCAGGGCCGCGATGTCCATCGCCTGTCGAACGAGGTCGGCTGGGAGGTGCCCCAGGTCGGCGCCTATGGCGATCTGCGCCGCCTCCGCCTCAGCCTGCGTGGCGACTTCTACAACGTCCAGGGCGACCCCGAGGATCCCACGGTCGGCGGCGGCACGGAGACGGTCGCCAGGGTGCTGCCGCGGGCGACCGTCGACTGGAGCCTGCCGCTGATCGGCGGCGGCGCGGAATGGCAACACGAGGTCGAGCCGGTGGCGAGCTTCAACGTCGCACCCACCGGCGGCAACAGCAACAGGATCCCGAACGAGGACAGCATCGACTTCGAGTTCGACGAGAGCAATCTCTTGCTGCCCAGCCGCTACACTGGGCTCGACGTCAACGAGGGCGGCACGAAGCTCGCCTATGGCGTACGCTTCACCTCGATCGGCCCGCAGCTGCGCCGGGTCAGTGGCGCGCTCGGGCAGAACCTGCAGATCACCGGCAACGACGTCTATCCGAGCAACTCGGGCTTGGCCGGAACCTTCTCGAACCTCGTCGGCCGGCTCGAGGTTCGCCCGGGCGAGATGCTCGACATCGCCTACCGGTTCCGCTTCGACGCCAGCTCGCCGGAGTTCGCGCGCGCCGATCTCAATGTCGGCCTCGGTCCGTCGCGGGCGCGGATCAACCTGCGCTACGTCAAGCTGTCCTCCGAGGCGGCCAAGGATTCCACCGACACGCTCGAGGGTCGCGAGGCGCTGATCGCCGGTGTGCGGCTGCAGATCACCGACAACCTCGCTGTCGCCGCGCAGACGCGGCGCGACCTCAAGGAGAACAGTCCGGTGGCCAACACCTTCGGCTTGCTCTATGCCGACGAGTGCTTCCTGGTCCTGGCCGGCCTCGAGAAGGACTTCACGCAGCGGGGCGAGGTCGACGAGCCGCTCACCTTCACCTTGCGGATCGGCCTTCGGACGCTCGGCGACTTCGAGATCGGGAGCGGCTTGTTCGGGCTCTGACGGGGCGAGCTAGGGGCGTGCGGGTGAGGTCTCTGCTGATCGTCGCGGCGATCGTCGCGGTTCTGGTGAGCGCGCCACCGGCGGCTCGGCCGGCTTTCACACAGGCCGTCCAGGCGATTGCCGCCGTGGTCAACGACGAGATCGTCTCGACCCGCGCGCTGAGCGAGCGGCTGCGCCTGATCCTGGCCACGAGCAACCTGCCGGACGATCCCGAGACGCGCCGCCGCGTCGAGCAGCAGGTGTTGCGGGTCCTGATCGACGAGACCCTGCAGCGTCAGGAGGCGCGTCGGCTCGACCTGCGGGTCACCGAGGAGGAGGTCGACAACGCGCTGCGCTCGATCGCCGAGCGCAACAACCTGACCGTGGAGCAGCTCGCCCAGGAGTTCGCTCGCGCGCAGGTCCCGATGGCGACCCTGCGCGACCAGATCACCGCCCAGATCGCCTGGCTCAAGGTCGTCGCGCGGCGGATCCGGCCGCAGGTGGTGGTCACCGAGGCGCAGATCGACGTGGCCCTGCGTACGGCACCCGCCACCAGCGGCGACCGGGAACTGCTCCTCTCCGAGATCCTGCTCCCCGTCTACGATCCCGAGCAGGAGACAGCGGTGCTGGAGGACGCGCAGCGGCTGGTCGCGGCGATCCGCCAGGGGGCCGACTTCGCCGCACTGGCCCGCCAGGTGTCGGCCTCACCGAGCGCCGAGGGAGGTGGCGACCTGGGCTGGATCGCGACGACCGCATTGGCCGAGCCGCTGCGCGTGGCCCTGGCGGGGACGGAGCCCGGCCAGCTCACCCCACCGATCCGGACCGCGAACGGCGTGCAGATCTTCCTCGTCCGCGACGCGCGGCGCCTGGCCGGTACGCCGCGCCCCGACGCGGCGACCGCCGATCCGGCCGCGCGTCAGGCCGCGCGCGAGCGGCTCGTCGAGGAGCAGACCCAGCGGCTCGCGAACCGCTACCTGCGCACGCTGCGGCTCGAGGCGTTCATCGACGTCCGGCTCTGAGCTTGGCCCTCTACCGCGCGCTGAAGCGGCTCGGCCAGCACTTCCTCCACGACCCGTCGATCCTGCGCCGGATCGTCGCGGCGGGCGAGCCGCTGACGGGGGCCGCGGTGCTCGAGGTCGGCCCGGGTCCCGGTGGCCTGACGCAGGCGCTCCTGGCGTCCGGGTTGGCGCGGCTGACGGCGATCGACCCGGACCCGCGCAGCATCGCGGCGCTGCAGCCGCTCGCAGCGGACGCCGGCGGGCGGCTCACGCTGATCCGCGGCGACGCGCTGGAGATCGAGCCGAGCGTCGCCGGCACGCGGGTCGTGATCGTCGCGAACCTCCCCTACAATGTTGCCACCGAACTGCTGCTCCGCTGGCTCGCGCGGCTCGACCAAATCGAGCGGATGGTGCTGATGTTCCAGCGCGAGGTCGCGCAGCGGCTCGTCGCGGTACCCGGCACCGCCGACTATGGCCGCCTCGGCGTTCTGGCGCAGCGTCTGTGCACGGTCGAGCGGCTGTTCGACCTGCCGCCCGGAGCCTTCGTGCCGCCGCCCAAGGTCTGGTCGAGCGTGGTCCGCCTGACCCCGCGGCCCGACCGGCCCGACGCCACGCACTGCGCCCGGCTCGAGGCCGTGACCAGGGCCGCGTTCGGGCAGCGGCGCAAGATGCTGCGCAGCAGCCTGGGCGCCCTCGGCGTCGACAGCCGCACCCTGCTCGACACCGCCGGCATCGACCCGCGGCGCCGTGCCGAGACGCTCGACCTTGCGGAGTTGGACCGGCTCGCCCTGGCCTTCGGCCGGCTCAGCGCGGCGTCGCCTGGACGCGGAACTGCTTGACGAACTCGGTCAGCCCGGGCTGGCGCTTGCGGCGCAGGCGCTCGGCCGCGAGGATCGCGCGCACCGACGCGACACTCCGCTCGAAGTCGTAATTGATGATGACGTAGTCGTATTCCGCCCAGTGGGTGACGTCGGAAGCGACCTGCGCCATGCGGAAGCGCACCGTCTCCTCACTGTCCTGCGCGCGTGACCGCAGCCGGCTCGCCAGCTCCGGCAGGGACGGCGGCAGGATGAACACGCCCACCGTATCGTCGGCCGCCGCCTCGCGGAGCTGCTGCGCTCCTTGCCAGTCGATGTCGAACAGGACGTCGCGGCCCTGCGCGAGCGCCTCCTCGACGGCGCGCCGCGGCGTCCCGTAATTGTGCCCGTAGACCGTAGCGTGCTCGAGCAGCTCGCCGTTCTCGACCATCGCCGAGAAGCGCGCCTGGTCGATGAAGTGGTAGTGCACGCCGTCGATCTCGCCGGGGCGCCGCGGCCGGGTGGTGACCGAGATCGACAGGGCCAGCTCCGGCTCGAGCTCCAGGGTGCGCCGTGAGATCGAGGTCTTGCCGGCCCCCGACGGCGACGACATGACCAGCATCAGGCCACGGCGGCGCGGGGGCACGAAGGCGGGCTCGGCAGCCATCGAGGGGGCTCGGCGTGGGTGCAAGCGGCGTGGCGACGGCTTCTAGCCTGCGGCGGCCTTTCCACCAAGGGTGGAATCCGGCGGTGGTCCTGCTGACCGGGGCGAGCAGCGGCCTCGGTGCGGCATTGGCACGGCGTCTGGCCGCACCCGGCCGGCGCCTGCATCTCGGCGGCCGCGACAAGGGTCGGCTCGACGCCACCGCGAGCGCGTGCGCGGCTAAGGGGGCCGAGGTCATGCCGCAGCGCATCGACGTTCGTGACCGTGAGACCCTGCGCGCCTGGGTGCGGCGGGCCGACGCCGATCTCGTCGTCGCCAACGCCGGGATCTCCGGACACGGCGCCGACGGCGCACGGTCGGCGGAGATCGTCGCGATCAATCTGCAAGGCGTGATCGACACCGTCGAGGCCGCCTGGCCGTCCATGGCGGCGCGCGGCGACGGGCAGATCGCGCTGATGGGCTCGCTCGCGGGCTTTCGCGGAATGCCCGCAGCACCCGTCTACAGCGCCAGCAAGGCCGCCGTGCTCGCTTACGGGCAGGCGATGCACCCGCACGCCCGCCGGGCCGGCATCGCGCTCAGCGTGATCTGCCCGGGCTTCGTCGCGACGCCGATGACCGAGGGGAACCCCTTCCCGATGCCGCTGCTGATGTCGGCGGATCGCGCCGCCGAGATCATCCTCCGCGGGCTCGCCCGGCGGCGCCGTCTGATCGCCTTCCCCTGGCCGCTGGCGCTGGCGGTACGGGCGTTGGCCCTGCTCCCGGACCGACTCGCCGGGCGTCTGCTCGGCGCGGTGCCGAGCAAGGAGCCTGCGCTGTGATCGGCGGGCGATCGCCACCGGTCGAGTGCGACCACAATACAAGGGTCGATCCAAAAAATAATCTCTTTGACTTTCTGGGCATCAATGTCAATGATCGCACAATGCAGACGGACCAAAGCCGAAAAATCGAGCAGCATCTTGTAGAGCGACCTATTCGGCCGACACTTCTGAGGCTAAGTGGCATGTCCATGTGGACGTTGCCCGGCCACCCGGCCAAGCCTGCGGTCGTGCTGCTGCTGGTCGCAGTAGGGCTCGCGTACCTGTTCGGCTTGGCAGGCGTCGGCAGACCGTGACGGCGGGCGCTCCCGCCAACCGCACGGACGCAGCGAGGACAGGACATGGACCGGAAGCAGAGCCTCGGCGAGCGCTGGGCCGCCTATCGACCGAGCAAGGGATCCCTCGTCTGGTCGTGCGCCGCGGGTGCGATCGCGGCGATCGCGGTCGGGTTCGCCTGGGGTGGCTGGGTCACCGGCGGTGCGGCGACGAAAATGGCCGAGGCGGCGGCCGTGAGCGCGCGCTCGACCCTGGTCGCGGCGATCTGCGTCGACCGCTTCCGGGCTTCCCCGGACGCCTCGGCGCAGCTCGTCACGCTCAAGGGGTTGCAGAGCTGGGACCGCAGCTCCTTCATCGAGAAAGGCGGCTGGGCGTTGATGCCCGACCAGCCCCAGCCGAGCAAGGTCGAGGCCAAGCTGTGCGCCGATCAGCTTGCGGCTCTGTGAGCTTCCCCTCGCACCCGAGGCGCCCAGACAGGCACCCGGCCCCTGATGGCTGAGGAGGAGCGGGGCGACGCCGAGCCGGCGACGACAGCTACTGCCGAGGCCACCGCGCCACCGGTACGGCTGGACGACCGCCGCGGCATGAACGCACAGAAGGCGACGGAGATCCGCCGTCGGACGCGCGCAGTGGCCCGCGACCAGACGGCACTCCGCCGCCGGCAGGCCGAGCTCGAGTCGTTCCTCCTCGCTGCACCCTCGGTCGGCTGGCCGGACGTGGCCGAGAAGGCGAGCTATCTGATTCGCCTGCTCGCCGCGACGGAGGCCGGTCGCGATCCGCGCCGGCGGAAGATCATCGCCAGCGTCCTCGCCGATCTGCGGCGCCTTTCCGGGGCGCCGGAGCCCGCCAACGATCCGAGTTGAGGGCTCAGCCGCCGGCGTCGCGCACCGCGCGCCAGCGCGCCACGTTACGGTTGTGCTCGGCCAAGGTCCGCGCGAAGGCGTGCCCGCCGGTGCCGTCGGCGACGAAATAGAGATAGTCGACGTCGGCCGGGCGGACCGCGGCCTCGAGGGCACCACGGCCAGGATTGGCGATCGGGCCCGGCGGCAGGCCGGGATTGCGATAGGTGTTGTAGGGGTGATCGACCTCAAGATCGCGCCGGGTCAAGGCGCGTCCGAGCGGCCCTTCGCCCTCGGTCAAGGCATAGATGACCGTCGGATCGGTCTGTAGCGGCATGCCCTTGCGCAGGCGGTTGACGAACACCGCCGCGACCAGCGGATACTCCTCCGCCAGTGCCGTTTCCTTCTCGATGATCGAGGCGAGGATCAATGCCTCCTCGGGCGACGTCAGCGGCAGGTCGGGCTGGCGGTTGGCCCAGGCCCGGTCAAGCGCGGCGCTCATGTCCGCCCGCATGCGCGCGACGAGGCGCGCGCGCGGCTCGTCGCGCGGCACGAGATAGGTCTCGGGCAGGAGGCTGCCCTCCGGGGGCAGTGGCGGCAACGGCCCGGACAACACGGGGCTCTCGGCGAGAAGCGTGAACACCTCGGTCACGGTCAGTCCTTCCGCGACCGTCACCGGATGCAGCACGACCGTGCCCTGCTCGAGGAGCCGCAGGACCTCGTCCGGCGTCATCCCGGGTCTGAAGGCGTACTCGCCCGCCTTCAGCGCCCGGTCGCGTCCGGCGATCCGCGCGGCGAGGACCAGCCGCCGCGGCCGGTCGATGACGCCTGCCTCGGCGAGTTGTTCGGCGATGCCGCCAAGCCCGATGCCGCGCGGCAGCGCGACGGTCACCGGGGCTTCGAGTGGGCCGGGGGCGTGGAGCCAGCGGTCGAGGGCCACCCAGGCGATCGCCAAGGCGCCGCCCCCGCCGACCAGTCCGGCGACGAGCATCGCCAGCCCGATGCGGATGAGCCGCCGCACGCGATCCGGCTCAGGCCGGGTCGACGGCGGCGAGGATCAGCGAGGCGTTGGTGCCGCCGAAGCCGAACGAGTTGGACAGGGCGGCGCGCACGCGGCGGCGGCGGGCCTCGTGCGGCACGAGATCGATCCCGACGCAGCTCTCCTCGGGATTGTCGAGGTTGAGCGTCGGCGGGACGATCTGATCACGGATCGCGAGGATCGAGAAGATCGCCTCCACCGCGCCGGCGGCGCCGAGCAGGTGGCCGATCGCCGACTTGGTCGACGACATCGACAGATCGGCCGCAGCCTCGCCGAACAGGCGCTTGACCGCGGCGAACTCGAGCTCGTCGCCGGCCGGGGTGCTGGTGCCGTGCGCATTCACGTAGTCGATGTCGGCCGGCGTCAGGCCGGCGCTGCGCAGCGCATTGCGCATCGAGCGGAAGGCGCCCTCGTGCTCAGGCGCCGGCGCCGTCACGTGGTGCGCGTCGCCGGACAGGCCGTAGCCCTTGACCTCGGCGTAGATCCTGGCGCCGCGGCGGCGGGCATGCTCGAGCTCCTCAAGGACGACGATGCCGGCGCCCTCGCCCATGACGAACCCGTCACGGTCGCGGTCCCAGGGGCGCGACGCCCGCTCGGGCGTCTCGTTGAAGCCCGTGGAGAGCGCCCGGCAGGCGGCGAAGCCGGCGATCCCCAGCCGGCAGAGCGCGGCCTCGGCGCCGCCGGCGACCATCATGTCGGCATCGTCGAGCGCGATCATCCGCGCCGCATCGCCGATCGCGTGGGCCCCGGTCGAGCAGGCGGTGACGACGCTGTGGTTGGGGCCCTTGAGGCCGAAGCGGATCGAGACCTGCCCGCTGGCGAGGTTGATCAGGCAGGCCGGGATGAAGAACGGGCTGACCCGGCGCGGGCCGCTCTTTTCCAGGATCAGCGCCGTGTCAGCGATGGTGGCGAGGCCGCCGATGCCGGAGCCGATCAGCACCCCGAAGCGCTCGCGCTCGGCGGCTGTCGCCGTCTCGTGGCGCCAGCCGGCATCCTTCAGCGCCTGGGTCGCCGCCGCGATGGCGAGGATGATGAACTCGTCGTTCTTGCGGACGTCCTTGGCCTCGACATAGTCGGTCGCGCGGAACCCGTGCTCCGCATCGTCGCGGGGGATCTGCGCGCCGATCCGCGCCGGGAGGTCGGAGACGTCGAAGCGCTCGATCGGCGCGATGCCCGAGCGCCCGGCGATCAGCCGCCGCCACGAGGTCTCGACACCGTCGCCCAGCGGGGTGACGAGGCCGAGGCCGGTGACGACGACCCGACGCGGCGCGCCCATGGGACCGCTCCGCCGGCTCAGCTGTGCTCCTGGATGTAAGCGATCGCGTCCTTGACGGTGAGGATCTTCTCGGCGGCGTCGTCGGGGATCTCGACGCCGAACTCCTCCTCGAAGGCCATCACCAGCTCGACCGTGTCGAGGCTGTCCGCGCCGAGGTCGTCGACGAAGCTCGCGGACTCGTTGACCTTCGACTCGTCGACGCCGAGATGCTCGACGACGATCTTCTTCACGCGCTCGGCGATATCGCTCATCTTGCTCGAACTCCGCCCGGACTAGGCTGGGATGGGGAGGCTCCGCCGGCTCGCTTCGGATCCGATACGCCAGGACCGCAGCGCGATCCCGCCGCCCGGCAGCCGGCCGGCTGTTTACACGATGGCCCTGGCCTTGGAAAGGCGAAGGCCAGCAACGGCACCGCTCAGATCATCGCCATGCCGCCGTTGACGTGGAGGGTCTGGCCGGTGACGTAGGCGGCCTCGTCGCTGGCGAGGTAGACTACTGCGGCAGCGACGTCGGTCGAGGTGCCCAGCCTTGCCGCCGGGATGCGGCCGACCAGCGCCTCGCGCTGCCGCTCGTCCAGGGCCCGGGTCATCGCCGTGTCGATGAAGCCGGGTGCCACGCAGTTCACGGTGATCCCGCGGCTGCCGACCTCGGCCGCGAGGGCCTTCGTCATCCCGATCATCCCGGCTTTGGCCGCGGCATAGTTGACCTGGCCGGGGTTGCCCGTGACGCCGACGATCGAGGTGATGCCGACGATGCGGCCGTGGCGGCGCTTCATCATGCCGCGGAGCGCTGCACGGGCGAGCCGGAAGGCCGCGGTGAGGTTGGTGTCGAGCACCACCTGCCAGTCCTCGTCCTTCATCCGCAGCGCCAGCCCGTCGCGGGTGATGCCCGCATTGTTGACCAGGATGTCGATCCCGCCGGCGGCCTCGCCGGCGGCGATCAACGCGTCGCAGGCGGCGGCGTCGGCGAGGTCGCCGGCCTGCACCGTCACCCGCTCGTGCAGCTCCGCGGCCAGCGCCTGCAGCGCGTCGGCGCGCCGCCCGGCGAGGAGGACGGAGGCCCCCTGCGCGTGCAGTGCCCGGGCGATGGCCCCGCCGATCCCGCCGCTGGCGCCGGTGACGAGGGCGGTCCGCCCGGTCAGGTCGAACATCCCGGATCTCCGCTGCGCCGCTCAGCCGAGGCTGGCGGCGAGGGCCGCGACGTCCTCGGGCCCCTGGACGTTGACCAGGCTCACTCCGGGCAGGTCGCGCCGTGCCAGCCCGGTCAGCACCTTGCCCTGGCCGAGCTCGATCAGCCGGGTCACGCCCAGCTCGCGCATCGTCGCCATGCTCTCACGCCAACGGACCCGCGCGGTGACCTGCTCGCGCAGCAGGCCAGGGAGGGCCGCGGCCTCACGGACCGGCGCGGCGGTGACATTGGCGATCAGGGGCACGCGCGGCGCCTGGAACGCGGTGCGCGCCAGCGCCGCCCCCAGCTCCGCCGCGGCCGGGGCCATCAGCTCGCAGTGGAACGGCGCGCTCACCTGCAGCAGCAGAGAGCGCTTGGCGCCGGCGGCCTTGGCGAGCTCGACGGCACGCGTGACGGCCGCCACATCGCCGCTCAGCACCGCCTGCCCCTCGCCATTGTCGTTGGCCAGCGCGCAGACGCCGTCGCCGGCGGCCTGCGCCGCGAGCGTCTCGACGGCCGGCACGTCGAGGCCGAGCACGGCCGCCATCGCGCCGGCGCCGACCGGCACAGCGGCCTGCATCGCCCGCCCGCGCAGACGGAGCAGCCGCGCGGCGTCGGCCAGATCGAGCGCGCCCGCGGCGACCAGCGCCGAGTACTCGCCGAGCGAATGCCCGGCCACGAAGTCGACGAGCGCGGTCAGCGGGCGGCCGCTGGCCGCCTCAAGCGCGCGCACCGCGGCGAGCGAGGTCGCCATCAGCGCCGGCTGGGCGTTCTCGGTCAGGGTCAGGACCTCGGCCGGCCCGGTGAAGACCAGACGCGAGAGGGGCTCGCCGAGCGCCTCGTCGACGATCGCGAAGACCTCGCGCGCGGCCGGGAAGGCCTCGGCCAGGGCGCGGCCCATGCCGACGCTCTGCGCGCCCTGCCCGGGAAAGACGGCGACGGTGGACATCGAGGTCGAGGCTGCCCGCGGATCCGATGGCCGGCGAGGAAGTGGCGGCGCGTGTCAGCCAGGCGGCCGCTTCTGTCAAGCGGCCTTGCGGTGCGCCCCGGCCACGGCTATAGGCGCGCCTCGTTCCGGGACGCACCCGTCGGGGGCGACCCGTCCAGCGGATAACGGGACCGGAGAGCGGCGGCGTCAGCCGGCGGCTCCGGGTTTCTTTGCCCGCATGCCAATGGAGAGCCACGTCGAGATGACGCTCTACGAGCACACCGTGATCGCCCGACCCGACCTGTCGGCGCAGCAGGCGCAGGCGCTGGCCGACAGCTTCACCGAGGTCGTCAAGGCACAGGGCGGCGAGGTCAGCAAGGTCGAGTACTGGGGCCTGCGCAACCTCGCCTACCGCATCAAGAAGAACCGCAAGGGCCATTACCTGCACCTCAACATCAAGGCCGAGCCGGCGGCGATCGCCGAGCTCGAGCGCACGCAACGGATCCACGAGGACGTGCTGCGCTATCTCACGGTCAAGGTCGACACGTTCGACGAGGGGCCGTCGCAGGTGATGCAGGCCAAGGCGAGCCGCGACGAGCGCGGCCGCCGCGACCGCTTCGACATCCGAGGTTGAGGACCATGAGCATCGACAGCGACATTCCGGCCCCGGGCGGCGACGAGGACCGCGGCGAGCGCCGGCCGCGCATGGCCGAGCCGCCCAACATCACCATCCGCCGGCCCTTCTTCCGGCGGCGCAAGAGCAGCCCGTTCGCCCACGCCGATGCGCCGAAGATCGACTACAAGGACGTCAAGCTCCTGCAGCGCTTCGTCTCCGAGCGGGGCAAGATCGTGCCGCGGCGGATTACCGCTGTGACCGCCAAGGAGCAGCGTGCCCTGGCGACCGCGATCAAGCGCGCCCGCGAACTGGCGCTCTTGCCCTACGTCGCCGGCTGAGGACAGGTCCATGCAGGTCATCCTCCTCGAGCGTGTCCCGAAGCTCGGCCAGATGGGCGAGATCGTCACCGTGCGCGACGGATACGCGCGGAACTTCCTGATCCCCCAGCGCAAGGCCATGCGTGCGACGGATCAGGCGAAGAAGGACTTCGAGCGCCGCCGGGTGCAGCTCGAGGCCCGCAACCTCGAGCTCAAGCAGGAAGCGCAGAAGGTTGCGGCGCGGATCGACGGCGAGAGCGTCACGATCCTGCGTCAGGCCGGCGAGAGCCAGCAGCTCTACGGCTCGGTCAATGCGCGCGACATCGCCGAGGCGTTCAGCGCCGCCGGCATCGCCCTCGACCGCAAGCAGATCGTGATGGACGCGCCGCTCAAGACGCTGGGCATCCACGAGATCACCGTGGCCCTGCACCCCGAGGTCGAGGTCAAGCTCCGCGTCAACGTCGCCCGCTCCACCGAAGAGGCCGACATCCAGGCCGGCAAGACCATGCCTCTCCTGGAAGAGGAGCTGGGCCTCGAGGTGGAAGAGCCGGAGCGCGGCTGATCGCGCGGCGTCGCCCCGCGCGATCGCCGCGGGGCGATGCATCCCCCCGATGCTGCGCTGCCACAAAGAGACTGTGACAACACCGCCGGCGGGCGGCTATGGTCGTTGCGCCGAGACGGCGAGCAAGGGCTCGATGGGGGACAGAGATCGTATGACCGCGCGCAAGCCCGCCGAGGCACCCGCTGCCGAGCCCGACGCCAAGGTCGCCGTCGTCAAGAAGTACGCCAACCGGCGGCTCTACAACACCGCGACCAGCAGCTACGTGACGCTCGACGAACTGTCGCGCATGGTCCGCGACGGCGAGGACTTCGTCGTCTACGACGCAAAGACCGGCGAGGACATCACACGCTCGGTGCTGACGCAGATCATTCTCGAGGAAGACGGCAAGGGCCGCAACCTCCTGCCGATCGGCTTCCTGCGCCAGGTCATCGGTTTCTATGACGACCAGCTACGCGCCTTCCTGCCGCGCTACCTCGAGCTGAGCATGGAGAACTTCGCCCGCCACCAGGACCAGATCCGGACCTACGTCCAGGACACGTTCGGGCGATTCTTCCCCTACACGCCGTTCGAGGAGATGGCGCGACAGAACCTCGCCCTGTTCAACCGCGCGGCCAGCATGTTCAGCCCGTTCCAGGCCGGCGAGAGCAAGGATCGCGGCGGCGAGGCGCGCAGCGACGCGGCCAGCGAGGAGGTCGAACAGCTCCGCCAGAAGGTCGAGCACCTGCAGCGGCAGCTCGACGCGCTCAGGGCGATGCAGCGCGAGCCGCAGGGCTGAGCGGCGACGTGCTGCTCAGATGTGGTAGCTGATCAGGCTGCTCCAGTAGCGCTCGATGCCGAGCAGGCTCTGGTTGAGGTCGCGGAGCTGCTCGACAGTCACGACCCGCCCGCTCAGCTCGTCCGCATTGCGGGCGTAGAGACGGTCGATCTGCGCCGTGAGCTGCAGGCCCTTCTCGGACAGACGCACGCGCATCTGGCGCTTGTCGTGCGGCGAGCGCTCCTGGATCAGATAGCCGTTCTCGACGAGGTTCTTGACGTTGTACGAGACGTTCGAGCCGAGATAGTAGCCGCGCGCGGTGAGCTCGCCGACGGTCAGCTCCTCCTCACCGATGTTCGACAGGATCAGGGTCTGGACGTTGTTGATGTCGTGCACGCCCAGCCGGTCGAGCTCGGTCTTGATGACGTCGAGGAAACGGCGATGCAGCCGTTCAATGAGCCGGATCGTGATGAGATATTGGTCCTTCACCGCGTCCTCGATCGTCGTCCGGCCGGCGTCAGGATGGCGCGCGGACCTGGAGGCGTTACTGGCTCACACGGATGTCCCGCCGATCATGTGGATAATCGCGGAAAAATCCAGCCCCTCATTCCCCTGTGCGTTGAATAAGGCGTAGAGCTGATAGGCTTCGGCCCCCAATGGTGTCGCCGCGCCCACACTTTGCGCGGCCTCCTGGGCAAGGCGCAGGTCCTTGAGCATCATCGCCGCGGCGAAGCCCGGCTGGTAGCCGCGGTTCGCCGGCGAGGTCGGCACCGGACCGGGCACCGGACAGTAGCTCGTCAGCGACCAGCACTGGCCGGAAGCCTTGGCGGCGATCTCGAACAGCTTCTCCGGTGCGAGGCCGAGCCGGCGGGCCAGGACCATCGCCTCGCAGACCGAGATCATCTGGATCCCGAGCATCATGTTGTTGCAGATCTTGGCGGCCTGCCCAGCGCCGGCGGCGCCGGCGTGGACCACCGCCTTGCCCATCGCGCGCAGCACCGGCTCGGCACGGGTGAAGGCCGCCTCGGGGCCGCCGACCATGAATGTCAGGCTCGCCGCCGCGGCACCGGCGACGCCACCCGACACCGGCGCGTCGACCATGGCCATGCCGCGCGCCGTCGCCGCCGCCGCGACCGCCCGGGCGCTGTCGACGTCGATCGTCGAGCAGTCGATCAGCAAGGCACCGCTCGGCACACGCGCGAGGATACCCTCCTGGTCCAGATAGACGCCGCGTACATGGCGCCCCTCGGGCAACATGGTGAGGACCGTCTCCGCATCGCGCACGGCGTCGCCGACGCTCGGACGGATCGTGATACCGGCCGCGGCGGCCGCCTCGCGGGCGCGCGTGCCGAGATCGTAGCCGGTCACCGCATGCCCGGCGGCGAGCAGGTTGCGGGCCATGGGCAGACCCATATTGCCGAGGCCGATGAAGCCGATCCGCGCCATGTCCCCTCCCCGCGGTCAGACGTCGTCCCAGTCGAAGACGAGATCCCCCTCGGGCAGCGGCGCCATGCAGGCAAGGACCTCGGCCTCGTCGATGTCGCCCGGACGCCGGTCGCGCCAGCGGGGGCGGCGATCCTTGTCGACGATCAGCGCCCGCACGCCCTCGGCGAAATCGGGCAGGGCGAGGACGCGGTGGACCATCCGGTACTCGAGGCGCAGCGCCTCCTCGAGGCTCGCCAACACCCGACCACGGCGGAGCTGCGCGAAGGTGAGCCGGAGCGCCAGAGGCGACTTGGTCTCGAGCTCGGCCAGCCGCGCGCGTCCCCAGCCGGTGGGCTCGGCTTCCAGCGCCGCAAGCACGTCGGCGAGCGTGTCGCCGGCGAGACAGGCGTCGATGCACGCCCGCTGCGCCGCGATCGCCGAGGCCGGCGCCGGTGCGGCGCGCGCGGCCAGCGCCGCGTCCGGTTCTCGACCCTCGGCCAGCTCGCTGATCAACACCGGCAGCGCGTCGCGCGGCAGGTAGTGGGTCGCCAGGCCCAGCGCCAGGCAGTCGCCGCCGTCGGCACGCGCGCCGCTCAGGCCGAGATGGAGGCCGGTCTCGCCAGGGCAGCGCGGCAGGAACCAGGTCCCGCCGACGTCCGGGAAGAAGCCGATCCCGGTCTCCGGCATGGCGAACACGGTCCGCTCGGTGGCGACGCGGAAGCGCCCATGGATGGAGATGCCAACCCCGCCGCCCATCGTCACGCCGTCGATCAAGGCGAGATAGGGCTTGGGATAGCGAGCGATCCGCCAGTTCAGCCGGTACTCGTCGTGAAAGAACGGCACGGTGGCGGCGACACCCGCGGTCCGTACCCGTTCCACCACGGCGCGGATGTCGCCACCGGCGCAGAAGGCGCGGCCCGGCGCCGCAGTGACGACGACGACCGCGACCGCCGGATCGTCCTTCCACGCCACGAGCTGCCGGCTCATCGCGCGGACCATGTCGTGGGTCAGCGCGTTCAAGGCACCCTGGCGGTCGAGGGTGACGAGGCCGAGCCGTCCCTCGCGCGCGAATCGGATCCCCTCGCTCACGTGGCCAACAGCCGCCGGGCGATCACCACCCGCATGATCTCGTTGGTGCCCTCGAGGATCCGGTGGACCCGAGCGTCGCGCAGGAACCGCTCGATCTCATAATCCTGGATGTAGCCGTAGCCGCCGTGGAGTTGCAGCGCCCGGTCGATGACCTGGAAGCCGATGTCGGTGGCGAAGCGCTTGGCCATGGCGCAGAGCATCGTGGCGTCCGCCGCGCCACGGTCGAGCGCCGCCGCGGCGCGCCAGACCATCAGGCGTGCCGCCTCCAGCTCGGTCGCCATGTCGGCCAACGTGAACTGGGTGTTCTGGAACTCGGCGAGCGGCCGGCCGAACTGGCGCCGCTCGCGGACGTAAGCCAGCGTCCGCTCGAGGCAGGCGCGCGCGGCCCCGATCGAACAGGCGGCGATGTTGACCCGGCCGCCATCCAGGCCCTGCATGGCGATCTTGAAGCCCTGCCCCTCCTCGCCGAGGCGGTTGGCGACCGGGACGCGGCAGGCGTCGAGATTGACGATCGCCGTAGGCTGCGACCTCCAGCCCATCTTCTTCTCCTGCGCGCCGAAGCTCAGGCCGGGCGTGCCGCGCTCGACGAGGATCGCGCTGATCCCGCCGGGCCCGGGCCCGCCGGTCCGCGCGAAGACGAGGTAGAGGTCGCTGACCCCGCCGCCGGAGATGAAGGCCTTGCTGCCGTCGAGGACGTAGTCCTCGCCGTCGCGCCGCGCGGCGGTCTTGAGCGACGCCGCGTCGGAGCCCGAGCCGGGCTCGGTCAGGCAGTAGCTGGCGATCCGCTGCATCGTCAGCAGGCTGGGCAGGAATTGCCCGGCCAGCTCCGCGTCGCCGAAGCGGTCGACCATCCAGGCGACCATGTTGTGGATCGACAGATAGGCGGCGGTCGAGGTGCAGCCCGCGGCCAGCTCCTCGAAGACCAGCGCGGCGTCGAGTCGACCGAGGCCGCTGCCGCCGCTCGCCTCGCGGACGTAGATGCCGGCGAGGCCGAGTTCCGCTGCCTTGCGCAGCGTCGGCACCGGGAAGTGGCCGCGCGCGTCCCACTCGGCGGCGTGCGGGGCCAGCTCCGCCTGCGCGAACGCGCGCGCCATGTCGCGGATCGCGCGCCGATCGTCGTCGAGCTCGAGGTCCATGGCGCAGCCTCCGGACGCGAGCCCGCCGCTTAGACCCGGCCCGGCGGCGCGGTCAACCGGGCCCCATTGCCGAGCAGCCGGGCGATTGTTACGAAACCTCGATTTCGACCAGGTCGAGCCGAGATGCCAGGGCCGAGCGAGAACCAAGGCCTGCCGGGAGGCGGCTTTCCCACGGTGCGGATGCGCCGGCTGCGGCAGGCGCCATGGAGCCGGCGGCTGGTCGCCGAGACGCATCTGCGCCCGGCGGATCTGATCCAGCCATTGTTCGTCCTCGACGGGAAGGGCAAACGCGAGGCGGTGGCGAGCATGCCGGGGGTCGAGCGACGCTCGGTCGACCTGCTCCTGCCGCTGATCGAGCAGGCCCTCGAGCGCGGCATCCCCGCGGTGGCGCTGTTCCCCTGCACACCGCCCGAGCGGAAGAGCGAGGACGCCGCGGAGGCCTGCAACGAGGACAACCTGCTGTGCCGGGCGGTGCGCACGATCAAGCGCCATCTGCCGGAGATCGGGCTGATCACCGACGTGGCCCTCGACCCCTACACCACCCATGGCCATGACGGGCTCCTGCTCGCCGGCCGGATCGACAACGACCGCACGCTCGAGGTCCTGGCGCGGCAGGCGCTCGTGCTGGCGCAGGCCGGCGCCGATGTGGTGGCACCCTCGGACATGATGGACGGCCGGATCGGCGTGATCCGCCGCGCACTCGACGAGGCCGGGCGGCAGTCGACCCTGATCCTCGCCTACGCGGCCAAGTACGCCTCGGCCTTCTATGGGCCCTTCCGCGACGCGGTGGGCAGCGCCGGCTCGCTCGGCAAGGCCGACAAGAAGACCTACCAGATGGACCCGGCGAACGGCGCCGAGGCGCTGCGCGAGGTGGCGCTCGACCTCGCCGAGGGTGCGGACATGGTGATGATCAAGCCCGGCCTGCCCTATCTCGACATCGTCCGCCGGGTGAAGGACCGCTTCGGCGTGCCGACGCTGGCCTATCAGGTCAGCGGCGAATACGCGATGATCCACGCTGCGGCCGGCCGTGGCTGGCTCGACGGCGAGCGGGCGATGATCGAGAGCCTGCTGGCCTTCAAGCGGGCCGGCGCCGACGCGGTGCTGACCTACGCCGCGCTCGACGTCGCGGCCCGGCTCGACCCACGCGACTGATCAGCGCGACGGCGTCGCGCAGTCGGTCGGCACGGCCTGCCGGTCGGCGCAGGCCTGTGCGGTCTGCTCCTGCCGGCGCCGCACCTTCTGGCGCGCGGACGGTGAATCGGCGGCGAGCGAAACGCCGGCGACCGAGGCCGCGCTGAGCGAGGCCAAGGCGGCGAGGAACGTCCGACGCGCGTTCATGGAGGGCTCCCGGTTCGACCGGACGGCCCGTGCCGTCCGTCCCGACCGGTTCCCACGGCACCGAGCGGCGCGCAGTGATGCTGATCACTGCGGCGTCGCTCAGCGATGCGTCACCCGGCCGGCGCGGGCCGGCACCTCGCCGCGCGCCGCGCCCAGCGTGACGACCCGCGCCCGCACCGTCTCGCGCCACAGCGTGTAGAGCCCGCTGCCGACGACCAGCGCCATGCCGACGAACAGGATCGGCTGCGGCAGGTCGCCGAACAGCAGCGCGCCGAACAGCACCGCCCACAGCATCTGGCTGTACTGGAACGGTGCCACGACCGCGGCCGGGGTGTGGCGGGTGGCGAGGACCAGCGCCGCCTGGCCCGCGCCCTGCAGCAGCCCCGCCGTCGCCAGCAGCAGCAGCTCCTCCCAGCGCGGCCACGTCCAGGTGGCGATCGCGAACGGCGCCGAGACCAGCATGATGGCGAGGAACACGGTGAGCAGGACCGGCGCCGCCGGCTCGCGCGGGCCGATCCGGCGCAGGATGATGAACGACAACGCACCCAGCAGGGCGGCGGTGAGCGCGAGCGCATGGCCGATGCCCAAGGTCGCGAAGTCCGGACGGATCATCAGCAGCACGCCGAGGAAGCCGACGGCCGAGGCGGTCCAGCGTCGCCAGCCGACGGTCTCGCCGAGCAGCCAGGGCGACAGCGCCGTGACCAGGATCGGCGAGGCGAACAGGATCGCGTAGGCGTCCGCCAGCGGCATCAGGGTGAAGGCTTTCCAGGCACAGAGCGCACAGGCCGCGGTGAGGGCGCCGCGGCCGAGCACCAGCCCCCAGAGCCGGGGCACGAGCGCGCGCGGCCCGCCATTGCCCTGGGCCAGCACGAGTACCGGCAACAGCCCGAACGCGGCGACGATCGTCGCCACGACGAACACCGACAGTCGCCCGCCGGCCATCTTCACGGCCGCGTCGGCGGTTGAGAACGAGGCGTAGCTGAGCACGGCGAAGCCGATGCCGGGCAAGACCGAGCTGGGCAGAGCCGCGCTGGCGGCAGGAGCCATGACGAGCCTCACAGGGGGATGACGCCGCCAGATGTAGGCGCGTGCTCCTACGAAAGGGTGACGGATTTGCGCATTGCTGCGTTGCAGCAACGGAGCCGTGGCCCGCGCGCCACGTGGCGCGCGGAGGCACTTCACGCCTCGGCGAACAGCTCCGTCGAGAGGTAGCGCTCGGCGAAGGAGGCGAGGATCGTCACGATCCGCTTGCCGGCCATGCCGGGCCGCGCACCGACCTCGAGCGCGGCAGCGAGCGTCGCACCCGAGGAGATCCCGACCGGGATGCCCTCCAGCGCTGCGGCCTCGCGGGCGGTCTTGAAGGCGGTCTCGTTGCCGATCGGGAGGACCTCGTCGATCAGCTCGCGGTCGAGGATGCGGGGGATGAATCCGGCGCCGATGCCCTGGATCTTGTGCGCACCGGGCTTGCCGCCGGAGAGCACCGCGCTGTCCTCCGGCTCGACGGCGACGATCCGCAGATGGCGCAGCCGTGGCTTCAACACCTGCGCGCAACCGGTGATGGTCCCGCCCGTGCCGACCCCTGCCACCAGCACATCGAGGCGGCCGCCGGTGTCGGCCCAGATCTCCTCGGCGGTGGTCCGCCGGTGGACCGCCGGGTTGGCCGGGTTCTCGAACTGCTGCAGCATGATGGCACCGGGCAGCTCGGCGCGCAGCCGCTCGGCCGCCTCGATGGCGCCCTGCATGCCGCGCCCGGCCGGGGTCAGCTCCAGCTCGGCGCCGAGAAAGCGCAGCATCTTGCGCCGCTCGACCGACATGCTCTCGGGCATGGTGAGGATCAGCCGGTAGCCCTTGGCGGCGCAGACGAACGCCAGGGCGATGCCGGTGTTGCCCGAGGTCGGCTCGACGATCACTCCGCCGGGCCTGAGACGTCCCTGCGCCTCGGCCGCCTCGACCATCGCCAGCGCGATGCGGTCCTTGACCGAACCCAGCGGGTTGAAGAACTCGAGCTTGGCGAGGAGCTCGGCCTCGCAGCCCGCGGCCTGCGGCAGGCGACGCAGCCGGACGAGCGGGGTTCTGCCGATCGTGTCGCAGATCGAGTCGCAGATCCGCCCACCCTGCACCGCGATCGGCCCGTCCGGACCTCCGACCATCGCCACCTCGTCCCCCGCGCTCCGCGGCACTGCCAGGGTGCCGCCCTCAGATCGCGAAATCCATCCCCTTGCTGCCCGCCTGGCCGACGCCGCGCAGGCTCGCCTGCTGGCAGAGATCCTCGATCGTGACCTCGTCGAGGCGGCGCATCTGCTCCTCCTCGACCTGCTGCCAGAACGGCGCCATCACCTCCTGCCCGAGCGGCGAGCTGGACACGATCGGCCCCTCCTCGATCTCGTCGAGGCCCTGCACCACGCGGACAACCTGGCCAACGGTGATGCGCCGCCGCTCGCGCGCGAGGCGGTAGCCGCCGCGCGGGCCGCGCACGCCCTTCAGCACCCCGGCGCGGACGAGCTGCTGCATGACCTGCTCGAGATAGCGCCGCGGCAGACCGAGCCGCTCGGCGATGTCCTGGCTCTGTACCGGCTCCGCGCCGCCGTTGAGCGCGATGTCGGTGACGGCCTCGAGCGCCAGGGCGAGCTTCTTCGACGGCCTCAGCATGGGCGACCCTCGTTGCTGGCGGCCGCGAGCCCGGTCGAACCGAAGCCGCCCGCGCCCCGCGTCGTCGCCGCGGGATCGACCGTGGCCTCGCGCAGCACGGCGCGCAGCACCGGCGCCAGGACCAGCTGGGCGATCCGGCTGCCGCGCGGCAGCCGCACCGGATGCGACCCGAGATTGATCAGCAGGACCTGGATCTCGCCGCGATAGTCGCAATCGATCGTGCCCGGCGCGTTGAGCACCGTGACCCCGTGACGGAGCGCCAGCCCGGAGCGGGGCCGGACCTGCCCCTCGATACCGGCCGGCAGGGCGAGGCGGATGCCGGTCGGCACCGCCATGTACCGGCCCGGCTGCAGATCGACCTCGGCGGCGGCCAGCAGGTCGAGGCCGGCCGCGCCGGCGCTGGCATAGGCCGGCAGGGGCAGGTCCGCGCCATGCGGCAGGCGCTCGATCGGCAGCGCGAGCTCAGCCATGGGCGAGTTCCTCGGCAATCGCGGCCACGAGTTTGACGCCGACCGCCGTCTTGCTCATCGGCGGCCAGGCCTCGGCCGGCCGACCGCGGCGCAGCAGGTGCACGCTGTTGCCATCACCGCCGAAGGTGTCAGTGCCGGGCCCGACCCGGTTGGCGACGATCCAGTCGCAGCCCTTGCGCGCGAGCTTCGCCTCGGCGTGGGCCAGGAGATCGTCGGTCTCGGCGGCGAATCCCACGACCAGAGCCGGGCGCAGCGCGTCACGCCGGGCGAGTGTGCACAGGATGTCCGGGTTCTCGACGAGTTCGAGCACCCTCGGCGCGCCATGCTCCTTCTTGAGCTTCGCGCCGGCCGCGCCGGCCGGGCGCCAGTCGGCGACCGCGGCGGCGCAGACGGCGATGTCCACGGGCAGCGCCCGCTCGCAGGCGTCCAGCATCTCGCGCGCCGATTCGACATGGACGACGTCGACGCCGGGCGGATCGGCCAGCGCCACTGGGCCGGTGACGAGCGTCACGGTGGCACCGGCGTCGCGCAACGCCGTGGCGATCGCGTGGCCCTGCTTGCCCGACGAGTGGTTGGAGAGATAGCGGACCGGGTCGATCGCCTCACGGGTCGGGCCGCTGGTGACCAGCGCCCGGCGACCGGAGAGCGGGCCGGGCCGGGCGTGGAGCGTCGCCTCGATCGCGGCCAGGATCTCGTGCGGCTCGGCCATCCGGCCGTCGCCGATCTCGCCACAGGCCATGTCGCCCGGATTCGGACCGACGAGGCGTATGCCGTCCTCGACCAGCCGCGTCACGTTGCGCCGCGTCGCCGGATGCGACCACATGAACGGGTTCATCGCGGGAGCGACGAGCACCGGCTTGTCCGTGGCGAGCAGCAGGGTGGAGGCGAGGTCGTCGGCGTGACCCTGGGCCATCTTGGCGAGGAGGTCGGCGGTCGCCGGGGCCACAACGACCAGGTCGGCCTCGCGCGACAGCCGGATGTGGCCCATCTCCGCCTCGTCGGTCAGCGAGAAGAGCTCGGTGTACACCTTGTCGCCGCTGAGGCTGGCCACCGAGAGTGGCGTGACGAGCTGCGTCGCCGCCGGGGTGAGCACGCAACGCACCGACCAGCCGCGCTCACGCGCGCGGCGGATCAACTCGAGCGACTTGTAGGCGGCGATGCCGCCACCGATGACGAGCAGCAGGCGCTGGCTCACGGGCTGCAGGTTCCCGACCTCGCTGGTCGATAGCGGCCACGACCGCATCAATATACAACACAGAAGATGTGTTTCGGCTAGCCCAGGACAAGCCCGAGCGCGACCCCGAGCGCCAAGGTCGCGGCGAGCCACCAGGGCGAGACGCTACGTACCGGCGGCGGTGCCTGGCGCAGGGCGAAGCTCTCGGCGAGGCTGTTCGCCTCGCGGACCAGGGCCGGCAACAGCCGCGCCGCCTCGACGACGTCGGCCAGCGCCTCGCGCATCTGTGCCTCGGGCCCGAGGTTGGCACGCATCCATTCCTCGACCAGCGGCTGGGCGAGTTCCCACATATTGACGTTGGGATTGAGCGCACGACCGACGCCTTCGGCCACCACCATCGTCTTCTGCAGCAGCAGCAGCTCGGGCTTGGCCTCCATGTCGAACTGCTCGGCGACGTGCAGCAGCTGGCCGAGCAGCCGGCCGAAGGAGATCTCGTTGAGCGGCCGGTCGAAGATCGGCTCGCCGATCGCCCGACAGGCCTGGGTGAAGGTCGCCCTGTCCTGGTCGCGGGGCACCATGCCGATGCGAAAGAACACGTCCGCCACCTGGACGTAGTCGCGGGTGAGGAATCCCAGCAGGATCAGCGCGAGGTTGCGGCGGGTGGCGAGATCGAGGCGGCCCATGATGCCGAAGTCGAGGGCGACCACCGCCCCGTCCTCGGCCACCAGCATGTTGCCCGGGTGCATGTCGCCGTGGAAGAAGCCGTCGCGAAACACTTGGTTGAAGAAGACCCGCGCCGAGGTGGCGAGGATCCGGTCGGGGTCGAGCCCGGCGGCGATCAGCGCCTCGCGATCGTCGGCGCGCAGGCCGGCGACCCGGGCGAAGCTGACGACGCGCTGCGCGGTCCGCCGCCAGTCGACCGCCGGCACGCGGAAGCCCTCGTCCTCGGCACAGTTCTCGGCGAGCTCGGCGGCGGCCGCGGCCTCCAGGCGGAGATCCATCTCGCGCCGGGTCGAGGTGCGTAGCATCAGCACGTTGGCGACCGGCCGGTAGCGACGCAGCGGCGGCTGGGTCCGCTCGACCCACTCGGCGATCCACAGGAAGAAGTCGATGTCGGCCTCGATCGCCTGCTCGATCCCCGGGCGGAGGATCTTGACCGCGAGGGGCGCGCCCTCGCTGGAGACGGCGAAGTGGACCTGGGCGATCGAGGCGGCTGCTACCGGCTCGCCCTCGAAGCTTGCGAACAGCTCGTCGAGCGGCGCCTCGAGCTCGCTCTCGACGATCCGCCGCGCCTCGGCCGCCGGGAACGACGGCAGCTTGTCCTGGAGCAAAGCGAGGTCGCGGCAGATCGCGTCGCCGAGCAGGTCGGCGCGGGTCGCGAGGCTCTGCCCCAGCTTGATGAAGGCCGGCCCCAATTCCTGCAGCGCGGCGGCCAGGCGCTCCCCGGGGCGACCGGGCGCGCGGGGATCGGTGAACGGGCGCAACACGGTCAGCAGGGGCCGCGCCGCCGGGACCAGCTCGAACGGGAAGAGAGCATTGTGGCGGGCGAAGCAGCGGGCGATCGCGAGCAGGCGCAGGGCGTGACGAAGGTCGCGCAACATCCCCGGTCAGTAGCGCCAGGCGGAGTGGATCGCCGCGATGCCACCGCTGAGGTTGCGGTGCTTGACCTGGTCGAAGCCGGCGCGCGCGATCAGCCGGGCGAACGTCGTCTGGTCGGGAAAGCGGCGGATGCTCTCGGCGAGATAGCGATAGCTCGCGGCATCGCCGGCGACGAGCCGGCCGAGCTGCGGCAGCACGGTGAACGAGTAGGCGTCGTACAACCGCTCGAGACCGGGCAGAACGACCCGGCTGAACTCGAGGCACAAGAACCGCCCGCCGGGCCGCAGGACGCGGTAGGCCTCGGCGAGTGCCGCCTCGAGCCGGGTCACGTTGCGGATGCCGAAGGCGATCGTGTAGGCGTCGAAGCTGCGATCCGGCAGCGGCAGCCGCTCGGCGTCCCCGGCGATCCACAGGACCTCACCGAGCCAGCCGCGCTCGACGGCACGGTCGCGGCCGACGGCGAGCATCGCCGGGTTGATGTCGACCAGGGCCACCTCGGCGGCGCCGTCGAGCCGGTCGAGCAGGCGAAAGGCGATGTCGCCCGTGCCCCCGGCGACGTCGAGATGCCGACAGCCGCGGCGCGGCATCAGCCAGTCGATCAGCGCATCCTTCCACAGGCGATGGACGCCGGCGCTCATCAGGTCGTTCATCAGGTCGTAGCGGCCGGCAACGCGCTCGAACACGCCGCGCACGCGCGCCGCCTTCTCCGCCGGGTCGACCGGCTGGAAGCCGAAGGAGTGGGCGAGCGTCTCCGCGGCGCGTTCCGGGCTCTCGCCGGCGTCGCTTGCTGCGCGCCGCTCGCTCATGCAGAAGACCGCCCTCGCGGATGGGTTGGTGCCGCGGCTTCTAGGTGAGCCGGCCGGAGCCAGCAAGCCGCGGCCGGTGCGCGGAGCCCCCCTTGCCCGAGCTACCCGAGGTCGAGACGACGATGCGCGCGCTCGCGACGCGGCTGACCGGACGACGTGTGCTCAGCGTGACGCAACGCCGGCCCGACATCCGCTTCCCCATGCCGCAGCAGCTACCCGAGCGCCTCGCCGGCCGGGCTCTAACCGGGTTCGCCCGGCGCGGCAAGTTCATCCAGACCTTCCTCGACGACGGCATGGTGCTCCTGCTCCATCTCGGGATGTCGGGGCGGCTCCTGCTGGGCGCGACACCGCAGGGACCGCACGAGCACCTGACCTTCGCGTTCGACGACGGCAGCCTGTTGCGCTTCGTCGATCCGCGCCGGTTCGGCATGGTCGACCTCGTCCCGGCGAGCGAGCTGCAGGCGCATCGCTGGCTCGCCGGGCTCGGCGCGGAACCGCTCGCGCCCGGGTTCGACGGCGCCGCCTTGCGCCGGGCTCTCGCCGGGCGGCGGGTCGCCGTCAAGCTCGCCTTGATGGACCAGCGGCGGCTCGTGGGCGTCGGCAACATCTATGCCAGCGAGAGCCTGTATCGCGCGCGGATCTCGCCGCTGCGGCCGGCAGGCCGGGTCGGCGCCGCCGCCTGCGCCCGGCTCGCCGCCGCCGTCCGCGAGGTCCTGGGCGAGGCGATCGCGGCCGGCGGCTCATCCTTGCGCGACTACGTCCAGTCGAACGGCGAGCTGGGCCACTTCCAGAACGATTTCCGGGTGTACGACCGCGCCGGGTCGCCCTGCCCAGGGTGCGCGCGGCCGATCCGCCGGATCGTCCAGGGCGGCCGCGCCACCTTCTACTGCCCGACCTGCCAGCGCTGACGGCGGGGTGCCGGGCGGGCGGTCAGCACCTCGGACGGTCGCGTGTCGACGGGTCGAGCCGACCATCGGCAACGCGGTCTTGAACGGCCGACTGGTGGCGACGATCGCGCCAACTGCCGGAGCTTGAAGGCCGGTGCAGGCTCCTTCTTGCGTCGCCACTGCCGGCCCCACCACATGGAGCCTAGCCTATGAAGCTGCATGGCTACTTTCGAAGCTCCGCCGCCTGGCGGGTGCGCATCGCGCTGAATCTGAAAGGGCTCGCCGTGTCGCAGGTGGCGCATCATCTGCGCCGCGGCGAGCAGCGCGAGCCCGCCTACCTCGCCTTGAACCCTCAAGGCCTCGTTCCGGCGCTCGAGCTCGACGACGGCACGGTGCTGACCCAGTCCTTGGCGATCATCGAGTGGCTCGACGAGGTCCATCCGGCGCCGGCGCTGCTGCCCGCCGATCCGCTGGGGCGCGCCCGCGTGCGGGCCTTCGCCCTGGTCCTGGCGGCCGACACCCATCCGCTGCAGAACCTCAAGGTGCTGAACGAGCTGCGCCGCCTCGGGCTGGCCGAGGAGGCCGTCATCGACTGGGCGCGTCGGGCCAATACCGCCGGGCTCGACGCCTGCGAGGCCCTGCTCGAGGGCGTGCCGGGCCCGTACTGCTTCGGCCCCGCGCCGACCCTGGCCGATATCTGCCTCGTGCCGCAGCTCGGCAACGCCCGGCGCTTCGGCGTCGACCTCGCCCGCTATCCGCGGCTGCTCGGGCGGGAGGCGGCCTGCCAGACGCTCGCGGCCTTCGCCGACGCCGTCCCGAGCCGGCAGCCCGACGCGGAGTAGCTGGCCGTCGCCGAGGAACCGGCCGCCGCTTAGGGGCTTGTCGGAAGCGACGCCCCTGGTGTTTAACCCGGCGCGCTCTGCTGCGGTGCGGCATGGGCTGCATCGCGCCGACGAGCTGCCGGAGCTGCTGTGGTATGGCCTACGAGTCCATCCTCGTCGAACCGCGCGGCAGGGTCCTCCTCATCACCTTGAACCGGCCCAAGGCGTTGAACGCGCTGAACGCCCAGGTCATCGACGAGCTGAACCGGGCGTTGGATGGCGCCGACGCCGATCCCGGCATTGCCGCGATCGTCCTCACCGGCTCGGAGCGCGCCTTCGCCGCCGGGGCCGACATCAAGGAGATGCAGGACAAGGACTACATCGCGGCGTTCCAGAGCGACTTCATCGGTCCGTGGGCGCGGATCGCGCAGCACCGCAAGCCGCTGATCGCCGCGGTCGCCGGCTACGCTCTGGGCGGCGGTTGCGAGCTCGCGATGATGTGCGACATCGTGCTCTGCGCCGACAACGCCAAGTTCGGGCAGCCGGAGATCAATCTCGGCACGATTCCGGGCGCCGGCGGCACACAGCGGCTCGTCCGCGCCGTCGGCAAGAGCAAGGCCATGGAGATGATCCTCACCGGGCGGATGATGGAGGCCGAGGAGGCCGAGCGATGCGGCCTCGTGGCGCGGGTCGTGCCGCAGAAGGACCTGATCGGCGAGGCGATCGAGCTGGCGGAGACGATCGCGGCCAAGTCGCAGCCGATCGTGGCGATGGCCAAGGAGGCGGTCAACGCCGCCTTCGAGGTCAGCCTGGCCGAGGGGCTGCGGCTCGAGCGGCGGCTGTTCTACGGCACCTTCGCGACCGCCGACCGGCGCGAGGGCATGACCGCCTTCGCCGAGAAACGCTCGCCCAACTTCCAGAACCGCTAGGCCGCCGCGACGCCCGGGCGGCGGTTGACGGGGCGGGGCGGCGCGTCTATAGGGCGCGGCCCAGTTCCGAGCACGTTCCGATCAAGAGGTGGCCCGTTGGCGCATCATCGTTCGGCCAAGAAGCGCATCCGCCAGACGGCCAAGCGCACGGCCATCAACCGCAGCCGGGTGAGTCGGATCAAGACCTTCGTGCGCAAGGTCGAGATGGCGCTGGCCAAGGGCGACCCGAGCGCAGCGCAGGCCGCGTTCACGGTCGCCGAGCCGGAAATCCGCCGCGGCGTCACCAAGGGCGTGCTGCACATCAACGCCGCGTCGCGGAAGATCTCGCGCCTCGCCCGCCGCATCCAGGCGCTCTCCGCGTCAGCCGCGAGCGCGACCGCCTGATCGTCCGCGTCTGATCGTCGCGAGCGCCCCGCCGGTCCAAGGGACGGCGGGGCTCTTCGTGTTGGGACCGCCGGGGCGGCGCCTGCCGCCGCGGCGTTCCGGCCGCGCCTCGTCTCAACTTTAACGCGATAGCTCCCGTTCTCATAAAGGTCCCCTTGCGGCCTCCGGCGGCGCTGGCTAGCCTCGGTACCCGCGCTGAGGACTTGTAGCAGGCACAACACGCAAGTTGAAGTCTTGCATCAGTCCGAACGCGTAAAGTAAATCTGCCGATGCCCCTTCAATAATTCTTCAGCTGCAGGGTGCTCTACCGTTGCTTGAAGAACACGCCCACTCCGGTCATCGTCCGCAAGGTCAGATGCGCGTCGGCACGGCGGAGGTCACCGCGCCCTACGACATCGCCCCGGCACCGCCGAGCGGCGTGGCGCCGGGGCCGTTCGGTGTACGCTGTGACCACCGCGAAGGAATCGCCGGGGTTGGCATGAACGCGCCGCAGTCGAGCGAACTCTCCCAGCAATGGTCGCAGGTCCGAGGGATGCTGCGCGCGGAGATCGGCGACACCGCCTACGCGACCTGGGTCAAGCCGCTCGAGCTCGGCGAGCTCGACGGCGAGCGGGTCGTCATCGCCGTGCCCACGCAGTTCCTCCGGGAATGGGTGGCGACACACTATGCGGACAAGATCCGCGCCATCTGGTCGCGGGTGAACCCGGCGGTGCGCACGGTGCTGCTCGCGGTCCGCCCGACCGCCCCGGCGACCCCGCGACCGGCCGAGGTGGTGGTGGAGCCGGCCGCAGCTCCGGCGCTGGCCGCGAGTGTCGCGCCAAGCCCGATGGACGAGCTGGGCGCACGGCTCGACCCGCGCTTCACCTTCGAGAACTTCGTGGTCGGCAAGCCCAACGAATTCGCCATGGCGGCGGCCGAGAAGGTCGCCGAGTCGAGCCGGCCGCCGTTCAACCCGCTGTTCCTCTATGGCGGCGTCGGACTCGGCAAGACACATCTGATGCACGCGATCGGCTGGCGCGCCCGGCAGCTCGACCCGAGCCGCCGCGTCATCTACCTCTCGGCCGAGAAGTTCATGTACCAGTTCGTGCGCGCCCTGCGCTCGAAGGACACCATGTCGTTCAAGGAGCTGTTCCGCTCGGTCGACCTCCTGATGGTCGACGACGTGCAGTTCATCAGCGGCAAGGACAGCACCCAGGAAGAGTTCTTCCACACCTTCAACACCCTGGTCGACCGGGGGCGGCAGATCGTCATCTCCGCCGACCGCAGCCCGTCCGACCTGTCCGGGCTCGAGGAGCGGATCCGCTCACGGCTCGGCTGGGGCCTGGTCGCCGACATCCATCCCACCACCTACGAGCTGCGGCTCGGCATCCTGCAGGCCAAGGCCGAGCAGATGCGCACCGAGATCCCGCAGCGGGTGCTGGAGTTCCTCGCCAACCGCATCACGTCGAACGTGCGCGAGCTGGAAGGGGCGCTGCTGCGCATCGTCCATCAGGCGGGCCTGACGCATCGTCCCGTGTCGCTGGAGATGGCCCAGGAGGTGCTGCGCGACCTGCTGCGCGCCAACGACCGGCGGGTGACGATCGAGGAGATCCAGCGCGCCGTCGTCGAGCACTATGCGATCAAGCTGACCGACATGAGCTCGGCGCGCCGGTCGCGTGCGGTGGCCCGGCCGCGGCAGGTGGCGATGTACCTCGCCAAGCAGCTCACCACCCGTTCCCTGCCCGAGATCGGCAAGAAGTTCGGCGGCCGCGACCACACCACCGTGCTCCATGCGGTGAAACAGATCGAGACGCTCTCGCGCGAGGACCGGCAGATCGCCGACGACGTCGAGCAGATCAAGCGCAAGCTGCAGGTCTGACGGGACCGCGCGCGGCCTGCTGCGGCACGGAAAAGCGCTGCACCTCGCGCACAAATCCTGCTAGCTTGCCGGCCCGCGCGGGTGGGCCCGGCGCGGGCAACCTGGTCCGCTGCGGATAACCGATCCCCGATGAAGCTGTCGATCGAGCGGAGCGCGCTCCTGAGGTCCCTCGGCCACGTCCAGAACGTCGTCGAGCGCCGGACCACGATCCCGATCCTCTCCAACGTCAAGCTCGAGGCGCGCGAGGGAACACTGGGCCTGACCGCGACCGACATGGATCTGTCGATGGCGGCGAGCGAGGACGCCGCCGTGGCCGAGCCCGGCGCCACGACCGTCTCCGCCCACCTCCTGTTCGACATCGTGCGCAAGCTGCCGGACGACTGCACGGTCGAGCTCGAGCAGCGGCCGGACGCCACGGAGCTGGCCCTGCGCGCCGGTCGCTCGGCGTTCACCTTGCAGACCCTGCCGGCGGACGAGTTCCCGGCGATGAAGGAGGAGCAGCTCGACGTCGGCTTCAGCATCGCCGCGGCGCAACTGGCGAAGCTGATCGACAAGACGCGCTTCGCCATCTCCACCGAGGAGACGCGCTACTACCTCAACGGCATCCACTTCCACGCGACCCGCGGCGGGGCGGCGGCGATGCTCCGCGCGGTGGCGACCGACGGCCACCGGCTCGCCCGTGTCGAGGTGCCGCTGCCCGAGGGGGCCGAGAAGCTCCCGCCGGTGATCGTCCCGCGCAAGACCGTCGGCGAGGTGCGCCGGCTGCTGGAGGACGGTGCCGAGACCGTCCAGGTCGGCGTGTCGCCGTCGCGGATCCAGTTCGTGGTCGGCCGCGCGATCCTTCTCTCGCGCCTGATCGACGGCACCTTCCCGGACTATGAGCGGGTCATTCCGACGGGCAACGAGCAGATCGCGACGATCCCGGCCAAGGCCTTCACCACCGCCGTCGACCGCGTCGCGACCATCTCGACCGAGAAGGCGCGCGCGGTGAAGCTCGCCTTCAGCGACGGCCAGGTCGTGGTCTCGGCGGTCAGCGCCGAGGCCGGGAGGGCCGTCGAGGAGATCGACGCCGAGTACAACGGCAGCCCGCTCGAGATCGGCTTCAACGCACGCTACGTGCTGGACATGATGGGCGAGATCGACGGCGAGACGGTCCGGCTCGAGATGGCGAGCGCCGCGGCGCCGACCGTCACCCGCGACCCGGCCGACAGCAGCACGCTCTACGTGCTCATGCCGATGCGCGTCTGATGTCGCCCGCCGTGGCGCTGTCGCCGCGGGCCGCCGCCGTCGCGACCCTCGCGATCCACCGTCTGGTCCTGCGCGACTTCCGAGGCTACGCGTCCGCGACCCTCGCTACCGAGGGCCACCCGGTCGTCCTCGCCGGACCCAACGGGGCCGGCAAGACCAACCTGCTCGAGGCGGTCTCGCTGCTCGCCCCCGGGCGCGGGCTGCGCCACGCGCGGCTCGCCGACCTCGACCGCCGCGGCGGTGGCCCCTGGGCGCTCGCCGCGCGGATCGTCGGCCGCGACGGCCCGGCCGACGTGATCAGCGCGCACGAGCGGGAGACCGAGCGGCGCAGCGTGGCACTCGACGGCCGGCCGCAGCGCTCGGCCGCGGCGCTGGCCGAGCAGCTCAGCATCGTCTGGCTCACCCCGGCGATGGATCGGTTGTTCGTCGAGGGCAGCAGCGAGCGGCGCCGCTTCCTCGACCGCCTCGTCTTCGCCGTCGATCCGGGCCACGCCCGCCGCGTGAGCCTCTACGAACGCACGCTGCGCGAGCGCTCGCTGCTGCTGCGCACCGGCCGCGGCGATCCGGCCTGGCTGGGTGCCCTGGAGCGGCGGGCCGCGGAGTGCGGGGTCGCGATCAGCGCGGCGCGCCGCCAGCTTCTCGCCGGGCTCGATGAGGCGCTGGCCGCGACCCGCCTGCCCTTCCCGCGACCGCGGCTGCAGCTCGTCGACGAGCTGGCCCTGCAGCTCGATCACTTGCCGGCGGTCGAGGTCGAGGCGCTCTTCGCTGCGGCGCTGGCGGCGGCCCGGCAGCAGGATGCGCAGGGCGGCGGTGCCGCGCGCGGGCCGCACCGCGCCGATCTCGAGGCCTTCGACCGGGCCAGTGACGAGCCCGCGCGGCTCGCCTCGACGGGGCGGCAGAAGGCCTATCTGCTCAGCGTCGTGCTCGCCCACGCGGAGCTGCGTCACGGTCTCTACGGCGATCGGCCGGTGCTGCTGCTCGACGAAGTGGCGGCCCATCTCGACGCCCGGCACCGCGCCGATCTGTTCGCCATCCTCGCCGACCAGGGCGGCCAGTTCTGGCTGTCCGGCACCGATCCGGAGATCTTCCGCGGACTCGCCGGGGTCGCCCGGCGGTTCCTCGTCCGCGATGCGACGCTCACCCCCGATGACTGACCTCGCCACCGCGACGGCCGAGACCGTCTACGATGCAACCTCGATCCGCGTGCTCGAGGGCCTCGAGGCCGTACGCATGCGGCCGGGCATGTACATCGGCGACACCGACGACGGCTCGGGCCTGCATCACATGGTGTTCGAGGTGGTCGACAACGCCATCGACGAGGCGTTGGCCGGCCACGCCGATCGGGTCGAGGTGACGCTCAACGCCGACGGCTCCTGCACGGTCGCCGACAACGGCCGCGGCATCCCGGTCGACATCCATGAGGAGCAGGGCGTCTCCGCCGCCGAGGTCATCATGACCGTGCTCCACGCCGGCGGCAAGTTCGACCAGAACGCCTACAAGGTCTCTGGCGGGCTGCACGGGGTCGGGGTGTCGGTGGTCAACGCGCTGTCCGACTGGCTCGACCTGCGCATCTGGCGCGATGGCCACGAGCATTACATCCGCTTCGAGAAGGGTGGCGAGCCCGTGGCGCCGCTGGCCGTCGTCGGCCCGGCCGGCGGCCGGCGCGGCACCGAGATCACCTTCATGCCTTCGACCTCGGTGTTCTCGCGCACCGAGTTCAGCTACGCCACGCTGGAGCATCGCCTGCGCGAGCTGGCCTTCCTCAACTCCGGCGTGCGCATCGTCCTTCGCGACCGGCGGGGCGAGGTGCCGACCGAGGAGGTGCTGCACTACGACGGCGGGCTCGAGGCGTTCGTCGGCTGGCTCGATCGCAGCAAACAGCCGCTGCACAAGCCGCCGATCGTGATCGCGGGCGAGCGCGACCGGATCGCCGTCGAGGTGGCCCTGCAGTGGAACGATGGCTACCACGAGACCTGCCTGTGCTTCACCAACAATATCCCGCAGCGTGACGGCGGCACGCACCTCACCGGGTTCCGCGCGGCGCTGACCCGCACGCTCAACGCCTATGCCGAGACGAGCGGCATCCTGAAGCGCGACAAGGTCCAGCTCACCGGCGAGGACATGCGCGAGGGGCTGACCTGCGTTCTCTCGATCAAGATGCCGGACCCCAAGTTCTCTTCGCAGACGAAGGACAAGCTGGTCAGCTCCGAGGTCGCCCCGGCGGTCTCGGGCGTGATCGGCGACGCGCTCGCCCGCTGGTTCGAGGAGCATCCGGCCGAGGCCCGGATCATCATGGCCAAGGTCGTCGAGGCGGCGAGCGCGCGCGAGGCGGCGCGCCGGGCGCGCGAGCTGACCCGCAAGAAGGGCGCCTTCGACGTCGCCAACCTGCCCGGCAAGCTCGCCGACTGCCAGGAGAAGGACCCGCGCAAGGCGGAGCTGTTCATCGTCGAGGGCGACAGCGCCGGCGGCTCGGCCAAGCAGGGCCGCGACCGCGCCTTCCAGGCGATCCTTCCGCTACGCGGCAAGATCCTCAACGTCGAGCGGGCGCGGCTTGACAAGATGCTGGGCAGCCAGGAGATCGGCACGCTGATCACCGCGCTCGGCACCGGCATCCGCGACGACTTCGACATCGGCAAGCTGCGCTACCATCGCATCATCATCATGACCGACGCGGACGTCGACGGCTCGCACATCCGCACCCTCCTGCTGACCTTCTTCTACCGGCACCTGCCGGAGCTGATCGAGGGCGGGCATCTGTTCATCGCCCAGCCGCCGCTCTACCGCGTCAAGCGCGGCAACAAGGAGCGCTACCTCAAGGACGACGCGGCGCTGGAGGACTGGCTGCTCGAGGATGCGCTCGAGGAGGCGCGTCTCGTGCTGGCCGACGGCAGCGTCCTCGAGGGCGAGCCGCTGGGCGCGGTCGTCGAGCGCGCCCGGGTCGCGCGCGGCATGATCCAGACGCTGGCGCGCCGCGTCCCGGCCAATCTCGTCGAGGCGATGGCGCTGGCCGGCGGCTTCGCCGACGGCGCGCTCGACGATCCGACCCGCGCGCTCGAGGTGGCGCAGCGGGTCGCCCGGATCCTGACCGCCGCCGGGCGCGGCCATTGGACCGCCGACCGGCAGGGCAGTGGTGAGCTGATCTTCCACCATCTGCTCGGCGAGCGGCGCGAGCGGCACCGCTTCGATCCGGGGATCGCCCGCAGCCCCGAGGCGCGCCGGCTGGCCCAGGCGCTCGCCGAGGCGGGCGCGGCGCTCAGCGAGCCGGTGCAGATCGAGCGCAAGGGCGACACGCAGAGCGTGCACGGACCGGTCGGCGTCGTCGAGCGGCTGCTCGAGTTCGCGCGCAAGGGGCTCGCCCTGCAGCGCTACAAGGGACTCGGCGAGATGAACCCCGAGCAGCTCTGGGAGACGACCCTCGACCCGGCGCGGCGCAGCCTGCTCCAGGTCCGCGTCGACCATGCCGACGAGGCCGACGAGATCTTCGCCACGCTGATGGGCGACGTGGTCGAGCCGCGCCGCCAGTTCATCCAGGGCAACGCCCTGAAAGTCGTCAACCTCGACGTGTAGGCGCCGCGCGCCGGTCCCTACAGCATCCGTTCGGCGAGGGCGTGGCGGCGGTCGAGCTCGTCCTGGAGGCCGATCCCGCCGCCGATCGGCAGGTCGCGGATCGAGACCACCCCGACGACCTCGCCCCCGCGCGTCACCGGGAGGTGCCAGAAGCCGCACTCGTCCATGAGCCGCAGCGCGTCGGCGACCGGCGCGTCGGCTGGCAGCGTCGCCGGATCACGCGTCATCACCGCGGCGACGGGCGTCGTCTCCGGGTCGAGCGGTGCGGCGGCGACCCGCCAAAGCGCGTCGCGTTCGGTAAAGATCCCGACCAGCCGCCCCTCCTCCATGACCAGGATGCTGCCGCATTTGTGCTCGTGCATCAGCCGAGCGGCGTCGCGGACGGTGGTGCTCGGCCCGACGCTCAGCGGCGCCGAGCGGCTGATCATCTCGCCGACCGTGCGATCCTCCATGGATCCTGCCTCCCTTCCGTGCCCTTGCCACAGCAAAAATTCAGCATACACCAAACCTGTCGCTTGTCCTTGCGATGGATCAAGCGCGCAAGAGGAGCCCATGCCGCACCAGCCGGAGACATTGCGTTTCGCCGATGCCGGCGGCATCCCGAACAGCCCGCTGCCGCTGCTGCTCTATCGCGCCGTCCTCGAGGTGCCGGATGCTGCCGATCGCGGCGCGGCCTTCGTGGCGCTTTTCGCGCGCAACGGCTGGACCGGCGCCTGGCGCGATGGAATCTATCCGTTCCAGCACTTCCACAGCAGCGCACACGAGGTGCTGGGCATCGCCCGTGGCCGGGCGCGGGTCCAGCTCGGCGGGCCGCCGGGGCCGATCGTCACCGTCCACGCCGGCGACGTGATCGTCATCCCCGCGGGCGTCGGCCACAAGAACGAGGGTGCCTCGCCGGATCTCGTCGTGATCGGCGCCTATCCCGCTGGCCAGCACGCCGATTTGCGTCGCGGCCGCGCCGAGGAACGCAACGAGGTGCTACGCCGGATCGCGGCGGTGCCGCTGCCGCTGCTGGATCCGGTCGACGGCCGCGACGGGGTTCTGCTGAGGGCGTGGCGTACAGCCGACGCCCCCACGGGGACGGTGTCGTGACGGTTCGTGGCGCTCTGCCGCGCCGCCCGCTCCTCGCGGCGCTGGCGGTGGGGTTCCTGCCGCGCATCGCAGCCGGTGGGGCCGGCATCGTGCCAGGTGTGGTCTACGCGGTCGGGGAGAAGTTCGACGGCAGCTTCAACGAGGCGGCGCTGCGCGGTCACGAGCGGTTCCAGGCCGCAACCGGGCAGCCCTTCTACGAGTACCTGCCGACGCAGCTCGCCGAGTTCCGGCGCGCGGTCGAGGCGCTGCTCCGCCGCGGCGCCACCGACGTCACGGCAGTGGGGTTCTACTGGGCGCAACCGTTGGCCGAGACGGCGCCGAGCTATCCCGCGGTCCGCTTCAACCTGATCGACGCCGTCGCCGAGGCGCCGAACGTCCGTTCGATCACCTTCCGTGCCTACGAGGGGTCCTACCTCACCGGTGTGATCGCCGCGCTCACCACCAAGACGGGGAAGATCGGCTTCATCGTCGCCATGGACATCCCGCTGCTGCGCGAGTTCGTCGACGGCTTCCGCGACGGTGCGCAGGCGACGCGGCCCGAAATCGCGGTCGTGGTCAGCGTGGTCGGGACCACACCCGCCGCGTTCAACGACCCGACCGCCGCCGCGGAGCTGGCCCGCACCCAGTTCGCGCGAGGGGTCGACGTCGTGTTCGCCGGCGCGGGCGCCTCCAACCTCGGCATCTTCGACGCCGCGCGGCAGGCGGGCCGGTTCGCGATCGGCGTCGACAGCAACCAGAACCCGCTGGCGCCAGGGACGATCCTCACCTCGATGCTGAAGCGGGTCGACGTCGCCGTGCTCACCGCCCTCGAGGACGCGCAAACCGGGCGCTGGACGCCGGGGCATCGCTCGCTCGGGCTGGCCGAGGACGCCGTCGGCTGGGCGCTCGACGAGCATAACGAGGCGCTGATCGCGCCGCCGGTGCGCGCCGCCGTCGAGGCAGCGCGGCAGCGGTTGATCGCCGCGCCGCCGCGCCGCTGAGACCCTCAGCCGAGCTGCTCGGCAAAGAACGCCATGGTCCGCTCCCAGGCGAGCGCGGCAGCGTCCGGATCGTAGCGCGCCTCCGAGGTGTCGTTGTTGAAGGCGTGCTGGGTGCCCTCGTACATGTGCAGCGCATAGGTCTTGCCAGCGCTCTTCAGCGCCTCCTCGAACGCCGGGATACCGGCGTTGATGCGCTCGTCCTGCCCGGCATAGTGGAGGAGAAGCGGCGCCTGGATCGCCGCTACCTGCTCGGCAGGCGGCTGGATGCCGTAGAACACCACGCCGGCGTTCAGGTCGGCTTGGGTCACGGCGACCCGGCCGACCACCCCGCCGCCCCAGCAGAAGCCGACCATCCCGACCTTGCCGTTGCTGTCCGCGCGGTTGCGCAGAAAAGCGATGGCACCGGCCGCGTCGGCGACGACGCCGGCGGCGTCGAGCTGCCCGATGAGCTCCCGCGCGCGGTCCTCGTCGGCGGGCGTGCCGCCGAGCGGCGAGAGGAAGTCGACGGCCAGCGCGTTGAGCCCGCCCAGCGCCACCCGGCGCGTGATGTCCTCGATGTGCGGGTTGAGGCCGCGATTCTCGTGGACGACGACGACGCCGCCGCGCGGCGCCGGCGCGTCCGCCGGTACGACCAGGTAGCCGCCGGTCTCACGCCCGTCGGCGCCCGCGAACATGACCCGCTCGGCCTGCAGCCGCGGGTCGTCCGGAGAGACGATCGCGGCCTTGGCCGGGTCGGCGCGCAGCGCCGCCAGCGCTGCATAGGCCGCCGCCGTGCCGCCGGTCAGCTCGGCGAGGCGGCGCATGAAAACCCGTCGGTCGAGCCCACGATGGGTGAACTCGTCGTAGAGATCGATGACGTCCTGACGCATGATCCGCCTCCCCACGGAGAGCCCGCGCTACGCTGAGATGGGCGAGTGACGGCTCGGGACCAGCCCTGGAGGAGCGCCCTTGAGCATCAATCCGGTCAAGGACCGGCTCGCCGCCGGCGGTGTGGCGTTCGGTACCCTCGTCTCGATGCCGAGCCCGCAGCTCGTCCAGCTCGTGGCCGCCGCCGGCTTCGACTGGGTCCTGATCGACCTCGAGCATGGTGCGATCTCGGTCGAGACCGCGCAGGCGATGATCGCTGCCAGCGCGGTCGGCCGCTGCGTGCCGCTGGTCCGTGTCGCCTGGACCGTACCCTGGCTGGCCAAACCGCTGCTCGACGGCGGTGCGCTGGGCGTCGTCTGGCCGATGGTGCGCTCCGCCGCCGAGGCGCGCGAGGCGGTCGCCGCCTGCCGCTACGCGCCCTCGGGCGATCGCGGCTGGGGCCCTTTCTACGCCCCGGCGCGCTGGGGCATGACGCCATTCGAGTACACCGGCGCCGCCAATGACGCGGTGCTGGTCGCGGTGCTGATCGAGCATGTCGATGCGGTGGCGGCGATCGACGAGATCCTGGCCGTGCCGGGAATCGACGTCGCCGTCATCGCGCCGTTCGACCTCTCGGTGAGCCTGGGCAGGCCCGGCGCGTTCGACGACCCGGCGTTCGTGGCTGCGGTCGAGCGGGCCGAGCGAGCGATCCACGCCAGTTCGGCCGCTCTCGGCGGGGTGGCGCCGACGCCGGAGCGCGCCCGCGATCTGATCGGGCGCGGCTACCGATTGGTGATGTGCGCCTACGACGTGCTGATCGTCGACCGGGCGCTGCGCGGCTTCCTCGACGCCGCGCGCGGCTGAGCCCTACCAGCTCCCGGTGTTCGGCATCGAGGCCCAGGGCTCGGCCGGGGCCTTGGCCTCGCCCTTCTGCAGCAGCTCGATCGAAATGCCGTCCGGCGAGCGGACGAAGGCCATGCGGCCGTCACGCGGCGGGCGGTTGATCGTCACCCCGCCGTCCATCAGCTTCTGGCAGGTGGCGTAGATGTCGTCGACCTCGTAGGCGAGATGGCCGAAGTTGCGCCCGCCGGTGTAGGTCTCGGGATCCCAGTTGTAGGTCAGCTCGATGGCAGGGGCACGATGCGCGTGGAACGCCGCCTCGTCCTCGGGTGCGGCGAGGAAGATCAGCGTGTAGCGGCCCTGCGGGCTCTCATGCCTGCGCACCTCCTTCAGCCCGAGCAGGTCGCGGTAGAAGGCCAGCGACTGGTCGATGTCCGTGACCCGGACCATGGTATGGAGGTAGCGCATTCCGTGCCTCGCTTTCACTGCTCGGTCCTCGCTCACAGATGGGGCGCGCGGCGCGCCACGGAAAGGATGTGCGGCCGCTCCGTCGGCACCGATCGAGCCCGCTGAGCGGAAATGTGACGACCGTCACTTGTTGCACCAACGCTTGCGACGCAGTCTGCGCACATCTTGCGCAAGGGAGCAGCCTCGCCATGCGCCTCCTCGTCCTCGTTCTACTCCTCGCTGTGGCGGCACCGGCCGGTAGCGTGGTGGCCGCGCAGCCGGTGGCGCGCGTCACGAGCAGCGAAGGCATCGTCCTGCTCCTGCGGGACGGCAGTCGCGCGCCGGTGGCCGCTGCCGAGCCTCTGTTCCTCGACGACGAGGTCCGCACCGGCCACGATGGTCGGCTGGTCGTGGAGGGTGACGGGGGCCTGACGCTGGTCATCGGCCCGGCGAGCGAGGTGAAGCTGCGCCGGTGGCTGGCGCCGCCGCAGGGCGGCCGCGTCGAGGCGGTGCTGACCATGCTGACGGGCGTGATGCGGCTGTTCACGGCCGGCCGCGGCGAGCGCTCGATCGACGTCGAGACCCGTGCCGCCGTCGCGTCGGTCCGGTCGACCGAGTGGCTGGTCGAGGCGACGGCCGCGAGCACCGGTGTGTTCAGTGTCGAGGGGGTGGTCGAGGTCGTGGCTTCCGGGGCCACGGTGCAGCTCACGGCGGGCCTCGGTACCGATGCGGTGCTTGGCGGGCCGCCGGCCGCGCCTGCTGCCTGGGCCGCGCAGCGCCTCGCCCGCGTCGAGGCTGCGGTGCCACGGCCCTGAGCCCGCGCGCAGCGGCGCGGGGCGGGCGCGCGCTCGCCCTCGCCGCGCGTCTGGCGGTGGCCGTGGCGGCGGCGCTCCTCGGGATTGCCGCGCTCGGCCTGACCAACCAGGCGACGCCGCTCCGTGCGGTCGAGCTGCAGGCACTGGACTGGCGGTTCCGCTGGCGCGGGCCCCTGCCGCCCAACGATGCGCTCCTGATCGTCGCGATCGACGATCGCTCGATCGCCCGGTTCGGCCGCTGGCCTCTGCCGCGGACACGGATCGCCGAGGCGGTCGAGCGCCTCGCCGCCCTCGAAGCGCGCGTCATCGGCATGGATCTCCTGCTCAGCGAGGCGACCCCGCCCCTGTCGCCCGAGGTCGTCGAGGGGCTGCTGGCCGCCCGCGACGCGTTGCCAACCACGGGCGACCCACGCCGCGGCGTGCTCGACGCCGCGCTGGCCCAAGCCGACCCGGACCTGACGCTCGCCACTGCGATCACGGCGGCCGGCCGCGTCGTCATGCCCTTCGCCTTCGTGTTCGCCCCGGAGGATGCGAACACCCGCGGGGTGCCCGACTTCGTGCGGCGTAGCGCGTACGCCCTCGCGCTGGGGCAGCCCGATGCGCCGGTCGGTCCGGCGCCGGCCGGCCTCGTCGTCCCGGCGCCCCGCCTCGCCGGCGGCAGCGCCGCGCTCGGCCATGTGACGCTGCTCGTGGACGTCGACGGCTCGTTGCGCTTCTCCCTGCCCGCGTTCGCCGATGGTCGCGCCTGGTACCCCTCGCTCGCGATCGAGCTGGCGCGACTTGGTGCGGGTATCGGGCGCAACGAGGCGCTGGTCCGTGTCGGCGAGGCCGTCGAGCTGGGGCCGCTGCGCGTCACGACGGACCCCGGGATGCGTCAGTACGTGAACTATCTCGGGCCAGCGGGCACCATCGCCACGGTGTCCTTGGTCGATCTGCTCGACGGGGTGGTCGAGGCCGGGCGAGTGCGCGACCGCATCGTGCTGATCGGCGGTACGGCGGCCGGCACCGGCGACCGGTTCGCTACGCCCTTCGCCCAGCGCCTGCCGGGCGTCGAGCATCTGGCGACGGTCGTCGACAACATCCTGGAGAGCCGGGTTCTGGTCCGCGACCGGCGCAGCGTCGCGGTCGACGGTCTCGGCGTGGTCCTGCTGGCGACGCTGGCTGCCCTCGTCGGCGGGCGGCACTCGATCACCTGGTCGACAGCGACCGCGCTGTCGCTCGCCGCGGCCTGGTTCGTCACGACCCAGGCGGCCTTCGAACGGGCCCACTGGTGGCTGTCGCTGATCGTGCCGACGGGCGTGGCGGTTGGCGCTGTGGCCGCCGTCGAGACGATCCGCATCGCCGCCGAGCAGCGGCGGCGGCGGCGGCTCGAATGGCAGCGCAGCAATCTCGCCCGCTACTTCCCGCCGACGCTGGTCGACCGCCTGGCCGAGGACGAGGGCCGCCTCGAGCGGACCCAGCCGGCGGCCGTGCTGTTCGTCGACATCGTCGGCTCGACCGGCCTGCTGGAGCCGCTGCCGCCGGCAGACGCCATGGCGCTTCTGCGCGCCTTTCACGCCCGGGTCGAGGAAGCGGTCTTCGCCCAGGGCGGCGTGGTCGACAAGTTCATGGGTGACGGGGCCTTGGCCTGCTTCGGTATCCCCGACCCGGCCCCGGACGACGCGCTGCGCGCACTGCGCGCCGCCCTGGGCCTGCAGGCCCGGCTGGGTGCCTGGGCGGCCGAGCGCGCAGCCCAGGGCCTCGCACCGGTACGCGCCGGCATCGGCCTCCACTACGGCGAGGTGCTGGCCGGCGATATCGGCGGGCACCGGCAGTTCCAATTCACCGTGATCGGCGACACGGTCAACGTGGCGAGCCGCCTCGAGGCGCTGACCCGTCGCCACGACGCGCTGGCGATCGTCTCCGATGCGCTGGTCCAGGCGGCCCGCAGCGCCGACGGCGGGCCCGAGCTGATCGAGCGGTTGCAGCCCCTGCCCGAGCCGATCACCGTGCGCGGCCGCGACCGCCCGCTGCGGCTCTGGCGTCTGCCACGGCCGGCCGCGTGACAGGCGTCAGGGCCGCGGCGCGCGTTTGGCCAGGATGCGCTGCAGGGTGCGGCGGTGCATGTTGAGCCGCCGCGCCGTCTCCGAGACGTTGCGGTTGCACTGCTCGAAGACCCGCTGGATGTGCTCCCAGCGGACCCGGTCGGCCGACATCGGGTGATCGCTCGGGGCCGCGGCCCCGGGCTGCTCGCCGGTCAGCGCCGCCACGACATCGCCCGGCTGCACCGGCTTGGGCAGGTAGGCCACGGCACCGGCGCGCATCGCGACGAGGCTCGAGGCGATGCTGTCGTAGCCGGTCATGACCACGACCCGAATGCCGGGGCGGACGCCGCGCAGGCCGCTCACCAGCTCCATGCCGTGGCCGTCGCCGAGATTGAGGTCGACGACGGCGAAGTCCGGCTCGAATTCGGCCGCCACGTCGTAGGCCTGTTTGACGCTCTCGGCGAGCGCCACGGCGTAGCCCTCGCGCTCCAGCGCGCGGGCCATGTTGCGCCGCAGCGGCGCATCGTCATCGACGAACAGGACCTTGCCCTTGCCGCCACCCGGGGCGGTCGTCTCCGCGACCATGGCTCCTGCCTCCCGTGGCCGACGCGCGCCTATTCGCGCGGCGCGCGCTTGTTGAGAATCCGCTGCAGGGTGCGGCGGTGCATGTTGAGCCGCCGCGCCGTCTCCGAAACGTTGCGGTTGCACTGCTCGAAGACCCGCTGGATGTGCTCCCAGCGGACCCGGTCGGCCGACATCGGGTTGGCCGGCGGCGGCGGCAGGCCGCTGCCGCTGGCCAACAGCGCGTTGATCACGTCGTCGGCATCGGCCGGCTTCGCCAGGTAGTCGACGGCGCCGGCCTTCACCGCGGCGACCGCCGTCGCGATGTTGCCGTAGCCGGTCAAGATCACGATCCGGCACTTCGGGTGCAGCTCGCGCAGGCGCTTGACCAGGTCGATCCCGCTGCCGTCCTCGAGGCGCAGGTCGATGACCGCATATTCCGGCTTGATGCTGTGCGCGAGATTGTACCCTTCGCGAAGGCTCTCGGCGCCGTAGACACGAAATCCGCGCCGCTCCAGCGCCCGCTCCAGGCTGCGGCGCAACGGCGCGTCGTCGTCGCAGAGCAGGAGGTTGGGGCCACTCTCGTTGCCCGCCGCGGCCAGGGCTCCGAGCTGCGCGCCGCCCTCAGGAGCGTCGTCGCTCATGCGTCGCCTCCATCTTGGCCTCGTCGAACGCCCGCGCCGGCCACGAAACCGTCACGCGCGCACCACGAAGCTTATTCGCAACATGAAGCTTGCCGCCAGTCCGGGCAAGCAACGTGATGGCGATGAAGATCCCCAGCCCCAGACCTCCCTCGCTGTGCCGGGTCGAGAGATAGGGCTCGCCCAGCCAGTCGAGCACCTCGGGCGAGAAGCCGGGGCCATCGTCCTCGATCACCAGATCGACGCCGGCCCGCGACGGGCGGACCGTCACCTGCACCTCCCGGCGGGCGAATCGGACGGCGTTGTCGACCAGATTGGCCAGCGAATGGCGCAGCTCGGGTGTCGGCGCCACGATCGGTTCCTCGACCCCGTCGACGGGCTCGACCCGGACCACGCAGCGCACGCCGTCGCGGCCGAACTCCTGCGTCAGGGTCTCGAGGAGCGCCGACAGGGGCGCACGGGTGAAGCGCTCCTGGCCGTGATCGACGTCGCGTCGGCCGAGCGTGCGCAGGATGTCGCGGCAGCGGCCGGCCTGCTCCAGCAGCTCGCGCGCCTCGGCGCGCAAGGGGCTGTCCGCCGGCAGTTCGCGGACCAGCTCCTTGGCGATCACGGCGATGGTGCCGAGCGGCGAGCCCAGCAGATGCGCCGCGGCCGCAGCTTGGCCGCCCAATGCCGACAGCTCCTGTTCCCGGGCCAGGGCGAGCTGGGTGGCAGCCAACGCCGTCGCCCGCCGGCGCGCATCCTCGGCGACGCTCCAGGCATAGGCGGCGACGAGGATCGTGCTCAGCGAGAGCGCCGTCCATGCCCCCACGAGGTAGAGCGGAGGAAAACGCAGCCCGCCGGGGCGCCACGGCAGCGCGGTCGGATAGAGGGCGAGAAACGCCACGCAGGCCAGGGCCAGCACGGTGATCGCCAGCGCCCAGCGCCGCGCCAGCGTCGAGGCGGCGATCGCCACCGGCAGCAGCAGCAAGATGGCGAACGGGTTCTGCAGCCCACCGGTGAGCTCGAGCAGGTAGGCGAGCTGAAGGATATCGTAGCCGAACAGGAGCGCGGCCGTGCGATCGTTGAGGCGCGTCGCGGCACTGAAACGCAGATGCAGGCCAAGATTGATCACTGCGCTCAACGCCACGGCCGGCAGGAGGGCGAACAGCGGCAGCGGAATGCCGATCGAGAAGTGGACGAAGAGCAGTGTGAAGAGCTGGCCGACGACGGCGATCCAGCGGACCAGCGCGATGAAGTGGAGGCGCACCCGCCCGGCGTCGTCGCGCACCAGCCAGCCCATGTTGGCGAGGCTGCGCGCGACGGCGCCGAGACCACTCGACGCCGTGGCCCGCGCGTAGCCTGCCTCGACCGCCATGGTCACGCCCCGGTCCCGGCGCCGGCGATGCGGGAGATCGTCCCGGTCGTGCTGGCCGCCGGGACGAGCTCGGCGAGCAGCACCTCGCCACCCCAGCCCTGCACCTCCGCGCCGCCGACCACCTCCTCGAAACGGTAGTCGGCACCCTTGACCAGCAGGTCCGGGCGGAGCGCGCGGATCAGCTCGAGCGGCGTGTCCTCGGCGAACAGCACCACGCCGTCGACACCGGCCAGCGCCGCCAGCACCAGGGCGCGGGTGCGCTCGTCGTTGACCGGCCGCCCTGGGCCCTTGAGCCGCCGCGCCGAGGCGTCGCTGTTCAGACCGACGAGCAGCAGATCGCAGCGCGCGCGCGCCTGCGCGATCAGGCTGACATGGCCCGGATGGAGGATGTCGAAGCAGCCATTGGTGAACCCGACCCGCCGGCCGTGGCGGCGCGCCTCGGCCACTAGGCGCAGCGCCGCGTCGCGCCCGAGGACCTTCGCCTCGTGGAGCGTGCCACGCTGCGCGGCGAGCGCGGCGCGCAGGTCGAGATCGGACACGACCGCTGTTCCGCGCCGGCCGACGGCGACGCTGCCGGCGAGGTTGGCGAGCCACGCGCAGGCCGGCACGTCACCGCCGGCGGCGAGCAGCGCGGCCATCGTCGCCAGCACCGTGTCGCCAGCCCCGACCACGTCGTAGACCTCGCGGCGCACGCCCGGGATGCGGTGCCGGTCGTCGGCACCGACCAACAGCATCCCGTCGCCGCCGAGTGTGGCGAGAAGCCATTGGGCGTCGATCCGCCGGCGCAGCCTGTCGGCGGCATCGGCCAGCGCACCCTCGTCGACCGCCTCGACGCCGGCGGCAAGCAGGAGTTCGGCACGGTTCGGCGTGACCAGCGTGGCACCGCGATAGCGCTCGTAGTCGCGCCCTTTGGGATCGACCAGCACCGGCTTGCCGGCCTCGCGGGCCGCGCCGATCAGCGCCTGTGCCACGGCCTCAGCGAGCACGCCCTTGCCGTAGTCGGAGAGCACCAGCAGGTCGGAGCCGGCGAGCAGCATCTGGGCGCGCTCGACGACCCGCGCCGCGGTCGTCGGATCGAGCGGCACCGTGGTCTCGCGATCGACCCGCAGCAGCTGCTGGTTGCCGGAGATGTAGCGGGTCTTGACCGTGGTCGGCCGGGTGCGGTCGCGGACCAGTGCCGGCGCCGCCACCTCGCCGATCAGGGCCTCCAGCTCGTGACCCTCGGCGTCGTCGCCGACCACGGCGACGAGTGCCACCCGCGCCCCGAGGGCCGCGACGTTGGCCGCGACGTTGCCGGCACCGCCGGGCGCCGCCGTCGCGCGGTCGGCCCGCAGAACGGGGATCGGCGCCTCGGGGGAGATCCGATCGACCGCGCCGTCGACGGTGCGGTCGAGCATCGCGTCGCCGACGCACAGCACCCGGCCGCCTGCGACCCGCTCGAGCAGGCCGGCGGCGCGATCGAGCGGATGGGTGACACTCATCGGTAGGGGTCCGCGGCGCCGAGATAGCCCTCGATGTAGCGGCGCACCCCGTCCTCGAGCGGGGTCGGCTGGATCGGGCAGCCGGCGGCGCGCAAGCGCTCGAGGCGGGCGCAGGTGTGGTATTGGTAGCGATCGCGCAGGGCCTCAGGCATGTCGACGAAGTCGATCGCCGGCGCGCGGCCCATCGCGGAAAAGACGGCGTGGGCGAGATCGGCGAAGCTGCGGGCGCGGCCACTGCCAACATTGAACAGGCCGGACACGTCCGGCCGGTCCAGGAGCCACGTCATCACCCCGACCACGTCGTCGACCCACACGAAGTCCCGCTCCTGCCCGCCATCGACATAGTCCGCGCGGTAGGAGCGGAACAGGGCGGCGCGCCCGGTCGCCTCGACCTGACGGTAGAGCTGAGGTACCAGGCTCTGCTGTCCGCCCTTGTGGTACTCGTTGGGCCCGTAGACGTTGAAGAAGCGCAAGCCGACCCATTGCGGCGGACGCGGCACGCCGCGCGCCACCAGGTCGGCGATCCGCCGGTCGGTGAGCAGCTTGCTCCAGCCGTAAGGGTTGAGCGGCCGCAGCGCGGCGAGGTCGGACGGCGCCGTGCTGTCCTCGAACCCGGCCGCGCCGTCGCCGTAGACCGCCGCCGACGAAGCGTACAAGAACGGCACGCGCCGCCGGGCGCACCAGTCCCACAAACGCAAGGTAAGCCGAACATTGCTCTCGACGATCAGATCGGCGTCGGTCTCGACCGTGGACGAGACCGCGCCGAGGTGCACGAGCGCGCGGAGCCGCCGGCCGGAGCCCTCGAGCCAGCGCTCCAACTCCCCGGGCGGCACGACATCGGCCAGCCGCCGCTTGGCGAGGTTGCGCCACTTCTCGCCGCTGCCGAGCCGGTCGCAGACCACGAGATCCGGCTCGCCCCGTTCGTCCAGAGCGGCGACCAGACAAGATCCGATGAACCCGGCGCCGCCGGTGACCATCAGCATGACAGGTTTGTGCCCGACCGGCGTGCGACGGCAAAGCACAACCGTGCGCCGGCGGACTCTGGGCGGCGCGCGGCCCGCGCGCTACACCGACGGCGACGACGCGGAGGGGCGATGCTGCTGACGCGGGAAGCGCTGCTCGCCGGCGAGCTGCAGCGGCTGGTGGCGCAGCTCGAGGGCATCCGCGCGCTGAGCGACGAGGAGCTGCACGCCTCCCTCGCCCGCACCCTCGCCCGGCACCCGCCCGGTCAGGATCTCTGGGTCTTCGCCTACGGCTCGCTGATCTGGAACCCGACCTTCCACTTCGTCGAGCGGCGCGTCGCGCGACTGCACGGCTATCACCGGCGCTTCTGCCTGTGGACCTCGCTCGGCCGCGGCACGCCGGAGCGGCCGGGCCTGATGCTCGGGCTCGACCGCGGCGGCTCGTGCTGCGGCGTCGCCTACCGCATCGCCGCCGCCACCGTGGCGACCGAGACCGAGGCGTTGTGGCGCCGCGAGATGGTGACCGGCTCCTATACCCCGACCTGGGTGCGCATCCGCGACGCGGAAGGAGCGCGGCCGGCGCTCACCTTCGTCATCAACCATGCGCACGAGCGCTACGCGCACCGGCTCGACGAGCGTGAGGTGGCCGAGGTCGTGGCGTTCGCCGAGGGACGGCTCGGCGCCTGTCGCGAGTACCTCTTCAACACCCTACGGCACCTGACCGAGCTCGGGCTGCGCGACAGCGGTCTGGAGCGGGTCGCGGCCGTGGTCGGCGAGCTGCGCGCCGCGCCGTCAGGCGGCGCCGGCGCGGACGAGGTGAGCCGGGAGCCGCGCCCCTGAGGCGGCGTCAAACAGGAATCCGCGGGCGGGGGCGAAGTCGACCGCCACCCGGCTGTCGAAGTCGGCCTCGTACTCCTTCGGCATCTTGATGGCGACGGTATCCTCGCCGAGGGTCAGGGTGACGAGCGTGACGTCGCCGGTCAGTTCGGCGGCGAACACGGTGGCGTCGAACAGGCCGGCACCGGCGGCGACGACGCGTGCGTCCTCCGGCCGGAAGCCGAGCACGGCGTCGCGCGGGCCGGCCTCGCCGGCCACCGGCAGCGCGACCCCCGGGCCGACGAAGCGCCCCTGCTCGATGCGGCCGCGGACGAAGTTCATCGGCGGCGCCCCCATGAACCCGGCGACGAACAGGTTCGCCGGGCTCTCGTAGACCTCGCGCGGGGTGCCGATCTGCTGCAGCACGCCGTGGTCCATGATCGCCACCCGGTGCGCCAGCGTCATCGCCTCGACCTGGTCGTGGGTGACGTAGACCGTGGTCACGCCCAGCGCGTGCTGCATGTGCTTGAGCTCGGCGCGCATGTAGCCGCGCAGCTTGGCGTCGAGATTGGAGAGCGGCTCGTCCATGAGGAAGACCGCCGGACGGCGGATGATCGCGCGGGCCAGCGCCACCCGCTGCCGCTGCCCGCCGGAGAGCTGGCGCGGATAGCGATCGAGATAGTCGACCATGTGCACCTGCGCCGCGGCCTCGCGCACCGCCCGCTCCATCGTCGCCCGGTCGATCCCGCGCACCTTCAGTGGGAACCCGATGTTCTCGGCCACGGTCTTGTGCGGGTAGAGCGCGTAGCTCTGGAAGACCATCGCCACGTCCCGATATTTCGGCAGCACGTGGGTGACGTCGCTGTCGCCGAGCAGGATCTCCCCCGAATCGGCGGCCTCGAGGCCGGCGATCATGCGCAGGCCGGTGGTCTTGCCGCAGCCGGAGGGTCCGAGCAGGACCAGGAACTCGCCCGGTGCCACGGTCAGGCTCAGATCCTTCACGACGTGGTTGCCGCCGAAGTACTTGTTGAGCCGGTTGATCGTGAGCGAGGTCGCCCGGCCGGACGGCATCGGTCCGCTGCCTGTCATCCCTTGACCGCCCCCAGAAGCACGCCCCTGGCGATGAACCGCTGGAGGATCAGCGCCATCAGGATCACCGGCAGGATCATGATGATGATGACCACGCTCATGGTCCACCAGAGGATCCCCTTCTCGCCGGCGTTCATGGCCGCGACCAGGATCGGCATGGTCTGCGCGCGGCTCGTCGAGAGGAAAAGCGCCAGCACGTACTCGTTCCAGGCGAGGATCAGGACGAGCAGCGTCGTGGCGGCGAGGCCCGGCCGCGCCAGCGGCAGGACGATGTCGAAAAAGATCAGGAAGCGGGAGGCGCCGTCGAGCTGCGCGCTCTCCTCCAGGTCGATCGGAATCTTGGTGAAGAAGTCGTACATCAGCCAGACCACGATCGGCAGGTTGACGACCGTATAGGCGAGGATCAGCGCGAGGTGGGTATCGAGCAGCCGGACGCTCTGGAACATCATGTAGATCGGGATGATCGTGACCACCGGCGGCAGGATGCGCTGCGAGATGATCCAGAACAGGATGTCGCCGTTGTGCACGGCGCCCGGGAAGCGGCGGCCGAGCGCGCGGGCGAGCAGCACGAACAGCGCCAGCGCCACCGCGGTCGCCACACGCCAGTCGATGCCGGCGACGCCCACGGCGACGCAGGCCCCGACGAGGGCAAGCACGAAGATCAGGATGCTCACGAGCCGCGGGCGGTACTCGATCCGCGCCAGCGCGTAGGCGGCCATGCTCCCGATCAGTACGCAGAGCACGGTCGAGGAGAAGGCGATGATGATCGAGTTGAGATAGGCGCGGAAGGTCGGGCCGGCGTCGTCGACGAGCAGTCCCCGCCAGGCGTGCAGGTTCGGCACGAAGTCGACCCACGGCAGGAAGTAGGGCCCGGTGTTGACGTCGACGGGCAGTTTCAGCGAGGTGACGACCACCCAATAGAGTGGGAAGAGGACGAACGCCGCCCACAGGCCGAGCAGCCCGTAGGCGACGATGCCCCCGAGCGGCGACATCGCCCCGATCCGCGCGGGCTCGAGCCAGCGCCGGTGGACCGCCGGACGCGGAGCGATGCTCATCGCGCCATCGCCGCCCGCCGGCGGAGGACGACGAGGTTGAAGAACGACACGCACAGCACGACGGTGACGAAGAGCAGCAGGTAGGAGACCGCCGCGGCCTGCCCGAGGTCGAGCGAGCGCCACGCGAAGAACGCGTGCAGCGTCAGGGATTCGGTGGCCGTGCCCGGTCCGCCCGCGGTCATGATGTTCGGTAGGTCCACGAGCTTGAAAGCTTCGATGACGCGGATCAGCATGACCGTGGCCGCGACCGGCGCGATCTCCGGCCAGGTGATCTCACGGAAGATCTGCCAACTGCTGGCACCATCGACCTCCCCCGCCTCGACGAGATCGCGCGGCACGCTTTCCAGCGCGGCCAGCAGGACGACGAAGATGAACGGGATCCACTGCCACGAGTCGGCGACGACGATGATCAGCCGTGCCGCCCAGGGGTCGGCGGACCAGGAGAAGCCGCCGAGTCCGGCCCACTGCCACAGCGTGGCGAACGGGCCCTTCCCGGTATCGGCCATCATCCGGAAGATGTAGCCGATGCCGATCGGGGTGATCATCAGCGGTAGGAAGAAGACGACGCGGAAGAAGGCGCGCCCACGGGTGATCTGCGAGCAGAGCAGGGCGAGGCCCAAGCCGATCAGGAACTGCACCGCACAGCCGACGAACACGTAGAAGAGCGTCACGCCGAGGGTGCCGATCTGGCCGCCGCTGAGCAGCGTGGCCGCCAGCATCAGGGTCAGCGCCATCAGCATCGCCGCGGTGACGAGCCGGCCGAGAAGGCCGATGACGGTGAGCTGCGTGCGCGCGTAGCCGACAAGCCACCAGAGCAGCAGGGCGGCGACGGCGATCACGACGACCCAAGCGGGCGGGCTGAACGCGGTCAGCTGGCCGAGGAAATGGACCTGCTCCGAGCCGACCAACTGCTTCTCGAAGTTGCCGAAGCCGACGAAGGTCATGGAGTAGGTGCCGGCCCGCAGGCGCACCCGGGAGAACGCGATCAGCAGCGACGCGACCAGCGGGAAGATCGAGAAGATGAGGATCATCACGACCGCCGGCGCGATGAACAGCCAGCGTGCGTGACGGTCGAGCCACTCGCCGCGCGCGAGTGGCGCGGCCGACGCGAGCGAGGCCGTGACCTCGACCCGCGACGGCCGCGCCGCCGGCTGCGGAACCGCCATGAGTGGGCGGCTAGGGGGGTGCGCGGCGCGGGCTCAGCTCGCGCCGAGGCCGAGCGAGGCGCGATACAGCTTGAGCTGTTCCTCGCGCCCGAACTCCTCGGTGATCTCCTCCCATCCCTCGTGGATGTTCTGCAGCGCCTGCTCGATCGTCACCTCGCCGGCGAGCATCCGCGCCAGCTCGCGGTCGAGCACGATCCCCTGATAGCGCTGCGTGCCGGGGATGCGCAGATCGCCGGCCATGTTCGGGCTGTTCAGACTGTCGCCGATCGCCTTCAGGTAGTTCTCGGCGAACTCTCGGCTGAAGCCGGCCTCGACCCACGGCTCGACATTCTCGAACTGCGAGATCCGGTAGGGGTTGTATCCGGTCCAGCCGATGGTCACGTCGATGTTCGACTGTTCCGGCTGGTTCATGTAGGAGAGGAAGGCGTAGGTGGCTTCGATCACCTTCGGATCGGCCTTGGCGTTGATGACGCCCGTCCAACCGCCGAAGGCGGCGAACGGCGCGTGGTTCACGCCGTCGATTGCGTGCGGGCAGATCTCCGCCGTGCAGTCGACGAGCTTCCCGGTCTCCCAGTCGAGGACCCGGGTCGTGCCCGGCATGATCACCGCGCCGACCTTGTCCTTGATCTTCGAGGAGGTCTCGTCGATCGACAGCGGCCCGATGTCGCCCCAGTCGAGCGCCATGGCGCAACGGCCGGCCAGCACCAGGGCACGGGTATCGCCGATGTCGTGGTTGAGCTCGTCCGGCGGGCCGAACTCGGTGGTCGCCTTGTAGATCTCGAACGCCTTGGCCCAGGCCTCGTTGTTGACCATGGGCGTCATGTCGTCGGTGTTGAAGAAGATGCCCTGGGAGGTACCCTTGCTCTGCACGAACTGCGCCGCCAGCGACATGATCGCGTAGTAGCCCTGCGCGTTGCGCTTCTTGAACATGCAGGAGCCGTAGTCGGGCTCGCCGTCGCCGTTCATGTCCTTGCCGTGCGCGGCCTTGGCGATGGCCAGATAGTCGTCCCAGGTCCGCGGCGGGGCCATGCCCAGCTCGCCCAGGACGTCGGTGCGATAGTACATCATCTGGAAGTCGCCATCGACCGTGATGGCGACCGTCTTGCCGTCGACCTTCTGGTTGAACTCACGGAAATAGGGCGCGATGTCGTCGACCTTGAGCTTGTCGTCCTTGGCGACGAAATCGGAGAGGTCGGCGAGCAGCCCGGCATCGTACAGCTCGACCACCCAGCCTGACGAGAGCACGGAGACGTCGATCGAGTTCGTGCCGGTCGACCAGTCGGTCAGCACCTTCTGGAACAGATCGGCGAACGGGACCGTGGCGACCTCGACCTTGGCCCCGGTCATCTCGGTGAACTCGCGGCCGCGCTCCTCGAGCCGTCCGGCGATCACCGGCCCCGGCCGGGTCAGCAGGTTGATCGTCACGCCATCATAGGGCTTGTCGGCCCGGACCGGCGTCGCCACCGCGAGCGCGACGGCGATCGCCGCACCGCCGAGCAGCCCACCTGCCAGCGTCCTGTTCCGCATGATCGGATGCCTCCCGCTTGGTGCTTGCGCGGCCGGGCGCGCCCCGACCGTTGTCGCGTGTGATGGTAATTGCGGGGATGCCGAGCGACAAGCCGAGCCGCCGCTTCAGCGCGCCCACCTCATGGACGGCGGCGCGGCCCCCAGCCGCGGCCCGGCGGGGGCTCGACGACGTCGTAGGTCCCCTCGATCAGCGGCGGGCGATCGGCCCCCGGGGCGCCGGTGCGGCGCAACTCGCGTTGCAGCCACCAGCGCGCGACCAGGCCGAGCACCAGGAAGACCGGCAGCAGGATGATGAACAGCAGGCTGAAGACGAGCATCAGCGCGACGATCACCGTGGCCCCGACGGCCAGCGCCAGCCAGGCGCGCCAGCCGGACAGGGCCACGGCGCGCGCCGCCAGCCGGTCGTGGTGATAACGCTGCTGCATCGCCGTCGGCTCCCGCGTGACATCGGCCATATGGCCCCGCGGGCGAAGATTGCGAGACGCGCGAACCGCCTCAGCGCCCTGGGGAGGCCGCCGGCTCGGCGAGCGTCGTCGCGACCGGCGCGTCAGCCGGGCGCTCGGCGAAGCCGCGGCGCTGCAGTGCCCACAGCAGCAGCAGCGCCGGCACCGCGAACAGCGTCGAGGCGATGAAGAACCAGTGCCAGCCGACCGCGTCGGCGAAGAAGCCGCTCGACGGGACGATCACGAACTTGCCGAAGAGCTGCATGAACGAAGTGAGCAGGGCGTACTGGACCGCGGTGTATTGCAGGTTACACAAGGACGAGAGGTAGGCGACGAACACCGCCGTACCGAGCCCGCCCGAGAGGTTCTCGACGAGGATCGTCGCGACGAACCAGCGCAGATCGTGCCCGGCATTGGCGAGGATCACGAACATCAGGTTCGAGACCGCCATGACGATCACACCGAGGATCAGCGAGCGGTAGAGACCGAGGCGGAAAACGATCGTCCCGCCGACCAGGCCGCCGAGCACGGTGACCCACGGGCCGATCGTCTTCGAGACCAGCGCGATCTCGGCCTTGTCGAAGCCCATCTCGATGTAGAACGGGTTGGCCATCAGCGTGAGCACGACGTCGCTCGCCTTGAAGAGCGAGATCAGCGCCAGAACGAGGACTGCCGTGGCGACGCCGTGGCGGCTGAAGAAGTCGAAGAACGGCTCGATCACCGCCCGTCGCGTCCAGGCATGCACCGGGCGTTCATCGACACCGGACAGGCCGAAGGCGGCGACCGCTGTGCGGCTGAAGTAAGGCACGCCGTAAGCCCAGACCGCGGCGAGGAAGCTGATCCAGAAACCGAGCAGCATGGTCCAGGTCGGGGTCAGCACCGAATCGAGGGCGATCCCCCCGGCCCCGACGATGCGAACGGCGAGATCGGCGACGAGCCAGATCACACTCGCCGCAAGCGCGCCGTAGAGGTTGGCGAGGAACGGGGGATCGGCCAGCATCGCGTAGACGAGGATCTGGACGATCGCCAGTAGCATCGCACAGAGTGCCCAGTCCTTGACCTGCCCCATGGCGCGCGGCTCGCCGCGCAGCACCGCGACGCCGGCGCGGATCCCGAGCATCAGGACCGCGAGGCTCGCCACCCCGAGCAGCAACTCGCCGAGCCCGAAGCCCGCCGACTGCGGCTGCCCCACGAGGCAATAGACGGCCCGCACCGGCTCGGCGGCCAGGAGCAGCAGGACGAGCACGAGCAGCGCGCCGTGCAGCGAGGTACGCTCGGTGCGCCGGATCGCGGCGGCCGCGCGGGCGAGCGCGCTGTCGGTCGCGAAGCCGTTCGCGTCGAGGATCGCGGCCGGGCCACGGCGCGGCTCGCCGATCAGCAGCACCGTGACCATCCCGACCAAGACGAGCAGGGCCATCGCCGTGTAGGCCATCGACCAGCCGGCCTGGGCGGCGATCAACAGCGCCCCGGCGGTGGCCACCCACATGCCGACGCGGTAGCCGAGCACCACCACGCCGGCCCCGGTTCCGAGCCGCTCGGCCGGCAAGATCTCGACGCGGTAGGCGTCGATGACGACATCCTGGGTCGCCGACCAGAAGGCGACGCAGACGGCGAGCAGCGCCGTCCAGTAGAGATTGCCGCTCGGATCGGTCTGCCCGAGGCCCCAGATCGAGACCAGGAGCCCGAGCTGGGCGAGGAGCATCCAGCCGCGCCGCTGGCCAAGCCAGGTCAGGGGCGGGATCGGCAGGCGGTCGACCAGCGGCGCCCAGGCGAACTTGAAGGTGTAGGGAGCGAACACGAAACCGAACAGGCCGATGGTCGACTTGTCGACCGCAGCCTCGGCGAGCCAGGTGCTGAGCGTGGTCGCGACCAGCATGATCGGCAGGCCGCTGGAGAAGCCGAGCAGCAGGATCGCGACGACGCGACGGTCGGCGTACTCGTCGCGCAGTGTCCGCAACCAACGGGGGAGCGGGACGCCCCTGTCGGCGCCGCTCCTGTCGCGTGCCATCATCCCGACCTCGCTGCCGACGGCCCTGCTCTCCGCCGGACGGCCGATACCTACGCCTCCACGCCGCCGACCGGAAGGGTCACGCCGCTCCGCTCAGAAGAACCGTTCCTGCACCTCGATGACATCGCCCGGCAGAAGTCCGGTGTTCGGTTTCGCCGCGTAGGCCGGACCATTGGCGCCACCGCGACGCAGGATGATGTCGTCCTGGGCCGCGCGATAAGTGAAACCGCCGGCCAGGGCTACGGCCTGCAGCACGTCCATCCCGTCGACATACTCGTAGCGCCCGGGGCTGCGGACCTCGCCCAGGATGTAGAACGGCCGGTAGTTGAGGACCTGGACGCTGACCTGCGGCTCGACGATGTAGCCGTCGCCGAGCACTTCGGCGATCCGCGCCTCGAGCTGTCGCGTCGTCAGCCCATTGGCCTTGATCTCGCCGGCCAGCGGCATGGCGAAGTTCCCCGCACCGTCGAGCTCGAACTCACCCGACAGGTCGGGATGGCGGAACACGGTGACGCGGACCCGATCGCCCGGGCCCATCATGTAGCTGGTCTCGCCAGCAGCGCCCGCCTCGATCGCCGGCGCCGGCGGCAGGCCGCTGCTGCCGCTGCAGGCGACCAGCGCGAGAAGCAGGATGGCCACAATCCCGTACCGACAGGCGTAGGCCCGATCCACCATCAGCTCCGTTCCCCTCGCCGAGCGGACCGCGGACCTCAGAGGGCCGCCGTGATCCCGACACGGATCACGTGCTTGTCGTACTCACGGTCGGCCACGTCGGAGTCCCGGGTCACGAAGGTGTAGCCCCCGTCCAGGGAGAAGTTACGATTGACAAGATAGCGCAGGCGCGTGCCGAGGCGGTAGGTGTCATCCGTGCGATCGATGCCCTCGAAGTCGTCACGCACGTACTGCACGAAGCCGTTGACGAGCAGATTGCGCAGCAGCTCGTGCCACACATTTAAAGCGAAGTCGGCACGGAGCCGGCCCGACGCCTCCTCGCCGTCCTGCCGCACCCGCGTCTCGCGGATGTCCACCTGACTGTCGAAGATGATGCTTGTCAGCGGGGTGACGTTCCAGGTCAGTCCGCCGCCCACGATCGGGGTGGAGGCGTCGTCGCGGTCGTCGTCCTCGTAGTCGACCGACTCGTAGCCGACATAGAGATCGCCGAACAGGATCGAGGTGATGTCGACGCCGACACCGGCGCGCAGGATATAGGCTTCGTTGTCGTTGTTGTTGGTGCTCGTGTCGTAGCGCACCCAGCGATAGGCCGCGTCGACGTAGCCATCGAACCGCGCCACCGGCTTGTAGCCGAAGCGGATCCCCGTGCGGTAGCGGTAGCGGTCGCGGTCGTCGTTGCTGACGTCGCCGGCCTCCTCGTAGGAGATGCGGGTCGCGTCGCCGCGGACGATGCCGTAGAAGCGGTTGAAGTCGTGGCGATAGGAGGCGCCGAGCAGATACTCCCAGAACTGGGTGATGTCGTCGTTCTGGCCGACGCGATCGCTTTCCGGATCGTCGCGCCCTTCGTGACCGCGGGAGACGCTCAGCGTCGGCGTGATCACGTCGTTGCGCGTGACGTCGATGCGGCCGCCCAGATTCGCCTCGAGGTCGATGTAGTTGTTGTCGTTGAAATCGCTGTAGAGGCCGGCCTCGAGCGCGGCGCCGACGTTGAGCGCGTGCCGCGACCAGTCCGAGCGCGCCCCGATCGCCGGGCGCAGCACCGTGTACACGTCCGAGTCCTCGTTCTCGTTACGGGCGAACACGTTGCTGTCGTAGACGCCGTCGACGCTCATCTGCGGCGCGATGAAGAAGCTGCCGGCGCGCAGGTTGAGCGGCCGGTAGTCCGGCTGCCGGCGGTTCTGCACCGGGATGTTCGGGTTGTCGGCCTGGCCCTGCGCCGCGGCGCTGTCCGGCGCCGAGACGGCGACGGCGATGGCGCCGAGGAGCACGAACCGGCCGGCGAGCCTGACCTTGGTCATCGTTGCACGTCCCCGTTGCGTGCCGTACCCGAGGCTGCCCGACCGCAGCCTGGCTGCTCATAGGCGACCGCTTCGTGCCATGACAACCGCTACGGACCTGCGGCAGAACGGCGGGGCTATGGATCGGGCAAAACCGTCGCAGCTGTCGCCGGACGGCCACAACCGGCCGTCGATGCGCGTGCGATAAGGTCCCCGCCGCCGCGAGGAGATGCGAGGCCTTGGTGCTCAGGCGCTTGTTCCAGCGAGGACGGCCGTTCGAGTGGGAAACGCCGATGGTCGGCGGGCACCCGGCGCGGCTACCGGAGGGCGTGCGGGTCTACGCCGTCGGCGACCTGCACGGCGCCGTCGACCTCGCCCGCCGGCTCGAGGCGGCGATCGCCGACGACATCGCCACGAGCGGCAGCTTCCTCAGCAACTTCATCGTCTATGTCGGCGACTATGTGGATCGCGGGGTGGAGAGCCGCGAACTCGTCGACTATCTTGCGGCCCCGCGCCACGACGGCGTGCGGCGGATCTTCCTGCTCGGCAATCACGACGCCTGGCTGCGCGACTATCTGCGCGGCGAGCCGGTCGGTAGCGGTTGGCTGCGCTTCGGCGGCGACGCCACGCTGGCCAGCTACGGCGTCACCCTGGCGCCCGGGACCGACGACGAGGCGCGCCTCGAGGCGACCCGGCCGGCCATGCAGGCCGCCGTTCCGCCGCATCATCGGGAGTTCCTCGACAAGCTCGAGGTCGGCTTCGGGTTTGGTGACTACTTCTTCTGTCATGCGGGGATTCGCCCGAACATCCCATTGGCCGCGCAGAACGTCGAGGACCTGATCTGGATTCGCGAGCCGTTCCTGGATTGGCGCGGCGACGCCGGCAAGGTGGTCGTCCACGGCCACACCATCGAGGACCGCCCGGTGCTCCGGCGCAACCGGATCGGCATCGATACCGGCGCCTACAGCACCGGCAACCTGACCTGCGTCGTGCTCGAGGGCCAGCAGCAGCGCTTCCTCACCACCGCCGCCAGCGACGAAGGCTGGCCGTGAGCCCGCCCGCGCCGCGGCGGCGGGTCCTGGTCACCGGCGGCGCCGGCTATGTCGGCAGCCACGTCTTGCTGCGGCTCGCCGCGCGCGGCGACGATGCGGTGGCACTGGACAATCTCTTCGCCGGGCACCGGTGGGCAGTCGGTGACGTCCCGCTCCTAACGGTCGACCTCGGCGACCGCGCGGCACTCGCACGGGTCCTCGAAGCGGGCCGGTTCGACGCCGTGGTCCACTGCGCCGCGCACATCTGGGTCGGCGAGTCGGTCCGCGAGCCGGCCCGCTACTATCGCAACAACACCTGCAACGCGATCGGCCTGTTCGACCTCTGCGCGCGCTACGGCGTGCGCGACGTGGTGCTGTCGTCGACCGCCGCCGTGTATGGCGAGCCGGGCAAGCCACTGATCGACGAGGACACCCCGCTGGCGCCGATCAACCCGTACGGCGCGTCGAAGATGATGGCCGAGCGCGCGCTCGCCGACATCGCCCGGGCGCACGGGCTGCGGTTCGTGGCGCTGCGCTATTTCAACGTCGCCGGGGCGGATGGCGAGGGTCGGCTCGGCGAGGCGACGCCCGACAACAGTCACCTGATCAAGGTCGCGTGCGAGACGGCGCTCGGCCTGCGCCCCTTCATGCGCATCAACGGCACCGACTACCCGACCCCGGACGGGACCTGCATCCGCGACTACGTCCACGTCGACGACCTCGCCGAGGCGCACGTTCTCGCCCTCGATCATCTCGCCGCGGGCGGGCGCTCGGTGGCGCTGAACGTGGGCTACGGCCACGGCTTCAGCGTCCGCGAGGTCCTCGACACCGTCCGGCGGATCTCCGGCGTCGCCTTCCCGGTCCTCGAGGGCCCGCGGCGTCCGGGCGATCCACCGGTCCTGGTCGCCGACGCCCGGCGGATCATTGCCGAGCTCGGCTGGCGGCCGCGCCACGACGATCTCGAGCACATCGTGGCCACCGCGTGGCGCTGGGAGCAGCGTCTGCGCGAGATCCGGGCAACGATGCCGGCCTGACTGGCGACCGCCTGTTGTTGGCCCGGGTCGCGTGGGCTAGGTCGCGCCGCACCGATGCGACACCGCCCCCGCCAGTGCCTCGCCCGGTCCGTACCGGCCGGCCGCCCGCTCACCCTGTTGTGGGCGGCGATCGTCACTCTGCTGCTGTCGCCCGGCGGCTTGCTGGCCCATGCCCAGGCGCCGCCAGCCCAAGCCGCGCCGTCGCTCTCGACCGGGTCTCCGCCGCCGGTCGACGAGGCCGTCGATCAGCTTCTTCGCGCGCTGGAGGACCCGGCCGTCCGCGCCGAGCTCGCGAAGCGCCTCAAGGCGACGGCGCCCGACGCGGCACCGCCCGCGCCGCAAGGCGACCTCGTCGCGGAATCCCTCGATGTCGTCAGCAGCAGCGCGGCGCGCGTCTCGGAGGTGCTGCTGGCCAGCGCCCAGGCTGTCGCCCGCCTACCCGAGCTGCTCGCCTGGCTCGCCCAGCAGTCGCAGAACCCGCAGTCGAAACGGGTCTTCGTCGAGGTCGTGGGCGATCTCGCCTTCGCCGTCGGACTTGCCCTCGTCCCGGCACTGCTCATCCACGCCGGACTGCGTCGGTTGCGACGACGCCTCGTCCCGCGCCCCGACGACACATGGGCGCCCCGGGGCGCCGTCGTGCTCGGCAGGCTGCTGGCCGAGCTCGCGCCGGTGGTGATCTTCGTCGGCCTGCTGATGACGCTCATCCAGACGATCGACCTGACGCCACTCGCGCAGCTGATCGCGCGGCAGCTCGTGCTCGCCGTGCTCGTCGGGCGGGCGGCGGCCGCCGCTCGGCGCGCACTGCTCTTCCCGCTGCACGGGCCGGGACGGCTCCTCCCGGTGAGCGACGGGCAGGCACAGGTCCTCAATCGCAACCTCATGCTGCTCGCCGGGCTGTCGATCTACGGCTACTTCGCGCTGCAGATCGCCCTGCTGTTCCAGCTCTCCTGGGACCTCCATCAGGTCCTGCAGCACTTCCTGTTTCTCACCGTGGCGATCCTGGCGGTGGTGATGGTCCTCCGCTCCCGCCAGGGGGTGCACGACTGGCTGCTCGCCTTCGAGACCGATGCCGGCGAGGAGCGCCGCCCTGGCCTGCTTCCCTGGCGCGGCATCGCGCGCTACTGGCACATCGTCGCCATCGCCTGGATCGTGGTCCACTTCCTCGCCTGGGCGCTCGGCCTGCCCGGCGGCGTGCGCTGGGTGATCACCAACAACATCGCGACGCTCGGTGTGCTGGTCGCGGCGCGCCTCGCGGCGCTGGCCCTGCGCGATCCGCCACAGCCGGCCCCCGAGGCGGGCGCTACCGAGCCGCACGCCCCCGGGGGCCGCGCCGATCCCGGCGCCGTGCGCCGGGAGGCCGGCGCTGCGATGCGCGGCACCGTCCGCGCCGCGATCGACGCGCTCACCTACCTGGCGCTCATCATCCTGTGGACACCCGGCCTGAGCGACTGGCTGTCCGACGATGCCGGCACCGCCTTCATCACCAAGCTGCTGCAGATCGTGATCGTCGCCGGCGTTGCCTTCCTGCTCTGGCTCGCGGTCAACAACCGCGTGCAGACCTATCTCGCCGCGGTCGACCCGAGCGGCTTGCCGAAACATGGCGGCCGGGCGCGCACCCTGGCCGTCATGGCGCGTAACGGGATCCTCGTCGTCCTCTTCACCTTCACCGTGATCTTCGCGCTCTCGACGCTCGGCGTGAATACCGGGCCGTTGCTCGCTGGCGCCGGCGTGATCGGTATCGCCGTCGGCTTCGGCTCGCAGCGCCTCGTCCAGGACATCATCACCGGCCTGTTCATCCTGTTGAGCGACGCCGTCCGCGTCGGCGACGTGGTCGATCTGGGCGGGAAGTCGGGCGTCGTCGAGGCGATCTCGATGCGCACCGTGACCCTGCGCAGCTACAACGGCGACGTGCACACCATCCCCTACAGCACGATCGACGTCGTCACGAACATGACCAAAGACTTCTCGTTCGCGGTGTTCGACATCGCCGTGAGCTACAAGGAGGACGTCGATCGTGTCATGGAGTTGCTGCGGGACATCGACCGGCAGCTCCGCCGCGAATGGCCGTTCCGCCGCTTGATGCTCGACCCGATCGAGATCGCCGGCCTCGACCGGTTCGCCGAGATCGCGGTCGTGATCCGCGGCCGAATCAAGGTCCTGGCCGGCGAGCAGTGGCGTGTCGGACGCGAGTTCAATCGCCGCGTCAAGCAGCGCTTCGACGAGCTCGGGATCGAGATCCCCGTGGCCTATCGCAGCCTCGTCGTGCGCGAGGCGGAGGTTCCGGCACACAGCGCGTCCGCGCCGGGACCGCCGCCGGTGGCCAAGGCCGGCTGACGCGCTTGCCAGCTCGTCTTCGCTGGCGCTGCTGCCTCGCGCTGCTCGTTGTCGCCGGCCTCACGGCATGCGGGCGCAACGGGCTGCTCTTGCCCCTCGAGCGCGACAATGGCGAGGCCGAGGATCTGATCCGCTACGAGGTCGCCGTCGAGGGCGACCTCCCGGAGGAGCTGCGTCGTCGGCTGCTCGATGCCTCCGACGCGGAGCGTTTGGTGGAGCGCCCGCCGGCGAGCCTGCTGGTGCTGCGCCGGCGGGCCGAGGAGGATCTCGCGACCCTGCGGCAGGTACTGCGCTCCGAAGCATACTACGCCGGCGAGGTCCGCTACAGGATCGAGACCGTGCCGGTGCCGGAGGGGCCGACCGAAGGCCCGGCGGGCCCGGTGACGTCACCCGGCACGCGCCTCCTGTTCGAGGTTGTCCCCGGCCCACAGTTCACCTTCGGCGCCGCGGCCGTCGAGGTCGAGGCGCCGGCGGACGGTTTCGTCGCGCCGTCGCCGGCGGTGCTCGGCATCGACACCGGCGAGCCCGCCGTGGCCGAGACGGTCCTGCGTGCGGAAGAGCGCCTGCTCGAGCTCGCGCGTCAGGACTCGCGGCCGCTCGCGCGACTGGGGCAGCGGACGGCGATCGTCGATCACGATCTGCGGACGATGGATGTCACGCTGCGCGTGGCACCAGGGCCGCGCGCCAGCTTCGGCACCATCACCTTCGCCGGCGACGCCGGGATCGCCGAGACCTTCCTGCGCCGCCGCCTGCCATTCGAGACGGGCGATGCCTACGATCCCGAGTTGGTCACCCGCGGCCGGCGCCGCCTGATCGAGACGAACCTGTTCTCCACGGTGATCACCGAGGTCGGGGACGAGCTCGACCCCGAGGGGCGGATCCCCGTCACCTATCGGCTGCGGCCACGTCTCCACCGCACGATCGGCGGCGGGCTGAGCTACCAGACCGACGTCGGGCCGGGCCTCAATGCCTATTGGGAACACCGCAACCTGTTCAGCGCCGGCGAGCGCCTGCGCGCCGATCTCAGCGTCGACCCGCTCGACACGCTGGCCAAGCTCTCGTTCCGCAAGCCGGAGATCTGGACGCCCGGGCTGAGCCTCCTCGCCGAGGTCGCCGGCGAGATCCAGGACACCGACGCCTACAAGAGCGAATCGGTCCGGGTCGGCACCGGCATAGAGTACGAGTTCACCGAGAAGGTCATCGGCGGCCTGGGGGTCGCCTACCGCTACGGCGATGTCCGGCAAGAGGGGCAGCGCGACACCTTCGCGCTGCTCTCCTTGCCGGCCCGGCTGACCTGGGACTTCAGCGACGATCTGCTCGATCCGACCCGCGGCGGCCGGCTCCAGCTGTTCGGCAGCCCCTACTTCGACACCATGGGCAACGACACCCGGTTCGTGAAGAGCCAGGTCGTCCACACGCGATACCTGCCGGTCCTCGACGAGCATCGCCTGGTTCTTGCGCTGCGCGCCGCGGCCGGCTCGATCAGCGGCGCCGACCGCGACAACGTTCCGGCGGACGAACGGCTCTACTCGGGCGGAGGTGGCTCGATCCGCGGCATCGGCTACCAGCTCGCCGGGCCGCTCGACGACCGCGACGACCCGATCGGTGGGCGGTCCAACGTGGAGTTCAGCATCGAGGCCCGGACGCGCTTCACGGAGACCTTGGGCGGCGTCGCCTTCCTCGATGGCGGCAGCGCCTTCAGCTCGCAGCTCCCGAACTTCGGCGAGACGCTGCGCTTCGGAACCGGGATCGGCCTGCGCTACATCACCGGTATCGGCCCGATCCGCCTCGACGTGGCCGTGCCCGTCAACCGCCGCTCCGGCGTCGACGACCCGTTCCAGCTCTATGTCAGCATCGGTCAGGCGTTCTGAAGCGGGATCTCGCCCCGCTGGGCCCGCAATGTTAGACGCTGGCGGCGGAGGATCCGGGCCATGCGCAGACTGCTCCTCGTCCTGCTGTGCCTGCTGGGTGGCGTCGTACTGCTGCTCGGCGGCGCGTTCGCCTACGCCCAGACCAGCCTTGGACGAGCGCAGCTCGGCGGCGTGATCGAGCGCAACCTTTCGCAGCCCGGTCGCACCGCCGAGATCGACGGTGTCGGCGGCCTGATCCCGTTCGACATCCGCCTCGGCCGCCTGCGTCTTGCCGATGACACCGGCACCTGGCTCGAGGTCGACGGCGCGCGGGTGGATCTTTCGCCGACCGACCTGCTGACCGGGCGGATCGTGGTCCGCTCCGCCGGCGCCGAGCGGGTCCGGCTCGAGCGACTGCCCGTGGCCGCTCCGACCGAGGAGCCGCCGACGCCGAGCGAGCCCTTCGCCCTGCCCCGCCTGCCGGACACGCTGCCGGTGATCGTCGCGGAGCGGCTCTACGTCGATGCCCTGGAGCTCGGACCGGCCGTCGCCGGACAGGAGGCGCGCTTTCGCCTCGACGGGGGAATCCGCACGAGCCCCGGCGGTGAGGCGCTCGACGCCGCGCTCGACCTCGTCCGCACCGATGCGGACACGGCACGCGCGAGCCTACGGGCGGCGCTCGACCTCACCGGCCAGACCGTCGAGCTGGCGCTGCAGGCGGACGAGAGCGGCGGCCTCGTGGCCGGTCTGACCGGACGCCCTGAGGCCGACCCGGTCACGGTCGATCTGCAGGTGCGCGGGCCGTTCTCGGCGGTCACCGGGCGCCTGAGCGCCGATGCCGGCCAACTCGCCGAGCTTGTGGCGGACCTGGAGCTGGCGATCGTCGATCAACCGAGCATCGCCCTCGAAGGCACGCTGACCGTCGCCGAGGGCGCTCTTCCGGAAGACCTCGCAGCGCTGGTGGGACCGCGGCTCGACCTGCGGGTGCGCGGCGGGCAGCGGGGTGCGGACCGCTTCGCACTCGAGGAGCTCGCGGTGGTGGCCGCGCAGGTCCGCCTCGCGGGGCAGGCCTCGGCGGCGCTGGAGACGCGCAGCCTTGACGGCTCGATGGTTCTGCAGGTCGGCGACCTCGCCGCCGCCAGCGGTCTCGCGGGCGTGCCTCTGGGCGGCTCGCTGCGGATCGACGGCACCGCCGGCGGAAGCCTCGACCGCCCGGAGCTGGCCCTCGCGATCGTCGCCGAGCAGCTCACCGCCGACGCCTTCGCCGCCCGGCGCCTGACAACGGACCTGACCGCGACCCTGCTCGGGCCGCTCGATCAGGGCTATGCCGGCGTGGCGCTGAGCGGGTCGGGGGGAGCCGAGGCAGTCACCCTCGATGGTGCGCCGCTGCCGGCGGCCGCCGACCCGACCTGGCGGGTCACGGCCGAGCTGCCGGCCTCCGGGCCGATGACGGTCGAGACCCTCGAGCTCAAGGCCGAGGCGCTCACCGCGACGCTGCAAGGCACGGTCGATCCGACGACGGTGACGGGTCAGGGGCGGCTCGCCGTGGACGCGCCCGACCTTGCCGCGATCATGGCCTCGCTCGGCCCGCTGGCTCCGGGCGGGCTCGACCTCGCCGGGGCGCTCGAACTCACCGCGGACGCCACCATGCGCCCGACGGGCGACGTGATGGACGTCGAGCTGCGCCTCACCTCGACCGGGCTGTCCGGGCTGCCCGATGGCGTGCAGCAGCTCGTCGGCGCCGACCCGCGGCTGATCGGCCGGGCGACGGTGACCGGCGGCGAGCGGCTCGACATCGAGCGTATCGAGCTGACCGCCGCGGCGGTGAGCTTCACCGGGAACGGGCGGGTCGGCCTCGCCGACCGCAGCCTCGGCGCGGAGATCGACGCCGAACTCGCCGACCTGTCGCCGCTCTCGGCGCTGGCCGGGCAGGAACTGGCCGGCGCCGGCCGGCTGCACGCCGAGCTGTCCGGTGCCCTCGACGATCCCCGGCTCGCCTTCGATGCCGCGGTCGACGGCCTCGCCGCCGCCGGCCTAGTGTTCGAACGCGTGGCGCTGACCGGTACCGCGGCCGGCCCCGTCGATCGGATCGTGGGCGATCTGCGCCTCGACGCCCGGCAGGCGGCGGGCGACGTGACCCTGCTGACCGCCTATGCCCGCGACGGCGACCGGTTCACCCTGCAGCGCCTGGCCCTCAACGGGCCAGGGACGGAAGTGAGCGGTGCTGTGGAGCTCGACCTCGCGACGCTCATCGCCTCCGGTCGGCTCACCGGCGGTGTGCGCGATCTCGCGGCATTGCGCCCATGGCATGGCCAGGAGCTTTCCGGCGCGCTCGACGTGGATGCACAGCTCTCCGCCCCGGAGGGCCGCCAGGACGCCACCCTCAAGCTCGCTGCCCGCGACATCGTCGGCGACTTCGGGAGGATCGCCACGGCCCGCGTCGACGCCGAGCTGCGCGATGCGCGTGGCGCCCCGACTGCCGACGCCCGGATCGCGCTTGACGGCTTCAGCGGCGACGGCGTCACCGTCGAGAGCGCCACGCTGACCGCCCGTGGCCCGCTCTCCGCCTTGCAGCTCGAGGCCACTGCGCGCGGCGACCAGCAGGGGCCGTTCGACCTCTCCGCACGCAGTCGGGTCGAGCTGACCGGGACGCGGCGGCGCGCCGAGCTCCAGGCGCTGGATGGCATCTATGCCGGCCAGTCGATCCAGCTCCGCGCGCCGGCGACGCTGACGCTCGAGGGCGGCGTGCTCGAGATCGACCAGCTCGACCTGCGCATCGGCGAGGCGCGCATCCAGGGCCGGCTCGACAGCCGGCCCGGCCGCGTCCAGGGCCGCGCGACCGTGCGCGATCTGCCGCTCTCCGTGCTGGCGGCGTTCGGCGCGCCGCCGCTCGCCGGCACGGCCGAGGCCGATCTGACGCTCACCGGCTCGCCGGCGACGCCGCAAGTGGATCTCGCGCTGCGCGTCCCCGAGCTGCGGCTGGCGGACCACGACGCCGTCGCTGTGCCGCCCGCGGCGCTGACGCTCGACGCGCGGGCCGCCGACGGCAGGCTCACCGCGCGCCTCGAGCTGGCCAAGCTCACCGACCGACCGGCGGTCGCCACGCTCACCGCACCGCTGCGCCTGTCGCTGACGCCGTTCGTGGTCGACCTGCCTGCGGAGGGACGGCTCGAGGGTACGTTCGAGGCCGACGTCTCCCTCGATCGGCTGGCGGCCCTCGCCGCGCTCGACGGTCAGCGGCTCGACGGCCCGGCGAGCGCACGGCTGCGCCTGTCCGGCACCCTCGCCGCCCCGCGCCTCGACGGGCAGGTCGAGATCGGCCCGGCCTCGATCGAGGATGCGCTCACCGGATTGGATTACCGTGACGTGCGGCTGCGCCTGGTGGCTGCCGGGCACACGTTGCGGATCGACGAGCTGCACGCCACCACGCGCGGCGACGGCTCGCTCGACGGCTCGGGCCAGCTCGAGATCGGAGCGGGCGGCACGTCGTCCTACACGATGGCGTTGCGCTTGCGCACAGCGGAGGTCCTGCGCAACGACCTGGGCCGCGTCGTGGCCTCGGGCGAGGTCGGCGTCACCGGTGACCTCGCCAGCGCGGACCTCACGGCGCGCATCGAGATCAACCGCGCCGAGCTGGAGATCCCGGAGGGCGGCGCCCCGGACATTCCGACCATCGAGGTGATCGAGATCGGCTCAGGCATCGCCCCGGGGGCCGGCCCGCGAGCCGATCGCGGCCCGCCCTTCGTGGTGCGGCTCGACGCGCGGGTGGAGGTGCCGGCGCGGCTGTTCATTCGCGGCCGCGGGCTCGACTCCGAATGGGGTGGAGCGCTGACGATGACCGGCGAGGCGAGCGCCCCGCGTGTCCTCGGCGAGCTGCGCTACCGCCGCGGCTTCCTCGACTTCCTCGACCGCCGCTTCAACATCTCGACGGGCACGATCGCCTTTACCGGCGCGACGCCGCCCATTCCGGAGGTCAACCTCGAGGCCACGGCGCAGGCGCCAGGGCTGCTCGCGATCGTGCGGGTGACCGGCCCGGCCGACGATTTCCGGCTCGAGTTGACCAGCGAGCCGCCGTTGCCGCAGGACGAGGTGCTGGCCCAGCTCCTGTTCCGCCGCGGCACCGCGTCGATGACGCCGCTCCAGGGGCTGCGCCTGGCCAATGCGGTCGCCACGCTCGAGGGCGGCGGCTTCGACGCCCTGGGCAAGCTGCGGCGCGGCCTCGGCCTCGACACTCTCGACGTCGATGCCGGCGGCACCGCGGGCGACAGCGGCACCAACGCCGCCAGCCTGCGGGCCGGCAAGTACATCGACGATCGCGTCTATGTCGAGGTGCAGCAGGGCGTGTCCGCCGGGACGAGCGCGGCGCGGGTCGAGGTCGAGCTGACACCGAGCCTGCGCGCGACCTCCAGCGTCACCGAGCGCGGTCAGCCGGGCGTCGGCGTCGAATGGCGGCTCGACTATTGAGCGGACGATGACCGGTCCGCGCGATGCCGCGCGTCCGCCGCTCGCCGGCGACCGCAGCACTTTCGGGACCTGGGGCGATCTCAACCTGCTCGGTCTCTGGACGCTCTACCTCAAGGAGGTGCGGCGTTTCCTCAAGGTGACCATGCAGACCCTGGTGGCACCGATGGTCACCACGCTGATGTTCCTCGCGGTCTTCGTGTTGGCGCTGGGCGGGACCGAGCGGACCGTGGCAGGCGTGCCGTTCCTTCAGTTCCTCGCCCCCGGGCTCCTGGTCATGGCGGTCGTGCAGAACGCCTTCGCCAACACCTCCTCGTCGGTGATGATCGCCAAGATGCAGGGCAACATCATCGACTACCTGATGCCGCCGCTGGGTCCGGGCGAGCTCACCTGCGGCATCGTCATGGGCGGGGTGACCCGCGGCATGCTGGTCGCCGGCACGGTGTGGCTCGCGCTGCTCCCCGTGGCGCCCCTTCTCCCGCCCCATCCGCTGGCGCTCCTGGCGAGCCTGTTCCTCGCCTCGACGATGCTCTCGCTGCTCGGGCTGATCGCCGCGATCTGGGCGGACAAGTTCGACCAGATGGCCGGCGTGACCAATTTCGTGATCACGCCGCTCTCGTTCCTCTCCGGCACCTTCTACAGCCTCGAGGCGCTGCCCGAGGCGCTGCACCTCCTGGCCCTCGCCAACCCGTTCTTCCACGCCATCGACACCGCGCGCTGGGCCGCCACCGGGCACGCCGACGGCCCGATCCCGGCCGGCTACGCGACCCTGGTCGTCGTCAACGTCGCGCTCTGGCTCGCGGCCTGGCAGATGCTGAAGCGCGGCTACAAGCTGAAAGCGTGACGGGAGCTCCGGTGGGCACGGCGCGGGTCGGGATGGTCGGCCGCGATTGCGTGGCCTTCGCCACGGTGCGCGACGCGTCGACCGAGATCGGCTACAGCAGCGTCAGTAACATCGAGCAGGACACCGAATCGAGCGGCGCCGTCGACAGCCGCCGCTTCCGCGAGCGCCGCGGCATCGCCGCGCCCACCACCTGATCCGCTCCTCCCGCAGCCCGGACCTCACCCATGCAGAACGCGCCGATCGCGTCGCTCATGCCCGTCTACAAGCGGGTCGATCTCACCTTCAGCCACGGCGAGGGGTCGTGGCTCGTCGACACCGCCGGCCGCCGCTGGCTCGACTTCGCGAGCGGGATCGCCGTCACCGGGCTGGGGCACGGCCACCCGCACCTCGTCCGCACGCTCCAGGACCAGGCGGCGCGACTGTGGCACGTCTCGAATCTGTGGCGGATCGAGCCGCTCGAGCGACTGGCCGACCGGCTGGTCGCGCACAGCTTCGCCGACACGGTGTTCGTCGGCAACTCCGGCACCGAGATGATCGAGGGCTGCATCAAGCTGGCCCGACGCTTCCACTGGGCGGCGGGCCGGCCCGAGCGGTACCGCATCGTGACCTTCGAGGGCGCCTTCCACGGCCGGACGATGGGCGCCATCTCGGCCGCGGGCAGCGCCAAGCTGACCGAGGGCTGCGCGCCGCTGCTGGAAGGTTTCGACCATGTGCCGTTCGGCGATCACGAGGCCCTGCACCGCGCGATCGGGCCCGAGACCGCCGCGATCCTGATCGAGCCCATCCAGGGCGAGGGCGGCATCCGCGTGGTGCCGCCGCAATGCCTCGAGGGACTGCGGGCGCTGTGCGACGCGCACGACCTGCTGCTGATCTTCGACGAAGTGCAGTGCGGACTGGGCCGTACCGGGAAGCTGTTCGCGCACGAATGGTCGAACGCGCGGCCGGACGTGATGGCGCTCGCCAAGGGCCTGGGCGGCGGCTTCCCGATCGGGGCGATCCTCGCCACCGCGCGCGCCGCTTCGGGCATGACCGCCGGCAGCCATGGCTCGACCTTCGGTGGCAACCCGCTCGCCTGTGCTGTGGCCAACGCGGTCCTCGACGTGATGCTGGCCGACGGCTTCCTCGCCGACGTGGCGCGCAAGGGCGAGCTGCTGCGGGCTCGGCTGAGCGCGCTCGCCGAGGCGCACCCGGCGGTGATCGCCGAGGTCCGCGGCAAGGGTCTGCTCGCCGGGATCCGCACCCTGCCGAGCAATGCGGATGTGGCCGCGGCGCTGCGCGAGGAAGGGCTCTTGACCGTCGCCGCCGCCGACAACGTCCTGCGGCTCCTGCCGCCGCTCACCATCACCGAGGAGGAGATCGGGCTCGCGACGGCGGCGATCGACGCCGCCTGCCGGCGGCTGGCGGCCGCCTGACGGGCTTGCCTCGCCGGGCCCATTCGCCACATGAGGGCCATGCCTCTCGCTACCGGAACCGATCTGCTGCGGCCGTTCCAGCTCGACCGCACGCAGCTCCGCGGCCGCTTGGTCCGGCTCGGCGCCACCATCGACCAGGTCCTCCGCGCGCACGCCTATCCGGCGGCGGTGTCGGCCCAGCTCGGCGAACTGCTGCTGCTCGCCGGCGGCCTCGCCGGTGGGCTGAAGTTCGCCGGCTCCTTCAGTCTCCAGGTGCGTGGCGACGGGCCCGTGGGCCTGATGGTCGCCGACTGCACCAACGAGGGGCGGATGCGCGGCTATGCCAGCTTCGACGCCGCACGGATGGCGGCGGACGAGACCCTGGTCGGGCCGGCGCTGGTCGGCACCGGCCTGCTCGCGCTGACCGTCGACCAGACCGCGACCGGTGGCGAGCTCTACCAGGGGATCGTCGAGCTGTCGGGGGCGACGTTGACCGCCTCGATGCTCACCTACTTCCACCGCTCGGAGCAGGTGCCGACGGGGATCCGCACGGCACTCGGCAAGGATCCGCGCAGCGGGAGCTGGCGTGCCGGTGCCCTGATCGTGCAGTCGATGCCCGGCGCCGGTGCCACGAGCCCCGAAGAGCGCACCGAGGACTGGCAGCGGACGATGCTGCTGATGCAGACCGTCCGCGACGACGAGCTGCTCGATCCGGCACTGCCGCCGGACGACCTGCTGTGGCGGCTGTTCCACGAGGAGCGGGTACGGGTGTTCGCGCCGCTGGCGCTGACCCACGGGTGCAGCTGCGACGAGGCGCGTGTGGCCAACGTGCTGCGCAGCTTCGCGGCCGACGAGCTCGAGGAGATGCGCCTGCCGGACGGCGCCGTCGCGGTCACCTGCCAGTTCTGCAGCCGGACCTACCGCTTCGGGCCGGAACGGCTGGCCGCACTGCGCGGCGCGGGACTGCACTGAGCGCGTCGATTGCATGTGGGATGCTTTCCGCTATACGGAAAGCATGGCCAAGACACGGATGCGGAGCGTCCCTGCGCCGCCGGGCGAGCGTGGTGGCAACGTGCAGGCGCTCAGCCGGGCGCTGGCGCTGCTGCGCGCGATCGCCGCGAGCCATGACGGCCTGACCCTCACCGAGGTCGCCCAGACGGTCGGATTGGCCCCTTCGACCGCGCATCGCCTGCTCACCACCCTGCAGCAGGATCGCTTCGTCCGCTTCGATCCGGTCGGAAACCTGTGGCAGGTCGGAGTGGGCGCATTCGCCGTCGGCAACGCCTTCGTGCGCACCCGCGACGTCGTCATGATGGCCCGCCCGCGCCTGCGCCGGCTCATGGAGGAAAGCGGCGAGACCGTGAACCTCTACGTCGAGGACCAGGGCGAGGCGGTCTGCATGACGCAGGTCGAGTGCCGCGAGATGATGCGCGCGATCGCCCGGCCGGGCGGCCGGGTGCGGATGCACTGCTCCGGGGTCGGCAAGGCGATCCTCGCCTGGCTGCCGGACCGCGATCTGGCCCGGATCCTCGAGCGACACGGCCTGCCGGCGGTGACCGACCGGACCCTGCGCACGCCGCGCGCGTTGCGCGCCGATCTCGAGCTGACCCGTGCCCGCGGCTACGCGGTCGACGACGAGGAGCACGCGGTCGGACTGCGCTGCGTCGCGGCACCGATCTTCGACGAGCACGGCGCACCGATCGCCGGCCTGTCGATCTCCGGCCCCTGCGCGCGGGTCACCGAAGGGCGCGTGGCGGTGCTCGGGGCGCTGGTCGAGGCCGCGGCGCGGGCCATCTCGCTCGAGCTGGGCGGCCATTCGGCGACCCGCCAGGCCGAGACCGCGAACGCCTAGAGGCCGGTTCTTCCACGATACGGAAATGCTTCCGTCGCGACTTGAGCGGCGGGCGACGGCGCCGCATAGTGCCCCTGGCGGGCAAGCGCGAGGGAGGGAACCATGGCGAGGATGACGGCGGCCGAGGCGGCGGTCCGCGTGCTCGAGCGGGAGGGTGTGACGGTCGCCTTCGGCGTTCCCGGCGCGGCCATCAACCCGTTCTACGCGGCGCTCCGCGCCCAGGGCACGATCCGCCACATCCTTGCCCGGCACGTCGAGGGCGCGTCGCACATGGCCGACGGCTACACCCGTGCCAAGGCCGGCAACATCGGCGTCTGCATCGGCACCTCGGGACCCGCCGGGACGGACATGATCACCGGGCTCTACACGGCCCAGGCTGACTCGCTGCCGATCCTGTGCATCACCGGGCAGGCGCCGCGGCCGCGGCTGCACAAGGAGGACTTCCAGGCCGTCGACATCGCCGCGATCGCCAAGCCGGTCAGCAAGTGGGCAGTGACGGTGCTCGAGCCGGGGCTGGTCCCGCGTGTCTTCCAGCAGGCGTTCCACCTCATGCGCTCGGGGCGGCCCGGGCCGGTCCTGATCGACCTGCCGGTCGACGTCCAGACCGCCGAGATCGAGTTCGACATCGACACCTACGAGCCGCTGCCCGCCTACAAGCCCGCGGCGACCCGGCGGCAGATCGAGAAGGCGATGGCGATGCTCGACGAGGCCGAGCGGCCGCTGATCGTCGCCGGCGGTGGGATCATCAATGCCGACGCCAGCGATCTGTTGGTGCGCTTTGCCGAGACCACCGGCGTGCCGGTCATCCCGACACTGATGGGCTGGGGCTGCATTCCCGACGACCACCCGCTGATGGCCGGGATGGTCGGCCTGCAGACCAGCCACCGCTACGGCAACCGGACCTTCCTCAAGTCCGACTTCGTGCTCGGTATCGGCAACCGGTGGGCCAACCGGCACACCGGCTCGGTGGAGAACTACACGAAGGGCCGGCGCTTTGTGCACGTCGACATCGAGCCGACCCAGATCGGGCGGGTCTTCAATCCCGACTACGGCATCGTCTCGGATGCCAAGGCGGCGCTCGAGCTGTTCTGCGAGGTGGCTGCGGAGCGGCGCCGCGACGGGCGCCTCAAGGACCGCTCGGCCTGGGCCCAGGAGTGCGAGCACCGCAAGCTGCACATGCTGCGCAGGACGCATTTCGACCAAGTGCCGCTGAAGCCGCAGCGGGTCTACCAGGAGATGAACGAGGAGTTCGGGCGCGACACCTGCTACGTCACGACGATCGGCCTGTCGCAGATCGCCGGGGCGCAGTTCCTCCACGTCTACAAGCCGCGCAACTGGATCAACTGCGGGCAGGCCGGGCCTCTGGGCTGGACCTTGCCCGCGGCACTCGGCGTCCGCGCCGCCGACCCTAAGCGCGAGATCGTGGCCCTGTCGGGCGACTACGACTTCCAGTTCCTGATCGAGGAGCTGGCGGTCGGCGCGCAGCACAAGCTGCCCTACCTGCACGTGGTCATCAACAACTCCTATCTCGGCCTGATCCGGCAAGCGCAGCGCGGCTTCCAGATGGACTTCGAGGTCAGCCTCGCCTTCGACAACATCAACAACGAGGAGGTCGGCAGCTACGGGGTCGATCACGTGGCGGTCGCGGAGGGGCTCGGCTGCAAGGCGATCCGCGTCAAGAGCCCCAACGAGTTCAAGGAGGCGTTCGCGCGCGCCCGGGCGCTGATGGAGGAACACCAGGTGCCGGTGGTGCTCGAGTTCATCACCGAGCGGGTCACCAACATCGCCATGGGCACCGAGATCCACAACGTCGCCGAGTTCGAGGAGATCCTCTGCCTCGACCCGTCGCTCACGCTCGACGACGTGTCCGGGTCGGTGATCAACGCGCCGTCGCCATCGCAGCCCGCGACCGCACCGGCACGCTGAGACCGGCCGCGCGAACCATCCAACGGGGAGCTTTCGTGTCATGACCGATGTCGGGTTCATCGGGCTCGGGATCATGGGCCGGCCGATGGCCGGCCACCTGATCGGCGGCGGCCACCGCGTCCACCTCCACAGCCGCTCCGGCGTGCCAGCCGAGCTCACGGATAAGGGCGGCATTCCTTGCGCCAGCCCGCGCGAGGTCGCGGCGAAGTCCGAGATCACTTTCACGATGGTCCCCGACACGCCCGACGTCGAGGCGGTGCTGTTCGGCGAGGACGGCGTTGCCGCGGGCCTCGGCGCGGGCAAGATCGTCGTCGACATGAGCTCGATCTCGCCGCTCGCCACCAAGGACTTCGCTAGGCGGGTCAACGGTCTCGGGGCGGATTATCTCGACGCCCCGGTATCCGGTGGCGAGGTCGGCGCCAAGGCCGGCACGCTCACCATCATGGTCGGCGGGCCCGAGGCCGCGTTCGCGCGGGTCAAGCCGCTGTTCGAGCTGATGGGCAAGAACATCACGCTCGTCGGTGGCAACGGCGACGGGCAGACGACCAAGGTCGCGAACCAGATGATCGTCGCCGTCACCATCCAGGCGGTGGCCGAGGCGCTGGTGCTGGCGGCCAAGGCCGGCGCCGACCCGGCCAAGGTCCGCGCCGCACTGATGGGCGGGTTCGCCAGCTCGCGGATCCTCGAGGTCCATGGCGAGCGGATGGTCAAGCGGACCTTCGCCCCCGGCTTCCGCATCGAGCTGCATCAGAAGGATCTGGGTCTGGCACTGGCCAGCGCCCGCGCGCTCGGCGTGCACATGCCGGCCACGGCCAGCGCGCAGCAGCTCATGAACACCTGCGAGGCGATCGGCGGCAAGGGCTGGGACCATTCGGCGCTGGTCCGCGCCGTCGAGGTCGCGAGCGGCTTCGAGATCGGCGCCGGCGCGTAACCGGGATTGACGCGCCCGCCCACGCGGCGGAGCCTGGATCATCCAGCGGGCCAACCGGGAGAAGGCTTGGGACATGGCGGAGCCCCGCGCGTTCCTGCGCGCGCTGTTGGACGCCGCGATCGCCGCGGCGTTGCCCGAGCGCATCCTGCCGCCGCACCTACCGCCGCCGCCGCGCGGCCGGACGATCGTGCTGGGCGCCGGCAAGGCGAGCGCCGCCATGGCCAAGGTCGTCGAGGACCGCTGGCCGGGACCGCTGGAGGGCCTGGTCGTCACCCGCTACGGGCACGGCGTCCCGTGCCGGCGGATCGAGATCGTCGAGGCCGCACACCCGGTGCCGGACGCGGCCGGCCAGGCCGCGGCCCAGCGCATCTTGGACCTGGCCCGCAGCGCCGGCGCTGACGATCTCGTCCTCTGCCTGATCTCCGGCGGCGGCTCGGCGCTGCTGGCGCTGCCGGCCGAGGGGCTGTCCCTCGCGGACAAGCAGACAGTGAACAAGGCGCTGCTCGCCTCGGGCGCCGACATCCATCAGATGAACGTGGTTCGCAAGCACCTCTCGGCGATCAAGGGCGGACGCCTCGCCGCCGCCGCCTACCCGGCCAGGGTCGTGAGCCTGCTGATCTCCGACGTGCCGGGGGACGAGCCGAGCTCGATCGCCTCGGGGCCGACGGTGCCCGATCCCTCGACCTTCGCCGACGCGCGCGCGATCCTCGCCCGCTACGGCATCGAGCCGCCGCCGGCGGTCCGGGCGCATCTCGATCGCGCCGCCGAGGAGACACCCAAGCCGGGCGATCCGCGCCTCGCCACCGCCACGACGGTCATCGTCGCCCGGCCGCAGGCGAGCCTCGAGGCGGCGGCGGAGGTCGCCCGCGCGCAGCAGGTGAAGCCGCTGATCCTGGGTGACAGCCTCGAGGGTGAGGCGCGCGAGGTCGGACGCGTCATGGCCGGCATCGCCGCCCAGGTGCGCCGCCACGGCCAGCCCCTGCCCGCGCCGTGCGTGCTGCTGTCCGGCGGCGAGACGACGGTGACGCTGCGCGGCAGCGGCGGTCGCGGCGGGCGCAACAGCGAGTTCCTCCTCGGTCTCGCGCTGCAGCTTCAGGGCCTGCCGGGTGTCTGGGCGATCGCCGGCGACACCGACGGCATCGACGGCAGCGAGGACAATGCCGGAGCGGTCGTGACGCCGGACTCGCTCGAGCGGGCGCGTCGCCTCGGCCACAAGGCCGCGGACCACCTCTCCGCCAACGACGCCTACGGGTTCTTCGCGGCCCTGGACGATCTCGTCGTCACCGGGCCGACGCTGACCAACGTCAACGACTTCCGAGCCGTGTTGATCGAGGCCGCGCGATGACCGGCGCCTATCCCCGCGACATGGTCGGCTACGGACGTACCCCGCCCGACGCCGACTGGCCCGGCGGGGCGCATCTCGCCCTGCAGATCGTCCTCAATTACGAGGAGGGTGGCGAGAGCTGCGTGCTCCACGGCGATCCCGCCTCCGAGGCATTCCTGTCCGAGATCACCGGCGCGGTGCCGTTGCCGGGCATGCGCCACATGAACATGGAGTCGATCTACGAGTACGGCAGTCGCGCCGGATTCTGGCGGGTCTGGCGGCTCATGACCGAGCGGCGCCTGCCGCTCACCGTCTATGGCGTCGCCATGGCGATGGACCGCAACCGCGAGGCCTGCGCCGCGATGCGCGAGGCCGGCTGGGAGATCGCCAGCCACGGGCTGCGCTGGATCGACTATCAGCACGTCCCGCCCGAGGAAGAGCGCGCGCAGATGCGCGAGGCGATCCACCTGCACAGCGAGATTACCGGCGAGCGCCCGCTCGGCTGGTACACCGGGCGTTGCAGCCCCCATACGCTGCGCCTCGTCGTCGAGGAAGGCGGCTTCGTCTACGCCGCCGACTCCTACGCCGACGACCTGCCCTATTGGGCGGTGGTGGAGGGCAAGCCCCAGCTCGTCGTGCCCTACACGCTCGACGCCAACGACATGCGCTTCTGCATCCAGGCCGGCTACACGGCCGCGGATCAGTTCGAGACCTATCTCAAGGACAGCTTCGATGCCCTGTACGAGGAAGGACGGCGCGGCAAGCCGAAGATGATGTCGGTCGGGCTGCACTGCCGGCTGGTCGGCCGGCCGGGCCGGATCGGCGCCCTGCAGCGCTTCCTCGACCATGTCCAGCGCCACGACCGGGTCTGGATCTGCCGTCGGATCGAGATCGCCCGGCATTGGCAGGCGCGACATCCCTTCAGCGGCGCGACGCGGCCATGATGACAACTCCAGGCGAGCGGGTGATGCAGCGGCTGGACGAGCTCGCCACGTGCAGCGACGTCGCGGGCGAGCTGACGCGGCTCTACCTCTCACCCGCGCACAAGGCGGCGGTGGCCAAGGTCGGCGGGTGGATGGCCGAGGCCGGCATGGCCGTGCATCTCGATGCGGCCGGCAACGTCGTCGGCCGTTACGAGGCTGCTCCTCCCGGCGCGGCGACGCTGCTCCTCGGCTCGCACATCGACACGGTGCGCAACGGCGGCAAGTATGACGGCAATCTCGGCGTCGTCGCGGCCATCGAGGCGGTGGCGGAGCTGCACCGGGCCGGCCAGCGCCGGCCGTTCGCCGTGGAGGTGCTGGCCTTCGGCGACGAGGAGGGAGTGCGCTTCCCGCGGACGTTGAACGGATCCAGGGCGGTCGCCGGGACCTTCGATCCGGCGGCGCTCGACGCCAGGGACGACCAGGGAACGACGCTCCGCGACGCGCTGATCGCGTTCGGCGCCGACCCGGCGCGGATCCCCGCCTGCGCGCGTCGTCGCGAGAACGTGCTCGGCTATGTCGAGCTGCACATCGAGCAGGGGCCGGTGCTGGAGGCGGAGGACCTGCCGCTCGGCGTGGTCACGGCCATCAACGGTGCCACACGGGCCGGCTTCACCGTGACCGGGCAAGCCGGCCACGCCGGCACGGTGCCGATGGCGCTACGCCGTGACGCCCTGGCCGGTGCCGCGGAGATCGTTCTCGGCATCGAGCGGCGCTGCGCCGGCGAGGCCGATCTGGTCGGCACGGTCGGGCGGATCGAGGCGCTGCCTGGGGCGGTCAACGTCATTCCCGGTGAGACGCGCTTCACCATCGATGTGCGCGCCCCGCGCGACGCGCAGCGCCGCGACGCCTTCGGGGACATCCTCGCCGCGTCGGAGGCGATCGCCACCCGACGCCGCCTCACGGTCGTCCACACCATAACCTACGACGAGCCGGCTGCGGTCTGCGATGCGGCCTTGATCGAGGCGCTCGAGGCAGCGCTGGCCGCGGTCGGTGTCCGGCCGCGGCGCCTGCCGAGCGGTGCCGGCCACGACGCGCTGGCAATGGCCGCACTCTGCCCGATCGGCATGCTGTTCCTGCGCTGTCGCGGCGGCGTCAGCCACCACCCGGCCGAGAGCGTGACCGCGCAGGACGTCGACATCGCGGTCCGCGCCTTGGTCACCTTCCTGCGCCAATATCGCGGCCCGTCACCCTAGGACCGTCCATGTCGACCGCCGAGACCATCCACACCTTCCTCGACCGCGAGGCGCCGGCGCAGCAGGCCTTCCTGGCCGAGCTGGTCAAGGTCCCCTCCGACAACCCGCCGGGCGACTGCGCGCGCCACGCCGCACGCACCGCCGAACTGCTCGCAGGGCTGGGCCTCGCCGTCGAGCGTCACCCGGTGCCGGCCGACCAGGCCCGGGCCAACGGCATGATCAGCGCGACCAACCTGATCGTCCGCCACCGCTTCGGCGACGGTCCGGTGATCGCGCTCAACGCCCACGGCGATGTCGTCCCGCCCGGCGAGGGCTGGACCAAGGATCCCTACGGCGCGGAGATCGTCGATGGCTGGATGTACGGCCGCGGTGTGGCCGTCTCCAAGTCGGACATCGCCAGCTACACCTGGGCGCTGCTGGCGCTCCGGGCATCCGGCGCGCCGCTCGCCGGAACGGTCGAGCTGCATTTCACCTACGACGAGGAGGCCGGTGGCAACATCGGTCCCGGCCTGATCATGCGCGCTGGCCTCAGCCGGCCGGACCTCGTGATCGCCGCCGGCTTCTCCTACGCCGTCGTCACCGCGCACAATGGCTGCCTGCATCTCGAGGTGCAGGTCGATGGACGCTCGGCGCACGCGGCGATGCCCTTCACCGGGATCGACGCGCTGGAGGCGGCGCAGCATGTGCTGGGCACGCTCTACGCCTGGCGCAGGACGCTGAGCAGGCGGGTCTCGAGCATCGCCGGGATCGGCAGCCCGCAGCTCACCGTCGGGCTCATCAGGGGCGGGATCAACACCAACGTCGTCCCCGATCGGATCACGTTTCGTCTCGACCGCCGGCTGATCCCCGAGGAGAGTCCGACCGAGGTCGAGCGCGAGCTGGTCGAGCTGATCGCCGGTGCCGCGCGGGCGTACCCCGAGGCGCGGGTCACGGTCCGCCGCATCCTGCTCGTCGAGCCGCTCGTCGAGGGACCGGAGAGCCGCCGCGCGGCGGCGATCCTCTGCCGCCACGCCAGCGCGATCATGGGCGAGCCGGTGACCACCAGGGGCGTGCCGCTCTACACCGACGCGCCGCACTACGCGGCGCGCGGCGTCCCGGTCGTGCTCTACGGCGCCGGCCCGCACAGCATCGAGGAGGCCAACGCGCATCGCGCCGACGAGCGCCTGCCGCTCGCCGACCTGCGCAAGGCGACCGAGGTGCTGGCGCTGAGCCTGGCCGAGCTGCTGGCCGCCGAGCGGGCCTAGTGCAGGCAGCCCGCGCCGCAGACATGCGCCCCCGGTGCCGGTCGCTCGCAGGCGCCGCTGGCGCAGGCGCCGTCGCCGAAGCAGGCCGGCTCGCCACTTTCGCCATGGCTGACGTTCGGTCGGGCGAGCGCTCGAGGTGCCGGCTCGGCGCAGGTCGGGCAGGGCTCCGGCGCCTCGGAGGTGGCGAGCCGGCCCCAGGCGCTGAACTCCCCATGCTCGCGACAGGTGTAGGTGTAGAGCGGCATCGTGCGGCTTCCGGACGCTGCGTGGATCCCGGCAAAAGATAGCGCGGCCTTGCACAGCACGCGAGCCCGGGCCATTTGCCGAGCTGTCCGCCCTGCGCTATAGCGCGGCTGGGTTGTGCCCGTAGCTCAGTGGATAGAGCGTCGGCCTCCGGAGCCGAAGGTCACAGGTTCGAATCCTGTCGGGCACGCCAGCCATCATCCTCTGTGGTTGATCCCCGGCCCCCGCGTTTGCCTTCTAACGGCAATGCGACTGTGCTTTGTTGTCGCTCATCCTTCGGGGAGGCACCGGGATGGCGACGCGCGCCGAGGAACGGAAGGCGGAGCTCATCGAGGCACTGGTCGCCCTGGCCCAGGAGCGCCTCGCCCCGGGTGAGGCGGCGATGGGCGTGGCCTTCCTGCAGCGCTACTGGCGCGACGTGGCGCCGGCCGACATCCTCGCCCGCGACGTGCTCGATCTCTACGGCTCGGCGCTGGCGCATTTCCGCTTCGGGCAGCGCCGAAAGCCGGGCGAGACCAAGCTGCGCGTCTACAATCCGGACATCGAGCAGCATGGCTGGCAGTCGACGCACACCGTCGTCGAGGTGGTTCACGACGACATGCCGTTCCTGGTCGACAGCGTCGGCATGGAGCTGAACCGCCACGGGCTCGGCATCCATCTCGTCATCCACCCGGTGGTCCGCTGCGAGCGTGACGCCCAGGGCGAGCTTCGCCAGCTGTGCAGCGCCACGGATGGCACGGCCGAGAGCTTCATGCATTTCGAGGTCGACCGGCAGAGCGACCCGGCGCTGCTGGCCACGGTCGAGGCCGACCTCGCCCGGGTCCTGGGCGACGTGCGCCATGCCGTCGCCGACTGGCGCGAGATGCGCGGGGCCGTGGCGATGGCCGTGGCGGAGCTGCGCCCCCGGCCGGACAGCGTCCCCGCCGCCGAACTCGACGAGATTCGTGCCTTCCTCGACTGGCTGGTCGACGACCATTTCACCTTCCTCGGCTACGGCGCCTACCGGCTGCAGGCCGACCCGACCGGTGGCGAGGCGATGCTGCTCGACGGCCCGGCGCTGGGCATCCTGCGCGGCCGCAGGCCCGGCTACACCTCGCGCAGCTTCGGTGCGCTGCCGGTCGAGGTACGGGCCCGCGCGACCGACCCGACGCAGCCGCTCACCATCACCAAGGCCAACACGCGCAGCACGGTGCACCGAGCGACCTGGCTCGACTTCATCGGCATCAAGCGCTACGACGCTGACGGGCAGGTGCTCGGCGAGCACCGCTTCCTCGGTCTGTTCACCTCGGCCGCCTACAACCTCAACCCGCGCCAGATTCCGCTGCTGCGCCGCAAGGTGCAGACGATCCTCGAACGCTCGGGCTTCGCGCGGACCGGACACGCCGGCAAGGCGCTGGCCAACATCCTCGACACCTACCCGCGCGACGAGCTGTTCCAGACCGACGAGGCGCGGCTGTTCGACATCGCGCTGGCGATCCTGCACATCCAGGACCGCCAGCGGATCCGCCTGTTCGTCCGCCCGGATCCGTTCGGGCGGTTCGTCTCCTGCATCGTCTACGTGCCGCGCGAGCGCTACAACACCGCGCTGCGGGAGCGCATGCAGGCGATCCTCGAGGCGGTGCTCGACGGCCGCGACACCGAGTTCCAGGCGCAGGTCTCCGAGGCGGTCCTGGCGCGGATCCTGTTCGTCGTGCGCACGCCCAACGGCATCCCCGCCGACCTCGACGCCGAGGCGCTCGAGGCGCGGCTCGTCGAGGCGACCCACGGCTGGACCGATCAGCTCAAGGATGCCCTGCTCGAGGCCGAGGGCGAGGAGGACGGGAACCGCCTGTTCCTCCGCTTCGGCCGCCACTTCCCAGCCTCCTACCAGGAGCGGGTCAGCGCTCGCGCGGCCGTCGCCGACGTCGAGCGGCTCGACGCGCTCGACGGCCAGGATGCCAGTCGGCTGGCCATGACGCTCTACCGTCGTATCGAGAGCCCGGCCGACGAGCTGCGCTTCAAGCTGATCCGCCCGCGGCAACCGGTGCTGCTCTCCGACGTCCTGCCGATCCTCGAGAACATGGGCCTGCAGGTGCTGACCGAGGAGGGCCACACGATCCGCCTGCCCGACGGCGGTTGGTTCGCGATGCACGACTTCGCCCTGCGCCCGCTCGTCGGCGGGGCCGTCGACCTCGACCGCATCCGCCTCTCCTTCCAGGACGTGTTCGCCCAGGTCTGGGACGAGCGGCTGGAGAACGACGGCTTCAACCGCCTGGTCCTGGCCGCGGGGCTCGACGCGCGGCAGATCACCGTGCTCCGCGCCTACTGCAAGTACATGCTGCAGATCGGCTCGCCGTTCAGCCAAGCCTACATCGAGGCGACGCTCGTGGCGAACCCGGCGGTCGCGCGCGGCCTCGCCGCCTATTTCGCGGCCCGCTTCGATCCGGCGCGCGACGGCGAGCGTTCGGTCCGCGCCGCAGCGCTCAAGGACGAAATCCTGGTCGGGCTGGAGCAGGTGCAGATCCTCGACGAGGACCGGATCCTGCGGCGCTACCTGGAGCTGATCGACGCCACCTTGCGGACCAACGCCTTCCAGCACGACCCGGCGAGCGGCGCGGGCAAGGACTACCTCTCGGTGAAGCTCGACCCGCAGCGCGTGCCGGGCATGCCCCGCCCCCGCCCGGCCTACGAGATCTTCGTCTACGCGCCGTGGATGGAAGGCGTGCACCTGCGCGGCGGCAAGGTCGCGCGCGGCGGGCTGCGCTGGTCCGACCGGCGTGAGGACTTCCGCACCGAGATCCTCGGCCTGATGAAGGCCCAGATGGTCAAGAACAGCGTGATCGTGCCGGTCGGCGCGAAGGGCGGGTTCATCGTCAAGCGACCGCCCAAGGACCGCGCCGCCCTGCTCGAGGAGGGCATCCGCTGTTACAAGACGCTGCTGCGCGGGATGCTCGACATCACCGACAACAGCGTCCAAGCGCAGATCGTCCCGCCGCGCGACGTGGTGCGCTATGACGACGACGATCCCTATCTCGTCGTCGCCGCCGACAAGGGGACCGCGACTTTCTCCGACATCGCCAACGGCGTCAGCGCCGAGTACGGGTTCTGGCTGGGCGACGCCTTCGCCTCGGGCGGCTCCGCCGGCTACGACCACAAAGGCATGGCGATCACCGCGCGCGGCGCCTGGGAGTCGGTCCGCCGGCATTTCCGCGAGCTGGGGATGGACCCGGACACCGACCCGTTCACCGTCGTCGGGATCGGTGACATGTCCGGCGACGTGTTCGGCAACGGCATGCTCCTGTCGCGCCAGATCAAGCTCGTCGCCGCGTTCGACCACCGCCACATCTTCCTCGACCCCGATCCCGATCCGGCGCTCTCCTTCGCCGAGCGCAAGCGGCTGTTCGCACTGCCCCGCTCGAGCTGGGACGATTACGACAAGGCGTTGATCAGCGAGGGTGGTGGGGTGTGGCCGCGCACGGCCAAGTCGGTCCCGCTCAGCCCGGCCGCGCAAAGGGCGCTCGGCACGAGCGTCGACGCGGCGACGCCGTTCGAGCTGATGCACGCGATCCTGCGGGCGCCGGTCGACCTGTTGTGGAACGGCGGCATCGGCACCTACGTCAAGGCGGCGAGCGAAAGCCACGCCGATGCCCAGGACCGCGCCAACGACGCGATCCGCGCCGACGGTGAGACGCTGCGCTGCAAGGTGGTCGGCGAGGGCGGCAATCTCGGCTTCACCCAGAAGGGCAGAATCGCCTACGCCCTGAACGGTGGCCGCATCAACACCGACTTCATCGACAACTCGGCCGGCGTCGACTGCTCGGACCACGAGGTGAATATCAAGATCCTGTTGGGCGAGGTCGTCCAGGCCGGCGATCTGACGATCAAGCAGCGTGACCAGCTCCTGGCCGAGATGACCGACGAGGTGGCGACGCTGGTCCTGCGTGACAACATCTTGCAGAATCTCGCCCTGAGCCTGAGCCAGACGCTGGGCGTCGAACTGCTCGACGCGCAATGGACCCTGATGCGCAAGCTCGAGGCGGCGGGGAGACTGGACCGCGAGCTCGAGCGCCTGCCGAACGACGCCGAGCTGGCGGAGCGGCGCAAGGCCGGCCGCGGCCTGACCCGGCCGGAGGCGGCGGTGCTGCTCGCCTACGGCAAGATGACCCTGTACGACGACCTGCTCCGCACCGAGTTGCCGGACCGGGTCTATTTCAACGGCGATCTCGCCAAATACTTCCCCCGCCCGTTGCGCCGGCGCTTTCCGCAGGCGATCGAGAAGCACCGGCTGCGCCGCGAGATCGTCGCCACCTGGATCGCCAATAGCATCATCAACCGTGGTCTCGAGGTGTTCGTCAGCGAGCTCGAGGACGAGACCGGCGCCGATCTCGCCGACATCGCGCTCGCCTTCGTCATCACCCGAGACGCGTTCAAGCTCCTGCCGCTCTGGCACGAGATCGAGGCCCTGGCAGCACCGGCGCCCGCCGACCTGCAGCTCAAGATGCTGCTCGCGGTACGCCACGCGCTGTTCCGCGGCAGCCGCTGGTTTCTCTCGCAGCTCGGCCGGCCGCTCGTGATCCGCGACGCGGTCGGCCGCTTCGGCCCCGGCGTGGCGCAGGTCGCGGCCGCGCTGGAGACGGTGCTCCAGCCGGACCAGGCGGAGCGGCTCAACGCCGCGATCGAGCGCTGGGCGGGCCCGGGCATCGACCGGAGCCTGGCGCGGCGCGTCGCTTTGCTGCCGCATCTGGCGACGGCCTGCGACATTGTGGCGCTGAGCGGGGCGCAGGACGACCTCGCCGGCCACGCCAGGACCTACAGCGCCTTGGACGGCGAGCTCGGCATGGGGCACCTCGAAGCCCGCCTCGCGGCGATGAGCCCGCGATCGCGCTGGGAGCGCATGGCCATCGTCGGGCTCCAGGACGAGCTCTCGCAGGTGCGCCGCCAACTCACCGGCGCGGCGGCGGCGGCCGGCGTCGGCGGCCCCGATCCGGCCACCGCCGCGGCCTCGGTGCGCGACTGGCTGGGCGGTCGGCTGCACGGCATCCACCGTTATCGGGCGCTGCTCGACGAGGCGGCACAGGCGGCCGAGCCCGACCTGGCGATGATGAGCGTCGTCGTGCGTGCACTGGTCGATCTCGGGCGGATGATCTGATCGACCCTCTGTGGCGCGCCCGCATTTGCCTGCCGCGCCCGGCGAGGCTATGGTCCAGGGCCTCTCGGGGTGGGGTGGCAGGGCCCCTTCGCAGACGATGTCGGGTTCGGGAACGGTGCGGCGGCGGACAGTGTCGATCGCACCGGAGATGGCGAATGCAGCAAAGCAAGGCACTCAAGGAAGGCGAGCTGTTCTTCAGGCAATGGCTCCGCTCGCCGAAGTCGATGGGCTCCGTGATCCCGTCCTCGCGCTACCTCGCCCACGCCGTGGCCGACGTCGTCGCTTGGCGGCCCGGGCAGTACATCGTGGAACTCGGCGGCGGCACCGGCGCCATCACCCAGGGTCTGATCGACCGCGGCATTCCGCGCGACCGACTGGTGGTGATCGAGCTGGAGCGCGCGCTGTTCGAGCATCTCCGGCTCCGCCTGCCGGGCGCAAACGTCGTCCAGGGTGACGCGACCAAGCTGCACGAGATCCTCGAGCAGCTCGGCATCGACGACGTCGGCACGGTCATCTCGGGCCTGCCGATGGTCGGCATGCCGTTCGAGTTCCAGCGCGCGATCATCGATCAGGCGTTCCGCGTCCAGCGCCCAGGCAATTTCGTGCTGCAGTACAGCTACTCGCCGATCGTGCCGATCCCGGCACGGCGGCTCGGCATCAAGGCGCAGCTCGTCCGCTGGGTCCCGCTCAACTTCCCACCAGCATCCGTCTGGCTCTACCGCCGTACCGCCGAGTTCGTGCACGCTTCACCTGGGCGCTGACCGCGGCCCTGAGCGAGGTCTCCCAGCGCCGGCCTGCCGAACGCGCGCGCCTCGATCGTGACACCCAGAACATGCCGCACCCCGGCGTGGTCGGGATAGGCGGCCTCCTTCCGTTCGACGACGAGGGTAGGCTCCGGGCAGCCGGCGAGTCGCGCCGCGTTCAGCGCCGCGGTGCGCGCCGCGGCCTCGGCCAGAGCCACGGCGCTCTCGAACTCCGCGACATCGCGTCCGCCTTCGGGCAGATGCACGCGCCACACCTGTTCCCCGATCCTGGCCAGGGTGACCCGCGCCGAGCGCTCGACCCGCCCGACCACGGCACCGACGGCGTTGCCGGTGGCATGATGCGGCGGGACGATCAGTCGCGCGCCCAGACGTGCGACCGGCGCAGGGTAGAGCAAAGGTGCCGGGCCGCCTACGGCGACCACCGGAAGGGCCAGCTTGAAGGTGGCACGGACCAGGCTGGCTGGCTCGCCGTTGCCGGCCGGCGCGGCCAGACTGCGGGCGACCAGCCGACCCGTCAGTCCCGTGGTCAACTCGTCCGCGGCCTCCCCGTCCGCGGCGAGCGCGGCCTCGAGGAGCAGCTCGCCGGTGCGAATCCCGGCGAGGTCCAGCACGTGCTGCGCGAACCTCGACGGAGCCTCGCCATGGCCGAGGCGCCGCGCCGCGAGGGCCGCACCCAGCCGCGCTGCCTCGACCGACCAGCCCTGCTGTCGACCCAGGACGTGGGCGGCATCGGTCGGCGTGAACCCCGCGGCGATCGCAAGACCTCGGTCGACGAGCCGAGCCGCGGCGCGGCCGAGATGCTGCCGCTCGACGATCTCCTCGATCGGGACCGGTCCGGTGGCGAGCAGCTCCCAGGCGCGCCGGGTGCTCGCGCCCAGGCTGGCCGTGTCGATCCGGTCCACCCGGCGCAGGAGGAACGCACCGTCATGCTCGCGGGGCTGGCCACGCGCTGCTTGCCGCTCCAGCTCGCTGCGGATCCCGGGATGCTGCTGCGCGAGCAGGCAGAGCGGCAGCAGGCGGCGCGGGCCGAGAACGAGCGCGCCGCCCTCGCGTCGCACCTCGCTGTCGCCACCGAGTCCTGCCGTTCGCACATCGATGGCGCGAACCATCGTGCGGTACCCGGCCACACAGGCACCCTGGAGCGACAGCCTCGGCCGGCCATCCCGCAGCACCGCGACGTCGGTCGTGGTTCCCCCGACGTCCGCGACCACGGCGTCCGCCACGCCGCTGAGGAAGGCGGCGCCGATGACGCTCGCCGCCGGACCGGAGAGGATCGTCTCGATCGGACGGCGCGCGGCGACGTCGACCGCCACCAGCGAGCCGTCGCCGGTGACGACCATGAGCGGTGCGGTGATGGCGCTGGCCTGGAGCTCCTCCGTGACGGCGGCCAGGAGTGCCCGAAGCTCCGGAATAAGCCGGGCGTTGAGCAGCGTCGTCAGTGCCCGGCGCGGCGCGTCGAGATCGCTGGTGAGCTCATGCGAGCAGGTGACCGGCAGGCCTGCCGCCGCGGCGAGCGCTGCCACGGCCCGCTCATGGGCCGGATTGCGGACCGCGAATTGGCCGCAGACCGCGACGGCGTCGACACTGTCCGCCCAGCGAGCCAGGGTCGCAGCGGCTGCGTCACGATCGAGCGACGCCTGCTCCTGCCCGTCCGCGCGATGCCCGCCGCGAACGAGCGCCGTCGGCGTGTCGGCGAGCGCCCGGTCGAGACCGGACCGGCGCAGTGCCCGTTCGTCGAGACCGATCAGGAGCAATCCGGCGCGCCCGCCGCGGCCCTCGACGAGCGCATTGGTGGCGAGCGTTGTCGACAGGCTGACCAGCGCCACCGGGCCAGCGCATTCCGCGCGGACCGCACGGATCGCCGCGCCGATGCCCAGGCTCAGATCGTGATGTGTGGTCAGCGCCTTGGCCGTGGCGACCACCCGCTCGGCCGGGTCGAGCAGCACGGCGTCGGTGAACGTCCCGCCGGTGTCGATACCGAGGCGCAGGCTCACGTCAGCGCGCGAATGCGATCGGCCGATGCGGAGCAGCATGGCTTCGGGGTAAGGCTCGGGGCGACGCCGCCGGAGGCCGCAGGCCGGGCATGATCACCGCCCTCCGCTCCGTCTGGGCCCTGCTGCTCGGCATGGGTGTCCTGATGCTCGGCCACGGTCTCCAGGGCACACTGCTGCCGGTCCGCGCCAGCCTCGAGGCCTTCGGCACCGCCGTCATCGGCATGGTCATGTCCGGCTACTTCCTGGGCCTGCTGGCCGGGGCGCTGGTTACGCCGCGGCTGGTCGCCCGGGTTGGCCATGTCCGCGTGTTCGCCGCCCTGGCCTCGCTCGCCTCGTCGGTCATCCTGATCCAGGCGCTGCTCGTCCTGCCGAGCCTGTGGTTCGTGCTGCGCTTCGTCAGTGGCGTCTGCCTGTGCGGGATCTACATCGTGGCCGAGAGCTGGCTCAACGGCACGGTCAGCAACGAGCACCGCGGGCGGCTGTTCTCCGTGTACATGGTGGTCCAGCTCGGTGCGATCGCCGGGGGCCAGTTTCTTCTGACGCTCGCCGACCCCCGTGGCGAGACCCTGTTCATTCTCGCCTCGATCCTCCTCTCCTTGGCCCTCCTGCCGCTGCTCCTGTCGGCCCGACCGACGCCGCCGATCGAGCCGCACCGTGCGTTCGGCCTGCCCCAGCTCTATCGCGTCTCGCCGCTCGGCTTCATCGGCATCGGCGGGATCGGCCTCGCGCAGTCGGCCCTCTACGCGATGGGCCCGGTCTATGCCGGCGCGGTCGGGCTCGGCACCGCCGGCATCTCGACCTTCATGGCGCTGGCGATCCTCGGCGGTGTCACGCTCCAATACCCGATCGGCCGCGCGTCGGACCGTTTCGACCGCCGCACCGTGCTGACCGTCGTCACCGTTCTCGCCGCCCTCGCGGTGGTCGGTGCCATCGCCGTCGATCCGCCACCCGGCGCACTGTTCGTCATGTTCTTCCTGTTCGGCGGCCTGTCGCTGCCGCTCTATTCGGTCTGCGTCGCGCACATCAACGACTTCCTCAGCCGCGACGAGCTGGTTGGCGCGAGCAGCGCGCTGTTGCTGGTCAACGCGGTCGGCAGTGCGCTGGGCCCGACGCTCGCCGCCTTCGCCATGGAGGCACTGGGCAGTCGTGGCTTCCCCTTGTTCCTCGCCGCCATGCATCTCGCCATCGGCGGGTTCGCGCTGTGGCGCATGACGCGGCGCGCGGCGCCGCCACTCGCCGCCCAGGGGCCGACCGTATTCATCAGCACCAGCGCCGCCGCCTCGCCGGTCGTGACCAGCATCGCCCAGGCCGAGCGGCTGCAGCGCGAGCCGGAGGACTCGGCACCGGCGTCGGCCTGACGGATTTTTGCGCTCGCCCGTCGGCTGCGCAGACCGTATAGTCACCCGCGTACCGGTACACCGCTCAAGGTCGACGCCCGCTCTTGTCCCCCTCCGTGCATGGCACCGCTCCGGTGCCGCCGACTTGGTCGGCGTTGTCGGGCAATTCGTCGTGGTGGCGTCGACGTCCCGTTCGCCCGGGCCGCAGCACGCGTCACGTCGTGGCCATCGGTGGGGAGCGTGAGTGGTCCGTCGCCCCGGCCTTGCACCGGCACTCCGTCGCCACGCCCCGGATCCTGGATGCCTTCTATGTCGCGTAAGCTGTTCGTCGCCAACTTCCCCTTCACCACGACCGTGGAGGAGCTGCAGAGCCTGTTCGGAGCCCACGGCAACGTGGTCTACGCCAAGATCGCCACCGATCACGAGACAGGACGGTCGCGTGGCTTCGGCTTCATCGAGATGGAGACCGCCGAGCAGGCCGAGGCGGCGATCCGCGAGCTGGACGGCTACCAGCTCGGTAGCCGGCCGCTCGCGGTGCGCGTCGCCGAGGACCGTCCGGGTCGCGGCCCGGGTGGCCCCGGTGGCGGGCCGCGCGGTCCGCGTCCGCCGCGCCAGGACGCCGGCGGCTTCGGCGAGCGCAGCCCCTATGGCCGTGGGCCGGGTGGCGGTGGCGGCGGCTATGGCGAGCGCAGTCCCTACGGACGTGGCCCGGGTGGTGGCGGTGGCGGCGGCGGTTATGGCGAGCGCCGTGGCCCCGGCGGCCCCGGTGGCTACCCGCCGCGCGGACCACGCGGCCCGCGCTCCATGTGACAACGGCTCGGGCGGGGCACGCCCCCGCCCGGCGTCTCAGGCGGCATCGCGCAACGCCGGTCGCGCCGCCAGGGCCTTGCGTACGATGTGCTCGACCATCTCGCGCTCGGCGCCGACGATCCGTCCGCGCGGCGCACGGCACACCTCCGAGCCCCGTCCGACCAGCGCCTGCACGAGCTTGATGTACTGGACGAGCTTGGGCTTGGTGTCGAGGTGGAGGAGGTCGGCGAACCAGCGGTAGAGTTCGACCGCTTCGGCGAACCGCCCGGCGGCGCCGAGTTGCCAGAGGCGGAGCGTCTCGACCGGGAAGGCGTTGACCAGACCGGCGACCGAGCCGGCGATGCCGAGCATCTGGCTCTCCAATACGAGATCGTCGACACCGCAGAAGAGCAGGTAGCGCCGGCCGGTAGCATTGTGCAGATCGGTGATCCGCCGGACGTCGTCCGAGCTCTCCTTGATCGCCACGATCGAGGTCACGTCGCCCAGCTCGACGAACATCTCGGGCGTCGTGTCGACGCCGTAGGTCACCGGGTTGTTGTAGATCATGATCGGCAGCTCGGTCGCCGCCGCGACAGTGCGGAAATGTGCCAGGGTCTCGCTACGATCGCTCCGGTAGACCATCGGCGGCAGCACCATCAGCCCGTCGATGCCGAGCCTGGCGCAGGCCTCGGCGTGGCGGCAGGCGAGCCGCGGCGTGTACTCGGCAACGCCGGACAGCACCGGCACACGTCCCTCGGCCGCCTCCTGTGCCGCCTTGAGCACGTCGAGCTTCTCGGCCGGCTCGAGCGAGCAGGCCTCGCCGACCGTGCCCAGCATGATCAGGCCGTGCACCCCCTCGTCGACCAGCCAGCGCACATGCCGCGCGGTGGCGTCGAGATCGACGCTCTCGTCGTCCCGCATCTGCGTCGTCACCGCCGGGAACACCCCGGCCCAGGCTGGATGCCCGTTCATCGTCATTCTCCTCCTCGGAAATGCAGGACCGGCGGGCCAAGCACGTCCTCGAGCGGCTCGACGCCGAGACCGGGCGCCGAGCCGGCGCGCATGACCCCGCCTTCGCGCCGTGGCGCCCCGCGGGCGACCTCGCGTGTGCCGTAGCTGTTGAAATCGGTCGCCGAGAAGCGCAGCGCCTCGGGCGTGCTGTGGGCGAGATGGGCGATCGCCGCAGTCACGATGTCGCCGCCCCAGCTGTCCTCGAGGGTCATGGCGATGCCGCGCTCGACGCAAACGTCGCGCAGCAGCCGCGTGCGGGTGAGCCCGCCGAGCTTGCTGATCTTGAGATTGACCACGTCCATCGCACCGAGCTCCAGTGCCCTGAGCAGCACGCCCAGATCCTGGATGCTCTCATCGAGGACGAACGGGTGGTCGGTCGCCCGGCGGACCGCGAGGCACTCCTCGAAGGTGGCGCAGGGCTGCTCGATGTACACGTCGACGTCGCGCACCGCGCGCACGACGCGTAGCGCCTGGTGCGGGAGCCAGCCGGTGTTGGCGTCGGCGACCAGCACCTCGCCCGTCGTCAGCACGGCGCGCACCGCGCGGATCCGCTCGATGTCGGTGTCCGGATCGCCGCCGACCTTGAGCTGGAAGCGCCGGTAGCCCTCGGCGCGATAGCCCGCGACACGCGACGCCATGGCCTCCGGCCGATCCTGCGAGATCGCGCGGTACAGCTCGACCGCCTCGCCATGACGCCCGCCGAGCAGGCTCGCCACAGGCCGGCCGCAGGCGCGGCCGAGCAGGTCCCACGCCGCCATGTCGATCGCCGACTTGACGTAGGCGTGCCCCTTCAGGACGCGGTCCATCGTGTGGTTGAGGACGCCGAGGTCGGTGGGGTCGAGACCGAGGAGCTGCGGTCCCAGCTCGCCCAGGCCGCTGCGCGCGCCGGCGGCATAGGCGGGCAGGTAGACGGGCCCGAGCGGGCACACCTCACCCCAGCCAGTGAGGCCGGCGTCCGTGTCGAGGGCCACCACGGTGCTGTCGAACACGTCGACCGACTTGCCGCCCGACCAGGCGTAGCGGCCTTCGCGCAGCGGCAGCTCGACCCGGAACACCCTGATGCCGGTAAGACGCATTGTCGGCCCCGCTCCCGCTCCCGACCCGCAGCCTGTTACCTATCAGCCAACCGCGGCGACGACGACCCCGATCAACGCACGGCTCCCCGTCCGATTGACGCTACCTGCGCCCCTCCCTACATAGCGGCCACGCTGTCGGACCCGTCCCTCGCCAAGCTGATGATCGTCGAGCTCAACGCCCGGTCGCGGGAAGTCTTCCGGCGGATCGTCGACGCCTACGTGCAGACGGGCGAGCCGGTCGGCTCGCGGACGATCTCGCGACGTCTCGACGACCAGCTCTCGCCGGCGACCATCCGCAACGTCATGGCCGACCTCGAGGATGCGGGGCTGCTGATGGCGCCGCACACCTCGGCCGGCCGGGTGCCGACCGATGCGGGCTTGCGCCTCTATGTCGACGGGCTGCTCGAGGTCGGCGCGCTGACCGAGGAGGAGCGCGCCGGCATCGAGAGCCGGTGCGCCGGCTCGGGGCGGAGCATGGAAGCGGTCCTCGCCGACGCTTCCGAGGCGCTCTCAGGCCTCTCGCGCTATGCCGGGCTGGTCGTCGCCCCCACCGTCGACCGTCCCTTCAAGCATGTCGAGTTCGTGCCTTTGTCGCCCGGCCGCGCGCTGGTCGTGGTCGTCACCGACAACGGCCTGGTCGAGAACCGCGTCATCGAGGTGCCGCTCGGCATGTCGGCCTCGACCTTGGTCGAGGCGGGCAACTATCTGACCGCCCGGCTCGCCGGCCGCGGCCTCGCCGAGGCGCGCCAGCAGATCCAGCGCGAGATCGAGGAGCAGCGGGCGCAGCTCGACGAGCTGACACAGAAGGTGGTCTCGGCCGGCCTTGCCACATGGTCGGGCGCATCGAGTCCGGAGCGTGACGCCGGCTTCCTCATCGTCCGCGGCCACGCCAAGCTGCTCGAGGACGTGTCGAGCCTCGTCGACCTCGAGCGGATCCGAAACCTGTTCGCGGTGCTGGAGACCAAGACGAGCCTGCTGCGGCTGATCGACCTCGCCCAGGCCGGCCAGGGGGTGCAGATCTTCATTGGCGCCGAGAACGAGTTGTTCGGCCTGAGCGGCTGCTCGACGATCATCGCGCCCTACCGCGCCGGGTCCGGTGACGGACGCGCGCCCGCGGTGGTCGGCGCGATCGGCGTGGTCGGGCCGACCCGAATGAACTATGCGAGGATCATTCCGATGGTGGATTACACGGCTCGGGTGGTGAGCCGGCTGCTGGGCGGCGAAAGAGAGATCGGGGCATGAGCGATACCGAGGACAAGCCCGCCACGGGCGACGCGGCGACGGCCGAGGCTCTCGCGGCGGCGGCCGAGGCGGCGGCGCCGGCTCCCACGGCCGAGGAGGAGCTCGCCGAGGTCAAGGACCGGCTGCTGCGCACGCTGGCGGAGATGGAGAACCTCCGGCAGCGGACGCGCCGCGAGATCGAGGAGGCGCAGACCTACGGGGTGACGCGCTTCGCGCGTGAGCTGCTCGAAGTCGCCGACAATCTGCGCCGCGCGATCGAGAGCGTCCCACAAGGCGACCTTCCAGAGCCGCTGCGCAACCTCGTCGCCGGGGTCGAGATGACCGAGAAGGCCCTCCTCGCCACCTTCGAGCGGCACAAGATCCGCAAGGTCCAGCCCGAGCGCGGCGAGCGCTTCGATCACAAGCTGCATCAGGCGATGTTCGAGGTGCCGACCGAGGAGGTGGCGGCCGGCTCGGTCGCCGAGGTGCTGGCGCCAGGCTATGTGATCGGCGATCGCCTGCTGCGGGCCGCGATGGTCGGAGTGGCGAAGGCGCCGCCGGCACCGGCGGAGACGCGTGCGGCTGCGCCCGAGGCGGGCGAACTCGAGCGCGGACGGACCATCGACACCTCGGCCTGACGGCGCCGCTGCCACCGCCCCGACGATGGGCGGTCCGGCGCCGTTCGACTTCGGTCACCCCTTCTCGCAGATGGAGCGTTTGGCGATGAGCGGCAGCGTGAAGCGCGTGGTGCTGGCCTTCTCCGGTGGGCTCGACACCTCGGTCATCCTCCGCTGGCTGCAGGACGTGTATCGCTGCGAGGTCGTGACCTTCACGGCCGATCTGGGCCAGGGCGAGGAGCTGGAGCCGGCACGCGCCAAGGCCGAGCTGATGGGCGCGACGCAGGTCTTCATCGAGGATCTCCGCGAGGAGTTCGTCCGCGACTTCGTCTTTCCGATGTTCCGTGCCAATGCCCTCTACGAGGGCGCCTATCTGCTCGGCACCTCGATCGCCCGCCCGCTGATCGCCAAGCGATTGATCGAGATCGCGCACGAGGTCGGGGCCGACGCGGTGGCCCACGGCGCCACCGGCAAGGGCAACGATCAGGTCCGCTTCGAGCTCGGCTGCTACGCGCTCGACCCGCATATCCGGATCATCGCCCCCTGGCGCGAATGGGATCTGAACTCGCGCGAGAAGCTGATCGACTACGCCGAGACGCGCCAGATCCCGATTCCACGCGGCAAGCGCGGCGAGCCGCCGTACAGCACCGACGCCAATCTCCTTCACATCTCCTACGAGGGTCGCGCGCTGGAGGATCCGTGGCAGGAGCCGGACGAGGAGATGTTCACCCGCACGGTCGCCCCGGAGCTGGCCCGCGACAAGCCGACCTACGTGGAGATCGGCTTCGAGCGCGGCGATCCGGTCTCGCTCGACGGCGAGGCGCTGTCTCCGGCGCAGCTCCTGAGCCGCCTGAACGATCTCGCCGGCGCCAACGGAATCGGCCGTCTCGACATCGTCGAGAATCGCTACGTCGGCATGAAGTCGCGGGGGGTCTACGAGACCCCGGGCGGCACGGTGCTGCTTGCCGCGCATCGTGGCATCGAGAGCATCACCCTCGATCGCGCCTCGGCGCACCTCAAGGACGAGCTGATGCCGCGTTACGCCGAGCTGATCTACAACGGCTACTGGTTCAGCCCCGAGCGCGAGATGCTGCAGGCGCTGATCGACAAGAGCCAGGAGCATGTGAGCGGTACGGTGCGGGTCAAGCTGCTGAAGGGCACCGTGAGCGTGGTCGGCCGCAAGAGCCCGAACAGCCTCTACAGCCAGGACTTCGCCACCTTCGAGGCCGACACGGTCTACGACCAGAAGGACGCGCACGGCTTCATCCGGCTCAACGCGCTGCGGCTGCGCATCGCGGCGCTCGCGCGCGAGCGCCGGGAGACCTGACCACCAGGACACACCCAAGGAGTGATTTTCTTAAGGCATCGTAGGCGATAAGCCCCGTGTCTTGACCCACCGCTTGCGTTGGGCAGCATCGTGGTGGGTCTTGGCGTATCGGGGTGGCCGGATGCACGCGAGCGGCTCGTCGATCTGGATCGGCCTCGACGCGTTCGATCTTGTCGAGCTGCGCCTGCGGCTGCGGCAGGGGGACCTGCCCAATCTCGCGAGGCTCGCCCGCACCGGTGGCCTTACCCGGCTGGCGCCCGACGTGCCCGGCCTGCATCAGAGTGTCTGGCGGTCGTTCGTCAACGGCCGGCCGGTCGGTGACCATGGCTGGTATTTCAGCAAGGTTTGGCGGCCTGAGCACGGCCGCCTGGAGTGCGCCGATCCCAGTTGGCTGCGGCTGGAGCCGTTCTGGCAGCCACTCGCCGATGCGGGCCTGCGGCTGGCGCTCATCGACGTGCCCCATGTGCGCGATCCGGGGCCGACCTTCGACGGCGTGTTTCTCGGTGGCTGGCAGGCCCACGACCGCCACCCCTTGGAGGTGCGACCGGCAACGCTGCTCGGCGAGCTGACCGCCCGGTTCGGCCCGCCGGTCATGCCCCCGGAGCATTACGGGCCGCAGCAGAGCGGCGAGCTCCGCCGGCTGCATCGCCTCGCCCTTGCGGCACTGGATCAGATCGCGCGGGTGGCCGAGTGGATCCTGCGCCGCGAGCGCCCGGATCTGATGCTCCTCGCACTCGGCGCGCCGCATCGCGTCGGGCACTATCTATGGGATCTGTCGCAGATCGACCGGAGCCGGCTCGCGCCCGAGGAGATCCGTACCCTGGATCGGGCGCTCGATGACGTCTACGCGGCGGCTGACCGGGCGGTCGGTCGGATCGCCGCCGCAGCTCCGCCCGGGGCGCGCCTGGCGGCGTTCGCGCTGCACGGGATGGGGCCGAACCCGGGGTGGAACGATCTGCTGCCACGGCTGCTGGACGGTCAGCCGGAGGCGCGACGGCGTCGCTCGTTGCGCGCCCGCGCCCACGGGCTGCGGCGCTCGCCGCTGGTCCTGAACGCCTCGCGGCTGATGCCGCCGGCGATTGCCGATGTCCTGCGCGATGTCTGGTCGGCGCGCATGCACCATTGGTCGTCGACCCGCTTCTTCGCGCTGCCAAGCGAGACCGGCGGACTGGTCCGCATCAATCTCGCCGGGCGCGAGCCTCTCGGCATCGTCGAGCCAGGCGCGGAGTACGAGGATCTCTGCGCCGAGCTGGCGGCGCGGCTGACCGCGGTGACCGACCTCGAGACCGGCGAGCCGATCGTGGCGCGCGTCAATTTCGTCGATCAGCTGGTGCCGCCGGACGCGCCGTTCCGGCCCTACCTGCCCGACCTCGCCGTCGAGTGGCGCGAGCGGCGGATCGGCGACAGCGTCGGTCTGCGCCTCGCCGGCGGCGCCACGCTGCGCTGGCCGCGGGGCCGGCGGACCAGCTCCGGGCGCAGCGGCGACCATCGCAGCCACGGCTGGGTGGTCGGCGACGCCGATGTGCCGGTGCCGCTCGATCGCGCGCCGTCGGGCGTCGAGCTGGCCGCCGCGATCCTCGACGGCTGCGTGCAACGGCGGCCGCGGGCCGCGCCACAGCGCGCGCCCGCCGCAACGCGGTTGCAGACCGCCTGAGCGCAGTCACGGCCGGCGATCGCCGCACCACCGGTGGCGACCTCTGCGGCGCGTGCGGCTCGCCGGTATTCGGCCGCGGCGACGGCTCGGACTGGTGGAATTGCATCTAGGCTCGTTCGAGCTGACCGAGCGGTTCGCGCCCACCTACGAGCTCTGGACCGTCCGACCCGGGTCCGGGCTACCGGCGGTGCCAAGTGTGATCCGCCACGACGAGGGGAACCGTCCCGGTCCACAGCGCAGCGAGCCGTGAGCCGCAACAACCCCCGCGTCAGCGCGTCGACACGGCGGGCTCTGGCTGGCGGCGCGCAAGACGGCGCAGTTCGCCCACGCGGATCAGGCCGACGGCGATCAGCATCAGCACCGTTGCGACGCCCAGCGCGGCGAGTTCAGCGAGCAGCCAGATACCGTGGCCCGGCAGGGACCAAGCGAGCAGCGCGACGGCGCCGCTGGTGGCTACGAGGCGGCCGAGATCGCCGGGGGCGAGCCAACCGCCGAGCGCGCGCCGGACCGCTCCGCCGGCGAGCAGCACGCCGGTCAGGCACCCCGCCGCCGTCGCCAGCGCCGCGCCCATCGCGCCCAGCGGCAGGATCGCCGGCAGGAGCAGGACGGTCACCGCCAGGGCCGCGAGGTTGGCGCGCAGCAGCGCCGCCATGGCGCCCAGCCCGACCAGCGCCGCGCTGTGGACCAGGAGCAGCGTCATGCCGATGCCCTGGCCGATGAACAGCACGGCGAGCAGCGGTCCCGCCGCAGCGTAGGCGGGGCCGAACAGAAGCGTCGTGATGGTCGCCCCGTCGACCACCGCCACCGCAGCCGCCGGCAGCAGCAGCATGAGCATGAGACGGATGGTGTCGACGAGGACCTGCCGGGCCTCGTCGGGCGCGCCGCGGGCCAGCGCCGCGGCGACGCTGGCGACCACCACGCTTCCCGAGCCGAGTGCGAGGATGATCGGCAGGCGCCCGATCGACTGCGCGGCGGCGTACTGGCCGGCCGCGTCGGGCGGGACGAGGGCGGCGCCGACGCCGAGCGCCCAGAGGCCGATCACCGCGAGCACTTGGCTTGCCACGCCGCGCACGCAGAGGGCCAGCGCGAGGCGGACGGTCGCGCGCATCGCGGCTCCGGCCGGCGGGCCGACCTCGCTCCGGGCGGTGAAAGCGGCGACGGCGAGGCCGATCGCCGACGCTGCGGCGTTGACGACGAGCGCCCCAGCGATGCTGATCCCGTACCAAGCGAGGCCGACGATGCCCACCGCCTTGGCCAGCGCGTAGATCGCGGTGACGAGGGCCGCGGCGGCGAAACGCTGCCGCCCGTTCAAGATCGCATTGCCGACGAAGAGGAGGCAGTAGAATGGAATGTCGAGGGCGGCGATGCGGAACAGGTGAGCCCCGTCGGTGACGTTGAGCACCGCGGCGAGCGCCGGCGCGCCGAGCCAGAAGCCCGCGAACAGCAGGAGATAGGTGATGGTCCCGAGGAGCAGCCCGCCGCCGGCGATACGGGGCGCCTGAACCCCGGCGGCCGCCATCTGCCGAGTCAGCGCCGCCGGCAGCCCGAGGCGGCCGATCACCTCGGTCGCGAGCAGCGTCCCGTAAACGAGGCTGTAGGCGCCGAACAGCGTCGGCCCGAGTCCTGCGGCGAGGATCACCGTGGTGAGGTAGCCGGCCAGCGTCACGAGCAGGTGCGCCCCGGTCTGCAGCGCCATCGCCTGGATGCCCTGGGCCCTGCGCATCAGCGTGTCGCCGGCGGCATCGGAGGCAAGCTTGCTCCTTTTCGGGAACCTCGCGCGACTGGTAGATGTCGCGCCGCCTGCAGGCCCGACAAGCGTTCGATGAGCACAGCGTTTCGTTTTCCCGAGGGGTTCCTCTGGGGCTCGGCCATGGCCGGGCATCAGGTCGAGGGGGACAACCGGCACAGCGACTGGTGGGCCTACGAGCAGGCCGGCCGGCTGCCGTTCCGCTCCGGCTCCGCATGCCGTCATCTCGAGCGTTACGAGGCCGATCTCGACCTCGCCCGCGAGCTCGGCCTGAACGCGCACCGCTTCTCGATCGAGTGGGCGCGGCTCGAGCCGGAGCCCGGCCAGTGCGACATCGCCGCTCTCGACCACTACCGGCGGATGGTGGCAGCGATGCGGACGCGCGGGCTGGAGCCGATCGCGACCCTGCATCACTTCGTCGCCCCGGCCTGGTTCACCGACCGCGGCGGCTGGCTCGCGGCCGACGCGGCCGACCGCTTCGCCGCCCATGTCGAGCGGGTCGCCGCGGCGCTCGCCGGCGAGATCCGCTGGTGGCTGACGATCAACGAGCCCACCGTCTACGCCAAGCACGCTTACGTCACGGGCGACTGGCCGCCCTGTGTCCACGGCCAGTGGCTCGCGAGCCTGCGCGCGATGCGCGCGATGGCCGAGGCGCACCGGCGCGCCTACGCCATCCTCCACACGCACCGCGCGGACGCGCAGGTCGGCCTCGCCCACAGCACGCCCTACGTCGTCCCGGCAGATCCCCGACGCATCACCGACCGCCTCGCCGCCCGTGCCCGGGACTACGGCCTCAACGGGCTCCTGTTCGACCTGATCGGCCGGCCGGCGCGGCGCTGGCTCGATTTCATCGGCGTCAACTACTACTGCCGGACGGTGGTGCGCTGGGCACCGCGCGGCCGGGCCGTGTTGCTCGGCGAGGACGATCTCGGCCCACGACCCGGCGAGGCCCGTCGCTTCAGCGACATGGGCTGGGAGGTCTGGCCACAGGGTTTGACCGAGGTGCTCCGCGCCCTAGCCCGCCACGGCCTGCCGCTGCTGATCACCGAGAACGGCATCGCGACCGAGGACGAGGCGGTGCGCCGGGCCTACCTCGCCGAGCATCTCGGCGCACTCGCCGCCGCAGTGGGCGCCGGCCTGCCGGTCGTCGGCTACCTCCATTGGTCGCTGATCGACAACTACGAATGGGCGCTCGGCTTCGGCCCACGGTTCGGCCTGTTCGAGGTCGACTACGCGACCCAGGTGCGCCGGCCGCGGGCCACCGCCGCCGACTACGCCGCCGTCGTCCGCGCCAACGCGCTGGCCACATGAGGCCGATCGACGCGCGGACTCTGCCAGCCGGAACCGCGCTCGACGCCGATCTGTGCATCGTCGGCGCCGGTCCAGCCGGCATCTCGCTCGCCTGCGCGCTGGTCGAGAGCGGCGTCGACGTCCTGCTCGTCGAGGGTGGGGATCTGCGCCCGGACGCCGCCACCCAGGCGCTGCACGAGGCGCGCAGCGTCGGCTACCCGCTGCGCCCCAACTATCTCAACCGCGCCCGCCAGTTCGGCGGGACGAGCAATCTCTGGGCCGGGCGCAACATGCTGCTGTGGCCCGAGGACCTCGCCCGTCGCGACTGGGTGCCCGGCTCGGCCTGGCCGATCGGGCAGACCGAGATCGCTGCCTGGCACGACGCCGCCGCGCGGCTGCTGGGCCTGCCCGACGCCGGCTGCTTCGCACCGGCGCGGTGGCGCGAGCGGCTCGGACCGAGCGAGGCCGCGCTGTTCGCCAGCGGCCGGCTGGTGCCGACCGTCTCCGTCTGGGCGCGCCGGCCGATGCGCTTCGGCGTCGTGCATGGGCCGAAGCTGCGCCGTGCGGGCAATGTTCGCACGCTGCTGCGCGCCAACGCCGTCGGCCTGCGTCTGGACGCCGCGCGCACCTCGGTGACCGGTGTCGAGCTGGCGACGCTCGGCGGCACGCGGCTCGTGGTCCGCGCGCGGCGGGTCGTGCTGGCCGCCGGTGGCATCGAGAACGCGCGCCTGTTGCTGCTGGCCGGGCTGGGCGGCCCGCTGGTCGGCCGTTTCTTCATGGAGCATCCGCGGGCGGTGTTCGGGAAGGTGGAGCTGATCGCCGGCAGCCGCGTCCCCCTGCTACGCGGGCGGCCGTTCCGCGACGGACGCGTCCAGATCGGCACCGCCCTGGCCCCTGAGCTGCAACGCCGCGAGGGCCTGCTGAACCACTACTGCACACTCGAATCCGAGGTGTCCGACTACGTCGCCCGGACCTACGAGACAGCGGTCGAGGTCGGCAAGGTGCTGCTGCGGCGCGGCCATGCCGGCGGCCGGCTCGACTTCTCCGCGGTCGGCAAGAGCCGCCTCGAGGGCTTCATCTACCAGCTTTCGCCCAAGGAGATCCTGCCGCACTGGGCGTTCCGCGCAGTGAGCACGCTGCGCGACCGCTACCGACCGCCGAAGGGCGCGCAGCGCTGCGTGCTGGTCACCTTCTGCGAGCAGCCGCCCGATCCGGACAGCCGCGTCCGGCTCGGCGAGGAGCGCGACGCCCTTGGGCTGCCGCGCCCGGTGGTCGACTGGCGCATCCCCGACTCCGTGCCCCGCTCGCTCCTCCGCCTCCATGAGGTCCTCGGTCGCGAACTCGCCGAGCGCGGCGTCGGCCGGCTCGAAGCCGGTGATCCGGCGACCCTCGCCTACACCGACGCCTCGCACCATCTGGGCACGACCCGGATGAGCGACGATCCGAAGACGGGCGTCGTCGACCGCGATGGCCGCGTCCACGGTACGGCCAATCTCTGGGTCGCCGGGAGCAGCGTCTTCCCGTCCGGCGGCCACGCCAACCCGACCCTGACCATTGTCGCCTTGGCCCTGCGCCTTGCCGACCGGCTGCGTGGCTGACACCCTTCTCCGCCCCGGTCGCCGGGTCTATAAGCCGCGTGCATGAGCACAGCCCTGCCCGTCCCGCTGATCGGGATCACCTCCTGCCTCAAGGCGCACGAGCACAGCGCCTTTCACTCGGTGCAGGACAAGTATGTCGACGCCGTGGTCGCCGGTACCAGCGCCGTGCCGGTGCTGATCCCGGCGATCGGGCCGGCGCTCGACATGGATGCGCTGCTCGCCCGCCTCGACGGTGTTCTCGTCACCGGCAGCCCATCCAATGTCGATCCTGCATATTACGGCGGCCCGCCGCCGCGGCCCGACAACGAAGCCGATCCGGCGCGCGATGCGACGACGCTGCCGCTGATCCGTGCCACGCTCGCCGCCGGCGTGCCGCTGCTCGCCATCTGCCGCGGCATCCAGGAACTCAACGTGGCACTCGGTGGCACGCTGCATCAGCACGTTCACGAGCTGCCCGGCCGGCGCGATCACCGCTCCGACAAGAGCCTGCCCTACGCCGAGCGCTACGCGCCGGTCCATGCGATCGAGCTGACGCCCGGCGGGCGGCTCCAGGCGGTGATGGGTGGTGCGGCGCGGATCGAGGTCAACTCGCTGCACGGCCAGGGCATCGACCGCCTCGCCGCCGGCCTGGTCGTCGAGGCCGTGGCCGAGGACGGCACGATCGAGGCGGTGAGCGTGCCCAAGGCCGCCGGCTTCGCGCTCGGCGTCCAGTGGCATCCCGAATGGCGCGTGCTGGAGAACGTCTGGTCGCGCCGCCTCTTCGCCGCCTTCGGCGAGGCCGCGCGGACCCGCGCCGCCGGCCGTCTGGCCGGTCCGCGCGCGCTCGACCACCGCGCGGTCGCCTGAGCCAGCCCGGCCGCGGTCATTTCCCGTCGCCCCGCCGAGCGCCGCACGGCGCGCGCCTTGCCGCGGCGCGGGCGGCGCTTGTAGGTTCCGCGCCGCGCAGCGGCCGGGGTGACGGATGAGCGAGCTCGAGAGCTGGCTGAAGGAGCGGGGAATCACCGAGATCGAGTGCGTCGTCGCCGACATCAACGGCATCGCGCGCGGCAAGATCCTCCCCGGCTACAAGTTCCTGCGCGTGCACGCCGACGGGCTGCGCCTGCCGGAAAGCATCTTCACCCAGACGGTGACTGGCGACTATCCGGACGAGGACGTCATCGATCCGGTCGACCGCGACATCCGCCTGCGCCCCGACCCGACGACCATCCGGATCGTACCCTGGTATGACGAGGCCACGGCGCAGGTGATCGCCGACTGCTTCCACCATGACGGCAGCCCGGTCGAGATCGCCTCGCGCTACGTCCTCCGGCGCGTGCTGCGCCTCTACGCCGAGCGGGGCTGGAAGCCGGTCGTCTCGCCCGAACTTGAATTCTACCTGACGAAGATCAACGAGGATCCGGACTACCCGTTGCAGCCGCCGATCGGCCGCTCGCGGCGGCCGGAGACCGGACGCGCCTCCTACGGCATCGAGGCAGCCAACGAGTTCGACCCGGTATTCGAGGACGTCTACGACTGGTGCGAGGCGCAGGAGATCGACATCGACACGCTGAGCCACGAGGCCGGCGCGGGACAGATGGAGATCAACTTCAACCATGGCGACCCGCTGGCGCTCGCCGACCAGGCCTTCCTGTTCAAGCGCACGCTCCGGCAGGCGGCGATCAAGCACGGCATCTATGCCACCTTCATGGCCAAGCCGATGGAGGGCGAGCCGGGCAGCTCGATGCACATTCACCAGTCGCTGTACGATCTGGCGACCGGTCGCAACCTGTTCGCCGGTGAGGGCGGCGAGCCCTTCTCGCCCTTGTTCCTCTCCTACATCGCCGGACTGCAGAAGTTCTTGCCGGCGGCGATGCCGTTGATGGCACCCAACGTCAACTCCTACCGCCGCCTGCGCCGCTACTCGACCGCGCCGATCAACACCCACTGGGCGGTCGAGAACCGTACCGTGGGCCTGCGCGTGCCCGAGTCCAGCCCGGAAGCGCGGCGGGTCGAGAACCGTGTCGCCGGCGCGGACGCCAACCCCTATCTCGCCATGGCGGCGACGCTGGCCTGCGGCTGGCTCGGCATCGAGCACGGGCTCGAGCCGACCGACCCGATCCGCGGCTCGGCCTACCGGAGGGCCCAGACGCTGCCGCAACAGATGTCCGACGCGCTGGCCAAACTCGCCGCATCGAGCCCGCTCAAGGAGGTCCTGGGCGAGCATTTCGTCGAGGTCCTGCTCGCCGTGAAGCAGGCCGAGAACGACGCCTACCAGAGCGTCATCAGCTCGTGGGAGCGCGAGCATCTGCTGCTGAACGTGTGAGCCGCGCGGCCGCCGCGCGGCGGGCTGGTGGAGCCGAGGGGAGTCGAACCCCCGACCTCTAGAGTGCGATTCTAGCGCTCTCCCAGCTGAGCTACGGCCCCAAACCCGGCGGCTTCTATGGTGACGGGGACCGGGCGAGTCAAGCGCGGCCGGAGGGATGGCCAAGACGGTCTCGGGCGCTATAGTCCGCGCGCCCCGGCAGACGGGGTTGCAGCCCTGGTCGCCGCTCGCCGATGTACGCCGTCTACAATCTCGTCAGCGCCGTCATCACGCTCTACATCTGGGTGCTGATCGTCGCCGTCGTGCTCGACTGGCTGGTCGTGTTCAACGTCGTCAACCCGCGTAACCAGGCCGTCTACCTGGTCCGCGATCTGACCGGGCGGCTGACCGAGCCGCTGCTGCGCCCGATCCGCAGCCTGCTGCCGAGCATGGGCGGCCTCGACATCTCTCCCGTGCTGCTGATCCTGGCGCTCTATTTCGTGCGCGACCTCGCCTTCCAATATCTGCGCCCTTGAGCCTGGCCCCATATCTGCGCGCGACGCCGGCAGGTGTCGAGCTCGCGGTCCGGGCGACGCCGCGGGCGCGCCGTCCCGGCCTCGGACCTCCGGTGACCGACGCCGACCGGACGTCCTGGCTGGCGGTGCGGGTCGTCGAGCCGGCCGAGGGCGGGCGGGCGACCCGGGCCGTGGCGGCGCTGGTCGCGCGTGCCTGCGATCTGCCGCCGAGCGCGGTCGAGGTTGTCGCCGGCGCCGGCTCGCGGTGGAAGAGGCTGCGCATCGCCGGGGCGCCGGCCGACGTCGAGGCGCGGCTGCGCGCGGCGCTCGCCGCCGAGGACGGATGATGGCGCGGCTGATCGACGGGCGGGCGGCAGCCGCGGCGTTGCGCGAGCGCGTCGCGAGGGGCAGTGCCGCCTGGGCCGCCGAGCGCGGGCGGCCGCCGCATTTGGAGGTCGTGCTGGTCGGCGAGCAGCCGGCGAGCCTCGCCTATGTCGCGAGCAAGGCGCGCCGCGCGCGCGAGGTCGGCCAGACCGCCGCAGTGCGTCGCCTCCCGGCGACGATCGGCACCGAGCCACTGGTCGCGCTCATCGCGGAGCTCAACCAGCGCACCGAGGTCGACGGAATCCTCGTCCAGCTTCCCCTGCCGGTGCAGGTCGACACGCCAGCCGTGCTGGCGGCGATCGATCCGGCCAAGGACGTCGACGGCTTCCACCCGATCAACGCCGGCCGGCTGGCGCAGGCGCGCGATCCGCTCACCGAGGAGCTGCTGATCCCCTGCACGCCGTTGGGCTGCCTGATGCTGCTCCGCGACACGCTGGGCGAGAGCGGCCTCACCGGCCGGCGCGCGGTCGTGCTCGGCCGCTCGACGATCGTTGGCCGGCCGCTGGCGGCGCTCCTCCTCGCCGCGGACTGCACGGTGACCGTGGTGCATTCGCGAAGCCACGACCCGGCCGGCGAATGCCGCCGCGCCGAGATCCTGGTCGCCGCGGTCGGCCGGCCGGGCCTCGTCGGGCGCGACTGGGTCGCCCCAGGCGCGGTGGTCCTCGATGTCGGCATCAACCGGGTGGCGCTGCCCGACGGCACGAGCCGCCTCGTCGGTGACGTGGCGTTCGACGAGGTCGCCGAGACCGCCGCCGCGATCAGCCCGGTGCCGGGCGGGGTCGGACCGATGACCGTGGCCTGCCTGTTGCACAACACGCTGCTCGCGGCCCGGCGCCGCGCCGCCGGCGGGAGTTGATCCCGCCGCCGGACCGGCGCGCCGCGGCCCATGGCCGTCGCTTGCCTCGCCGGCACCGTCACCATGACCGGAACGCGCCGGTGCGGCCGATCTTCCCTGTCCAAGCCTTCCCGCCAGCTACCGACGCCGCGAGGGCTCAGGCGACCGCGCGCTCGGCGACGGGATCCGGGTCCTTGAGCACGTAGCCGCGGCCCCAGACGGTCTCGATATAGGTGTCGCCGCCGGTCGCCGCCGCGATCTTCTTGCGCAGCTTGCAGATGAAGACGTCGATGATCTTGAGCTCGGGCTCGTCCATCCCGCCATAGAGATGATCGAGGAACATCTCCTTGGTCAGGGTCGTGCCTTTGCGCAGCGAGAGCAGCTCCAGGATCGCGTACTCCTTGCCGGTCACGTGCAGCCGCACGCCGCCGACCTCGACCGAGCGGGCGTCCAGGTTGACCAGCATCCGCCCGGTCTGGATGACCGACTGGGCGTGCCCCTTGGAGCGCCGGACGATGGCCTGGACGCGCGCCGTCAGTTCGGCGCGGTTGAACGGCTTGGTCAGATAGTCGTCGGCGCCGCCGGTGAGGCCGCGGACCTTGTCCATGGGATCGGAGCGCCCGGACAGGATCAGCACCGGCGTCTGGACCTTGGCGGCACGCAGCCGGCGGACGACCTCGTAGCCGTCGATGTCCGGCAGGTGCAGGTCCAGCACGACGATGTCGAAATCGTAGAGCTTGGCCAGCTCGATACCGTCCTCGCCACGGTCGGTCGCCTCGAAGACGATGTTCTCACCGCGCAGGGCGGTCTCGATCAGCCGCGCCGAGACCGGATCGTCCTCGATCACCAATGCGCGCATCGCGTGCTCCCCTGCAGATTGCCGACCATCCCACTTGCCAGCGTAACCTTAAGGGACGCTTCCTTAAGGCGCTGTTAACGGGAATAGATCAGGCTCGAAGCCGGCACCACCCGGCTCGGCTGTGGTGACAAGGAATACAACCATAGGACGTAGTTAGATGCAACCAAAAAGCACGCCATGGGCGTCGGGCACGTAAGCTCTGGTTGTGTTCCGCGCCGCGCCCTGTTGCGCGACGCGGAGGCCGTGGCAGCGCTCCTGGCGGAGCTGGAAGCGTGCCGGCAGGCGCGGCTCGGCGGGCAAGTCAGCCGCTGCGAGGGCCGGCTGATCGCCTGTCGCGGGCTCTCCCGCCTCGCCGGCATCGGCACGACCTGTGAAGTGGAGACGGGCCCTCCGCTCGGCCCCTGCGGGGGACCGTTGTTCGACCCGGCGAGTGCGGTCCCGGCGGAGGTCGTCGGCTTCCGCGACGACGAGGTCCTGCTCATGCCGTACGCCGAGACGACCGGCATCCGCCTGGGCGCGCGGGTCGCCGTGGCGTGGCAGCAGGATCAGGTCGCGCCGTCCGTGGCCTGGCTCGGCCGCGTGATCGGGCCGTTCGCCGAGCCGCTCGACGATGGGCCACCGCTGCCGCCGGGCCACACCCCCTATCCCTTGCGGGCGCGTCCGATCCCTGCGCACGAGCGGGAGCTGGTCGGCGACCGCCTCACCCTGGGCGTGCGGGCTCTCGATCTCTTCACCCCCTGCTGTCGCGGCCAGCGGCTCGGGATCTTCGCCGGCTCGGGGGTCGGCAAGTCGACGCTGCTGTCGATGGTCGCCCGCGACAGCGCCGCAGACGCGCTGGTCGTCGGGCTGATCGGCGAGCGCGGCCGGGAGCTCAACGAATTCCTCCACCGGACGCTGAGCCCGGAGGCGCGCGCCCGCTCGGTCGTGGTCGTCGCCACCTCCGACATGCCGGCGATGCTGCGCCGCCGCGCGGCGCAGCTGACGATGACCGTGGCCGAGGCGTTGCGCGACCGCGGCCTGAACGTGCTCTGCCTGCTCGACAGTGTGACCCGGGTGGCCACCGCCCTGCGCGAGATCCACCTCGCCGCCGGCGAGGTACCGACCAGCAAGGGCTTCCCGCCCAGCGTCTTCGCCGAGTTACCGCAGCTCCTCGAGCGCGCCGGACCGGGCCGGGCGGGTAGCGGCGCCATCACCGGACTGTTCACCGTCCTCGTCGAGGGCGACGACACCAACGAGCCGGTGGCCGACACCGTGCGCGGCATTCTCGACGGGCACGTCGTCCTGGACCGGGCGATCGCCGAGGGCGGCCGCTTCCCGGCCGTCGACGTGCTGCGCAGCGTCTCCCGCGCGGCCCCCGACTGCTACCGGCCCGAGGAGCGCGAGCTGATCCGCCGCGCGCGTCGCCTGCTTCGCGCGCATCACGACATCGCCGAGCTGATCCGGCTCGGCGCCTACCGGGGCGGCGCCGACCCGCTCGTCGACGCAGCGATCGCGGTCCTGCCGGCGCTGGAGACGCTTCTCCACCAGGAGCCGGACGAGCCACCGGGCGCCGGGCCGCCCTTCGCGCGGCTCGCGGAGATCCTTGGCGAGGCCGGCGCGGAGCCGACCGGCTGATGCGCTCGCGGACGCTGCGTCTGCTGGAGCGCTTGGCGCGGAGCGAGGTCGACGCGGCGCAACGGGAACTGGCCGTCGTCGACGGGCGGCGGCGCGAGATCGCGGCCGCCCTCGTGCGGGAACGATCCACCCGGCCTGCCGAGCTGGCCGCCGCGCGGGGGCTGCCAGCGGAAGCGCAGTTCGCGAGCGGCTTCTGGCGCGGCACACGCGAACGGGAGACGGCGCTCGATCAGCTGCACGCGACCGTGGCCGCCCGCGGCGACGAGCTGCGCCGCACCTTGACGGAGCGGCTCGCAACGCAGCGGCGCTACGAGCTGGCCGCGGCCGCGATCGAGCGGCGCCTCTTGGCCGAGCAGGCGCAGCGCGAGCTCGTCGGGATCGAGGACGCGGATCGCGCCCGGCGCCGGGCGGCGCGACGCTAGAACTTCGGCGCCAACGTCACGCGCAGGCCGTCGAGGTCGTCGGTCCACTTGATCTGGCAGGAAAGCCGCGACGTGTCGCGCACATCGAGGGCCTCGTCGAGCATCATCGTCTCGTCGGGACCGGGCTCCCCCACCTTCGCCAGCCCCGCCGGATCGACATAGACGTGGCAGGTGGCGCAGGCGCAGCAGCCGCCGCACGCCGCCTCGATGTCGAGATTGTTCTCGCGGATGATCTCCATGACCGACCAGCCGACTTGGCCCTCGAGGACGTGCTCGTGGCCCTCGCGGTCGGTGACGTACAGCTTCGACATGTCAGGCGACGCCCAGCTTCTTCTGCAGATCGGTGCTCGAGGTGGTGTAGCGGAAGATCAGCTTCTGGTCCGGGAAGCAGATCTTGAACGCCTTCTGGCACATCAGCGCGGCCTCGTGGAACCCGGAAAGGATCAGCTTGAGCTTGCCGGGATAGGTGCAGATGTCGCCGATCGCGAAAATGCCGGGGGCGTTGGTCTCGAAGGCCTCGGTGTCGACCGCGATCAGGTTCTCGTGCAGGTTCAGGCCCCAATCGGCGATCGGGCCGAGCTCCATCTTGAGCCCGTAGAAGGCCAGCAAGGTGTCGGCGGCAAGCCGGGTCTCGCCCTGCGGGCTGCGCACGACGACCCCCTCGAGCCGTCCATCGGCGCCCTCGAGGGCGCTGATCTGACCGATCACCAGCGAGATCGCCCCCTCCGCGACCAGCCGCCGCATCTTCGCGACCGAGTCCGGTGCGGCACGGAAATCGTCGCGGCGATGCACGAGCGCCATGGACGCGGCGATCGGCTGCAGGTTGAGAACCCAGTCGAGCGCGGAGTCGCCGCCGCCGGCAACGACGATCCTGCGGCCGCGGAACTGCTCCATGCGCCGGACGGCGTAGAACAGCGAGCGACCTTCATAGGCCTCCGCCCCGGGCAGCGGCAGGCGCTTCGGCACGAAGCTGCCGGCACCGGCGGCGATCACCACGACGGGAGCCTCGAGGACGAGATCGGCGGTGGTCGACACCCGCCAACGACCGTCCGGCAGGTGGGTCAGCGCCTGCGCCTGCTGGTTCAGGTGGAACACCGGCTCGAACGGCGCGCATTGCTCGACCAGCCGATCGACCAGCTCCTGGCCGGTGCAGCGCGGCACGGCCGGAATGTCGTAGATCGGCTTGTCCGGATAGAGCTCGGCGCACTGCCCACCGACCTTGTCGAGATTGTCGATCAGATGGCAACGGATCCCGAGCAGGCCCGCTTCGAACACCGCGAACAGGCCGACGGGACCGGCGCCGATGATGATCATGTCGGTGGCGATCGGAGCAGCAGACATCGGCGGGTCCGGGTCAGGCACGGGGCGCGCGCGAGCGCGGCGGTCCGCTCTAGCCTGCTTCGCGCTGGCCCGGAAGAGCCGCCGTGTCGAGAGCGGCCTTCCGTCGCCCTCCGGCGCCGCTATGATCCGCCGCCGCGATCGCCGGAGGCCCCGCCCTTGCCCACGACACCCCTGACCGTGCGTCTGAACCCGGCCGACAACGTCGTGGTGGCGCGGGTCGACATCCTGGAGCGCACGCCGCTCGGCGGCGAGGACGTGGTCACGGCCGAGCCGATCCCCGCCGGCCACAAGGTGGCGACGCGGCCGATCGCGCGCGGTGCGCCGATCCGCAAGTTCGACCAGATCATCGGCTTCGCCACGACCGACATCGCGCCCGGCGCACACGTGCACGTCCACAACTGCACGATGGGCGAATTCGACCGGGACCATGCGGTGGGGCAGGACGTGCGGCCGGTGGCGATGGTGCCCGAGGCGGAGCGGCCGAGCTTCCAGGGATATCTGCGCCCGGACGGCCGCGCCGGCACGCGCAACTATATCGGAATCCTCTCGACGGTGAACTGCTCGGCCTCGGTCTCCAAGTTCATCGTCGAGCGGTTCCCTCAGGACGAGCTCGCACGCTACCCGAACGTCGACGGGATCGTCGCCATCACCCACGGGACCGGCTGCGGCATGGCCGACCGGGGCGACGGCTACGCCGCGCTGCAGCGCACGCTCTGGGGCTTCGCCAAGCACGCCAACTTCGCCTCGATCCTGATGATCGGCCTCGGCTGCGAGGTAATGCAGATCGAGTTCCTCACCGAAGCCTACGGCATCACGCCGGGCCCGCACTTCCGCACGATGACCCTCCAGGACACGGGTGGAACGCGACGGACCATCGAGCGGGCGCACGCCATGCTGCGCGAGATGCTGCTGCACGCCGACCGCTTCCGCCGCCAGCCGATCGCCGCGTCGGAGCTCACACTGGCGCTTCAATGCGGCGGCTCCGACGGCTATTCCGGCATCAGCGCCAATCCGGCGCTGGGCCACTGCGCCGACCTCTTGGTGCGTAACGGCGGCACAGCGATCCTCGCCGAGACGCCGGAGATCTATGGCGCCGAGCACCTGCTGACGCGACGCGCGGTGAGCCCGGCGATCGCCGAGAAGCTGCTCGCCAGGATCCGCTGGTGGGAGGACTACACGGCGCGCAACGGCGGTGAGATGAACAACAATCCCTCACCCGGCAATAAGAAGGGCGGGCTCACGACCATCCTCGAGAAGTCGCTGGGTGCGGCGGCCAAGGGCGGCACCACCAACCTCACCGAGGTGCTGCACTATGCCGAGCCGTGCACGCGCCGCGGCTTCGTGTTCATGGACAGCCCTGGCTACGACCCAGCCTCGGTCACCGGTCAGGTCGCCTCCGGCTGCAACGTGGTGGCGTTCACCACCGGTCGCGGCTCCTGCTTCGGCTTCAAGCCGGCGCCGTCCATCAAGATCGCCACCAACACCGCGATGTACCGGCGGATGGTCGAGGACATGGACATCAACGCGGGGACGATCGTCGACGGCGAGGAGACGATCGAGCAGGTCGGCCGACGCATCTTCGACCTGGTCCTGCGCGTGGCCTCCGGCGAGCCGAGCAAGAGCGAGGCGCTCGGCATGGGCGACCACGAGTTCGTACCGTGGCAGATCGGCGCGGTGATGTGACGCCTGGGCGCGGTCGCGATCAGGCGACGGGACCCACCGGTTCGGCCGGCGCCAGCTCGAGCTGTGTGCCTTCGGTCATGATGCAGCTCTCGCCCTCGGGATCGGTGACGACGACCGTCCACGTCTCGCCGCGGCGCGTCGCGAACAGCTCGAACAGCCGGCCATCGCCCTGGATGCCGCTGGCGAAGGGCTTCTCGCCGAAGGTCCGATCGAGCCAGTCCGCAACCTCGTTGCGCGTCCCGCAGCCGCGAAAGCCAACCTCGGCGGCAGCCGCGTCCGCGACGATCGGGCACGCCATCGCCAGCCCGATCAGCACCGCCAGCCTGCGATCCATCCTGGTCCCTCCCCGGTCGGAGTGCGACACGGAGCGAAGGTAAACATAGCACATGTTTCGAGCATCTCGCTGCAACGTTCTTGCGCCTTCGCACGCAAGGTAAACACGATCCGATGAGTGGAGCGCAGCGCGGTACGGCCAGGGCCGCGCCCACGGTGGCAGCCGCAACGCTCGCGCAACGGATTCCCGACGGCGCGCTTCTCGCCCTCGCGCCCGACTACTCGGGCTGCGCTCTCGCGGTCGTCCGCGAGCTGATCCGGCGGCCCGCCCGTGGGCTGCGCCTTCTCGGCGTGCCACAGCTCGGCCTTCAGGCCGACCTGCTGATCGGCGCGGGTTGCGTCGCCGAGGTCGAGACGGCGGCGCTGAGCCTCGGCGAGCACGGCCTGGCGCCGGCGTTCCTGCGCGCCGCCACCGCCGGGACGATCGTCATCCGCGACTCGACCTGCCCGGCGATCCACGCCGGCCTGACCGCGGCGGAGCGCGGGGTCCCGTTCCTGCCGCTGTGCGGCGTGCTCGGGTCGGACCTGGTCCGCTGGCGCAAGGACTGGCGCGTGATCGACGATCCTTTTCCGCCCGGCCGACCGATCCTCCTCGTCCCGGCGCTGCGACCGGACGTTGCCCTGTTCCACGTCGAGCGGATCGACGCCGCGGGGAACGCCTGGGTCGGCGTGCGGCGCGAGCTGATGACCATGGCGCACGCCGCGCGGACCACGCTGGTCAGCGCGGAGGCTGCGAGCGCGGAGAACCTGCTGGCCGATGCGACCCTCGCGGCGGGCACGCTTCCAGGCCTCTACGTGACGGCCACCGCCGTCGTGCCGCACGGCGCTGCACCGACCGGCTGCGGCAAGCTCTACCCCCGCGACGACGCGGTCTACGCGCGGTACGCGGAACGGGCCGCGACCGCTGGCGGCTTCGCGCGCTTTCTCGATGCGTGGCTGGCCGGTGACGACGTTCTCGCGGCGTGAGCTGCTGATCACGACCATCGCCGGGCTGCTCGACGGCTGCGGACACGTCGCCGTCGGGGCCGCATCGCCTGTGCCGGCGGCAGGTGCATTGCTCGCGCGGGAGCTGGGCGGCGGCCGGCCGCGCGTCTCGCTCCTCGGCGGCCTCCGCGACAATCCTTTCACCGACGGGTCGCGCGAGCTGTTCGACTGCGCGGCGCAAGGGCGTGTCGACGCGTTCTTCCTCGGCGGCGCGCAGATCGACGGAGAAGGCAACGTCAACCTGCTCGGGCTCGGCCCCTACCCGGCCCTCACCCGCCGCTTCGCCGGCTGCTTCGGCGCGCCGTTCATGGCGACGGTGGTCCAGCGGCTGATCCTGTTCCGCGAGGATCACGATCCCCGCTGCCTCGTCGAGCGGGTCGATTTCGTCACCGCAGCGGGCGGCCGTCCCTGCCACCTGCTGACCGGCATGGCGCTGTTCCGCTTCGACGCTGGGCGGTTTGTCCTCGAGAGCCTGCATCCCGGCGCGAGCCTCGACGAGCTTCGCAGCCGCACCGGCTTCGCCTTCGCGGTCACCGAGCCCTGCACGACCACGTCGCTGCCGTCGCCGGGAACGCTCGCCCTGCTGCGGGGCCCGGTGCGCGCCGCGCTGGCCGAGGTCTATCCGCGCGCCGCCGCGACCCTAGGACCCAGCTGAGCGGCGGCGCAGCAGCACGTAAAGCGCGCCGTCCCCGCCGTGCCGCCGCTGCGCCGACGTGTAGGCGATAACGCGGCTGCGGTTCGGTGCCTCGTCAAGCCAGCGCGGCGTCATCTGCCGGAGTGTCCCGCCACTTCCCAGACCACGGCCGGTGATCACCAGCACGCAGCGCAGTCCGCGTTGTTGGCTGCGCTCGAGAAAGCCCCGCACGGCGTCATGTGCCTCGGCCTGGGTCAACCCGTGCAGGTCGAGCCGCGCCTCGACCGGAAGCTGCCCGCGCACGAGACGCAGCCAGGTGCGCCTGTCGAGGTCGACCGGACCGCGCGGGTCCAGACGCGAGGTCGCCCGCGGCGGAGCCGACACCGGCGCTGGGCGGGCCGCAGCCGAGCCGGCCGCGCTGCGCTCCGGCTCCGGAACAGGCGGAGGCTGCGGCACCGCAGCCGGCGGCTCGGCGGGTCGCAGCGGGGTGACGGTGCGCACCACGTGCCGCCAGAGCGCGAGCTCCTCCGCGGTCGGCCACCGCATGCGCGGTCGCCGACATCCCTGCTCAGTCATCGAGCGGTGGCGAGCGGTCGACGACCAGCACGAGCAGCCGACGCGGCCCGTGCGCGCCGAGCTCGATCTGCTGCGCGATGTCGCCGGTCCGCGATGGCCCGGTGATGAGGTTGACCGAGCGTGGTGGGGTCCCGAGCGCGGCGCGCAGGCGCGCCCAGCTCTGCTCGTAGGCGCCGTCGATCTCGTCGGCGAAGACGACGACGATGCTGGTCTCGGGAAGGAAGGCCAGCAGGGTCGGCCGCTCCGGCGCCGAGGTGAGAAGGAGCGTGCCGGTCTCGGCGATCCCGGTCGAGGCGAGGGTCACGCCGACGGCATCGTCCGGCTCGGCGTCGCCACGGCGCACACGCAGCAGGGGCTGGCCCTCCCACCGCGCCAGGTCGAGCAGCGGATCGGGTGCCACGACGATACGCTGCGGCAGGTTGTGACGGCGCAGATAGGTGGCGACGGCCGCCGGAACCGCCTCCAGCTCGTCGAGCAGCTCGACCTCCGCGGCCACGGCGCGGGCCATGTCGGTGAACAGGCGCACGCGCCCATCCCGGTCGAGCTGGCCACGCGCCGGGAGCAGGTTTGGTGCAGGCGCCGCCAGCCGCTCGTGGACCGTCGCCTCGGCCGCCGCCTGCTCGTCGGCACTGCGTGGCAGCGACCGCCGCAGGCGCGCAAGGATCGCCGCGCGCGCCTCGCTCATCGCCGCCGCCGACGCCACTGGTCCATGAAGGTACCGCCCTGCGGCGCCGGCAGGTCGCGCGTGCCGGTCCAGCCGCCGGCGAGCGGCGCCGCCGCCAGCCGCCCACGTCCGCGGGCGAGCAGCCGCAGCGCCCGCGCGGCCCAGCGTGCCGTGAGGCGGTAGAGGAATGGCCGGCGCGCCAGGGCACCCCACAGTCGCAGGCCCCAGCGCGCAGTGGGCGGCACCAGCGCCTTGCGGAACTGCTCCTCCCGCCACAGGCGCATCAGCCGAGGCAGCGGGATGCGGACCGGGCAGACCTCTTCGCAGCGGCCGCAGAAGGTCGACGCGTTGGGCAGCGGGTAGCCCTGCTCGATGCCGATGAACTGCGGCGTGAGCACGGAGCCCATCGGACCGACATAGACCCAGCCATAAGCGTGCCCGCCGGCGGCCAGATAGACCGGGCAATGGTTCATGCAGGCGCCGCAGCGGATGCAGCGCAGCATTTCGCGGAAGGCGGTGCCGACCATGGCACTGCGGCCGTTGTCGAGGAGGACGACATGGAACGCTTCCGGCCCGTCGAGATCGCCCGGCCGCTTCGGTCCGGTCACGAAGGTCGTGTAGGCCGAGAACTCCTGCCCGGTCGCCGAGCGGCCGAGCAGGCGCAGCAGGGTGAAGGCGTCCTCGACGGTCGGGATGACCTTCTCCAGGCTGGCGATGACGATGTGGGTGCGCGGCAGGCCCTGGGTCAGCTCGGCGTTGCCCTCGTTGGTGACCGTCACGGCCGAACCGGTCTCGGCGATCAGGAAGTTGGCGCCGGTGATGCCGACGTCGGCCTCGAGATAGCGCTGCCTAAGAATGCGTCGCGCCTCGCCGACCAGGGCAGCCGGCTCCTCGATCCGTGGTCCGCCGTGATGCTCGACGAACAGATCCGAGATCTGGTCCTTGGTCAGATGCACCGCCGGGCCGACCAGGTGGCTCGGCGGCTCGCGGCGAAGCTGGATGATGTATTCGCCGAGATCGGTCTCGACGACGCGCAGGCCGTTGGCTTCCAGCCACGCGTTGAGGCCGATCTCCTCGGCGATCATGCTCTTGCTCTTGGTCACCGAGCGGGCGCCGGCGGCGCGGCACAGCTCGAGCACGATGCCACGCGCCTCAGCGGCATCGCGCGCCCAGTGCACCTTGCCACCCTGCTCGACGACACGCGCCTCGAACGCCTCGAGGTAGAGATCGAGATGAGCCAGCGTGTGGTCCTTGATCGCCTTGCCGAGATCGCGAAGCTGCTCGAACTCGGGCAGGCGTGCGGCGGCCCGCGCGCGACCGGCCTGCCAGCCGACCTTGATGCCGGCCAGCGCGGTCTGGAGCTGTGCATTCTCCAACGCGCCGGCGGCGCGCTCGCGGAACCTGAGACTGGTCGCCTCCATCAGCCGGCCTCGGCGATCGGCGGTGCTTGCAGCTCGCCGGCCAGGACCTCGGCGACGTGACGGACCTGCAGCGGCGAGCCCAGACGCTTCAGGCGGCCGGCGATGTTCATCAGGCAGCCGAGATCACCAGCGAGCAGCAGATCGGCGCCGCTGGCCGTCGCGTTGGCCGCCTTGTTGCTCACCATGCGGGTCGAGATCTCCGGGTATTTGACGCAGAACGTGCCGCCGAACCCGCAGCAGACCTCGCTCTCGGCGAGCTCGACCAGCTCGAGCCCGCGCACGCTGCCGAGGAGGCGCCGCGGTTGCTCGCGCACCTTCAGCTCGCGCAGACCAGAGCAGCTATCGTGATAGGTCACGCGCCCCGCCAGCTCGGCGTCGACGGCAGTCATGCCGCGCACGTCGGTGAGGAAGCTCGTCAGCTCCCAACACCGCGCGGCGAGCTCGACGACGCGCTCATGCATCACCGGGTCGTCCTCGAACAGCTCCGGAAGATGCCGCCGCAACATGCCGGCGCAGGACCCCGATGGCGCCACGATGTAGTCGAACCCCGCGAACGCGGCCACGAGACCGCGGGCCAACGCCTCGGTCGTCGGCCGGTCACCGGAATTGAACGCCGGCTGGCCGCAGCAGGTCTGCGCCCGGGGCACGCTGACATCGCAGCCCGCAGCCTCGAGCAGGCGGACGGCGGCGAAGCCGACCGAGGGACGGAACAGATCGACGAGGCAGGTGACGAACAGCGCGACGCGCGGTCGATCGGTCATGGCGGTGGATCGGCTCCCGAGCGGACGACGAGCCTAGGGGCGAGGTCTGTGTCAGGCAATGTCGTGGCTAGGCGCTGGGCACGAGCCCGCGCGGCACCAGGACGAACCAGCGCCCGATCGCCCGCATATGCCCCGCAATCTGTTCTGCTTCCTTGCCATCACCCCAGAAGACGTCGCCGCGGACCACGCCGCGGATGGCACCCCCCGTGTCCTGGGCGACCATCAATCGACGCAGCGGCGCCTCGCCTGCGGGCGACGGCGCCGTCGTCTCGACCCAGACCGGCACGCCCAGGGGAACGAATCGGCGGTCGACCGCGATCGAGCGTCCGGCGGTCAGCGGCACGCCCTGCGCCCCGACCGGTCCGGCACCGGCCACCACCGGCCCGGTCTCGCGGAAGAACACATAGGACGGGTTCTTGTTCATCAGCGCCTGGGCGCGGCCCGGATTGGCGCGTAGCCAGGCGCGAATCGACTGCAAGGACACCTCGTCCCGCCGGAGTTCGCCCATCTCGATCAGATCGCGGCCGATGGCCCGGTAGGGCCGCCCGTTCTGCTCGGCGTAGCCGACCCGCAGCCGCTCGCCGTCCGGCAGCTCGACCTGCCCCGATCCCTGGATCTCCAGAAAGAACTTGTCGACCGGGTCGGCGACCCAGAAGAGCGCCGGGGCCCGCCCGTCGAGCGCGCCGGCCTCGATCTCGGCGCGGCTGTAGTAGGGGACAAGCCGGCCATCGGCGACCCGCCCGGCGATCCGCCGTCCGTCCAGATCCTCGGCGAACGCGCCGAGATCGACTGCGATCAAGTCGCCAGGACGACCGTGCAAGGGAACATGATAGACACCGTTGGGCTCCCGCGCTGCGCGTAGGAGCGGCTCGAAATAGCCGGTGAACAGGCCGTCCGCCACGCCGCGGTCGGTGAGCGCCATCGGCACGAACCATGTCTCGAAGAAGTCCCGCGCCGCCGCGGGCTCCGTCCGGTCGGCCGCGATGCAGGGCTCGCGCCAATCGGCGACGGTACCGGCCCAGCCGGCGCGGCCGAGCGCCGCGTCGGACTCGCGCTTCACCAACGCCGCGCAAGAGATCTTGAACGCGCGGAGCGCTGCCGCGTGGTCGTCGGTGGTCCAGCCCTGAAGATCGGCGAACCGGGCTACGCGAAGCTGCGCCTCAGGCTCCTCAGCCGCGGGCGGGACAGGAGGCTCGGCGGCGCACCCGGCCAGAACCAGGAGCGCAGCCACCATGATGCCACGCACGCACACCGGCCACCCTCAGGTCGGGGAATGCGTCTCGGTGAGCTGCCAGTTGGGGTCGGACGAGCGGGTGTCACGCTCGAACGTCCAGATGTCGACGATGATCTCCGTTTCCGGCGTGCTGCCCCCGATCGGCTCGCCGCGCGCATCGTGCGTGACGTTGATCTGCTCGCTCTCGAAGCGCACGGTGAGGCGCGCCCGGCTGCCCAGGGTCTCCGCCCCAACGATCTCCGCACCGCGGATCGCGACGAGCTCGGTGCTGAGCGATTCGCCGCGGCGGGCACGGTCGTCGATCGCAGTGGTGAACCGACGGTAGACCTCCGGCGCCAGTAACGGCCGGAGGACGTCCTTCTCGCCCTTCGCGAAGGCATCGACGATCATGCCGAACGCCGCTTTAGCACCCTGGAGGAAGTCGTCGGCGTCGAAGCTGCGGTCCATCCGGCGGATCGCCGCCAGACCGGCGGCCACGGGATCCCCGCTCGCCGCCGGCTCGGCCTGCTCCCGCTCGGGCAGCGCCACGACATTGTCGTCCTGCCGCGCCGGCGGCGGGGCGCTGAACGCATCCGGGCGTCGACGCTCGTGGCCGGTACGGCGACCGAGCACGCTGCGCAGCCGGAGACCGATGAAGGCAGCCACCATCGCGAAGAAGATGATGTCGAGATAGGCGAAACCGTCGGACATGGAACTCTGCGCTGGTGGTCGCCATCGGCCGGCGCCGGCGCGGCCACACTGCGTGGCCCGCGGACGTGTACCCACCTCCATATAAGAGCGCCGCGCCGAAAACAAACGACACCGTCACCGCGGCGCTTGCCGGCTCCGACAGCGGCACCTAGAAGCTGCACCAAGTTCGCCCGCCGCGGGCGCCACCATCGCCTGTGTCATGTCGGATCGGGCAGACGAGACTCGCCAAGATGCTCCTGATCCGGCATGCCCAGTCCGAATGGAACCTGCTCTTCGGCCGCACCCGAGTCGATCCCGGGCTCCCCGATCCACCGCTCACCGCCGAGGGCATACGCCAGGCCGAGGTCGCGGCCGCCGAGCTCCGGCGGGTCGGCGTGCGGCGACTGATCAGCAGCCCTTACCGCCGCACCTTGCAGACCGCTGCGATCCTGGCCGCGCACCTCGACGTCCCGATCGAGGTTGAGCCGCTCGTGCGTGAGCGCTGCGCGTTCTCCTGCGATCAAGGCACCGAGCCCGAGATCCTAGCGCGGGAGTGGCCGGAGCTGGACCTCAGCGGTCTGCCCTCGATGTGGTGGGGCGGCATGATCGAGAGCCACACCAGCCTGCAGCGTCGCTGCGCGGAGTTTCGCAGGCGCGCCAGCGTCCGGCCCGATCGGGCCGAGCTGGCCGTCGTCTCGCACTGGGGCTTCATCCGCTGCCTGACCGGGCTCGAGCTGGCCAATGCGGAGCATGTACGCCTGGAACCCGGTATCCTCGGGCAGGCCTGGGAGGACGACAGCCGATGACCGAAACCGCCGGCGGGGGCAATGGCGAGGCCGCCGCGACCGAAAACAAGGGCCCGCGCCTCGCGGTACTGACCCAATATGTGAAGGACCTGTCCTTCGAGAACCCGAAGGCGCCGCGGAGCCTCGTGCCGGGCGCGCCGCGCCCCGAGGTGCAGCTCCGGGTCAACGTCGGGGCGCAGCCGATCGGCGACAACCATTACGAGGTTACGCTGGCACTCAATGTCGAGGCCAAGGCCGGCGACGAGTCCGTGTTCGTCGTCGAGCTGACCTATGGTGGCGTGTTCCTGGTCGCCAACATCCCGCAGGAGCACCTGCAGTCGGTGCTGCTGATCCAATGCCCGAGCCTGCTGTTTCCCTATGCCCGGCGGATCGTGTCCGACGCCACCCGCGACGGCGGCTTTCTGCCTCTCAACATCGACCCGATCGATTTCGTCGCGCTGTTCCAGCGGCGCCTCCAGCAGCAGGCGACCGCGCCCAGCGGTGATGGGGGTACGGCGACGGCCTGAGCTGCGCGAGACTAGTCGGCGAGCGCGCTCAGCCCGGCGTCCACCGAGGGCACGAAGCGGTAGAGGCGGCGGATGCTCGGATCGGCGTAGCCGGTCTCGATGACACGCTCGAACACCGTGGCGAGCGGCGCCCAGTAGCCATCGACATCGACGATCACCACCGGCTTATCGTGGTAGCCGAGTTGGCGAAGCGTGATGACCTCGAGGATCTCGTCGAGCGTGCCCAGGCCACCGGGCAGAACGAGGAACCCGTCCGCGCGCTCGATCATGATCTCCTTGCGCTCGAACATGGTCTGCGTGACGAGCAGCTCGGCGATCCCCCGCTTGCCGACCTCGCGGTCGAGCAGGCGCTGCGGGATGACGCCGATGACGGTGCCGCCGGCCGCCAGCGCGGCGTCGGCGCAGATTCCCATCAAGCCGACATCGCCGCCACCGTAGAGGAGCGCCCAGCCGCGCTCCGCGAGCCCGCGGCCAACCGCGCGCGCTGCAGCAGCGAAGGCCGGGCTGCGGCCGGGCCGTGAGCCGCAGAAGACACAGATGCTCCGCGCCACCGGCGCCGATCCGTCGCGCGAGTGCCAGCAGGCCTCAGCCGGCGCCGCGGGTCAGTGCGTGGAAATCGTCGAGCAGCGCGCGGGTGACGGGCCCGACCTGGTAGCTGAGGTCGTCGATCGCGCGCACCGGGGTCAGCTCGGCGGCGGTTCCGGTCACGAAGATCTCCTGCGCGTTGGCCAGCTCTTCGGGGCGGATCCGCCGCTCGATCACCGGATAGCCGCGCGCCTGGGCCAGCTCGATCACCGTGCGCCGGGTGATGCCGTTGAGGAAGCGGTCGGGCGTGGGGGTGTGCAGCGCGCCTTCCATGACGAGGAACAGGTTGGCGCCGGTCGTCTCGGCCACATAGCCCTCGTGGTCGAGCATCAGCGCGTCACCGAAGCCTTTCGCCTCGGCGGCATGCTTGCTGATCGTGCAGATCATGTACAGACCGGCCGCCTTGCTGTGCACCGGCGCGGTGTGCGGTGCGGGCCGGGCGTAGACCGCCCGGGTCAGGCGGAGATCGCTGTAATAGGCGCCCCACTCCCACACCGCGATGGCGACGTTGATGCGCGACTTCTGCGCGGACACGCCCATCTGCTCGGAGCCGCGCCAAGCGAGCGGCCGCACGTAGCAGTCGCGCAGGCCGTTCTTGGCGATAGTGGCGTTCGTCGCCGCGTCGAGCTCGGCCACGCTGTAGGGCACCTCGAAGCCGAGGATGCGCCCGCTGTCGATCAGCCGCTGGCTGTGCTCGGTGAGCTTGAAGACCCGCCCGCCATAGGCGCGCTCACCCTCGAACACGCAACTGCCGTAATGCAGGCCGTGCGTGAGGACGTGGATCCGCGCCTCCCGCCAGGCGACGAACTCGCCGTTGAACCAGATCCAGCCGTCACGGGCGTCGTAGGGAACCAGCTCTGCCATGTTGCGATACCTCGCCGCGGCGGACGCCGCGTCGGAGACAGACGTGAGGGTTGCAGTCGCTAACACCCGAGGCCATAAGTGTCAACGCGACCAGGGCTAAGCCCTTGAAGTCCCGAGATGGTTACCGCGAACCCGCTGTTTCTCCGCGATACCGAGGTCGACCGCAGCCTCGAGCTGATCCTGCTCGCCGAGCGCGAGCTTGCCGGTCAGGCCATGCCGCTTGCCCGGCGGCACGCCCTTTCCGCAGCGGACGTCCGCCTCATGCACCTCGTCGCCAAGCGCCCCGGCATCACTCCGGCGGAGCTCGCCCGTCTCCTCGGCGTCACCAAGCAGACCGTGTCGCGTCAGGTCGCGGCGCTTAGCAAGGGCGGACATCTCGAGCGCCGCCCGAGCACCGTCGACTCGCGCAAGGTCACCCTACGCCTGTCAGCCGACGGTCAGGCACGGATCGACGAACTGTGCGAGCTGCAGCGGCGGCGGCTGCGGCTGGCCTTCAAGCGCGCCGGTGCCGACGCGGTCGAAGGCTTCCGGCGGGTGCTGATGGCGCTCACCGACGACGGCGCGCGACGGCCCGGGCGGCAGGAAGCCGCCTGATGGCGGAGGACGAGGTCGCCGGTCATGTGCTCGTCGTCGACGACGACGACCGTCTGCGTGCGCTGCTCCAGCGCTACCTCACGCAGCATGGCTACATCGTCAGCGTCGCGCACTCGGCGAGCGACGCCTGGGCGAAGCTCGCCAACCTGCGGCCCGATCTCTGCGTGCTCGACATCATGCTCCCGGATCAGGACGGGATCTCCCTAACCCGCGAGCTGCGCCGGCGCGACCAGCTGCCGATCCTGCTGCTGACCGCGCGCGGCGAGCCCGAGGACCGGATCCAGGGGCTCGAGGTCGGCGCCGACGACTATCTGGTGAAGCCCTTCGAGCCACGCGAGCTGCTCCTGCGCATCGCGACGATCCTGCGGCGGGTCCGGCCGGTCCCCGGCGACGACCTGCTGCGCTTCGGCCCCTTCACCTTCAATCGCGGTGGCGGGGAGCTGCGCCGCGACGGCGAGCTCGTCCACCTCACCTCGGGGGAGCTGTCCCTGCTGCAGCTCCTCGCCGAGCGCCCGGGACGGGCGGTGAGCCGTGCCGAGCTGCGCGACCGCAGCCGGATCTCCGGGTCCGATCGGGCGGTGGACGTGCAGATCGCCCGGCTGCGCCGCCGCATCGAGGACGATCCGCGCCAGCCGCGCTACCTGCTGACGATGCGCAGCGAAGGCTACGCGCTGCGGCCGGGGCTGTGAGCCGATGGGTTCGATCCGCGCCTATCTGAACCGCACGATCGTCCCGCGTACACTGCTGTTCCGGTCCCTGCTGATCGTCGTCACGCCGCTGATCCTCCTGCAAATCCTGCTCACCGTGGTGTTCTACAACCGCCATTGGGACACGGTGACGCGCTGGCTCGCGAGCGGCGTCGCCGGTGAGGTCGCGCTGCTCGCCGAGCGGCTCGCGGCGGTGGAGGGGCCGGCCGAGCGTGGTGCGGTGCTGGAGCAGACCCGGCGGCACAACGATCTGGCGATCAGCTTCGTGCCCAATGGCAGCCTCGAGCAGGCGGTGGCCCTGGCGGAGCTGAGCGGCCGCTTCACCACCCACATCGACCGCAAGATCCTGGAGGCCTTCGAGGACCGGCTGCAGGTCCCGTTCGCCGTCGACCTGTGGCCGGAGGAGGACGACCGGATCGCCGTCTACGCGCAGCTCGACGACGGCCTGCTCACGGTCGTGGCACCGCGGCGCCGGGTGACCAGCACGACGACCTGGCTGCTCGCGGCATGGATGGTCGGCGGCTCGGCCGTGCTCATCGCGGTGGCGATCTATTACATGAATCTCCAGGTGCGCCCGATCCGGCGACTGGCGCGCGCCGTCGACCGGTTCGGCAAGGGCCGCGACCCGGGCGACTTCCGGATCGAGGGCGCCAGCGAGATCCGCCGCGCCGCCAAGGCGTTCAACCTGATGCGCCAGCGCATCCTGCGATTCATGTCGCAGCGGACCGAGATGCTGGCCGCGGTCAGCCACGACCTGCGCACGCCGCTGACCAGGATGAAGCTGGAACTCGAGCTGGTCGACGCCGACGCCGACCCGATCATCGCCGGGCTGAAGAACGACGTGCTGGAGATGGAACAGCTGGTCGAGGCCTATCTCGCCTTCGCCCGCGGCGACGGCCGCGAGGCGGTCGAGGTGACCCCGCTGACGCCGCTGCTCGAGGGTCTCCAGCAGCGCGCCGAACGGGCTGGTGCAAAGGTCGAGTTGCGGATCGAGGAGCCGATCGAGGTGGCGCTGCGGCCGGTGGCCTTCCGCCGCTGCCTCGCGAACCTGGTCGACAACGCCTGCCGCCACGCGCGCTCGATCTGGATCTCGGCACGGCGCACCGCGGACCAGGTCGAGATCAGCGTCGAGGACGACGGCCCTGGAATCCCCGAGCCCTACCTCGAGCAGGTGGTCCAGCCGTTCTTCCGCCTCGACACCTCGCGCTCCCGCGAGACCGGCGGGCTGGGCCTCGGCCTGACCATCGCCCGCGACGTGGCGCTCGGCCACGGCGGCGATCTGCTGCTCGGCAGCTCCGCCCATGGCGGCCTGCGCGCGCTGGTGCGGCTGCCGACGTGAGGGTCGTCCTCGCCTCGCGCAGCGCGGCGCGCGCGCGTCTGCTCGCCGCTGCCGGGGTCGATGCAGAGATCCTCCCCGCTGACATCGACGAGGCGGCGCTGCGCGAGGCGCTGGCCGCGGCGCAGGTGGCGACCGAGGACGCCGCAGTGGCGCTGGCGGAGATGAAGGCGCGCCGCGTCGCACCCTCGATCCCCGGCGAGGCCATCGTGCTCGGCTGCGATCAGCTCCTCGACAGCGATGGCGAGTGGCTGGACAAGCCGGCCGATCGTGCCGCCGCGGCCCGCCAGCTCCGACGGCTGCGGGGCAAGACCCACGTCCTCGCGACCGCGGTCGTCGCCTTCCGCGGCGGGGCGCGGGTCTGGCATCACGTCGCCACGCCGCGCCTGCGGCTGCGCGCCTTCAGCGACGCGTTCCTGGACGCCTATCTGGAACGGGCGGGACCGGAGGTCCTGGGCTCGGTCGGAGCCTACCAGCTCGAGGGGCTGGGCGCACAGCTCCTGGCCAGCGTCGAGGGGGACCACTTCGCCGTGCAGGGGCTGCCGCTGCTGCCGGTGCTCGGGTTCCTGCGCGAGCAGGGCGTGCTCGCGCGATGACGGCCTTGCGGCTCCTCGGGCTGACCGGCTCGGTGGCGATGGGCAAGAGCCACGCCGCGCGCATCGTCCGCGCCTTCGGCGTGCCGGTGTTCGACGCCGATCGGGCAGTGCACGATCTCCTCGCCCCCGGCGGCGGCGCCGTCGCCGCGGTCCTCACCGCCTTCCCGACGGTCCGGGGCCCGACCGGCGGTATCGACCGGCCGGCCCTCGGCCGCATCGTGTTCGCCGACGAGGCGGCCCGCCGCCGGCTGGAGGCGATCCTCCATCCGCTCGTCCGGCGAGCCGAGCGCGCGTTCGTGGCCGCCGCGCGGCGCGCCGGCCACCGACTGGCCGTTCTCGACATCCCGCTGCTCTACGAGACCGGCGCGGAGCGGCGCTGCGACCGCGTCGCAGTCGTCAGCGCCCCGCCCTATCTGCAGTGGCAGCGGGCTTTGCGGCGGCCCGGCATGTCGCCCGAGCGGCTGCGCGGCATCCTGGCCGGACAGATGCCAGACCCGATCAAGCGCCGCCGCGCCGACTTCGTCATCCGCTCCGGCTTCGATCGCGGCGAGACCGTCCGTCAGGTCGGCGCCGTCCTCGCGGCGATGCTCGACCGTGCCCGAGAAGGGGGAGGCACCGATGCTCCGTGAGGTGGTGCTCGATACCGAGACGACAGGCCTCAGCCCGGCGGAGGGTCACCGGCTCGTCGAGGTCGCGGCGGTGGAGCTGCTCAATCACGTCCCGACCGGCCGGCATTTCCACAGCTATGTCAATCCGGAGCGGGAGATGCCCGAGGATGCGTTCCGCATCCACGGCCTGAGCGACCCCTTCCTCGCCGAGCAGCCGCTGTTCGCGGAGATCGTCGACGACCTGCTGGCGTTTCTCGAGGACGCCCCGCTCGTCATCCACAACGCCAAGTTCGACATGGCGTTCCTCAACGCCGAGTTGACCCGGCTGGGTCGCGAGCCGTTGCCGAGCAGCCGCGCCGTCGACACCCTCTCTTTGGCGCTGCGGCGGTTTCCGGGCGCGCCGGCCAGCCTCGACGCGCTGTGCCGGCGGTTCGGCATCGACACTGCCGGCCGCGTCAAGCACGGCGCCCTTCTCGACAGCGAGCTGCTGGCCGCCGTCTACCTCCAGCTTCTCGGCGGACGCCAGGCGGACCTCGACCTTGCCATGGTCGTCGCCGGTGCCGGCGCCGGCGCGGAGGCGGCCAAGCCGCGCCCGCCGCGGCCGCACGCGCCGACGGCCGCCGAGCTCGAGCGCCATGCGGCCTTCATCCGCACCCTGGACGATCCGGTCTGGCTGCGCTGACGGCTGCGACCGACCACCGCTTTGCGCGCCCATCGGGCGCCGCCTACAACCCGGATCGTGAAAGTGGGGAGCAGATGATGCCGAAGATCAAGGTGGCCAAGCCGATCGTCGAACTCGACGGCGACGAGATGACCCGGATCATCTGGCAGATGATCAAGGACAAACTGATCCTCCCCTATCTCGACGTCGAGCTGATCTACTTCGATCTCGGCATCCAGCATCGCGACGCGACGGACGACCGGGTCACGGTCGAGGCGGCCGAGGCGATCAAGAAGCACAATGTCGGGGTGAAATGTGCGACGATCACCCCGGACGAGGCGCGGGTCGCCGAGTTCGGGCTCAAGAAGATGTGGAAGTCGCCCAACGGCACGATCCGCAACATCCTCGGTGGTACGATCTTCCGCGAGCCGATCGTCTGCCGCAACGTGCCGCGGCTGGTCCCGGGCTGGACACAACCGATCGTCATCGGCCGCCATGCCTTCGGCGACCAGTACCGCGCCACCGACTTCCGCGTGCCGGGCCGGGGCAAGCTGACCATCAGCTTCGTCCCCGAGGATGGCGGCGCGCCGATCGAGCACGAGGTCTTCGACTTCCCGGGCGGCGGTGTGGCGCTTGCGATGTACAATCTCGACGATTCGATCCGTGACTTCGCCCGGGCTTCGATGAACTATGCGCTGATGCGCGGCTACCCGCTCTACCTCTCGACCAAGAACACCATCCTCAAGGCCTATGACGGCCGCTTCAAGGACCTGTTCCAAGAGGTGTTCGACGCGGAGTTCAAGGACCAGTTCGCCGCCAAGGGTCTCACCTACGAGCACCGGTTGATCGATGACATGGTGGCGGCGGCGCTGAAATGGTCGGGTGCGTTCGTCTGGGCCTGCAAGAACTACGATGGCGACGTGCAGTCCGACACCGTGGCGCAGGGCTTCGGCTCTCTCGGGCTGATGACCTCGGTCCTGATGACGCCGGACGGCAAGACGGTCGAGGCCGAGGCTGCGCACGGCACCGTGACGCGGCACTATCGCGAGCATCAGAAGGGCAAGCAGACCTCGACCAACCCGATCGCGTCGATCTTCGCCTGGACGCGCGGCCTCACCTACCGGGCGCGGATCGACGGCACGCCGGAGGTCGAACGCTTCGCGCAGACCCTCGAGCAGGTCTGCGTGGACACCGTCGAGGCCGGCGACATGACCAAGGATCTCGCGGTCCTCATCGGCCCGGAGCAGCCCTGGCTGACCACGCAGCAGTTCCTGGACGTCCTCGACCGCAACCTGCGGGCGCGGATGACCGCCTGAGGCGAGCCTCGGTCAGAGGATGAACTTGCTGAGGTCGGCGCCCTCGAGCAGGGAGCCGACCTTGGCGCGGACATAGTCGCGGTCGACTCGGACCGTCTCGCCGCTCCGGTCGCTGGCGTTGAAGCTGACGTCCTCGACCAGCTTCTCCATGACCGTCTGCAGCCGCCGGGCGCCGATGTTCTCGACCCGGCTGTTCATGTCGTGGGCGAGGCTGGCGATCTCCGCCACCGCGTCCGTGGTCACGTCGAGGGTGACGCCCTCGGTGCCGAGCAGCGCCACGTACTGCTTGAGCAGGCTCGCCTCCGGCTCGACCAGGATGCGGGCCAGGTCCTCGCGGCCGAGCGCGTCGAGCTGGACGCGGATCGGCAGCCGGCCCTGCAGCTCCGGCAGCAGGTCGGACGGTTTGGTGAGGTGGAAGGCACCCGACGCGATGAACAGGATGTGATCGGTGCGCACCGGCCCGTGCTTGGTGGTCACGGTGGTCCCCTCGATCAACGGCAGGAGGTCGCGCTGGACGCCCTCGCGGCTGACGTCGGCGCCGATCCGCCCCTCCCGGGCGCTGATCTTGTCGATCTCGTCGAGGAACACGATGCCGTTCTGCTCGACCGACTCGATCGCCTCGCGGGTGACGCGCTCGGGGTCGAGCAACTTGTCGCTCTCCTCGGCGATCAGCACCTCATAGCTCTCGGCCACGGTCATCTTGCGGCGCTTGGTGCGCGGGCCGAACGCCTTGCCGAGAATGTCGCCGAGATTGACCATGCCCATCTGCGCCCCCGGCATGCCCGGGATGTCGAAGGCCGGCATGCCGAGCGGCTGGGTATCCTGCACGTCGAGCTCAATCTCGCGCTGGGCGAGCGCCCCGTCGCGCAGGATCTTGCGCAGCTTCTCGCGGGTGTCGCGGCTGGCCGCGGTCGAACCCGCGAGCAGCGCGTCCAGGACCCGCTCCTCAGCATTGCGCTCCGCCTGCGCGGCGACCTCCTTGCGCAGCCGGCTACGGGTCAGCTTCAATGCGATCTCGACGAGGTCGCGGACGATGCTCTCGACGTCCCGACCGACATAGCCGACCTCGGTGAACTTGGTCGCCTCGACCTTGAGGAACGGTGCCTGGGCGAGGCGCGCGAGGCGGCGCGCGATCTCGGTCTTTCCGCACCCCGTCGGGCCGATCATCAGGATGTTCTTCGGCAGCACCTCCTCGCGAAGGGCCTCGTCCAGCTGCTGCCGGCGCCAGCGATTGCGCAGCGCGATCGCGACCGCCCGCTTGGCCGCATGCTGGCCGACGATGAAGCGGTCGAGTTCGGAGACGATCTCGCGGGGGGTCAGGGCACTCATGCGCGCTCGATCGTCTCGATGGTGACGTTGCGGTTGGTGTAGACGCAGATGTCGGCGGCGATGCCGAGCGCCTTGCGGGCGATGCTCTCCGCGGTGAGGCCGTCGATGTCGATCAGCGCGCGCGCGGCGGCGAGCGCGTAGGTGCCGCCCGAGCCGATGCCAATCAGCCCGTCCTCGGGCTCGAGCACGTCGCCCATGCCGGTCACGACCAAGGACACCTCGGCGTCGGCGACGGCCATCATCGCCTCGAGCCGGCGCAGATAACGGTCGGTCCGCCAGTCCTTGGCGAGCTCGACGCAGGCGCGGGTGAGCTGGCCTGGATGCCGCTCCAGCTTCGCCTCGAGGCGCTCGAGCAGGGTGAAGGCGTCGGCGGTGCTGCCGGCGAAGCCGGCGAGGATGTGCCCGCCGCCGACCCGCCGCACCTTGCGCGCGTTGCCCTTGATGACCGTCTGGTTGAGGCTGACCTGGCCGTCGCCGGCGATCACCACCTGAGCGCCTTTGCGCACGGAGAGGATCGTCGTGCCGTGCCACGGCCCGGGCGCCGTGCCGTCCATCCCACCCTACCCACGGAGGATCGCGCCTGCCGCGCGAACCGCCCGGATGTGGGCAGGGCCGCAGCCCCGGTCAAGGCGCCGCCGCTGGCTCAGTCGGCGGCCAGCTCCATTGCCTCGACGGCGATCGCCAGAGCACGCAAAGCCGCGATCAGCCCGGGCTCGTCGCGCAGGCGGAACGCACAGGTGACCAGGACCGCGGCTGTGATCACCGGATCCACCGGGCTTTCCCCGGCCGCCGTCTCGGGCCGTGCGTGGTCGCTGTTCGCGGGTTCCGGACCGCGTCCAGCGGGTCGCACCAGATCGCGCATCAGCGGCCGAGCGTGCATGCCACACCCCTTCTCTGCCGGGGCTGCTGTCGCAGCCCCTCCAAAAAAGTCGCCCCCGCGAGGCCGAGCCTGCGGGGGCAATTAGGGAGGGAGGCACCGTCTGACTTGACAAGTGGCAGATTAGCGGACGTTCCGTTCGCGATCAAGAGAAAAATTCACCCGATATAAAGATTCGTGCGGCGAGGCCTTGGTGATCTCCTGCAGCCATTGCGACGATTTTATCGACAAGTTTAGGGGACTTATCCCCAGACCGCCGGAGAGGTCTCCCACAGCTTTATCATGATGCGATTCCAACGACATAGCCGCCCTGTCTCGTTGATTGTTTACTTGAGATCCCCAGATGGAGCGCGTCCCGACGGCCAGCGATGGTGGCCGACCCGGCCGCCCGGTGTCCTCGACGGCAGCATCAGAATCGGGTCATAATCTGTTGTTAGGTTGAGGTTCTTCTGGCACGGTGGCGGTCTGTCGCTGGCGCTCTCGGTCCCGCTCCCGGTTGGCGGCGCCGGCGGCCCTGGTGTAGACCGCTCCGCGCAGATCGACGACGACGCCCGGACGACCATGGCAGGGCATTCGCAGTTCAAGAACATCATGCACCGCAAGGGTCGCCAGGACGCGACCCGGGCACGCATGTTCACGAAGATCATCCGCGAGATCGTGACCGCGGCGCGCGCCGGGCTGCCCGACCCGGCGGCGAATCCGCGGCTGCGCGCGGCGATCCAGGCCGCGCGCGCGGCGAACGTGCCCAAGGACAACATCGAGCGGGCGCTGAAGAAGGTACAGGGCGGTCAGGCCGAGAGCTACGAGGAGGTCCGCTACGAGGGTTACGGTCCGGCGGGGGTCGCGCTGATCGTCGAGGCGCTTACCGACAACCGCAACCGCACCGCGAGCGAGATCCGAGCCGCGTTCAGCCGCCACGGCGGGGCCTTGGGCGAGACCAACAGCGTGAGCTACCAGTTCGACCGTGTCGGACTCGTGCTCTACCCGGCGGAGGTCGCAACCGCCGACGCCATGCTCGAGGCGGCGATCGAGGCCGGCGCCAGCGACTGCCAGAGCAGCGAGGCCGGGCACGAGATCACCTGCGATCCCGAGGAGCTGGCCGCCGTGCGCGACGCGCTGGAGGCGCGCTTCGGCCCACCCTCCGAGGCGCGGCTCGGCTGGCGCCCGCAGGCGACCGTGCCGGTCGACGACGAGCGGGCGCCGGAGCTGTTCAAGCTGATCGAGCAGCTCGACGACAATGACGACGTGCAGCGGGTGATCGCGAACTTCGAAGTGTCGGACGCGGTGCTCGCCCGTCTCGGCGGCTGAATGCGCCTGATCGGCCTCGATCCCGGACTGCGCCACACCGGTTGGGGGCTGATCGACGTCGACGGGCCGCGGCTGCGCTTCCTCGCCTGTGGGACAGTGGACAGTGACGATGGCGCACCGCTGCCGGCCCGCCTGGTCATGCTCTACGATGGCTTGGCGGCGGTCCTGCGCGAGGCGCGGCCGGCGAGCGCCGCCGTCGAGGAGACGGTCGTGAACCGCAACGCCGGATCGTCGCTCAAGCTGGGCCAGGCGCGCGGCGTGGTGCTGCTCGCGGCAGCCCATGCCGGTGTCCCCGTGGAGGAGTACAATGCCAAGCGCATCAAGCGCTCGGTGACCGGCACGGGGGCGGCGGACAAGGGACAGGTGGCGGCGATGGTGCGAATCCTGCTGGGCCACGCCGCGGTCGGCAGCGCCGATGCGACCGACGCGCTCGCCGCCGCGATCTGCCACGCCCATCACCTCGGCACGGCGCAGCGGCTCGCGGCCACGACCGGAGCGCTCGGCGCGTGATCGCGCTGCTGCGCGGCCGGATCGCCGCCGTCGCCGACGATCATTGCGTGTTGGATGTCGCTGGCGTCGGCTACCTCGTGCACGCCGCGCCGCGCGTTTTGTCCGCGCTCGCCGCGGCACGCGAGCCCGTCGAGCTGCACGTTGAAACGCAGGTGCGCGAGGACGCCATCCTTCTGTTCGGCTTCCTCGATCCGAGCGAGCGGACCTGGTTCCGCGCCCTACAGGCGATCCAGGGCGTCGGCGCGCGTACCGCGCTGGCCGTGCTCGGCACGCTCGGCCCAGCACAGCTCGTGACCGCGGTCGCCACGCAGGACCGGGCCGCGCTGACCCGCGTACCTGGGGTCGGGGCGAAGCTCGCCGCGCGGATCGTCGCCGAGCTCAAGGACCGGATCGGCAAGCTGCCGGAGCGGCCATCGCTGGCCGCCGCCGACCCCGCCGCGAGCGCCGCGGCGCCCCTGGACGACGTCGTCTCGGCGCTGGTCAATCTCGGTTACGCACGGAGCGAGGCCTATGCCGCCGCCGCGCGCAGCCAGGGCCGCCTCGGGGCGGGCGCCGACGTCGCGACGCTGATCCGCTCGGCGCTGCGCGAGCTTGCGGCATGAGCGAGCGACTCGTCCGCCCCCAGGCTGGCGACGACGACGCCGAGTCCGGTCTCCGTCCAAGGCGCTTGGCCGAGTTCGTCGGGCAGCCGCAGCTGCGCGCCAATCTCGGGGTGTTCATCGAGGCGGCGCGGGCGCGCGGCGAGGCGATGGACCACGCGCTGTTCGCCGGCCCGCCGGGATTGGGCAAGACCACGCTGGCCCAGATCGTCGCCGCCGAGCTCGGGGTCGGCTTCCGCCTGACCAGCGGGCCGATCATCGTCCGCGCCGGCGACCTCGCGGCGCTGCTGACCAACCTGCAGCCGCGCGACGTGCTGTTCATCGACGAGATCCACCGGCTGAGCCCGGCGGTCGAGGAGATCCTCTACCCGGCGATGGAGGACTTCCAGCTCGACCTCATGATCGGCGAGGGTCCGGCGGCACGCTCGGTCCGCATCGACCTGCCCCCGTTCACGCTGGTCGGCGCGACGACCCGGACGGGCCTCCTGACGACCCCGCTCCGCGACCGCTTCGGCATCCTCTGCCGGCTCAACTTCTACGACGTCGAGGAACTCGAGGCGATCGTGCGACGAGGCGCGCGGCTGCTCCGCATCGAGATTGCGCCCGATGGGGCGCGCGAGATCGCGCGCCGCGCCCGAGGGACGCCTCGCGTCGCCACCCGGCTCCTGCGCCGCGTGCGGGATTTCTCGACGGTCGCCGATGGGGGTGTCATCGACGGCCGGCTGGCCGACCTCGCGCTCGGCCGGCTCGAGGTCGACCATCTCGGCCTCGACAGCCTCGACCGCCGCTATCTCGGCGCGATCGCGACCCACTACGGTGGCGGACCGGTCGGCATCGAGACGCTCGCCGCGGCACTCTCCGAGCAGCGCGACACCCTCGAGGAGACCGTGGAGCCGTTCCTCCTGCAGCAGGGCCTGCTGCAGCGGACGCCGCGCGGACGGGTGCTCACGCGGGCCGCTTGGCGGCATCTCGACCTCGCCCCGCCGCCCGCGACGCCGCAGCAGGCCGGCCTGTTCGGTGACGAGGACGGGTGAGCCACACCCTGCCGCTGCGCGTCTACTACGAGGACACCGACGCCGGCGGAGTGGTGTACCACGCGAACTATCTGCGGTTCGCTGAGCGCGGGCGAAGCGAGTGGCTGCGCAGCCTCGGCCTGGACCATCGCCACCTGCGCGAGGAGTACGGGCGGCAGATCGTGGTCCGCCGCTGTCAGGTCGAGTTCCGCCGCCCCGCGCGGCTCGACGATGCTCTCAGCGTCTCCACGCAACTGGTTGATATCAAAGGCGCTCGCATCCATCTGCTGCAGCGGATCGAGGGTCCCGGTGCGGCGCTCGTCGAGCTCGCGGTCGAGCTGGCCGTGGTCGACCCGCAGGGGCGCCCGTGCCGCCTTCCCGAGCCGCTGCGGGCGGCCCTCGACGCAGCGCGAGGACCTCCCCGCGATGCTTGACAGGCGCGGGCCGCTTCGGGTTTACGCTCGCGCCCAGGTGTAGCGCAGGGCTTCCTCTTCTCGGTCGTCGACTTGCCCGATCATCTCGCAGCCGCGCGTCGGCCCTGGCCGCAAGCGCGGCGCTCATGAGGAGCCATGGAACCGACCATCGACGCCGTTGCTCTGGGCGATGGGGCCGCCGGCCTCGGCGTCTGGGCCCTAGTCATGCAGGCCGACCTGGTCGTCAAGGCGGTGATGCTGGTGCTGCTCGGCGCCTCGGTGTGGTGCTGGGCGGTGATCCTCGACAAGGGCGTCAGGCTCACCCGCCTGAAACGGCGTGCCACGAGCTTCGAGCGGGACTTCTGGTCCGGTACGCCGCTCGACGAGCTGTACCGGCGCCTTGCCAAGCGCATCGACCATCCGATGGCGATGATGTTCGCGGCGGCCATCGAGGAATGGCGCGAGGCGCCGCGCAGCACCGAGCCGGCGGTCAACCAGAGCCTGGTCAGTCGCGTCGGGCGGGTGATGGAACTGACCATGGACCGTGAGCTGAGCGTGCTCGAGCGCCATCTCCCGTCGCTCGCCACGATCGGCTCGACGGCACCCTTCATCGGCCTGTTCGGCACCGTCTGGGGCATCATGAACAGCTTCCAGTCCATCGCGGTGACCAAGAACACGACGCTGGCCGTGGTCGCTCCGGGCATCGCCGAGGCGTTGCTCGCCACGGCGCTGGGCCTGCTCGCGGCGATCCCGGCGGTGGTCGCGTACAACCGCCTCGCCGGAGAGGTCGACCGCTACGCCGACCGGCTGTCCAGCTTCGGCGAGGAGTTCACGGTCGTCCTGTCGCGCGAGCTCGACGCCGCCCGGGTCGCCTGAGCGATGGCCGCGACGGCGCAGCCGCGCGCGAAGGGGGGGCACAAACGGCGCCGGCGCCGCCAGATGGCCGAGATCAACGTCACCCCGATGGTCGACGTCATGCTCGTGCTGCTGGTCGTGTTCATGATCACGGCACCGCTGCTGACGACCGGCGTCGCGGTTGATCTCCCGCGCACCGACAGCACCGCGCTCCCGGGACAGGACGAGCCGCTCAGCGTCACTGTCGCCGCGGACGGCCTGATCTACATCCAGGAGAGCGTGATCGAGCTGGAGCAGCTCGGGCCGCGCCTCGTGGCGATCGCCGAGCGGAAGCCGGACATGCGGGTCTTCGTGCGCGGCGACCGCAAGGTCGACTATGGCCGGATCATGGCCGTCGTCGCCGCGATCAACCGCGCCGGGATCACCAAGGTGGCGCTGGTCACCGACCCGACCCCGCCGATCCGCCAGACGGTCGCGGTCGGGTCCGCCGCACCGCCATGACCCGCCGGACGCCCGCGGACCGATGCGCCGCGCGCTGATCGTCTCGATCCTCGCACACGCCGTCCTGGGGGTGGCGGTCATCCTCGGCGCGAACCGCTTCGGGCGCGAGTTGCCGGTCCAGAGCGCCGTCACCGTGGACATCGTCACCGCCGAGCCCGAGGCGCCGGCGCCACCCGCGGCCAGACCCGCTGAAGCAGCACCACTGCCGCCGCGCGAGGCGGCGAGCCCGACGCCGACGCCCGAGCCGGAGCCCGAGGCTGAGCCGGAGCCCGAGCCGCAGCCGACACCGGTGCCGGAGCCTGAGCCACCGCCGCCACCTCCGACACCCGCGCCGGCGCTCCCCGAGCCCGCCCCGGTCCAGCCGTCGCCACCCGAGCCGCCGGCCCAGCTTGCCGAAGCACCGGTGTTCGTGCCGCGGCCGCCGCAGCCGCCCAAGGTCGAGAAGGTCGAGCCACCCAGGCGCGAGCCGCCGAAGCCGGAGCCGGCCAAGATCGCCAAGCGTCCGGCCGCGGAAGAGCCCAAGGAGGCCGCGCCGAAGCCCCCCGCGGACAGCTTCGCCTCGCTGCTGAAGAGCGTCGAGAAGCTCGAGAAGCGGGTCGAGGCACCGGAGAGGCGGACCGGGACCGGGACGGCAGCGGCCAACGGGACGCGCGGCGGGCGCGACGACGGGGCCGCCGCGGCGGCCAACGCGGCCCAGCTCGCGGCGATGATCAGCCGCCAAGTGACACCCTGCTGGCGAATCCCGATCGGCGCTCAGGATGCCGGACGGATGCGCGCCGAGCTGAATATCGTGATGGGCCCAGATGGCAATGTCCGCTCGGTCGTGCCGCTCGACGAGGCGCGCCTCAACGGCGATCCGGTGTTTCGTGCCTTCGCCGAGAGCGCCGTGCGCGCCGTGCGCGCCTGCTCGCCCCTCAAGCTGCCCGCGGAGTCCTATGACGTATGGCGCAATGTGATCTTCAACTTCGACCCGGCGCAGATGAGCGGATGATCGCTGGCCTCTCGCGGCGGTCGGTTCTCGGCGGCATGGCGACGGCCTGTTTCGCCGCGGCCGTGCCGAGCGTCGCGCGCGCCCAGCTTCGCGTCGACATCACGCGCGGCAATGTCGAGCCCGTGCCGATCGCCGTCAGCCGCTTCGCCGGCAGCGCTCCGGGCCGCGACGACCTCGGCTCGGCGATCGCCGACGTCATCGCGGCGAACCTGCAGGGCTCCGGGCTGTTCCGGGTGATCGACCGCGCCGCCTACATCCAGTCGGCCGACGAGCTGCGCGACGTGCCGCGCTTCGCCGACTGGCGGCAGATCAACGCGCAGGCTCTGGTGGTCGGGACGGTGGCTCCCGGCCCCCAGGGCGTGGCCGTCGAGTTCCGGCTGTGGGACGTGTTCGCCGGCTCGCAGCTCCGCGGGCTGCGCTTCGACAGCAGCGCCGAGCAGTGGCGTCGCATCGCGCACAAGATTTCCGACGTGGTCTACGAGCGGATGACTGGCGAACGGGGCTACTTCGACAGCCGCATCGTCTACATCAGCGAGACCGGTCCCGCGGCGCGGCGGGTCAAGCGCGTCGCGATCATGGACCAGGACGGCGCCAACCACCGCTTCCTCACCGACGGCAGCAATCTCGTGCTGACGCCGCAGATCTCGCCCGACGGACGGCGCATCGCGTTCATCGAGTATCGCGGGACCCAGCCGCGCGTCTATCTGGGCGAGCTCACTGGCGGCCCGACCCGACCGTTGCTCGACCTCGACGGGCTGACCTTCAGCCCGCGCTTCTCGCCGGACGGGAGCACCATCCTCGTCACCGTCGCGTCGCGCGGTAACTCGGACATCGTCGCCGTCCCGGCCACCGGTGGTCCCGCGCGGCGCCTGACGGACAGCCCGGCGATCGACACCTCGCCGACCTTCTCGCCGGACGGGGCACAGATCTGCTTCAACTCCGACCGCGGCGGCACACCGCAGCTCTACGTCATGGGCCGTAACGGCGGCGCAGCGCGGCGGATCTCCTACGGCCAGGGGCGCTACGGCAGCCCGGCCTGGTCGCCGCGCGGCGACTTCATCGCCTTCACCAACATCAGGGGTGGCAGCTTCCACATCGGCGTGATGCGCCCCGACGGCAGCGACGAGCGGCTGATCACGCGCAGCCCGCTCGACCAGAGCCCGTGCTGGTCACCGAACGGGCGCATCATTCTGTTCGCCCGCGAGGCACGCGGCGGCAGCTCGCAACTGATGACGATCGACCTCACCGGCTACAATGAGCGCGGCGTGCCGACGCCGCTCGACGCGTCCGATCCGGACTGGTCGCGCTTGATTCCGTGACCGGGCGTCCTGTAAGCACACGTGGTGTCCATCATGGACTTCTTGCCCCAAACGCCCAACCCTGGTGCGGGCGGAGATCGGCGACGCCGGGCGCCCGCGGGACAACGAACGATGCGCAAGCTCGCCGTCCTGGCCACGAGCCTCCTCCTTATCGCCGGTTGCAGCTCAACCAGCGAGGAACCGCTGTCCGGATCCGGCACGACAAATGGTGACGGGACCGTCGGCAGCTCGGACCTCGGCAGCGGCTTCGGCAGCGGCGTGGCGAGCGGCGAACTCGGCGCGGTCACCCCGGGCAGCTCGGCGGACTTCGAGGTCAATGTCGGCGATCGCGTGTTCTTCGCCTTCGACAGCTCGGTGATCGACGAGGCCGGGCGCGAAACTTTGCAGCGGCAGGCCGCATGGCTGCAGCAGTTCCCCGAGGTCCGCGCGACCATCGAGGGCCATACCGATTCGGTCGGCACGCGCGAGTACAACCTCGCGCTCGGTGAGCGCCGCGCGACGGCGGCGCGCAACTATCTGGAGGCGCTCGGCGTCGCGCCGAACCGCCTGCAGACGACCAGCTACGGCGAGGAGCGGCCGGCCGATCCCGGCGACAACGAGGCTGCGCACGCGCTCAATCGGCGCGCCGTGACCGTGGTGACGCTGACCAACTGATGCGCGTGCGTAGAACGACCCTCCTGGCGGCGGCGTTGCTCACCCTGTTCGGCTCGTCGCTCGGCGTCGCGCAGCCGCCTGCGGCGGTCCGGGCGGCGTTGGCGGAGCTGCGGACCGAGACAGGCGAACTGCGGGGGCTCCTGCGCGCGCAGGCGCAGGCGGAGCCGAGTCGGCTCGCGACCCTGGAGGTGCGGCTCAGCCGGCTCGAGGAGGAGCTGCGGCGTCTGACCGGCCGGCTCGAGGAACTCGAATACGCCGACCGGCAGACACAGGCGAGGCTGGACAAGCTGATCGCCGACCTCGATGTGCGCCTGCGCGGCGGCGAGGCGGCGCCGGCCATCGCGGCCGAGCCGGCGCCCGTGGCCGAGCCGGCGACGGCGATGTTGCCCGAGGCGGACCCGGAACTCGGTGCCGTCGAGCCACCGCGGCCGGACGCCGCCGCGGAGCAAGGGTTCGTTCTCGGCCGGATCGATCCCGGCGCGTTGGAGCGACCGGCAGCGCCAGCTTCCGTGCCGGACACGCCCAAAGGCCACTACGATGCCGCTCTCGACTTCCTGCAGCGCGGCGACTTCGCGCGGGCGCGCGCCGAGCTCGAGACCTTGCTGCGGCAATATCCGGACGACAGCCTCGCGCCCGGCGCCGCCTACTGGCTGGCCGAGACCTATTTCGTCGAGGGCGACGCCGATCAGGCCGCCGCCCTGTTCGCGCGCAATTACCAGAGCTATGGCCCGGACGCGCCACGCGCGGCCGAGAACCTCCTCAAGATGGGTCTGGCCCTGACCCAGATCGGCAAGCGTGCCGAAGCCTGCCAGACCTTCAGCGAGCTCGAGCAGCGCCATCCGAATGCCCCGGCGCCGGTCAAGCAGGCCGCGGTGCGTGGCAAGGTCGGTGCCGGCTGCACCGGCTGAGCCGCTCGGCGCCGACGAGTTCGCGGCGCTGCTCGAGGCGTTGGGCCCCTTCGAAGAACGGCCGACGGTCGCGGTGGCCGTGTCCGGTGGTGCCGACAGCTCGGCACTCGCGCTGTTGACGCGCGACTGGATCGCGCGGCGCGACGGTCGGCTTCTAGCGCTCGTCGTCGACCATGGCCTCCGACCGGAGTCCGCAGCCGAAGCGGCTGCTGTCGTAGGCCGGCTCACGGGCATCGGAATCGACGCCGTCTGCCTCCACTGGCGCGATCCGAAGCCGCGGAGCGGCGTGCAGGCGACGGCTCGGGAGGCCCGCTACAGGCTGCTCGCCGCGGCCTGTCGCGAGCGCGGGATCCTGCACCTGCTGTTGGGCCATCACGCCGAGGATCAGGCCGAGACGGTCGAGCTGCGTCGCCGATCGGGCAGCGGCCGGGCCGGCCTCGCCGGGATGTCGGCGGTGCGCGAGCTGGAGGGGCTGCGCCTGCTCCGCCCGCTGCTGAGCGTCCCGCGGGCGCGGCTGGAGGCTACACTGCGCCTTAGAGGACTGCCCTGGATCGAGGATCCCTCGAACCGCGACGCGCGCTTCGCCCGCAGCGCGCTCCGCCCGACGGCCGGCGCGCAGACCGCCGCCCGCCTGCGGATCGCGGTCGCGGCGGCGGGCGAGCGTGCGATCGCCGAGCGGACGCTCGCGCGACAATGCGCGCGGCGGGTGACGCTGCATCCGCTGGGCTACGCCGTGGTCCAGGTGGCGGCCGACGAGCCCTTGCCACGCGCCGTGCTCGCGCGCTGTCTCGCGGTCGTGGGTGGAAGGCCGTGGCCGCCGGGCGCCGCCGCGCTCGAGCACCTCGAGCGACGCCTTGCCGCGCCGGGCCGGACCGCGACGCTCGGCGGCTGCGTCGTCCATCGCAGCCAAGGGCGCCTGACGGTCGCGCGCGAGCCGGCGCTTGCGTTCGAGGAGCTCACCCTGGAACCAGGGGCCGGTGCGCGCTGGGATGGGCGGTTCGTCGTGACGCTGAAGTGGGCCCCGGCGCCCCTCCGGCTGCGGCGTCTGGCCACGGACGGGCGGCGGCAGCTCGGTGTCGCTGCGCGGAGCACCGCGCGGCGGATGCCCGGCGCGGCGGTCCGCGCGCTGCCTTCACTGTGGGACGGCCAGACCCTGGTTTGGCACCCGCTGGGCCCACCCGAGGCGTTCCCCGATATGGCGGTCGACGCTGAAGCACGCTTCGCCCCGTCGGTTCCGCTGGTCGGTGCTCCCTTCCACACGGCGAATGTTGTTTCATTGCCTCGCCCGCTTATCTATCGTGCAGGCGACGCAAGTCGGCCATCGATGAGCGGGCGAGGGGTCTCTCCGCTTCCCTGACGAGGCTTGGGCAGTGAACAATTTCAGCAAGAACCTGGCGCTGTGGGTCATCATCGGCCTGCTGCTGATCGCATTGTTCAACCTGTTCCAGAGCCCGACCTCGCGCGGTCCGCAGACCAGCCTCGCCTTCTCCGACTTCCTCTCCGAGGTGCAGGCCGGGAGGGTCAGCGACGTCGTCATCCAAGGCGAGCAGATCAGCGGCCACTTCGCCGACGGCCGGTCGTTCAGCACCTACACGCCGTTCGACCCGGAACTCGTCTCGCGGCTGACCAACGCCGGGGTGCGCATCACCGCCGTGCCGAGCGACGAGAACATGCCGACGCTGCTCGGCGTGCTCGTCAACTGGTTCCCAATGCTGCTGCTGATCGGTGTGTGGATCTTCTTCATGCGCCAGATGCAGTCGGGTGGCGGCAAGGCGATGGGCTTCGGCAAGTCGCGCGCCCGGCTGCTCAACGAGAAGCACGGTCGGGTCACCTTCCAGGACGTCGCCGGCATCGACGAAGCCAAGGACGAACTTCAGGAGATCGTCGAGTTCCTGAAGAACCCGCAGAAGTTCCAGCAAGTCGGCGGGCGCATTCCGAAGGGCTGCCTCCTGGTCGGCCCACCCGGCACCGGCAAGACCTTGCTCGCCCGCGCCATCGCCGGCGAGGCGAACGTCCCGTTCTTCACCATCTCCGGCTCGGAATTCGTCGAGATGTTCGTGGGCGTCGGTGCGAGCCGGGTCCGCGACATGTTCGAGCAGGCGAAGAAGCACGCGCCCTGCATCGTGTTCATCGACGAGATCGACGCGGTCGGTCGGCACCGCGGCGCCGGTCTGGGCGGCGGCAACGACGAGCGTGAGCAGACCTTGAACCAGCTGCTCGTCGAGATGGACGGCTTCGAGGCCAACGAGGGCGTCATCCTGATCGCCGCGACCAACCGCCCGGACGTGCTCGACCCGGCACTGCTGCGCCCGGGCCGCTTCGACCGGCAGGTGGTGGTACCCAATCCGGACGTGCTGGGCCGCGAGAAGATCTTGAATGTCCACATCAAGAAGGTCCGAACCGGGCCGGACGTGGACACCAGGATCATCGCCCGCGGCACGCCCGGGTTCTCGGGCGCCGATCTCGCCAACATCGTCAACGAGGCCGCGCTGCTGGCCGCCCGCCAGGGCAAGCGCATGGTCACGATGAGCGATTTCGAGGCGGCCAAGGACAAGGTGATGATGGGCGCCGAGCGGCGCTCCATGGTGATGAGCGAGGAGGAGAAGCGCCTCACCGCCTATCACGAGGCCGGCCACGCGATCGTCGGCCACCTGCTGCCGGCCTCCGACCCCATCCACAAGGCGACCATCATCCCGCGCGGCCGCGCGCTCGGCATGGTGATGCGCCTGCCGCTCGGCGATCGCCTCTCGGTCAGCCGCGAGAAGCTCAAGGCCGACATCGCGGTGGCGATGGGCGGACGGGTGGCCGAGGAGCTGATTTTCGGCCACGACAAGGTCACGACCGGCGCGTCGTCGGACATCCAGCAGGCGACGAAGATCGCCCGGCAGATGGTCACCCGCTGGGGCATGAGCGACGAGCTCGGGCCGGTGGGCTACGCCGAGAACGAGCAGGAGATTTTTCTCGGCCACTCGGTCACGCAGACGCGCAACGTGTCCGAGGCGATGGCACAGAAGATCGACCTCGAAGTGCGCGGGATCATCGACGAGGGTTACGAACTCGCGCGCAAGATCCTGACCGAGCGGCTGCAGTCGCTGCACGATCTCGCCCGAGCGCTGCTCGAGCACGAGACGCTCAATGGCGAAGAGGTCGACGCGATCATCCGCGGCGAGCCGATGCCACCGCCGCGCAAGGCGGAAGAGAGCGCGCCGACGCCGGGCTCCGGCAAGCGCAGCTCGGTGCCGCCGACCTCGCGCCCCTACGACGACACGGGCGGCATCGAGCCGAGCCCAGCTCCGGGCACCTGAGCGGAGATCAATCGGCGCTCGTCGGGCGTCGCGCCCGACCGTAGAGCCAGGGCGCGATGACCACGACGAGACCTATGCGTGCGACGTGGTGCGTCGCGACGAACAGCGGATCGATCCCGAGCGCCACGGCGATGATGCCCATCTCGGCAATGCCCCCCGGGCTAAAGGCGAGCAGCAGCGCGACGTAGCCGGCACCGACCAGCGGATTGAGCAGCCCGGCCGTCGCGGCCGCGACGCCGAGCAGCAGGAGCCCCAGCGCGGCACCAATGACGAGCAGGTGGCCGATGCGGGCGAGCCGCACACCGCCGAAGCGGCAGCCTAGGCTCGCGCCAATGACGATCTGCGCCACCATCACCACGAGCCGAGGGGGCGCCACGGTGACGAGCCCCGTGACGTGCGCCGCGGCGCTGAGGAGCAGCGGCCCAAGGAGGAACGGCACCGGCAGGCGCAGGCGCGGCGCGAGCCACAGGCCGATCACCAGGCAGGCGGCGAGGATCAGCAGGTCCAGCGCCGTCGCCGCGGGGCCGTCGGCGGGCAGCGCGGCCGTCGCGCTCGGCTCCATCGCGCGCACGATGAACGGCACGGCGAAGACGACCGCGAAGATGCGCGTGCTGTGGATCAGCGAGATGGTCCGCAGATCGCCGCCGGCGCGCTCGCCGAGCACCGTCATCTCGCTCAACCCGCCAGGTGCGGCGGCGAAATACGCGCTGACCGGATCGAGGCGCGCGACGCGCCGCAGGAACAGCAGGCCGACACCGATCGAGGCCAGAATGTAGACGGGCAAGGCCGCGAGGCTGCCGGCCCAGCGGGCCATGCCGGCGGCGATTTCGGCGGTGAACCCGCTGCCGAGCAGGACGCCCAGAACGCCCAGCATCGAAAAGCGAAGGCGGTCGGGCACGGCGAGCGGCAGGCCGCTCATGCTGCCGGCGATCGTCGCCGTCATGGCGCCGAGCATCCACGGCAGCGGCAGACCGGCCCAGGCGAAGACGGCCCCGCCGACGGCGCCGAGCGCCAGGGCGCCGCCGAGCCGGCGCAGATCCGCACCTCTCACTCGCGCAGGCCGGCCATCCCGCAGAGCAGACGCCAATGCTCGTCCGACACCGGCATGACGGAGAGTCGCGACTGGCGGACCAGCTTGAGGTCAGCGAGGCGCGGATCGGCCTTGATCACGGCGAGCGGCACCTCGCGCGGCAGCGGCCGCAGCGGCTTGACCTTGACGCAAACGAACTTCTCGCCCGGATCGGCGGACGCCGGGTAGGCCTCCTCCGAGACCGTCATGATGCCGACGATCGCCGGCTCGACCACCGAGCGGTAGAAGAAGACCCGATCGCCCTTGCGCATCGCCCGCATGTTGGCTGCGGCCTGATGGTTGCGCACGCCGCTCCACTCGGTCTCGCCGTCGGCGACGAGCCGATCCCAGCTGTAGTCATCCGGCTCGGTCTTCATCAGCCAGTGCGCCATGCGGGTCCCCTCACGACCGTGGACGATCGCCGGCGGCGACGATAAGGGACCGCCGTCACAGGGCAAGGAACGGCAGGCCAGGATGGCTCCGGGAGACCAGGCGGGCCGCCGCCGTGCCACGCTGGTAGGCTTCGGCGCGATCGGTCTGTGGGCGCTGCTGGCCCCGCTGGGCGTGCTGACGGCGGAGGTCCCGCCGCTCCTGCTCACCGGCATGGCGTTCGCAATCGGAGCATTGCTCGGCACGGCGACACAGCTCGCCCGCGGCCGCTCACCGCTCGGGCCACGAGCCCCCTCGGCGCTCGCCTGGGTGCTCACGGTGAGCGCGTTCTTCGGCTACCACGCGCTCTATTTCTGGTCGCTGCGCCTCCTGCCTCCGGTCGAGGCGCTACTCATCATCAACCTCTGGCCGCTGCTGATCGTGCTGCTCTCGGCGCTGTTGCCGGGCGAGCGGCTGCTGCCACGGCACGTCGTGGGCGCCCTCGCCGGGCTCGTCGGTGTGACGCTGATCGTGCTCGCCGGCGACGGCGGCGCCGGGGTCACCCGACAGCCGCTCGGCTATCTGTGCGCGCTCGCCTGCGCGCTGATCTGGTCCGGCTACTCGGTCGGCAACCGGCGCCTCGCCGGCGACACGCCGAGCGAGGCGGTGATCGGCTTCGCCGCCGCCACCGCGGTCCTGGCACTCGCGACCGCCATCGTCACCGAGCCGCTGCGGCTGCCGACCGGCTGGGCCTGGGTCGCGCTCCTGGCGATGGGACTGGGCCCGGTCGGCGCCGCGTTCCTGCTGTGGGACCACGCGACCAAGCGCGGCGACCTGCAGGTGCTCGGCTCCGCCGCCTATGCCGGTCCCCTGCTCGGCGCCGTGCTCCTCCTCCTGCTCGGCCACGGCGCGCCGAGCTTGCGGCTGCTGCTCGCGGCCGTCCTCATCATCGGCGGCGCGATGCTCGCCTCGGGCGATCTGTTCCGCGCACGGAGGGCGGCTCCGCCGGCCGCCCCCGCCATTGCTGGAGAGCGTCGATGACCCTGCATTTCGCTCGCGAGGAGTTCGCCCAGCGCGTCGCGCAGGCGACCGTGGCGCTCGCCGAAGCCGGTCTCGATGCGCTGCTTTGCTTCAAGCAGGAGAGCATGTACTGGCTCACCGGCTACGACACCTTCGGCTTCTGCTTCTTCCAGTGCCTGGTCCTGCGCGCCGATGGCGACATGGCGCTGCTCACGCGCTCGGCCGACCTGCGCCAGGCGCGACTGACCTCGACAGTCGAGGACATCCGCATCTGGGTCGACCGCGCCGACGCCGATCCGGCCACGCAGCTCCGCGATCTGCTCGACAGCAAGGGCCTGCGCGGCAAGCGGCTCGGCGTCGAGTACGAGACCCACGGCCTCACCGCGGCCAACGGCAAGCGGCTCGAGGCGGCGCTCGAAGGCTTCGCCACGCTCGTTGACGCGTCGCTGCTCATCTCGCGCCTGCGCCTGGTCAAGTCGCCGGCCGAGCTCGCCTATGTCCGCAAGGCGGCGGAGCTGGCCGACGCCGCACTCGACGCCGCGATCGCCGAGACGCGGCCGGGGGCCGACGAGGGCAGGATCCTCGCCCGGATGCACGACGCCATCTTCGAGGGCGGCGGCGACTATCCCGGCAATCCGTTCATCATCGGCAGCGGCCCGCAGGCGCTGCTGTGCCGCTACTACACCGGCCGCCGGCGGTTGGATCCGGAGGACCAGCTCACCCTCGAATTCGCCGGGGTCTATCGCCAGTACCACGCCTGCCTGATGCGCACATTGCTGGTCGGCAGGGCCAGCGACGCGCATCGTCGGATGTTCGCCGCCTGCCGCGAGGCACTCGACGCCGCCGAGGCGCTGCTCCGCCCCGGCCGCACGATGGGCGAGGTGTTCGACGCCCAGGCCGCCGTGCTCGACCGCCACGGCATGCGCGAGCACCGGCTGCATGCCACTGGCTACAGCCTCGGTGCCGTCTACGCCCCGTCCTGGATGGACTGGCCGATGTTCTATGCCGGCAATCCGGTCGTCATCGGCCCCGGCATGGTCTTCTTCCTGCACATGATCCTGATGGACACAGGCGCCGGCGAGGCGATGACGCTGGCGCGCACCTCCCTGGTCACCGCGCAGGGCGCCGAACCGCTGTCGCGGGCGCCCGTGGAGCTGGTCGTTCGGCAGTGAGGGGTGTGCTAGCTTGAAGCCATGCGCAACGCGCCGCCGCAACTCTTGACCCTCGACGAGTATCGCGAATGGGAACGGCGCCAGCCGACGCGCCACGAGCTGATCGCGGGCGAGGTCGTCGCGATGACCGGTGCCGGCGCCGGCCATGTGCGGATGGTCGGGCGCTTGCTGGAGCGTCTGCGGCGTCACCTCCGGGGGTCCGACTGCGAGGCGTTCTCGAATGATCTGCGACTGGTCGTGCCCCTCGGTGACGCGTTCTATCCGGACATCGTGGTGGTCTGCGGCGACGCTCGGCCGCGCGACGACGAGGACGAGGTCACGGCAGCTACCGTCGTGGTCGAGGTCCTCTCGCCGAGCACGGCGCAGGTCGACGACACGCGCAAGCGCTGGGGCTACATGTCGTTGCCCATGCTCGCGCATTACGTCTTGGTCGATCCGCTGCGGATGGAGTGCGAGGTGGTCAGCCGCGAGCCGGATGGCTCCTATCGCGGCCAGCGGTTCGCCGCACCCGACGACCTGCTCACCCTCCCGGCGCTGCGCTTCTCGGTGAGGCTCGCGGATCTCTACCGCGACGACCGAGCCTGACGCTGTCGCCATGCGGCGGACACCGCGCGCGCGATCGCCTGCGGCAGCTCACAGCCATGGACCTCCCGCAGATAGGTCAGGAAATCGTAGATCGTGATCGCCGGGCAGACCTCGAGCTCGAGGAACCACGCCCGGCCGTCCGAAGCGAGGCGGAAGTCCATCGACCAGTAGTCCCGCAGGTCGAAGCCGCGGGCGATCCGCCGAGCCGCCTGGAGCACGCCCGGGTGATCGAGTCGCTCCAGATCCACTGTTTCACTATCCGCCGCGCGAAGCTGGGTGATCCGCAGTGAATCGGCCAGCGTCGGAAAGCCGCGCGCGGTGGTCCTCACCCGATAGGCCGCGGGTTGCGACGCCCCGTCGCCGATGTCGAGGAAGCTCACTCGTACGTCGTCGCCGTCGAGGTAGGACTGGATCAGGGCGCGGTCGCGATAGCGGGCCCAGATCCGCCGGGTGCGGTCGAGGGCGGCGGCGAGGCCGTCGGTGCGGCTGTCTGTGTCGATCCCGATCTTGGCGCCGAGCGTCGCCGGCTTGACGAACAGGGGCCCCTCGTTCGGCAGCACGTCCAGCGGTGAGAGAGGCTCGCCGTTCTCGATCAGTGCCGTGGCTGGGGTGTCGACCGCGAGGGCGCGGGCCAACGCGAGGCAGCGGAACTTGTCCTGGCAGAGGTGGTGCACCGCGGGCGGGCTGCCGAACTGCGGCACCTCCCACAGTGCCGCGAGGCTGCTGGCGAAGCTGCCCCGATAGTAGGCGAAGCCGTCGGTGAGCGGCCAGAGCATCGTGCCCGACGCGCACAGCAGCGGAAGCCAGAGGTCGCGGTCGTCGAGGGTGGTATTCGTCAGCGCGACGCCTTCCTCCGCGAGCGCGCTGCGAACATCCGGCTCGAGCATCGCGAAGTCGCTGGCCTGTGCGAGGTAGAACGCGATCTCGTCGGCGACCTCGGGCGAGTAGCCGCGGTCCATCATTCTCCGCCGACAAGCTTCCTCCGGCTCGTGCAGGACGAGGAGCCGCCGCAGGCACTCACTCACGGCGCCGTTCCGCCAGCAGACCGACGGCGTACATCGCCACGGTGGCGCCGGCGATGGCGGTGATGTCGGCGTGGTCGTAGGGCGGCGCGACCTCGACCACATCCATGCCGACCCAGTCGATGGCACGCAGCCGGCGCAGGATCATCAGCGCCTGCGCCGAACTCGGACCGCCCGCGACGGGCGTTCCGGTACCCGGCGCAAAGGCTGGATCCAGGCAGTCGATGTCGAAGGTGAGATAGGCCTTGGCGGCACCGACCCTGGCGCGGATGCGCTCGACCACGGGCGCGACGCCGAGCTCCTGGAGCGCCTCGCCGTCGATGATCTCGAGGCCGCAGTCGGTCGGCGCCACGCTGCGGATGCCGACCTGGATCGACCGGGCTGGATCGATGAGGCCGTGGCGGACGGCACAGGCGACGAAATTGCCGTGATCGACCCGATCGTCGGCGTCGTGCCACGTGTCCTGATGCGCGTCGAACTGGACGAGCGCCAGCGGCCCGTGTCGTGCCGCATGGGCCTGGAGCAGCGGGAAGGTGATCGAGTGGTCGCCACCGAGGGTCAGGAGCGTCGCGCCGCTGGCGAGGATCTCGTCGGCCTGGGCGCGGATACATGCCGGCACGTCCTGCGGCCGACCGTAGTCGAAGGAGCAGTCACCCCAGTCGATCGCGCGCAGCCGCTGCCAGGGATCGATTCCGAACGGCCATTGCGGATCGCTGTCAAAGATCGCCGAGGCGCGGCGGATCGCCTGCGGTCCGAACCGGGCTCCCGGCCGGTTGCTCACCGCGGCGTCGAACGGCACGCCCCACACCACCAGATCGACGCCGCGAAGATCGCGACCATAGCGCCGGCGCATGAACGAGAGTGCGCCGCCATAGGTCGGCTCGGTTTCGCCGCCCAGCGTGTCGGTGGCGAGGAAGGCATGATCGGTCGGACGCGGGCGGTGCGGGTCGCCGGACGGCATGGCGGGCTCCTGGCTGGGTGCGGCGCGGGGGCACGGATGCGTTGAAACGGCCGGGACCGCCTGTTACAAGCCCGCCGCCCGAATCGCCGCACCCGCCCTCTCCGGATTTCGACGATGAAGCTGCTCGCCGGCAACAGCAACCGGCCGCTCGCGGAAGCGATCGCCGCGGCGCTGCGCACCGAGCTGACCAAGGCCACCGTCCATCGCTTCGCCGACATGGAGGTGTTCGTCGAGATCCACGAGAACGTCCGCGGCGAGGACGTCTTCATCATCCAGTCGACGTCCTACCCGGCCAATGACAACCTCATGGAACTGCTGGTGATCATCGACGCTTTGCGTCGTGCCTCGGCGCGGCGGATCACGGCGGTGATCCCCTATTTCGGCTACGCCCGGCAGGACCGGAAGACGACCCCGCGCACCCCGATCTCGGCCAAGCTCGTGGCCAACCTCGTGACCACCGCCGGCGCCAACCGGGTCCTGACGATGGAGCTGCACGCCGGGCAGATCCAGGGCTTCTTCGACATCCCGGTCGACAATCTCTATAGTACGCCGTGGATGGTGCCGGACATCCTGGACACCATCGGCAGCGACAACCTGGTGATCGTTTCGCCCGACGTCGGCGGGGTCAGCCGTGCGCGCGGCTTCGCCAAGCGGCTCGAGGTCAGCCTCGCGATCATCGACAAGCGCCGCGAGCGGGCCGGCGTGTCGGAGGTCATGCACGTGATCGGCGACGTCGCCGGCCGGCGCTGCGTGCTGGTGGACGACATCGTCGACAGCGGTGGGACGCTGATCAACGCGGCCGACGCCCTGCTCGCCGCCGGAGCCAGCTCGGTGCGGGCCTACTGCACGCATGGCGTGCTCTCGGGCGGTGCCGTGGCGCGGATCGCCGCGAGCCGGCTGGAATGTCTCGTGATCAGCGACAGCATCCGCCCGACCGAGGCGGTGCGCGTCACCGAGAAGGTGCGCGTCCTGTCGATCGCGCAGTATATGGGCGAGGCGATCAGCCGGATCAGCAACGAGAGTTCCGTCTCGAGCCTGTTCGACTAGGACGTGGGCCGGGGCGCAGCGACCTGTCCGGGGCGTGGCATGGGGCCGCGTGCCGGAGGGGCGAGGAGGAAGACCGATGAGCGAGATACAGACCTTGCCGGCCGAGCACCGCAGCAAGGGCGGCCGTGGTCCGTCGCGCGCGACACGCCGTGACGGCAAGGTGCCCGGGATCGTCTACGGCGGCCATGAGGCGCCGCTGATGGTCGCCGTGCCGGCCAAGGAGCTGAAGCGGCACCTCCAGGGCAACCCGCGCTTCTACAGCTCGCTGTTCCAGCTCGACTTCGGCGGCGAGACGCTGCGCGTCCTGCCGCGCGAGGCGCAGCTCCATCCGGTTAGCGACGACCCGTTGCACATCGACTTCATCCGCGCCACGGCCGGGGCCCGGGTGACCGTCGAGGTCCCGGTGATCTTCCGCAACGACGCAGCCTCGCCCGGGCTCAAGCGCGGCGGCGTGTTGAACATCGTGCGGCGCAAGGTCGAGCTGAGCTGCCCGGTCGACGGCATCCCGGCACAGCTCGAGGTCGACCTGACCGGCCTCGAGATCGGCGACAGCGTGCACATCAGCGCAGTGAAGCTTCCCGAGGGGGTGCGCCCGACCATCGCCCGCGACTTCACGATCTGTGGCGTCACACCGCCGACCAAGGCCGAGGCCGCCGCCGCGGCCGCCGCTGCGGCAAGCTGAGCGGGTCCGGGCACGACGCGATGCGACTCGCCGTCGGGCTCGGCAACCCCGGAGCGGAGTACGCCAGGCACCGACACAATGTCGGCTTCATGGCGGCCGACGCGATCGCGGCGCGGCATCGGCTCGGACCCTGGCGGCGCAAGTTCCGCGGCGAGATCGCCGAGGGCGACCTCGCCGGGATCCGCCTGCTGCTGCTCAAGCCACTGACCTATATGAACGAATCTGGTCGTGCCGTGGCCGAGGTGGCGCGCTTCTACAAGATCGCGCCGGCCGACGTCGTGGTGCTGCACGACGAGCTCGACCTTGCTCCGGGCAAGGTGCGGGTCAAGCTCGGCGGGGGCGTTGCCGGCCACAACGGCCTGCGCAGCATCGCCGCCTGGCTCGGCACGCCGGACTTCTGGCGGGTGCGGATCGGCATCGGCCACCCGGGCGACAAGGAACGTGTGCTCGGCCATGTGTTGGGGGACTTCCACAAGGCCGAGCTGCCCTGGGTCGAGGCGATGCTGGCGGCGATCGCCGATGCCTTCGATCTGCTGATCGGCGGCGACGATGGGCGGTTCATGAACAAGGTGGCGCTGGCGACGGCCGCGAAGCCGGCTCGCGAACGCTCCGCCCCGGCCTGACCTGCAACCCGCGGAATCCGGGATGGGCTTCAATTGTGGCATCGTCGGCCTGCCGAACGTCGGCAAGTCGACGCTCTTCAACGCGCTGACCGCGACGGCGGCGGCCGCCGCCGCGAACTATCCGTTCTGCACCATCGAGCCCAACGTCGGCCGGGTGCCGGTTCCCGACCCGCGGCTCGACGTGCTGGCGCGCATCGCCAGGTCGGCGCAGGTCATCGCCACCCAGCTCGAGGTCAAGGACATCGCCGGGCTCGTCAGGGGCGCCAGCAAGGGCGAGGGCCTTGGCAACAAGTTTCTCGGCGCGATCCGCGAGGTCGACGCCATTCTGCACGTGCTGCGCTGCTTCGAGGACCCGGACGTGGTCCATGTCGAGGGCGCGGTCGACCCGCTGCGCGATGCCGAGCTGATCGAAACGGAGCTGCTCCTGGCTGATCTCGAGAGCCTCGAGCGGCAGCGCGACGGGCTCGTCAAGCGCGCCCGCGGCCCCGACAAGGAGGCGAAGGCGCGTCTCGGCCTGCTCGAGCGGATCCTGCCCGCGCTGGAGGCGGGCCGCGCGGTGCGGCAGCTCGAGCTGGGCGCGGAGGACCGGGCGCTTCTCCGCGGCTTCAACCTGCTCACCGCGAAGCCGGTCCTCTACGTCTGCAACGTCGACGAGGCGTCGGCCGCCGCCGGCAACGATCTGTCGGACAAGGTGGCGGGCATGGCGCGCGCCGTCGGCGCGCGGAGCGTCGTCGTCGCCGCCGGCATCGAGGCCGAGCTGGCAAGCCTGGGCGCGGACGAGCGGCGCGAGTACCTGGAGAGCCTGGGGCTCGCCGAGCCGGGCCTCAACCGCGTCATCCGCGAGGGCTATGCGCTGCTCGACCTGCTCACCTTCTTCACTGTGGGCCCGAAAGAGGCGCGCGCCTGGACGGTGCCCCGCGGCGCCACCGCGCCGGAGGCCGCCGGCGTGATCCACAGCGACATGCAGAAGGGCTTCATTGCCGCCGAGATCATCGCTTACGAGGACTTCGTCGCGTGCGGCGGCGAGGCGGGAGCCAAGGAGACCGGCCGGATGCGGCTCGAGGGCCGCGACTACCTGGTCCGCGAGGGCGACGTCTGCCACTTCCGCTTCAACGTCTGAGCCTCACGCGAAGCGGATCAGCACCACCCCGGCGACCAGCAGCAGCACGCCCAGCAGTCGCTTGAGATCGAGCTCATGCTCGGGCACGCCGAGCAGGCCGAAATGGTCGATCACCAACGACATGACGAGCTGGCCGGCGATGAACAGGGCCACCGTCGTGGCCGCTCCAAGGCGCGGCGCCGCCATCAGCGCCGCGAGCACGACGAAGGCGCCGATCACGCCGCCGGTGAGCATCAGCGGCGGCAGGGCGGCGATGCCGCCGAGGCGCGGCGCCGGCAGGCGCAGGAGCTGGCTCACCACGAGCAGGGTCGCCGAGCTGACCAGCACCGAGAACAGCGCCGCCCACACCGGGTGTCCGGCGGCGGCGCCGACCCGCGCGTTGAGCAGCGGCTGCGCCGACAGCCCGGCGCCCATGACGACGACGAACAGCGCGAGCAGGCCGCTCACGCGCGGGCGGTCTCCGCGAAGCGCCGCAGCATCGCGGCGTGGGTGCGGATTCCCTGTCGGTAGCAGGCGAGCTCGAACTTCTCGTTCGGGCTGTGGACACGGTCGTCGTCGAGCCCGAAACCGACGAAGAGCACGTCGAGGCCGAGGATCTCGCGCAAGGGTGCGGTGATCGGGATCGAGCCGCCGCAGCCGATCAGTGCCGGTGCCCGGCCAAAGGCGTCCTCGACGCCGCGCTTGGCCGCCTGGAGCCAAGGCGAATCGGTTGCCACGCGGACCGGCCGGCCGCGACCGTGATCGAGGAACTCCAGCTTCACGTCGGCCGGGAGCCGCTCGCGGACGAACCGCTCGAGCGCCGTCATCACCTCGTCAGGATCCTGGTCGGGCACCAGCCGGCAGGACAGTTTGGCGCCGGCCTTGCTGGGGATCACGGTCTTGCTGCCCGCGCCTGCATAGCCGCCCCAGAGGCCGTTGACGTCGCAGGTCGGCCGCGCCCAGATCCGTTCGAGCAGGCTCCGCCCGGCCTCGCCCACCGATCGGGTCAGGCCCACATCGGCGAGGAACCCGGGCTCGTCGAGGCCGGCCTCGACCCAGGCGCGCAGCTCCTGCGGCGGCACCTCGACGACCCGGTCATAAAAGCCGGGCAAGGTCACCCGGCCGTCGCGATCGTGCAATTCGGCCAGAATGCTCACCAGGACGTTCAGCGGGTTGGGCACCGCCCCGCCATACAAGCCGGAATGCAGGTCACGGCTGGGCCCGGTCAGGCGGATCTCGGCATAGACGAGGCCGCGCAGCATGTAGGTGATCGCCGGCCGATCGACCTCGAGCATGCCGGTATCGGAGACGACGCAGACGTCGGCCCGGAGCGCGTCGCGATTGGCCGCGAGGAACGGCACGAAGCTCGTGCTCGCTGCCTCCTCCTCGCCCTCGACCAGCACCTTGACGTTGACCGGCAGCCGGCCCTCCAGGGCCATCCAGGCGCGCAACGCCTCGACCCAGGTCATGACCTGGCCCTTGTCGTCGACGGCACCGCGGGCGACGATGCGCGGCCCGCGCGGCCCCTCGACCACGACCGGATCGAACGGCGGGCTGTCCCAGAGCTCGAACGGATCGGCCGGCTGCACGTCGTAGTGGCCATAGTAGAGGATGGTCGGCGCGTCGCGGCCGGCGCCGCTCCACTCGGCCACGACCATGGGCATGCCGCCGGTCGGCCGCACCTGTGCGTCGAGGCCGATCTCGCGCAGCTGCCCGGCGAGCCAGGCCGCGCAGCGGCGGGTGTCCTCGGCATAGGCGGGATCGGTCCCGACGCTCGGGATCCGCAAGAACGCTTTCAGGCGCTCGATCGCCTCGGGAAAGTCGCGGTCGATCTGGGCGCTCACGGGATCGGGCATGGAGGCGGCCTCTGCCGGGATGGCGCGGTTATGCCCCGCGCCGCCCCGGGCAACAACCGCCTCCGGCTACCAGCCGCCGCGCGCTTGCAGCAGGCGCAGCCGGTCCTCGAGCGCGCCGAGATTGGCCTGCGCCGAGCCGTAGCCGGACAGGGTCGCGTGCGCCGCCTCCCAGAACAGCGTCGAGACCTGCGCGTAGCGCAGTCCGGTCGGGCTCGACGGCCGCGCTACGGCACCCGCAAGGGTCGGGCGCAGCTCGGCAAAGAACGGCGTGGCGGCGAGCACCTCGGGGTCCTCGTACAGGGCGGCGATGGTCGGGGCGAACGAGCCCTCGATCGCCCGCCGCTTCTGCTCCGCCGCGGAGGTCAGATACCGGACGAGATCGACCGCCTCGTCCTGGACGCGCGAGTAGCGCGAGACGGCGAGCTGCCAGCCACCGAGCACCGCGCTGCGCCGCCCGCCCGCATAGCCGCTGGGCAAGGGCGCCACGCCGACCTTGTCACGGACGGCACTGTCCTTGTCGTTGAGCAGCGCCCAGGCGTAGGGCCAGTTGCGCATGAACACGGCGTTGCCGAGCTGGAACGTGATCCGCGCGTCCTCCTCGACGAACCTGGTCACGCGCGGTGGCGCGATCGTCCCGACCCAGCTCGCCGCCTGGGCCAGGGCCAGCGCCGCCTCCGGGCTGTTGATCGCGACGTTGCCATCCTCATCGAGCAGCCGGCCGCCGAACGCGTCGATCCATTCGAGCGCGTTGCAGGTCAGACCCTCGTAGGCGTTGCCCTGGAAGACGAAGCCCCACAGATCGGGCATCCCACCGGCCCGCTCGGCTCGCTGGACGCGCAGCGCCGCCGCGGCGAGGTCGCCATAGGTCGCCGGTACGGGGATGCCGTGTTTCTGCAGAAGGTCGGCGCGGTAGTAGAGCAGGCCGACATCGGTGAACCACGGCATCGCGACGAGCTCGCCACCGACCGTGTTGTTGGCGACGATCGCCGGCAGGTGCGTTGCCAGCGTCGCCGGATCGACATGCGGGGTCAGATCGAGCAGATGACCAGCAAGGGCGCTCGGCCAAATGACGTCGATCTGGTAGACGTCGATGCTGCTGTCGCGGCGCTCGAGCCGATCCAGATAGCGCCAATAGCGCTCGTCGGAGCGTTCCGGAGCCTCGAGGACGCGGACCGTGTTGCCCGAGCCGGCGGCCCAGGCCTCCGCCCCTTCGCGGCAGAGGCGCAGCTCCTCGGACTGCGAGCCGCAATAGATCGTGACCTCGGCGGCGCTGGCGATCGAGGCGGCGGAGCAGCTTAGCGCCAGCCCCATCGCGCCGGCCAGGAACATGGCGCGCATCGGGCCTCCTCGCGGGCCTCGGGCCCGGCTCAGCTGTAGGGTTGGCGCGGGCAGGCGCGGCCTTCCTTGTCGAACAGATAGCAGGCCGCGGCCGGCACCCCGACCGAGATCGGCTGGTCGGGCTGCGCCTCGGCATCGGCGGCGGCCTTGACCACGAGCAGCTCGGGCATACCGACATCGATGTAGATCCAGCTCTCCGCGCCGAGCTGTTCCTTGGTCACGACCTTGCCCGAGAGCCGGCCCTCGCCGCTGCCGCCCGCGCGCAAATGCTCCGGACGGATGCCGACGATGTACTCCGCACCCGCGGCGCCGCCGTTGGTGCGACAGGTGGTGCTGATCGCGTCCCCGCTGGGCAGCCGGACGACCGCCCCCTCGTTGCCACCGTGGACCACCTCGCAGGGCAGGAAGTTCATCTTGGGCGAGCCGATGAAGCCGGCGACGAACTGATTGTCGGGGTGCTGGTAGAGATCGATCGGCGAGCCGAACTGGCGCACGAGGCCCGCCTCGAGGACGACGATCCGGTCGGCCAGGGTCATCGCCTCGACCTGGTCGTGGGTGACGTAGATCATCGTCGCGTCGAGCGAGTGATGCAGCTTTGCGATCTCGATCCGCATCTGCACGCGGAGCGCGGCGTCCAGGTTGGACAGCGGCTCGTCGAACAGGAAAACCTTGGGGTTGCGGACGATCGCGCGGCCGATGGCCACCCGCTGCCGCTGCCCGCCGGAGAGCTGCTTGGGCTTGCGCTCGAGCAATTGATCGAGCTGCAGGATGCGCGCCGCCTCGCGCACTCGGCGGTCGGCCTCGCCGGCGTCGGTCCTCGCCAGCTTCAGCCCGAACGCCATGTTCTCGTAGACCGTCATGTGCGGGTAGAGGGCGTAGGACTGGAAGACCATGGAGATGCCGCGCTCCGACGGCGGCAGGTCGTTCACCACCTTGTCGCCGATGCGCAGCTCGCCTGAGCTGATGTCCTCGAGCCCGGCGACGAGGCGCAGCAGGGTCGACTTGCCGCACCCCGAGGGCCCGACGAACACCACGAACTCGTTGGGCCGGATGTCCAGGCTGACGCCCTTGATGATGTGCACCGCGCCGAAGGACTTGTGCACGTTGGTCATCCTGATCGAGGCCATCAGCGTCGAGCCTCCCCGTTGCGCTCGATGAACAGCCAGCCATGCTCCGGCAGGCGCGCGTCGCCGGCGTGGAGCGTGACGCCCGGCGCGTGGCGCCGCAGCACGCCCCGACCGACCTCGAGCTCGGCCGGCAGCGTGCCGAGGTTGAACACGCAGAGCAGCGTCCGCTCGCCATCGCTGCGCTCGAAGGCCAGCACCGGGTGGGCGACGTCGAGAAAGCGGATCGCTCCGCGGACCAGCGGACGCTCGGTCCGCCGCCAGGCGAGGAAGTCGCGGATCATGTGCAGCGGCGCGCCCGGATCACGCTCCTGCGCGTCCACGGCGAGCGGCAGATGGCTCGCCGGTACCGGCAGCCACGGCTCCCCGCTGGTGAAACCGGCATGGACCGACGTCGCGGACCACGGCATCGGCGTGCGGCAGCCGTCGCGCCCCTTGTACTCCGGCCAGAAGGCCAGGCCATAAGGGTCCTTGAGCTGCTCGAAGGCCAGTTCGGCCTCCTCGAGCCCGAGCTCCTCGCCCTGGTACAGGCAGGGGGTGCCACGCAGGCTGCAAAGCAGGATCGGCAGGAGCGCGCGCAGCCTCGGCGTCACCGGGCCGCCGCCGGCGAAGCGCGTCACCGCCCGGGTCACGTCGTGGTTGCAGAACGCCCAGCACGCCCAGCCTTGGTCGAGGACGCGCTCGACCGCCTCGACGATCTCGCGGATCGCCGCCGGCGTCGGCGCGCAGGTGAGCAGATCGAAGCTGTAGGCGATGTCGAGACCGCCACCGGCGGAATACTCAGCCATCCGCTCGAGCGCCCGGTCGCCGCTGATCTCGCCGAGCAGCATTCGCCCGCCATAGCGCTCGGTCAGGGCATGCAGCGGCTTGAAGAACAGGTCGGCCAGCTCAGGACGGGCCTTGTTCCACAGCTGATACTGCATGGCGTGCGGCGAGGTGGCGGGACCGTTCAGCGGCAGGTTGTTGTCGCGCGGCCGGGGCGGGTTGTCGCGCAGCCTCGGGTCGTGGACGCCGAAGTCGATGGCGTCGAGCCGGAAGCCGTCGACGCCGCGCCTCAGCCAGAACTCCGCCTGGTCCAGCAGCGCCGCAATGACTTCCGGGTTGTGGAAGTTGAGGTCCGGCTGCTCCTTCAGGAAGTTGTGCAGGTAGTACTGGCCGCGGCGCGGCTCCCACTCCCAGGCCGGTCCACCGAACACGGCGAGCCAGTTGTTCGGTGGACTGCCGTCCGGCTTCGGATCCGCCCAGACATACCAGTCGGCCTTGGGGTTGTTCCGCGACTGCCGGCTCTCCTTGAACCAGCCGTGCTCGTTGGAGGTGTGGCTGGCGACGAAGTCGATGATCACCCGCAGGCCCAGCTCGTGCGCCCGGGCGAGCAGGCGGTCGAAGTCGTCGAGCGTCCCGAAGATCGGGTCGACGTCGCAGTAGTCGGCCACGTCGTACCCATAATCCTTCATCGGGCTGATCATGAAGGGCGAGATCCAGATGACGTCGACGCCGAGGGCGGCGACGTAGTCGAGACGGCTCGTGATGCCCGGCAGGTCGCCCACGCCATCGCCGTTGCTGTCGAGGAAGCTGCGCGGATAGATCTGATAAATGACCGCGCCTCGCCACCAGTCGTCGCGGCGTGCTCCGACCTTCGGCAGGCGGTGCGCGGTCTTCTCGAACATCGGCTCAGCCCTTTACCGCGCCAGCGGTGAGTCCCGACACGATGCGCCGCTGGAAGATCAGCACCAGCACGATCAACGGCACCGTGACGATCACCGAGGCGGCCATGATGTTGCCCCAGGGCAGCTCGTAGGTGCTGGCCCCGGAGATCAGTGCGATCGCCACCGGCACCGTGCGCATCTCGGTCGAGAGCGTGAAGGTCAGGGCGAAGAGGAACTCGTTCCAGGCGGCGATGAAGGCGAGCAGGCCGGTGGTGGCCAGCGCCGGCCACATCAGCGGCATGAACACCTTGGTGACGATGGTGAACGGCTTGGCGCCGTCGACGACCGCCGCCTCCTCGAGCTCGCGCGGCAGCTCACGCATGAAGGTCGTGAGCACCCAGACCGTGAACGGCAGGGTGAAGATCATGTAGGACAGGGTCAGCGCGAGAAGATTGTTGTAGAGGCCGAGCGCGCGGACCAGCTCGAACATGCCGGACAGGACCGCGATCTGCGGGAACATCGACACGCCCAGGATGGTGAACAGCAGCACCGAGCGACCCGTGAACTGGATTCGCCCGAGCGCGTAGGAGGCGGCCACCGCGAGCGCCAGCGAAACCGCCACGGTCGAGACAGCGACGATGACCGAGTTGAGGATGTTGCGCGCGAACGGCTGCTCGCGGAACACGGCGACGTAGTTCTCGAAGCGCAGCGCCGGGAGGAAGTCGACCCTGAACATCTCGGCCGGCGGCTTGAGCGACGAGACGATCGCCCAATAGAACGGGAACACGGTGTAGAAGACGATCACTGCCATCAGCAGGTAATAGAGGATGCGGTTGAGCAGGCGGCGCTGGGCGCGGGTCATGGCCTCAGTCCTCCTTGCCGACGCGGCCGAGCGTCATGTAGGCGACTGTGAAGATCGCGATGATGAAGAACAACATGGTCGCCGCAGCCGAGCCGTAGCCGACGTCCTGGAAATCGACCAGCTGCTGGCGGGCGTAGATCGACATCGACATGGTCGACTTGTTGTTGCCGGTCATGACGTAGATGACGTCGAACACGCGCAGCGCATCGAGGATGCGGAAGATCACCGCTACCATCAGCGCCGGCTTGAGCAGCGGCAGCGTCACCTTCCAGAACACCTTGAGCGGGTGCACGCCGTCGACCTCGGCCGCCTCGTAGCATTCGCTGGGCAGCATCTGCAGGCCGGCGAGGATCAACAGCGCCATGAACGGCGTGGTCTTCCACACGTCGACCATGATCACCGCCCACAGCGCCGTGTCCGGGTTGGCCGTCCAGGCGACGGGCTGGCTGATGATGCCGATCGCCATCAGCATGTGATTGATCACGCCGAACACGTCGTTGAACATCCACGCCCACATCTGGGCGGAGACGATCGTCGGGATGGCCCAGGGGATGAGCACGGCGGTGCGCATCAGCCCCTTGCCCGGCAGGTTCGCGTTGATGGCGAGCGCGATGCCGAGCCCGAGGATGGTCTCCAGCGTGACCGAGATGACCGCGAAGGTGACCGTGTTGCGGACCGCCTGCCACCAGTCCGGATCGGACATCAGGTAGGCGAAGTTGGCGAAGCCGACGAACTGCGCCCCCGCGAGGTCGGAGAGGTTGGCGTCGGTCAGGCCGAACCACATGGTACGCCCGAGCGGCCAAGCCGCCACCAGGAACAGCACCACCAGCATCGGGGCCAGGAACAGCCAAGCGTAGCGGACCCGTTCGCGGGTCAGCCGCGAGGCGCGGGCTTTTCCGAGGGGCTCGATCGCGGCCGACGCCGCCGGGGCAACCGTGGCCATGCGTCCTCCCTCCCCGCTCGACCGTCTTGACGGGGTCGGCGCGCCCTGCCGGCGCGCGCCGGCCCCGTCAGCGCTTCCCTGCTACCAGCGACCGCCGCGCGACAGACGGTCCAGCCGCGCCTCCAGGCTGGCCAGCGCGTCCTCGGCCTTCGCCTTGCCGCTCAACACCTCGTGCACGGCGTTGAAGAACTCGGAGCTGACCTGGTTGTAGCGCCCGCCTGTAACGCGCGACGGGCGGGCCACGGCGTTGACGAAAGTATCGTAGAGCGAACCGAAGAACGGGACCGCGTCGAGGACCTCGGCGTCCTGGTACAGCGATTCGATGGTCGGATTGTAGGCCCCCTGGATGGCGCGGCGCTTCTGCTCCGCGGCGCTCGTCAGGAAGACCACGAGATCGGCGGCGACGTCCGGGTTCTTGCTGTACTTCGAGACCGCGAGCTGCCAGCCACCGAGGGTTCCGGTGTGCTTTCCGTCGGGGCCGCCCTTGGGCAACGCGCTGACGCCGATCTGGCCGGCGATCGGGCTGTCCGGGGCATTGCCGAGCGCCCAGGCGTAAGGCCAGTTGCGCATGAACACGGCGTTGCCGGACTGCCAGACGCCGCGCGATTCCTCCTCGGTGTAGTTGAGCACGCCCTGCGGGGCGATGGTGCCGACCGTCGACGCCGCCCAGGTCAGCGCCTCGGCGGCGGCCGGGTTGTTGGCGGTGATCTTGCCGTCGTCGGCGACCAGTGCGCCGCCGCCGAAGCTGTCGATCCACTCCAGCGCGTTGCAGGTCAGCCCCTCATAGGCCTTGGCCTGATAGACGAATCCCCACATCGAGGCGTTGCCGGCGGCGCGCTCGCCCTCCTGGATCTCGGCGGCGATCGCGCTCAGCTCCTGCCAGGTCTGCGGCGGCTGCTTGCCGTACTTCTCTAAGAGATCCTTGCGGTAGTACAGGATCCCGGCATCCGTGAACCAGGGCACGGCGACGAGCTGACCGCCGACCGTGTTGTTGTCGACGATCGCCTTGAAGTGCTGCCCGATCACGTCGGCCGGCACCTTGTCGGACAGATCGAGGAGATGCGTGGCGAGGATGCCGGGCCAGATGACGTCGATCTGGTAGACGTCGATGTCGCCCGATCCCGCCGCCAGCATTTGCTGGTACAGCGCCAACCGCTCGGTGGCCGAGTTCGGCGTGCTGATGATGTTGACCTGATGCCCGGTCTGCTGCGCCCAGGCGTCGGCGCCCTGACGGCACAGCTCCAGCTCCTGGCCGACCGCGCCGCACGAGATCGAGATCGTGGCGGCGCTCGCCAGCGGCGACGCGAGCAGGGCCGCCGCGAACAAGGCTGCCGCAGTGTTTCGACGCATGTGACGCCTCCCTTCGCCTCAAAGCGCTTTGGGCGACCATACGCCTCAGGGCGGAAAAGGAAAGCCCCGCCGGTGGCGCGCGGACGCCCGATCAGGCTACCGCAAGGGATGCGCGTTGAGTGACGGGATGCAAGATCAATCTGCGCGCGCCCTCGGCGAGCCCGCAGACGCGCCCGGAGAGCAATGTGTCCACGATGTGGCGCAGCACGGCGCCGGGCGCGCCCGTCGCGTCGCCGAGGAAGTAGGTGTGCCCGAGGCGGTCGCGCTCGTGGTTCACCGCATCGCAGTCGATGGCGACGACGTTGGCCGGCGTCAGCTCGAGCCGTTCCGGGCCGGTGTGTCCGAGCCGCCGGCTCACCACCTTGTTGCGCAGGTTGGCGACCTTGCTGCTGCGCAGCGCGAGGTCGTCGGCGGCGTGGTAGACGACGAGGTTGCGCGCGGCCGCCGCGATCACCTCGCCGGACCGTCCGCGTTCGAGGCACTCGTTGGCGACGTCGGCGGCGACCATGAAGATCGAGCGGAACAGCGCCGGCGCCGCGCCGTAGTCGGCGCGCCACCGTGCCAGCGCCGCGCGCAGCAGCTTGTTGCCCATCGAGTGGGCGAGGATGTTCACGTGCTTGAGACAGGGCCCGGGCTCGCGCGCCCGGTCGCGCCAATCGAGGAACTTGCCGATCATCCGGGCCATGACGATGCCGCTGATCTCGGCCGAGCTCTGGTCGTCCCAGTAGTCGAGCACGACCCCGAAGTCGCCGTCACAGGGCCAGACCAAGGGCACCACCTCGATCGCGTTGGGCGCAAGCTGGTCGCACAGCCGCTGCAGCTCGAGCGCCGCCGGGAAGATCTGCGGCTCGGGCTGGCAATTGAAGCCATGCACGTAGAGCAGGATCTGCCCGCGCGGGGAGTGGCGCAGGCGGTCGAAGAAGCGTGGCGAGAGCAGCTCCTCGTACTGCCCGGGGCCGTGCCGGCGGCAGAAGAACAAGGAGGTCGATGGCTCGCTGCAGGCGAGGTCGAATGCGACGGCGCGGCCGGCCGCCGAGTGCCGCCCCTCGGCGAGGCGACGATTGGTGACGAAGAGCATGGCAGGTCCGATCGGCGATAGGCTCGAATTAGGTATATCTTCCTTTGCTCTGGAATTCAAGCCCCGGTTGAGCCCGACCCTGCGCTGTGGCTTGCTCCGCCGCGGCGAGCGCGGAGCCCGGCGATGAACGTCCTGCTGATCACGGCCGACCAGTGGCGCGGCGATGCGTTGGGTTGCCTCGGCTGCGCAGCCGCGCGGACACCGCGGCTCGACGCTCTGGCCCGCGACGGCGTGCTGCTGCGCAATCACCACGGCCAAGCGACGCCGTGCGGGCCCGCCCGCGCTTCTCTGCACACCGGCCTGTACGCCTTCAACCATCGGTCGGTCACCAACGGCACGCCGCTCGACCGCCGCCACAAGACGCTCGCCGAGCTGATCCGCAGCGCCGGCTGGGATCCGGTCCTGTTCGGTTACACCGACACCAGCGTCGACCCGCGAACGGTCCCGGGCGACGATCCGCGGCTCCGCACCTACGAAGGCATCGCGCCGGGCTACCGCCTGCTCCAGGCGCTGCCCGAGAGCATGGACGCGTGGCTCGACCACCTCGCCGCCCGCGGCTACGGCCGACGCGAGAGCGTCTGGGCCTGGTACGACAGGCCGCTCGGCGAGCCGGCGCCATGGCGCGCGGAGGACAGCGAGACGGCCTTCCTGACCGACCGCTTCCTCGCCTGGCTCGGCGGGCAGCGGGACACGTCGTGGTTCGCGCATCTGTCCTTCATCAAGCCGCACCCGCCGCTCGTTGCCGCTGCGCCGTTCCATGACTGCGTGCCTACGTCCGCGATTCCGCCGCCGGTCGAGACGCTCACCGCGCATCCCTGGCTCGCGGCGAAGCGCGAGGAGCGGCTCGGGCAGAGCTGGGGCTGCCTCGCCGGTCGCCACGTCGCGGACCTCGACCGGCCCACGGTAATGGCCCTGCGCCGCGTCTATTTCGGCCTTCTGCGCGAGGTCGATCATCAGATCGGCCGGATCCTCGACGGGCTCACCGCGCTCGGTGCGCTCGACGACACGCTCGTGATCGTCACCGCCGACCACGGCGAACTGCTCGGCGACCATGGGCTCCTGGGCAAGAGCGTGTTCCACCGCCCGGCGTTTCATGTACCGCTGATCGTGCGCGGGCCGGGCCTCGCCCGGGGGCTGGTCGTGGAGCGGTTCACCGAGCATGTCGATCTGATGCCGACGATCCTCGAGGCGCTTGGCCTGCCTCTGCCGTTGCAGTGCGACGGGCATTCGCTGCTGCCGCTGCTGCGCGGCGAGACACCGGCGCAATGGCGCGTCGCGACGCACTGGGAGCACGACTTCCGCGACCTGGAGGATCCCTGGCTGGCGCAGCGGCTGGGCCTCGAGCCCGACGATTGCGGCATCGCCATCCGCCTCGAGCCGCGCTTCGCCTATGTCCACTTCACCGCCCTGCCGCCACTGTGCTTCGACACGGTGGCCGACCCGCACTGGCAGCGTGACATTTCGACCGATGCCGGCCACGCCGGCACGGTCCGCGACCTCGCCCGCGGAATGCTGTCGTGGCGCCTGCGCTACGCCGAGCGCCGCTTGACGGGCTGCAAGCTTACCCCGGCCGGGGTGATCGGTCGCTATGATCCATCATGAGCAGCCGCGCCCGTACCACATGCCCCTGGATCGCCAAGCCCCTGATACGTGTGCGCGAAACCCCTTCGCTTGTGCCGGCGGTCGGCCGGGACACTCCACCGGAACCCCGTGCGACGGCGAGGTCGTTCGCAGTACTCTCCCGTGAGCGATGGGTGGAGTCTGCCAGATGCCGCGGCAAGCCCTGAGAGCACCGACCGAGCCGCGCGCCTTCATTGCTTGGGAGAACCGGCAGAGGGCGCGCTACCAGCTCCTCGACGGCGAGGTCCGCCTGATGGCAGGCGGCAGCCGCGCGCACGACCTTGTGGCTGTAAATCTGATGACCGCCCTGCGCGGCGCTCTCGACCGGCCGGGCTGCGATGTCCACGGCTCCAATCTCAAGGTGGTCTCACCGGTCGGCATGGTAACGTATCCCGACCTGTTCGTGCGCTGCGGCGCGCTGCCGGACGAGGCGACGGAATGCACGGACCCGGTGGTGATCATCGAGGTGCTGTCGCCCAGCACGCGCGGCGAGGATTTGGTGCGCAAGCGCTGGGGGTACCAAGCGATCGCGACGGTACGGCACCTCGTCTACGTCGACGCTACTCAGGTCAAGATCGAGGTGGCGACACGCGACGTTAACGGCACTTGGCGCAGCCTGTTCCTGGACCAGGAGCACCAGGCGCTGAGCCTCCAGGCCATCGGCGCCGAGGTGCCGCTCGCCGCGGTGTACGCAGGCACGAAGGTCGCGCGCTGACACAGCCGGCGACCCTCACGCCGTCTTCCCCTCGAAGGCGCAGACGTCGCGGATCACGCAGCGCCCGCACTCGGGTTTCTTCGCTTTGCAGACGTAGCGGCCGTGCAGGATCAGCCAGTGGTGGGCGCCCTTGAGATAGCGGGCGGGCACCACCTCCACGAGACGCCGCTCGACCTCCTGCGGCGTGCGGCCAGGGGCGAGGCCGGTGCGGTTGGCGACGCGAAAGACGTGGGTGTCGACCGCGATCGTCGGCTCGCCGAAGGCCTCGTTGAGCACGACGTTGGCGGTCTTGCGACCGACCCCGGGCAGCCGTTCGAGCGCAGCGCGGTCGCGCGGCACCTGGCCACCGTGCTCGTCGACCAGGATCCGGCACAGCGCGATCACGTTCTTGGCCTTGTTGCGGAACAGGCCGATCGTCTTGATGTGCTCGCGGACACCTTCCTCGCCGAGCGCCAGCATCGCCTCGGGGGTCGGCGCCGCCGCGAACAGCCGGCGGGTCGCCTTGTTGACCCCGACGTCGGTCGCCTGCGCCGACAGCAGCACCGCGATCAACAGCGTGAACGGGTCGCGGTACTCGAGCTCGGTCCGCGGCGCCGGGTTGGCTGCAGCAAGACGGGCGAACATCGTCTCGACCTGCGCCGGCGTCATCGGCCGGCCAGCCGCCGTGGCCGATCGCCGGACGCCGGCCTATAGTCGGAGAAGTCGCACGACGACGGACGGCAGGACGGATGCCCGCCACCAGTTTCGAGGCCGTGCTCCAACCCAATCCGCCGCTCGGCCGGTGGGGCCAGACGGTGCTCATCCTGGCCGTGGCCTTGGTCAGCGGCATCGTCGGCATCGCGTTCGCGCTCGCCGGAGCCTGGCCGGTCACCGGCTTTCTCGGGCTCGACATCGTGCTCGTCTGGCTCGCGCTGCGCGCCTGCGCGCGCAGCGCCCGGCGCGCCGAGGTGATCACCCTCGACGAGACGGGCCTGCATGTCCGCCGCCTCGGCTTCGGGCGAGACAACGGCGCATGGCGCTTCGAGCCTTACTGGGTACGGGTCGACGTCGAGGAGCCGCACCGCCCCGACAGCCCCCTCGTGCTGCGCTCGCATGGACGAGCGCTGGTCATCGGCCGCTTCCTCACCCTCGAGGAGCGGCTCGACTTGGCCCGCGCGCTCGACCGGGCGCTGGCGGCGCATCGCTGAGCCCGCCTCAACGCAGGCCCAGAACGTCGGCCATGCCGTAGAGCCCGGGCGGACGCCCCTTGGTCCAGCACGCCGCGCGGACCGCGCCGCGGGCATAGATGCGCCGGTCGGTAGCCCGGTGGGTCAGCTCGATGCGTTCGCCCTCGCCGGCGAAACACACCGTGTGGTCGCCGACGACATCACCGCCGCGCAACACCGCAAAGCCGATGCTGCCCGGTGGCCGTGCCCCGGTGAGGCCGTCGCGGGCGCGGACAAAGACCGTGTCCGGCACGGCGCCGCGCCCAGCGGCGGCGGCCGCGCCCAGCGCCAGCGCGGTCCCCGACGGCGCGTCGACCTTGTGGCGGTGGTGCATTTCGACGATCTCGATGTCGTACGCGGGGTCGAGAATCGCGGCCACCTGCCGCACCAGCCCCAACAGCAGATTGACGCCGAGGCTCATATTGGCGGAGCGAACGATCGGCGTGCGGCTGGCGAGATCGGCCAGCTCGGCCTCCTGGTCCGGCTCCAAGCCGGTCGTGCCGATGACGTGGGCGCAGCCGGCCGCGGCGCACAGCCGCGCGTGGGCGAGCGTCGCTGCCGGCGTGGAGAACTCGATCACCGCGTCGGCCACCTGGATGAGCGCCGCGGCATCCTCGCCAGCGCACAGGCCGAGCGGCTCGCCGCCCGCGAGGACGCCCAGATCCTCACCGATGGCGCGGTGCCCCGGGCGCTCGACCCCGCCGGCGAGGCTCACGCCCTCGGTCGCGAGCACCTCACGTAGATTGGTTCGCCCCATCCGCCCGGCGCAGCCGAGCACTCCGATCCGCATCGCCCGCCTCCGCTGGCCGGCGCCGACCAAGGGCCGGCCGACCGCGGCCTGTCAAGCGCGCTGCCCCGGGCTTGCGGCGGCCGCCGCGGGAAGCCAAGTCAGCGTCGAGAGAACAGAGGAGGAGCGCCGCCATGCCCGCCGAGGCCGAGCTGCTCGAACGCCTGATGCACGAACTGCCGGTGAGCCTCGCCACGTACGCCGCGCCGGCCCGGGTCGGTCTCGTGATCGTCGACGAGGTCAACGGCTTCTGCACCGTCGGCGCGGGCAATCTCGCGCCGCAGCAGCCGGACGCGCCGATCGCGCGGATGGTCGCCGAGACCGATCGTCTCGCCCGCCGCTTCGTCGAGCGGCGTCTTCCGGTCCTGGCGTTTCTCGACACGCATGAGCCCGGCAAGCCCGAGCCGCCCTACCCGCCGCACTGCGAGCGCGGCACGGGCGAGGAAGACCTTGTCCCGGAGCTTGCCTGGCTCGCGGAGAATCCGGACGTCACGCTGATCCGCAAGGACTGCATCAACGGCTTCGTCGGCGCGATCGAGCCGGCGGCCGTGCGCGGGATCCACGGCGCATCGCACAATCGCTGCGTCGACTGGGTCAACGGCCACCGCCTCGAGAGCATCATCACCGTCGGCATCTGCACCGACATCTGCGTGATGGACTTCGTGCTGACCATGCTCTCCGCGCGCAATCACGGGCTGATGCCGACACTCGGTGACATCGTGGTCCTCGAGCCGGCCTGCGCCACCTACCACCTCCCGCGGGCGGCCGCGGAACAGCTAGGCCTGCCCTGCACGGCGGCGCATCCGCGCGAGCACACGCATCACATGGGGCTCTACTTCATGGCCTCGCGCGGCGCGATCCTGGCGGGAGAGCTGGCCGGCATCTGACGTGCCGGCCGCGCACCTCCTCGCCCTCGCCACGGCCCTCCCGCCCTACCGGTTCTCCCAGGAGGAGGCGAGGCGGGCCGCGGACGAGGCGCTCGCCCGCGATCATCCCGAGCTCGAGCGGCTGCTGCCGCTGTTCGGCAATGCCGGCATCGCGCAGCGTTGGTCGGCGCGGCCGCTCGCCTGGCACCTGGCGGCGCCGAGCTTTGCTGAACGTAACGCCGCGTTTCTCGACGCCGCCGACGAACTGCTCCTGACCGCCAGTCGGCGCGCCCTCGCGCGTGCCGGCCTGACGGCGTCGGACGTCGACCATGTGGTCGCCGTCTGCTCGACCGGCATCGCCACGCCGGGCCTCGAGGCACGGCTCGCCGAGCGCCTGCCCCTGCGGCCGGATGTCGTGCGGACCCCGGTGTTCGGTCTGGGCTGCGGCGGCGGGGTGATGGGGCTCGGGCGCGCCGCCGCGCTCGCCGGGGCCGAGCCCGGCTGCCGCGTTCTGCTGCTCGTCGTCGAGCTGTGCACCCTGGCGCTGCGGTTGGGCGATCGCAGCCCGGCCAATCTGGTCGCCTGCGCGCTGTTCGGGGATGGCGCCGGCGCCGCGGTGATCAGCACCGAGGGCGTGGGGCCGGCGTTGCGCGCGACGGGCGAGTTCCGCTGGCCCGACACGCTCGACGTGATGGGCTGGAGGATCGCCGACGACGGGCTGGGCGTGCTGTTCTCCGTACGCGTGCCCGAGATCGTACGGGAGCGGATGGGCGCCGCGACGGAGGCCTTCCTGGCCCGTCACGGCTTGAAAACCCGCGATGTCGAGCGGTGGATCAGCCATCCGGGCGGAGCCAAGGTCGTCAACGCCCTCGAGCAGGCGTTGCGGCTGCCCGCCGACGCCCTCGACGATGCGCGCGCGGTGCTGCGCGACTGCGGCAACATGTCCGCGGCGAGTGTGCTGTTCGTGCTCGACCGGGCGCTCGCCGCACCGGGCTGGCGGCGCGGCCTGATGACCGCGATGGGTCCGGGCTTCTCGGCCTCGTTCGCGCTGTTGGAGCGATGAGCCCGGTGTGGATAGCGGTGGGGCTGGTCGCGGCGCAACGCTTGGCCGAGCTCGTCGTTGCGCAGCGGAACACAGGGCGACTGGTCGCCGCAGGCGCCGTCGAGCATGGTCGGGGCCACTACCCGCTCATCGTGCTGCTGCACGCGACTTGGCTCGCGAGCCTACCGCTCGCCGTGCCGGGCGACCGCTGGCCCGACACAGCCCTGCTCGGGCTGTTCCTCGGGCTGCAGGCGATTCGTTTGTGGATCATCGCCACGCTGGGCCGGCGGTGGACCACGCGTGTGCTGGTCCTGCCCGGCGAGGTCCCGGTCCGGCGCGGTCCGTACCGGTATTGCCGCCACCCCAACTACGCCGTGGTCGCCGCAGAGGTTCCTCTCCTCCCGCTGGCTTTCGGCGCGGTCGCGCACGCCGCCGTCTTCGGCCTCGCCAATCTCGCCCTGCTCGCTTGGCGGATTCGTGTCGAGGACGCGGCCTGGGGCGCCGCCGCCGGCCCCGACGGGGCGAGCCCGCCGGGGACCGGGCGGAGTCTCAACGTATCAGCCGGTTCTCGACCAGATCGGTGACCACCGCCGGGTCGGCCAGGGTCGAGGTGTCGCCGAGTTGGTCGGCCTCGTTGGCCGCGATCTTGCGCAGGATCCGGCGCATGATCTTGCCCGAGCGGGTCTTCGGCAGGCCCGGTGCCCACTGGATGTAGTCGGGCGAGGCGATCGGCCCGATCTCCTTGCGCACGTGCGCCACCAGCTCCTTCTTCAAGGGCTCGCTCGGCTCGATGAAGTCCTTGAGGGTCACGTAACAGTAGATCCCCTGCCCCTTGAGGTCGTGCGGACAGCCGACCACTGCCGCCTCCGACACCGCGGGATGCGCGACGAGCGCGCTCTCGATCTCGGCGGTCCCCATCCGGTGGCCGGAGACATTGATCACGTCGTCGACCCGGCCGGTGATCCAGTAGTAGCCATCCTCGTCACGCCGGGCCCCGTCGCCGGTCGTGTAATAGCCCTTGAACGTCGTGAAGTAGGTCTGCACGAAGCGCTCGTGGTCGCCGAACACGGTGCGCATCTGCCCGGGCCAACTGTCGGTGATGACGAGGTTGCCCTCGCCAGGACCTTCGACCAGCTTGCCGTCATTGTCGACAAGTGCCGGCTTGACACCGAAGAACGGCAACGTGGCCGACCCCGGCTTGAGGGCGATGGCACCGGGCAGTGGCGTGATGAGGATCCCGCCGGTCTCGGTCTGCCACCAAGTGTCGACGATCGGGCAGCGGCCATCGCCGACCACGCGATGATACCACAGCCATGCCTCGGGGTTGATCGGCTCGCCGACCGATCCCAGCAGTTTCAGGCTCTTGCGCGACGTCGCGCGCACCGGCTCGTCGCCCGAGCGCATGAGCGAGCGGATGGCGGTCGGGGCGGTGTAGAAGATGTTGACCTGGTGCTTGTCGACGACCTGCCAGAACCGCGACACGTCGGGATGGGTAGGGATCCCCTCGAACATCAGCGTCGTTGCGCCGTTCGCCAACGGGCCGTAGAGGATGTAGCTGTGCCCGGTGACCCAGCCGACATCGGCCGTGCACCAGTAGATGTCGCCGTCGTGATAGTCGAAGACGTATTGGTGGGTCAGAGAAGCGTAGACCAAGTAGCCGCCCGTGGTGTGCAACACACCCTTGGGCTTGCCGGTGGAGCCCGAGGTGTAGAGGATGAAGAGCGGGTCCTCGGCGTTCATCCGCTCCGGCGGGCAGTCCGGAGACGCTTTCCTCATCAGCTCGCGCGCGTCGAAGTCTCGGCCCTCGACCATCGGGCAGTCGTGCCCGGTATGGCGGAACACCAGCGTTTTGATGCCCGGGCCGCACTTGGCCAGCGCCGCGTCGCAATTCTCCTTGAGCTTGACGAGCTTGCCGCCACGCAGCCCGCCGTCGGTGGTGAGCACCAGCCGGCTGTCGCAGTCCTTGATGCGATCGGCGAGGCTGTCGGGCGAGAAGCCGCCGAAGACCACCGAGTGGATCGCGCCGATCCGGGTGCAGGCCAGCATCGCGTAGGCCGTCTCCGGGATCATCGGCATGTAGATGGTGACCCGGTCGCCTTTCTTGACGCCTAGATCCTTCAGCACGTTGGCGACCCGGCAGACGCGGTCGTACAGGTGCCGGTAGGTGATCACCTTGTCGACCTCGGGATCGTCGCCCTCGAAGATGATCGCCGCTTGGTTGCCGCGCTTGGCGAGGTGACGGTCGACACAGTTGTAGCAGACGTTCAGCTCACCGTCCTCATACCAGCGGATGCTGACACCGTCCTCGAACGAGGTGTTCTTGATCCTGGTGGGCTTCTTGAACCAGTCGAGACGCTCGGCCTGCTCGGCCCAGAACCGGTCCGGCTCCTCGATCGACCGGCGATACATCTCGCGGTATTTCGCCGCGTTGCAGTGTGCCCGCCCGGCCCACTCGTCACTGACGGGGAACACCTCGACCATCACCACCTCCCCTGCCGTCTGGGTATCGACCAGCATACCGCGCGCCGTCCAGCGCCGCGACCGAAGAGTCCACAAATCGCAGAGCTGCCTCAAGGGCTCGGGGACCTTTTGCCGCAAGACGGTAATCGTTCGCTGGCTGTGAGGTTATCCCCAGAACGTCCCCAAAAACCGGCCTTGCCCACAGACTTTTCCACAAAGTCACGACAAGTGGGTCGACCAGAACCCGGTGCCGCAGTCATAACCCTGTCAAGAAACGGTGACGCATCATCCCAGTCGCGGGACGCCTCGACCCCAGGAAGACCGCAATCTGGTTCTAGCGCTGCTCGTCTTGTTGCAACCAGCCGAGGATCGACGGGAGGATACGCGTAACGATCTCATTCACACCTTCGGCGTTGGGATGGATCCCGTCGCGTTGCATCAAGTCAGGCTGCGTGATGACGCCCTCCAGAAAGAACGGGTACAGCGGCACATCGTGACGGGCGGCGATCCGCTCGAAGGTTTCCGTCACGGCGTCCCCGTAGCCGCGGCCGAGATTGGGCGGGGCCCGCATCCCGGCGAGCATCACGGCGACGCCGGCTTCCTTCGCGCCGCCGACGATCGCGTCGAGGTTCGCCTCCATCTGTTCGACGGGCAGCGCGCGGAGGACGTCGTTGCCGCCCAACTCGACGAGCAGATGGGTCGGGCCGTCGGCCAGTACCCAGCCCAGCCGGGCGAGTCCGCCAGCGGTGGTGTCGCCGGACACCCCCGCATCCAGCACCACGCAGCTCACCCCCGCAGCGGACAGGGCGGCCGCGAGGCGCGCCGGGAACGCCTCGCTCGCCGCGACACCGTAGCCGGCGGTCAGCGAATCACCGAGAACAGCGAGACGGCAGGCCAGCGCCGGGTGGACCATGTCCAGCAGCAGGACCACCGCCGTGAGAACGGGCTTGAGCCGATGGTGGCGCCGCCCCATGTCTGGCATCGCGTTTTCCTCCTGGAGCACGACCCCGGGCATGATCGAACTCAGCGGCGTCGAGCTCCGGCTGTCGAGCCCTGCCGGTCCTGTGGACATCCTCCGCGGCATCGACCTGACGATCGCGCCTGGGGACGCCGTGAGCGTGGTGGGGCCGTCGGGCTCGGGCAAGTCCAGCCTGCTGTCGATCATCGGCGGCATCGAGCGGGCGACCGCAGGCCGCGTCGTCGTCGCCGGTCAGGATCTCGGCGCTCTCGACGAGGACGGGCTGGCGGTGTTCCGCCGCGACCGGATCGGCATCCTGTTCCAGGCGTTCCACCTGATCCCGACCATGTCGGCGCTGGACAACGTGGCGCTGCCACTGGATCTCGCCGGCGTCGGCGAGGCGCGCGACCGGGCCGCCGCGGCGCTCGCGGAGGTCGGCCTGTCCGCCCGCGCCAGCCACTATCCCGGGCAGCTTTCGGGCGGCGAGCAACAGCGAGTGGCGCTGGCGCGCGCGCTCGTGGCCGCGCCCCGCCTGCTCCTCGCCGACGAGCCCACCGGCAATCTCGATGCGGACACCGGGCGGGACGTGCTCGACCTGATCTTCCAGCTCCGCGAGCGGCGTGGCACGACCTTGTTCCTGATCACCCACGATCCCGCCGTCGCGCGCCGCTGCCCGCGACGTTTGCAGATGAGCCGCGGCCGTCTCGCCGAGGTCGACGCCTCACGCGACGGCGAGGGCGCGCGTAGCGAGCTCGTGCCGGCATGAACCCCGGGCGGATGTTGATGCTCGGTCGGATCGCCGCCCGTGACCTGCGCGGCGGATTCGGCGGCTTCGCCGTGTTCCTCATGAGCCTCGCGCTGGGGGTGGCGGCGATCGTCGCTGTCGGGACGATCAACCGCGGTGTGCAGGAGAGCGTGACGCGCGACGGACGGGCGCTGCTGGGCGGCGATCTCGTCATCCAGAACGCCAACGTCGCGCTGAGCGAGGAGGAGGTGCGCGGACTGGTTCCGGAGGCGGAGCGCATGACGCTGGTCACGCGGAGCACGACGCTGGCCGAGAGCGACGCCGACCGCCGGGTCGCGGTCTCGTTGAAGGCCGTGGGCGATGGGTGGCCGCTCTACGGGGCCGTCGAGCTCGAGCCGCCGCTGTCGATCGAGGCGGCACTGGCCGACGGCGGCGCGGTCGCCGAGCCGGCACTGCTGGCACGGCTCGGCGTCGAGCTTGGCGATCGAATCCGCATCGGCACCGTGGACGTGACGCTGCGCGCGATTATCCTGCGCGAGCCTGATCGCCTGGGCGGCATGTTCGCCTTCGGGCCGCGGCTGATCGTCAGCCAAGCGACGCTGGAGCGGGCGGCCATTCTCGCGCCCGGGGCGCTCGCGGAGTTTTCCTGGCGGATCGGGCTGCGGCCAGGGGCGGATCCGGTGGCGCTGGCCCGTACACTCGAGGCGAACCACGACGATGCCCGCTGGCAGGTCCGCGAGCCGACCGATGTTCAGGAGCGTGTGGCTTGGTTTACCGATCGGCTCGGGACCTATCTGACGCTGGCTGGGCTGACCGCCCTGCTGACCGGCGGCGTCGGCATCGGCTTGGCCATCGCCAGTTACCTTCGTGCGCGCCAGGCAACGATCGCCACCATGAAGAGTCTCGGCGCCACCACGGCGCAGATCTTCTCGATCTACCTCCTGCAGGTGTCGGCGCTGGTCCTGACCGGTGTGGTGGGTGGGGTCGTGCTCGGACTGGCACTGCCGATCCTGCTCCACCTACTGCCCGCCGGGCTGCTGCCGGTCATGCCGCGGATCGGCCTGTACGCGGCACCGATCGCGCTCGCTGCCACGGCCGGCCTGCTCACGGCCGTGGTGTTCGCCATGCTCCCGCTGGCGGCCGCACGCGAGGTCTCGGCGGCGGGCCTGTTCCGACAACTCGTCGACCCACCGCGGCGGCGTCGCCGCTGGTCCGATATCGCGGTGGTCGTGACGGCTCTGGCGCTGCTCGCGCTGCTCGCCGTGGCGACCGCACCGCAGCTCGGTCCGGCGCTCTGGTTCATCGGTATCGCCGCGGTGGCCGCGCTCGTGCTCGCCGTGGCCGCGGCAACGTTCCTGCGTCTGCTCGCGGGGATCGAGCGGTACCTGCCCACGCGCCTGCGTCTGCCCTGTGCCAACCTGCATCGCCCCGGCTCGGGTGCTGCCGCCGTCATCGTCGCGGTCGGCGCGGGGCTTGCGGTGCTCACCGCCATCGGGATCCTGCAGAGCAATCTGACCCGGGAGATCGCAAGCCGCACCGACGAGCGGGCGCCGAGCCACATTCTGATCGACATCCAACCGGACCAGATTGCAGACCTCAACGCGATCGTCGCCGCGACGCCCGACGCCCGGCTGGTGCAGGCCGCGCCGATGCTGCGGGCGCGGATCGTGCGCATCGCCGGTGTGCCGGTCGAGCAGGCGCGGGTCGCCGAGCATGTCGCGTGGACCCTCGAGCGCGATCGCGGGCTCAGCTACGCGGCCGAGCTGCCGGCCGGAAGCGAGCTTTCCGCTGGGACATGGTGGCCGGCCGACTATTCTGGGCCGGCCCTGGTCTCGGTCGAGGACGAGGTGGCACTCGGCTACGGCGTCGGCGTCGGCGACACGCTCGCCTTCAACATCCTCGGCCGCGTGGTCGAGGCACGGATCGCCAACCTCCGGCGCGAGATCGACTGGGGCAGCGGCCGGCTCGACTTCGTCTTCATCCTCAGCCCGGGGGTGCTTGAGGGCGCACCGCACACCTGGATCGCCGCGGCCGACGTGCCGACGGAGGCGAGCGCGGCGTTCATCGATCGGATCGCGGAGCGGCTGCCGAACGTCACGCCGGTCGAGGTCCGCCAGATCGCGCAACAGGTCGAGGAGACGCTTGGCAAGATCGCGCTGGCGATCCGCACTGTCGCGGCGGTCACGCTGGTCAGTGGCGCGCTGGTCCTTGCCGGCGCGGTCGGCGCGGCGCGCCAGCGGCACCGCTACCAGGCGGTCATGCTCAAGGTCCTCGGCGCCCGGCGCCGGGATGTGATTGGCCTGTTCCTCGCCGAATACGCGGTGCTCGGCGCCGCCGCCGCGCTGGTCGGCATCGTGATCGGCAGCCTCGCCGCCTACGGGGTCGTGTGGTGGTTCTTCGGCATGACCTTCCACCCCGCACCGGGGACGGTCGCGACGATCGTCGGATTCGCGCTGGCGCTGTGTCTCGCCGCGGGTGCGGTGGGCCTGTTGCGCACGCTCCGCCAGTCCTCGGCCGCAGTGCTGCGGAGCGCCTGAGGTGTGCCACGATGTGCGAGTCCTGTGCGTGCACCGATCGGCCGTGATAGAGCGATGAGTATGGTTGATCTGAGCCTGATCGGGTTCGCGACGGCCTTCGCCGCCGGGGTGATCTCGTTCCTGTCGCCTTGCGTGCTGCCGCTGGTGCCGGGCTACGTCTCCTATGTCACCGGCAGCTCGCTCGACGACTTGCGCGCCGGGCACACCGAGACGCGCCGCGTCATGCCGCTCGCCGTCGCGTTCGTCGCGGGATTCACGACGGTGTTCGTGGCCCTGGGTGCGAGCGCCACGCTGCTCGGCCAGACGCTGCTGGCGTGGCGCTACGAGCTCGGCATCGCTGCCGGCGTCGTCATCGTCCTGTTCGGCCTTCACATGCTGGGTCTGACGCCGTTCTCGCTGCTGCAGCGCGATGCCCGGCTGCAGGTCGAGACGACCCGCGGGCGCGCCGTCGGCGCCTACCTGCTCGGTCTGGCCTTCGCGTTCGGCTGGACGCCCTGCATCGGTCCCGTCCTCGGTGCGATCTTGACCCTGGGCGCGAGCAGCGCCGACGTGACACGCGGCACCACACTGCTCCTCGTCTACGCGCTGGGGCTCGGCCTGCCATTCCTCTTCGCGGCGTTGTTCACCGACCGGCTGCTCGTGCAGATGCGCCGCCTCGCGCGCGCCGGAGCTGCGCTGCAACGGGTCGCCGGCGGGGTGCTCGTGGCCATGGGCCTCCTGATGGTGACCGGACAGCTCGAGCTGGTCGCCTATTGGTTCCTGGAGACCTTCCCCGCGCTGAGCCGACTGGGCTGAAAGAAGCGTCAGTCTTCAGATCTGCCGGTTTGTCTCCGTTTGTCACCGTACGCCGGCGCGTGCTTGAGGCAATCGGGCTTGAAGGCCATCCCGCTTCGCCCATATGATGGCGTGGGTCCAAACTTATCGAGAGGGCAGCAAGGATGGCGTTCACCACCGACCCACGGGTCGCCCGTGCGCGGGTCGCGTCGGCGGAGGTCGATGTCGGCCTCCGTCAGTATATGCTCGCAGTCTACAACTATATGGGGCTGGGGCTGGCCATCACCGGCTTGGTCGCGATGGTCGTCGCGTCGAGCCCTGCCCTCTACGGTCCGATCTTCGGCACGCCGCTCAAGTGGGTGGTGATGCTCGCCCCGCTGGGGTTCGTGTTCTTCCTCGGCGCGCGCATCACCTCGATGAGCGTCAGCGCGGCCCAGATCACGTTCTGGCTGTTCGCTGCCGTGATGGGCATGTCGCTGGCCAGCATCTTCCTGGTTTTCACCGGGGAGAGCATCGCGCGCGTGTTCTTCATCACCGCCGGCACGTTCGGGGCGATGAGCCTCTACGGCTACACGACGAAGCGTGATCTGTCGCAGTTCGGCTCCTTCCTCATCATGGGCCTGATCGGCGTGATCATCGCCTCGCTGGTCAACCTGTTCCTGGCCAGCTCCGCCCTGCAGTTCGCCGTCAGTGTCATCGGCGTGCTGGTGTTCGTCGGCCTCACCGCCTACGACACTCAGCGGATCAAGGAGATGTACTACGAGCTGGACGACGGCGACGTGATGGCGAAGAAGTCGATCATGGGCGCGCTGTCGCTGTACCTCAACTTCATCAACCTGTTCGTCATGCTGATGCAGCTCTTCGGGCAGCAGCGCGACTGACGGGTTGGCCGTCTCGGATCCGGCGAGGGTCCGTCCCGGATGGGGCGGGCCCTTCGTCTTTCTGATCACCGCGCTGGGCCTGTTCGGCTGCGTCGGGCCTGCTGACAATGCCCTCGCGCTGTCCATCGAGATGCGGCCGCTCGATCTGCCCGAGCCGCTCGGGCGTGACCGACGAGTCGGCGAGGCGGAGCTGCTCGGCGCGTGGCAGCTACGTTCCCGTGCTCCCGGGTTCGGCGGCTTCTCGGCCCTGCTTGTCGAAGGCGAGACCTTTCTCGCGCTGAGCGATCGTGCGGTTCTGTGGCGGGCGCGCATCGAGCGCGGCGACGACGGCACGTTGAACGGCCTCGACGGGTGGCGATCGGTCCCGGTCGGCGATCCGGCGCGCGACGACACCGAGGCCCTGGCCCGGCTTGCCGACGGCGCGCTGGTCATTGCGGTCGAGACGCCGTTCGCGCTGCGCGCGCTCGAGAGCCGGCCACCGCCCAATACCGGGGCTTTCATCGCTGCGCTGGGTGACCTGCCGCGCAACCGCGGTGTCGAGGCGCTGGCTTCGCTGCCCGACAGCGGGATCGTGGCGTTGGCCGAGGGCCGTGAGACCGACGGTACCCATCGGGTCGCGATTCTCGATCGCAGCGGTGTCGCGATGCGCCGCTATCGCACCGAGAGCGGCTTCGACCCGACCGGGGCGGACCGGCTGGGGCGGAACTTGTTCGTCCTCGAGCGGCGGCTGTCGCTCCTGGGGGGCTTCGAGAGCCGGATCGTTGTGCTCGACGCCGCTGCCATTCCAGCAGCCCGAACGCCGCTCGTGGGGCGCGAGATCGCGCGTTTGGGGGTGGCCATGATCAGCGAGAACTTCGAGGGGATCGCGGCCACGCGCGAGGCCGACGGCGCGGTGCTCCTCTACGTCATCTCCGACGACAACTTCAGCCCGGTGCAGCGCACGCTGCTACTTCAGCTCCGCTGGCGCGATCGGTCCGGCTGAGGTGTCAGACCTGCTCCTTGGCCTCCCGGGCGGCCACGATCCGCTTGCGCAGCTGGAGCAGCTCAGGCGAGAGGTCGGCCGGGGCGAGCTTCGTCAGGTAGCCGTCGATGCCACCGGCCTTCTCGATCGAGCGCAGCGTGCTCGCGGCGACACGAAGCCGGATCGGCTGCCCCAGGAGCTCGCTGTAGAGGCGGCGCGACTGGAGATTGGGCAGGAAGCGGCGCCTCGTCCGGTTGTTGGCGTGGCTGACATTGTTGCCGGTCAACACGCCCTTGCCGGTGAGCGCACAGCGTCGCGACATCGATCGATCCTCGGCACGCAGCTACTCGTCGCGGCCGAGCTGCCCCGCCGCGAAACAGACGTGCCAGATACGCGACGGCCCGAGACCGGTCAAGCGGCGGGCAGCCGCTCGCGAACCGGCGGCGGTGGTGCGACGGCCACGTCGGCGAGCGAGAACGCCGCGGCCACCTCCGCGGCACCGAGCTGCCAACCCGCCTCGTCACGGGCGTGGACGACGGCGAGCGGAACGCCGTCACCGCATCGCTCGCCGACGCCTCGCACCTCGGTGAGCCCGACATGGTGGTCGACGCCGTCACTCGGATGCCGACGCCCGCCGCCCATCGCGACGATCGCCAGCCCGAGCCGGCGTACGTCGATTGCGGCCACATAACCGCGGTGCGGCGGCACGACGGGCCGGATGACGGGGGCCGGCCGCAGGTGGCGCTTCGGTCGCTCGACGATATCGCCCGGACCGCCGAGCGCCGCCACCATGCGGCCGAACCGCTCGGCCGCGGCACCGCTCCTGAGCGCGTCACTGGCGTACCGCTCGCCTTCGGCGGCCGTGGCCGCCCCGCCGGCCAGGACGAGCGCCTCGCCGGCGAGCGCCAGGGTGAGGGTGCGCAGACGCGGCTCGACGACGTCTCCGCGCAGCATCGCCAGTGCCTCGCCCAGCTCGAGCGCGTTGCCGGCGGTGCGCCCCAGACACTGGTCCATGTCGGTCAGCAAGGCGGAGCAGCGCAGCCCGGCACCGGCGGCGACCTCGACCAGCGTCGTGGCGAGCTCCCGCGCCCTGGCGACCTCCGGCAGGAACGCCCCGCTGCCGACCTTGACGTCCATGACCAGCGCGTGCGGGCCGCCGGCGAGCTTCTTCGAGAGGATCGAGGCGGTGATCAGCGGGATGCTCTCGACCGTCGCGGTGACGTCGCGGATGGCATAGAGCCGGCGGTCGGCCGGCGCGAGATCGTCGGTCTGGCCGACGATGGCGCAGCCCACCTCGCGCACCACCCGCCGCAGGCGACCGAGTTCGGGCCGCGTATCGTAGCCGCGGATGCTCTCCAGCTTGTCGAGCGTGCCACCGGTATGGCCGAGGCCGCGCCCCGAGAGCATCGGCACGAAGCAGCCACAGGCGGCGAGGATCGGGGCGAGTACGAGGCTCACCTTGTCCCCGACGCCACCGGTCGAGTGCTTGTCGACGACGGGACCGGGCAGCCCCGACCAATCGAGCACCTGGCCGCTGTCGCGCATCGCCACGGTCAAGGCGACGGTCTCGGCACGGCTCATCCCGCGACAGACCACCGCCATGGCGAAGGCCCCGAGCTGCGCGTCGACGAGATCGCCACTCGTGATGCCGGCGACGAGGAAGCCGATCTCCTCCTCCGTCAGCTCGGCGCCGTCACGTTTGCGGCGGAGGATCTCCTGCGGCAGCGGCATGGTGCGATCAGTAGGGACTTGCAGTCGGTTCGTCGTCCGGGCGGCCGAGCTGCCGCAGGAGGTCGTCGAGGAGACCGGAAGCACCGAAACGGAAGGTGCGCGGCGTCGCCCATCCCTCGCCCAGCATGAAGTCGGCAAGGCGCAGATAGGGGGCAGCATCGGCGACGGTACGGATGCCACCCGCCGCCTTGAAGCCGACGCGGCCGTCCGCTTCGGCGCACACCGCGAGCAGTGCCGTGGCCGCCTCCAGGGTCGCCCCGACCTCGGTCTTGCCTGTCGACGTCTTGAGGAAATCGGCGCCGGCCATGACCCCTGTACGGGCCGCGCCGGTGATCAGCTCGGGCTCTCGCAGCACGCCCGTCTCGAGGATCAGCTTGAGTGTGGTGCCGTCCCCGACCGCATCGCGGCAGACCGCGACGAGCTCGCCGACGATGCCGATGTCGCCGTCGAGTATCGCCTGGATCGGGGCCACGACGTCGATCTCGTCGGCTCCGCCAGCGAACGCTGCCGCCACCTCGTCGGCGATCGCCAGCAGGTCGTCGCCACCGTGCGGGAAGTTGGCGACCGTGGCGAGCCTGACGGCAGAGCCCACGAGCAGGGATTGCGCCTGCGCGAGGTGACTCGGGTAGAGGCACACGGCCGCGACGCCGTGCGCCACGGCACGACGGCACAGCCGCTCGATCTCGGCCGGCGTCTCGTTGCCGGCGAGACTGGTCAGGTCGAGCAGCGGCAGCGCCCGCCGGGCCACGTCCGCACCGGCCGATGCCGCGCGCGCCCGGCGCAGCAGTTCGGCCGCGTCAAGCGGTGGCACGGGCGAATCCCGGCATCGCCGCCTCCAGGAGGCGGCGCAACGCGGCCGCGGCCTTGCCGGACTGCTCCAGCGTCTCCTGGTGGCTGAGCGCAGCACCGCTCATTCCGGCGGCGAGGTTGGTCACGATCGAGATGGCCGCCACCCGAAGCCCGGCGGCGCGCGCGGCGATCGCCTCCGGCACGGTCGACATGCCGACGAGATCCGCGCCGAGCGTGCGATAGGCGCGGATCTCGGCCGGGGTCTCGAAGCAGGGCCCGAGCACCGCGAGGTAGACGCCTTCGGCCAAAGGCACGCCGGCAGTCGCCGCGGTCTCGAACAGCACGCCGCGCAGGGCCGCATCGTAGACCGCGCTCATGTCGACGAAGCGCGCCGCGCCGACCAGCGGGTTGGTCCCCTGGAGGTTGATGTGGTCGCTGAGCACGACCAGCGCGCCCGGCCCGACGTCGGGGCGCAGCGAGCCCGCGGCGTTGGTCAGCAGCAGGATCCGGCAGCCGATCTCGGCCAGCGCGTCCACGAGCCGCGCCACCTCGCCGGGTGGGCGTCCCTCGTAGAGATGTACTCGCCCCTGGAGGCAGGCGACCGGTACGCCACCCAGCCGGCCTAGCACTAGGCGACCGGCGTGGCCGCTCACCGTCGGGCGTGGGAACCCCGGCAGGTCGCGATAGTCGATGACGGCCTCGGGCATGATGGCGTCGGCGATCTCGCCCAGGCCCGAGCCGAGGATCAGTCCGACGGCCGGCACGAAACCGGGAGCGCGCTCGGCCAGCACCGCGGCGATGGACGCGGGCGCCACCGATCCCGCGCCGAGATCGCTCGGTCCGAACGCCCGGGGCAGCAGCTCGCCGAGGGTGGTGGTGACCAGCTCGCCGCCTGTCCCGGCGAGATGGACGACCGTGTCGGGTCCGCCAAACTCGTTGAGCCGCTGCCGGCAGCCGCCGCACGGCGCGCACGGCTCGGGACCGCTGCCGATGACCAGCACCTCGACGACGCGGCGCTCGCCGGCGGTGACCATGGCGCCGAGCGCGGACGCCTCGGCGCACTGGCCCTGGGGGTAGGCGGCGTTCTCGACGTTGCCGCCGGAGAAGATCCGGCCGGTGGCGCTGCGCAGCGCGGCGCCGACCTGGAACCGTGAATAGGGAGCATAGGCCGCGTCACGCGCGGCGCGGGCGGCGGCCAGCAGGTCGTTCATCGCTCCTTCACATAGGGCTGGCCGATCGCCCTGGGCGCGATGGCCCGGCCGACGAAGCCGGCGAGCAGCAGGATGGTGAGGAGATAGGGGATGGCCTGGATGAGCTGGGTCGGGATCTGGCCGATGCCGGGCACGGCCACGCCCTGGAGGCGGGCCTGGGCGGCATCGGCAAAGGCGAAGAGCAGGCAGCCGAGTACCGCCGGGACCGGCCGCCACTTGCCGAAGATCAGCGCCGCCAAAGCGAGGTAACCCTTGCCCGCGCTCATGTCGCGCTGGAAGCCGGCGTTCTGGGCGATCGACAGATAGGCGCCGGCGAAGCCGCACAGGGCACCGGTCACGAGCAGCGCCCGGTAGCGCAGCGCCTCGACCGAAATGCCAGCCGTGTCGACCGCGCTCGGGTTCTCGCCGACCGCGCGGATGCGCAGCCCGAACCGCGTCCGGTAGAGCACCCAGGCCGACAGCGGCAGGGCCAGCGCGGCGAGGTAGACGAGGATGTTGTGGCCGCTGAGCAGCTCGACGTAGAGCGTGCCGAGGATCGGCACCTGGCCGATCGTCTCGGTCAAGGGCAGCTCGATCGGGGTGAAGCGCGCGCTCGGGCCGGTCACGTTGATCCGGCCGGCCTGGTGGAACCAGGCATCGGCCAGGGTCGGACCGAGACCCGCCACCATGATGTTGAGCGCCACGCCGGAGACGACCTGATCGCCGCGATGGGTGATGCAGGCGAAGCCGTGGACCATGGCGAGCATGCAGGAAAAGACGATCGCCGCGGCGAGCCCCGCCCAGGCCGAACCTGTGACCGATGCGACGGCCGCCGCGGCGAAGGCCGAGCCCAGCATCTTGCCCTCGAGCCCGATATCGACGACCCCGGCGCGTTCGGTGAACATCCCGGCGAGCGCGCAGAAGACCAGCGGCGTTGCCAGCCGCAGCGTGCTGTCGGCGAGGAGCACGAGCTGGATCCAGACGTCGCTCATGCGGTCTGCGCCTGCGCCTGGCCGACCGCCTCCGTTCGGCGCGCGAACAGCGCCTCGAGCGGACCGCGCAGCATGTGCTCGAGGGCGCCACAGAACAGGATCACGAGGCCCTGGATGACGACCACCATGTCGCGGTTGATCGCCGGCATGTCGAAGGCCAGCTCGGAGCCACCCTGGTAGAGCGCGCCGAACAGCAAGGCCGCGAGCACGATCCCAACCGGGTGGTTGCGGCCCATCAGCGCCACGGCAATGCCGACGAAGCCGTAGCCGGCGGTGAAGCCCAGGATCAGCCGGTGCTGCGCGCCGAGGATCTCGTTGAGCGCCATCATCCCGGCGAGCGCACCGGAGAGGGTCATGGCGATGATGATCTGCCGGCGCGGGCTGATCCCGCCATAGACGGCCGCCGGCTCGCTCTTGCCGACGACCCGCAGCTCGTAGCCGAGGCGGGTCTTCCAGACGAACAGCCAGACCGCGACGCAGGCGAGGAGCGCGACGATCGTGGCGGCGTTGAACGGCGAGCGGCCGAGGCCGAGCAAGGGCCCGAGCTGCGGCAGCCAGACCGACTCGGCGAAGGTGACGCTTTCCGGCGAGGCCTGGCCCGGCTTGATGAGCACGTTGACCATCAGATAGGTCATCAAGGCACCGGCGACGAAGTTGAGCATGATCGTGGTGATCACGGTGTGGCTGCCGCGAACCGCCTGCAGCCAGCCGGGGATCAGGCCCCACATCCCGCCGAACGCCATCGCCGCCAGGATCGCCAGCGGGATCGAGATCGGCCACGGCCAATGGCCGAGGAAGATGCCGACCAGCCCGACCCCGAGCCCGCCCAGCATCGCTTGGCCCTCGCCGCCGATGTTGAACAGGCCGGCATGGAAGGCGATCGCGACGGCGAGCCCGGTGAAGATGAAGTTGGTCGCATAGTAGAGCGTGTAGCCCAGCGCCTCGCCGTAGCCGAAGGCGCCGTAGACGAGCAGCCGCACGGCCTCGAGCGGGTTCTCGCCGAGCAGCACGACGATCAGCCCGGAGACCAGGAAGGCCAGCGAGAGGTTGAGCAGCGGCAGGAGCCCGACATTGACCCAGACGGGCAGCTTGCCACGCACCTAGGCGGCCTCCGCCGTGACGCCGGCCATGAGCAGGCCGATCTTGCGCTCGTCGGCCTCGGCGGCGCTCAGCTCGCCGGTGAAGTGGCCGTCGAACATGACCAGGATGCGATCGCTGAGCGAGAGGATCTCGTCGAGCTCGACGGAGACCAGGAGTACGGCCTTGCCCGCGTCGCGCATGGCGATCAGGCGGCGGTGGATGAACTCGATGGCGCCGATGTCGACCCCACGGGTCGGCTGGCCGACCAGCAGGAGGTCGGGGTCGTGCTCCATCTCCCGGGCGAGCACGAGCTTCTGCTGGTTGCCGCCGGAGAACGAGGTCGCCTGGAGCTGCGGCGCCTGCGGGCGGACATCGTAGCCCGCCATCCAGCGCTTGCAGGTGTCGACGATATTGCCGAAGCGCAGGAACCCGCGCTCGTCCACATAGTCCTTGTCGACATGGTAGCCGAGGATCGCGTTCTCGTAGGCGACGAAGCCGCGGACCAGGCCCATCCGCAGGCGGTCCTCCGGGACGTGCGCGAGGCCGTGGCGCCGTGCCTGCGCCGGGTCGATCACCGGCACGCCCTTGACGGTGACCCGCCCCGCCCTGGGCCGGCGGATGCCGGCGAGCGCCTCGAGAAGCTGCGACTGGCCGTTGCCGGCGACCCCGGCAATGCCGACGATCTCGCCCGCACGCACCGTGAAGCTGACACCCTTGACCCGCTCCACCCCGAGATCGTCGGTGACCCGCAGGTCCTCGACCTCGAGCACCGGCGCACCCGGACGGGCCGGGGCCTTCTCGACCCGCAGCAGCACCTTGCGCCCGACCATCAGCTCGGCCAGTTCCTCGCGGCTGGTCTGCGCGGTGACCCGGTGCGCCACCATCTCGCCTTGGCGCATCACCGAGACGTTGTCGGTCACCGCCATGATCTCGCGCAGCTTGTGCGTGATCAGGACGACGGTCCGCCCCTGCTCCTTGAGATTGCGCAGGATGCGGAAGAGGTGGTCGGCCTCCTGCGGGGTCAGGACGCCAGTGGGCTCGTCGAGGATCAAGGTCCGCGCACCGCGGAACAGCGCCTTGAGGATCTCGACCCGCTGCTGCACCCCGACGGGCAGGTTCTCGATCCGCGCATCGAGGTCGACCTCGAGCGCATAGTCGCGTTCGAGCGCCTGCAGCGTCTCGCGCGCCTTGGCCGCCCCCTCCTCGAGGGTGACGCCGCCCTCCGCCCCCAAAAGGACGTTCTCGAGTACGGTGAACGGCTCGACGAGCATGAAGTGCTGATGGACCATGCCGATGCCGGCGCGGATCGAATCCTGCGGGCTGCGGATGGTGATCGGCTGGCCGTCAACCAGGATCGTCCCGGCGTCGGCATGATAGTAGCCATAGATGATGTTCATCAGGGTCGACTTGCCGGCGCCGTTCTCCCCGATGATGCCGTGGATCGTTCCGGCCGGGACGATCAGCGACACGTTGCGATTGGCGTGGACGGCGCCGAAGCGCTTGTCGATGCCGCGCAGCTCAATGGCCGGCGGGCGTGCCCCCGCCGGCTCGATCCGGCCCGGGTCGCCGGCCACCCGGGCCGCGCCTATTGCTGGTAGGGCTCGACCTTGAGGGTGCCGGCGATGATCTGCGCCCGCGCCTCCTCGAGCTTGGCGATCATGTCTGGGGTGAGGATCTCCTTGTTGTGCTCGTCGACCGAGTAGCCGACGCCGTCCTCGGCGAGACCGAGGCTCAGCACACCGGGCTGCCAGGTCCCGTCCTGGGCCGTCTTGAAGGCGTTGTAGACGGCATTGTCGACGCGCTTGAGCATCGAGGTGAGCACCGAGCCCGGGTGCAGATGGTTCTGGTTGCTGTCGACGCCGATCGAGAGCTTGCCCTTGTCGGCCGCCGCCTGCAGGGCGCCGGTGCCGGCAAGGCCGGCCGCAGCGTAGACCACGTCGACGCCCTGATCGAACTGACCGAGCGCGAGTTCGGAGGCACGGCCCGTGTCGGTCCATGCCGCAGGCGTGGTGCCGGTATAGTTGGCGATGACCGTGGCGTCCGGCTTCACATGCCTGACGCCCTGCTCATAGCCATAGGCGAAGTTGCGGATCAGCGGGATGTCCATGCCGCCGACGAAGCCGACCTTGCCCGTCTTGGAAGCGAGCGCGGCGGCCATGCCGACGAGGAAGCTGCCCTCGTGCTCCTTGAACACGATCGACTGCACGTTGGGCCGGTCGACGACCGAATCGATGATCGCAAACTTGGTTTCCGGCGCCTCCTGGGCGATCGCGTCGAGCGGCGTGGCGTAGCCGAAACCGACCGCGACGATGATCGAGGCACCGCGTTGCACCATGCGGCGCAGAGCCTGGTCGCGCTGGCTCTCGTTGGTGACCTCGAACTCGAGGTAGCCGATCCCCGATTCGTTCTTGAACCGCTCCGCGCCATTGTAGGCCGCTTCGTTGAAGCTCTTGTCGAACTTGCCGCCGAGGTCGAAGATGATCGCCGGCTGGAAGTCCGCGGCGCCGGCCGCACCCGACAGCGTGGCGGTGGCGACCGCAGCCGCCGCGAGCAACGTCCTCATCCCTGCATCTCCCGTTGACTTGATGGCGCCCAGCGCTGTGGCGGCGAGCCTACGGCAGCATCGGCGAATTGCAACAGCAGGTGCTCGCATCAAGGCGCCGCCGCAGCGGCCCGGCGGAGACGATCGTTGATCGCCTCACCCAGCCCCGCCTCGGGGATCGGCACCACCGCGATGGCGCGCGCCCCGCTGGCGTCGAGTTCACGGAGCATGGCGAACAGGTTGGCCGCTGCCTCGGCGAGATCGCCGGTCGGGCTGAGGTTGCGCATGAGCAGCGCGCCGGGCGGCACGTCATCGCCGAACGCGAGCAGCGCCTCGTCGGCACCGACCGCCGTCGCGCCGAGCCGCAGCGGCAGGCGCGGAGCGTAATGCACCAGGAGCTGACCCGGTGAACTTGGGCGTTCGGCGCTACCTGCGGCGACGGCCACGGGCCCGACCACCGCCTCCAGCGCCTCGCGCGACACGCCGCCCGGCCGCAGCAGCCGAGGCGGATCGACCACGACGTCGACCACCGTGCTCTCCACGCCCACTCGGCACGGGCCGCCGTCGAGGATCAGCGCCACCCGGTCGCCCAGTTCGGCGGCGACATGCGCGGCCGTGGTCGGGCTCACGCGCCCGGAGGGGTTGGCACTCGGCGCCACGACCGGCGCGCCGACCGCCCGGAGCAGGGCCAGCGCCACCGGATGCGCCGGGACGCGCAACGCCACCGTGGCGAGACCAGCGGTCGCGAGGGCCGAGACCGATGCGCCGGGCGCTCGCCGCACGACGACGGTCAGCGGCCCCGGCCAGAAGCGTGCGGCGAGCGCCTCGGCGCGAGCGTCGAGCAGACCGACCCGACGCGCCGCGGCGACACCGGCGACATGGACGATCAACGGGTTGTGCGCAGGCCGTCCCTTGGCGGCAAAGACCTTGGCGACCGCGGTATCGGAGCCGGCGAGCGCCCCCAGGCCGTAGACCGTCTCGGTCGGGAACGCCACCAGTTCGCCGCGGCGGAGCAGGTCGGCGCCACGGCGGATCGCGTCGTCTCCGGCCTCGAGCACGATGGGCACGGCGGCGTCAGGCTCGGGCGAGCGCGCGCCAGCCGATATCGCGGCGGCAGAACCCCTCGAGCCAGTCGATGGCGTCAACGGCGGCGTAGGCGCGCTCGCGGGCGGCGGCGAGCGTGTCGCCGAGGCCCGTGATGGCGAGAACGCGGCCGCCGCTGGCGAGCAGCCGGTCGCCGTCACGCCGCGTCGCCGCATGGAACACGAAGAGATCCTCGCCGGTCGGAAGCGCGTCGAGGCCGCGGATCTCGGTTCCGGTCGCATGGGCGCCGGGGTAGCCGCGGCTCGCCAGCACCACGGTCAGTGCGTGCTTGGGCAGCCAACGCAGATCCATGTGGTTCAGAGCACCATCCAAGGCGCCGAGAACGAGCTGTCCTAGGTCGGTCATCAGCCGCGGCAGCACGGCCTGGGCCTCGGGATCGCCAAAACGAACATTATACTCCACCAGCCGCGGCCCGTCCGCGGTCAGCATCAGACCGACGTAGAGAAATCCGCGGAACGGAGCGCCCGCCGCAGCCATCCCCGCGAGCGTCGGCCGGACGATCTCGCCCATCACCCGCTCGACCATGGACCCGTCGAGCGCCGGGGTCGGCGAGATCGCGCCCATCCCACCGGTGTTGGGGCCGGCGTCGCCGTCGAAGGCGCGCTTGTAGTCCTGCGCCGTGCCGATCTCGAGCGCGTGGGTGCCGTCGCAGAGCGCGAACAGGCTCGCCTCCTCGCCAGCCAGGAACTCCTCGAGGACGACGGTCCGGCCGGCCTCTCCGAAGGCCCCGCCGAGCGCGGCATCGGCCGCCGTCAGCGCCTCCTCGACCGACTGCGCCACGACCACGCCCTTGCCGGCGGCGAGCCCGTCCGCCTTGACGACGATCGGCGCGCCATGCCGGCGGATGTGCGCGTGCGCCGCGGCGGCATCGGTGAAGGTCGCGAACGCAGCGGTCGGAATGCCATGGCGCGCGCAGAAGGCCTTGGCGAAGGCCTTCGAGCCCTCGAGCCGGGCGGCGGCTGCGGTCGGTCCGAAGGCCCGGATGCCTGCGGCCGCGAGGCGATCGACCAGCCCGAGGGTCAACGGCAGCTCCGGCCCGACCACGACCAGCCCGACCTGCTCGGCTCGGGCCAGTGCGACGAGACCTTCGACGTCATCGACGGCGACCGGCACGCATCGGGCATCACGCGCGATCCCGGCGTTGCCTGGCGCGCAGATGATCCCGTCGAGCAGGGGGGAGGCGCCGAGCGCCCAGCAGAGCGCGTGCTCGCGGCCGCCGCCGCCGACCACCAGGGCTTTCATGCGGCGGGTTTAGGCGGGGCGGGGAAGCTCGTAAACTGGCCGGGCATGCGCACGAAAGGCCAGCGATGTTACGCGACAGGGCGACGGTCGGGATCCTCGGCGCCAGCGGCTATACCGGCGCCGAGCTGATCCGCATCCTGCACCGCCACCCGAACGTGCGGATCGGCGCGCTGGCGGCGGAGCGGCAGGCCGGCAAGCCCCTGGGCGCCGTGTTCCCGCACCTCGCCCCGGCCGGGCTGCCCGACCTTTGCAAGATCGACGAGATCGACTTCGCGTCGCTCGACATCGTCTTCTGCGCCCTGCCGCACGCCACCACGCAGGCGGTGGTCAAGGCGCTGCCGGACGGGCTGCGCATCGTCGACCTCTCGGCGGACTTCCGTCTGCGTGACCCGGACGTCTACGCCCGGACCTATGGTCATCCGCACCAAGCGCCCGAACTGCAGCGCATCGCCGTTTACGGGCTCACTGAGCACTATCGCGAGGCCGTACGCGGCACCCGGCTCGTCGCCAATCCCGGCTGCTACACGACGACCGCCGAGCTGCCGCTCGTCCCGCTCGTGGGCGAGCGCCTGATCGACCTGGACGAGATCGTCATCGACGCGAAGTCGGGCGTGAGCGGCGCCGGCCGGGACCCGAAGCCTACCTCGCTGTTCTGCGAGGTCGGCGAGGGCTTCGCGGCCTATGGCGTCGCCACGCACCGTCACGGGCCCGAGATCGACCAGTGCCTTGCGGACTTCGCCGGCCGCCGGGTGACGGTGAGCTTCACCCCGCACCTCGTGCCGATGAGCCGGGGCATCTTCGCGACGCTCTACGTGCGCCTGAGCGAGGCCAGAGAGCCGCGCGACCTGCATGAGCGCCTAACGGCCGCCTATGCGGGTGAGCCGTTCGTCCGGGTGCTGCCCTTCGCCGAGCTGCCGGCGACGCAGCAGGTCCGGGGAACCAACCTGTGCTTGATCGCCGTCCACCCCGACCGCCGGCAGGGCCGCGCGATCCTGCTCAGCGTCACCGACAATCTCGTCAAGGGCGCGGCGGGCCAAGCGGTCCAGAACATGAACGCGATGCTGGGCTGGGACGAGCGTACCGGGCTGTCCGACCTCGCCCTGTTCCCGTGACCGTCACGCTCGCTGCGATCGAGGCCGCGGCCGAGCGCCTGCGCGGCCAGATCGTCGCGACCCCGTTCCTGCACTCGCTCACCCTGTCGGAGATGACCGGCGCCGAGGTCTGGCTGAAGTTCGAGAACCTGCAATACACCGCGGCCTTCAAGGAGCGCGGCGCCTACAACAAGCTGGTTCAGCTTCCGGTCGAGGCGCGCGCGCGTGGTGTGGTCGCGATGTCGGCGGGGAACCACGCCCAGGCGGTCGCACATCACGGCCGGCGCCTCGGGATCCCGGCCACCATCGTCATGCCGACGACGACCCCCTTCACCAAGATCGAGGGCACGCGGCGGCTGGGTGCGCGGGTCGTGCTGGCCGGGGACGGCGTCGACGAGGCGGCCGCGCACGCGCAGGCGCTGGTCACCGCCGAGGGCCTGACGCTGATCCATCCGTTCGACGATGCGCAGATCATCGCCGGACAGGGCACGGTCGCGCTGGAGATGCTGGCCGCGCGTCCCGATCTCGAGGTGCTGCTGGTCCCGATCGGCGGTGGCGGCCTGATCGCCGGCATGGCGATCGCCGCCAAGGGTCTGGCCCCGGCGATCGAGATCGTCGGCGTCGAGGCCGCACTCTATCCTTCGGTGGCGTGCCTGCTGGCCGGCCGGACCCCGGCGCCGGGCGGGGCGACGATCGCCGAGGGCATCGCCGTCAAGCAGCCGGGCCGCCTGACCCTGCCGGTGATCCGCGCACTGGTCAGCGAGGTCATGCTGGTCGAGGAGGCGGCCATCGAGGCCGCGGTGCTCGCCTTCCTCGAGATCGAGAAGACCGTGGTCGAGGGTGCCGGCGCCGTCGGTCTCGCCGCGCTGCTGGCGGAGCCGCAGCGCTTCCGCGGCCGGCGGGTTGGGCTCGTCCTCTCCGGCGGCAACATCGACAGCCGGCTTCTCTCGGCCTGCATCCTGCGCGGCCTCGTCCGCACCGAGCGCCTCGTGCGGCTGCGCGTCGCCGTGCCCGACACGCCGGGCAGCCTCGCGCGGATCACCGCGGTCATCGCCCAGGCCGGCGGCAACGTCATCGACGTCGAACACCAACGCGCCTTCTCGCGTTCCAGCGTCAAGCAGGCCGACGTCGACTTCACCATCGAGACGCGCAACGCCGAGCATGTCGAGCAGGTCATCGGGGCGTTGAGCGAGGCGGGCTTCTCCCCACAGCGGCTGATCGTTTAGGAATAATTCCCTTTACATGACGGGCATTTGAAGGTAGTCTGCGGCACGCTGGGAACCGCTCGCGGAGCTGCCATGCGCGTGCTGCTGGTCGAGGACGATGTCGCCGACGCCGAATCGATCCGCGCCGCGCTCGGCGACGGCTACGATGTCCGCGCCGCGACGACGCTCGAGGGCGCACTCCGCCTGTTGCAGCCGCGCACCTGGCAGCCCGACGTCATCGTCGCCGATCTGAACCTGCCCGACTGCAAGGGAGCCGCAACGGTCGAGGCCCTGCAGGACGCGGCGATCGGCGCCGCCGTCATCGTCAGCACCGGGATCCTCAGTGACACGCTGCGCCGCCAGGTCGACGCGCTGGGGGCGATTCGCGTGAGCGAGCGCGGCGAGGGTTTCGCCGTGCTGCGCGCGGTCATGAAGCACCATCAGGCGTTGCTCCACGCCTTCGCGGCGAGCCGCGCCGAGCTGCTCGACGAGATCGACCGTGCGGCCCGCCGCGCGGCGGAGACGATCGTCTCGGAGGCGCTGAGCAAGCTGGCCGAGCGACTGGGCCTGCCGGCCGAGGAGGACCTGCGCCTCGCCGTACGGCTGGCGCGCGGCTGGGAGACGGCGAAGGGTCGCTTCGTCGGCGCGCTGGTGACGGGCTTCGCTTCCGCCGTGCTGCTCGCCCTGGGTGCGGGCCTCATCGCGGTACTCGAAGGGCGCATGCGCCGCTGACGCGACGATCCGTCCGCCGCCGGTGATCCGGCAAACATGCCGCTGCGAACAAGCCGGTATGAACGCCTTCGCCGGCGAGACCTTTGGCCGCGGCTTCGAGCCCGCTCTTGCGTGGCGTCGCAGGCATGCGATCTCTCCTCGCATGCTCGACGTCGCAGCGAACGACGAGGCGCAACGGCACGACGATATCGAAGCGGTCGCGCGGCTGCGCGACCGAGAGGCGTTCGGCCGGCTGTTCCGGTTCTACGCGCCGCGGGTCAAGGCGTATCTACGGCGGATCGGTGCCGGTGACGACGTGGCCGAGGATTTGGCGCAGGAGGTGATGGCGTCCGTCTGGCATCGTGCGGCGCAGTTCGACCGCAGCAAGGCGTCGCTGAGCACCTGGGTGTACACGATCGCGCGGAACAAGCGGATCGACAGCTTGCGGCGCGAGAAGCGGCCCGAGCACGAGCCCTTCGATCCCGACGCCGACAGCGCAGAAGCGCCACGCGGTGATCGGATTGTCGAGGCTGAGAAGGTGCGGGCAGAGGTGCAGCGCGCGATCGGCGAGCTGCCGCGCGAGCAGGCGGAGTTGCTTCGGATCTTCTACTTCGACGAGAAAACCCACAGCGTGATCGCCGACGAGCTCGGCCTCCCGCTCGGGACGGTGAAGTCCCGCCTGCGGTTGGCGCTGAGCAAGTTGCGCGTCACGCTCGGAGGATTGGCGGAATGACCGACAGCCCTGCCCTCGACGATCTCCTCCTCGCGCACGCCGCGGGCAAGCTCGACGAGCCGGTGGCGTTGCTCGTGGCTACGCACCTTGCGCTGAACCGCCCGAGCCGGCAGCGCTACCAGCGTTACGAGGCGGTCGGCGGGATGCTGCTCGAGGAGCTGGAGCCCTGCGAGATGGATGCCTCTGCGCTCACTGCGACGCTGGCACGGGTTGAGCGGGGCCCGAACGTCAATGGAGCGATCGGTGCGGCGCGCACGGTGCATGGCGGGCGGCCGCGCCGCTGGCCGGCGCCCCTTTGCCACTATGTGCCCGACAGTCTCGACGAGCTCCGTTGGCAAGGCTTCGGCGGCGCCGCCGAAGCCGAGGTGTTGCCGGAGCACCATGGCTACCGGACCCGCCTGATTCGGGTCCGTGCCGGTCGCGCTGTTCCAGCGCACACGCACGAGGGCGAGGAGCTCACGCTCGTGCTCGAGGGATCGTTCCGTGATGCGAGCGGTCACTACCGGCGTGGCGACATCGAGATTGCCGATGCGAGCATCGATCACCAGCCGGTGGCCGATCCGGGGCAGGACTGCATCTGCCTCGCGGTGACCAATGCGCCGCTCCGGCTGACCGGTCCGATCGGACGCCTGCTCAATCCGTTCGTGCGCATCTAGCGGGCGCCGCGCCCGGCCCTCCTCACCGACGCGCTTGCACTGTGCGGCGCGCCCTCCGCAAGATGGCCGCACGGACCGAAGCGGGGTCGCGTGGCTCGAATGACCATGACGGGACAGGTGGGGCCCTTGCGGGGACCCGACACGGTTGCGGTTCCCGCAGCGGGCGAGCGGCCCTGGGTGACGCGGTTCGCGCCGAGCCCCACGGGCTACCTGCATCTCGGCCACGCCTACTCCGCACTCTACGCCTGGGAGGCGGCGCGCGCCTCGGGGGGGACGTTCCGGCTGCGGATCGAGGACATCGACCGGCAGCGCTGCCGACCGGAGTTCGAGCAGGCAATCCTCGACGACCTGCGCTGGCTCGGCCTGACCTGGGACGGGCCGGTCGTGCGGCAGTCCGACCGCCTCGGCGTGTACGCACAGGCGCTCGACGAACTGCGCCGGCAGGAATTGGCCTACCCGTGCTTCTGCACCCGCAGTCGGATCCGCGCCGAGATCGACGACGCGGCCAGCGCGCCGCACGGCCCGTCCGGCGAGGCGCTCTATCCAGGCACCTGTCGCAGCCTCGCGCCGCGTGAGGCCGCGGCGCGGATGAGCCGTGGCGAGCCGTTCGCGTGGCGTCTCGACGTCGCCAAGGCGTCGGCGCGTGTCGGCACGCTGCATTGGCGGGATCTGCGCGCCGGCGTCCTGACCGCGACGCCGGAGGCGCTGGGCGATGTGGTGATCGCCCGCAAGGACGTCCCGACGAGCTACCACCTCGCCGTCACGGTCGACGATCACGCCCAGGGGGTGACGCTGGTCAGCCGTGGCGAGGACCTGTTCCACGCCACCCACGTCCACCGCCTGCTGCAGGCGCTGTTGGGCCTCGCGACGCCCACCTACTACCACCACAATCTGATTGCGGATTCCACTGGGCAGCGCATGTCCAAGCGCAACCGGGCGGTGACCCTTCGCCACCTGCGTGAGCGGCGCCATACACCCGACGATGTCTGGAGCTTGATCGGGCTGCGCCCGCAGGCAGCATAGGCGGCTCGCGACGGGTGCGGCGGCGCGCTGTTCTGCTGGGACTGGTGGTCACCTCCTGCGCCGCGGCGCCGTTGACGACATCGCGCGGCGAGCTGCCACGCAGCACTTGGCCCGAGCCGCCGGAGCCCCGCGCCACCGTGCTGGCGGTGCACGGCTTCAACGACCACCACACGGCCTTCGTCGAGTTCGCCACGGCCGCGGCCGCGCGCGGCGTGTCGGTCGTGGCTTATGACCAGCGCGGCTTCGGCGCCAATCCGGATCGCGGTTACTGGGCCGGCGCCGAGGTGATGGCTGCCGACCTGCGTGGCGAGATCGTCCGGCTGCGCCGCGAGCGCCCGGACATGCCGCTGTTCGTGCTCGGCGAGAGCATGGGTGCGGCCGTGGCCGTGCTGGCACTGACCGGGGACGGCGCGCCGACCGTCGAGGGTCTCGTGCTCAGCGCGCCGGCGGTCTGGGGCGGCCCGGCGCTCAACCCGTTCTACCGCTCCCTGCTGTGGCTGCTGCGGCAGATCACGCCGGCGCTGACCTTGACCGGGCGCGGCCTCGGCAAGCGCCCGACGGACAATGACGAGGTGCTCCGCCAGCTCGCCGTAGATCCCTTATTCATCAAGGAGACCCGGGTCGACGCGATCGGCGGGCTGGTCGATCTGATGGGCGCCGCCCGTGCGCAAGGACCACAGCTCCGGGTACCCACGCTCGTACTGGTCGGCGAGAAGGACGAGATCGTCCCCGTCGCGGCCCAGCTGGACTTCGCCGCGACCCTGCCGCCGGCGACGACCCGGTTGATCGTCTATCCGAACGGCTGGCACCTGCTCTTGCGCGATCTGCAGCGCCAGCGGGTCTGGTCCGACGTACTGGGCTGGATCGACGCGATCGTCGCCGCGAAGCACCCCGTCGCCACTCAGACCCAGCCGCCGTCGGCGATGTAGGTCTGGTTGGTCATCGCCGAGCTGTCGTCGCTGGCGAGGAACAGCACGATCCGCGCCATCTCCGCCGGCTGGAGCTGGCGCTTCAGGCACTGCCGCTTGAGCAGCTCGGCCTCACTCTCCGGCGTCAACCACATCGTCTTCTGTCGCTCGGTCATGATCCAGCCCGGGGCGATGCAGTTGACCCGGATATTGGCCGGGCCGAAATCGCGGGCGAGCGAGCGGGTGAGGCCGGCCACGGCCGACTTGGCGGTCGTATAGGCGGGCATCCCGCCCTGCCCGATCATCCAGCTCGTCGAGCCGAAGTTGACGATCGAGCCGCCACCGGCCGCCTGCATCATCGGGTAGACGGCCTGCGCGGCGAAGAACTGGTGCTTGAGGTTCACCGCCATCCGCTCGTCCCAATAGTCGGGGGTGACGGTCTCGAAAGCGTGCCGGTCGTCGCGGGCTGCGTTGTTGACCAGGACCGTGATCGGGCCGTTGGCCTCGGCCGCCGCGGCGATGGCGGCGCGGAGCTGCGCGATGTCACGGACGTCGCAGCGGGTGAAGAACGGCCGCGCGTGGCCTTGCGCGCCGAGCGCCTCGATGAGCTCGCCGCTGCAGCGCTCGTCGATGTCGCAGAACGCGACCTTGGCACGCTGCGCAGCGAACGCCTCGACGATCGCCGCCCCGATCCCGGAGCCACCGCCCGTGATGAAGACAGACCGGCCCTCGAGGCTCGGATAGGTGGCCCAGCGCGTCATTGGTCTCCCCGTCACGCGGCCGAGCGCCGCGGACCGCTGTCCTGCCACACCTGCCGGACCTTGCCAACGACCACCCAGGTCCAGACCAGGAGCGTCACGACGCCGAGGACCGCCGCCACCGGGCGCTCGAAGAAGCCGAGCAGCCTGCCGTCGGCCTTGATCATCGAGGTGATGAAATTGTGCTCGATCAGCTCGCCGAGCACGAGGCCGAGGATCGCCGGGGCCACGGGAAAGCCGTTCTCCTCCATGAACCAGCCGAGCACGCCCAGGACCAGCATGATGCCGATGCCGAACACGCTGTTGTTGATGGCGAACGCGCCGACCATGCAGAAGACGAGAATGATCGGCATCAGCACCTCGCGCGGCACCTCGAGGATCCGCCGGTAGAGCTTGATCGCCACCCAGCCGAGCGGCAACAGCAGCAGGTTGGCGACGAAGAAGGTGACGAACACCGCGTACAGCAGCTCCGGCTGATTCAGCATCAGCGTCGGCCCGGGATTCATGTTCTTCATGTAGAGGACGCCGATGACGATGGCGGTGATCGAATCGCCGGGGATGCCGAAGACCATCGCCGGTACCCAGGCACCACCCAAGGACGCGTTGTTGGCGGTCCCGGCGTCGACCACGCCCTCGACGTGACCGGTGCCGAACTTCTCGGGCTCCTTCGAGAAACGCTTGGCGAGCGCGTAGGTGACCCAGGCGGCGATGTCGGCGCCGGCGCCGGGGAGCACGCCGATGCCGGTGCCGACCACCGCACTGCGTGCGACGTTCACCTTGTAGCGCCGGAACAGCGCCCACTGTCCGCGGAATACGTTGCCGAACTGCCGGGTGATGTGGGCCGCGGCGCGCGGCCCGGTGACCCAGCGCAGCACCTCGCTGATCGCGAAGATGCCGATCATCGCCGGGATGAAGCTCACCCCGCCCAGCAGCTCGACGCTGCCGAAGGTGAAGCGTGGATGGCCGGCGGTGGTGTCGATGCCGACGGTGGCGAGCAGGAGCCCGATCAGCACCGAGACCAGCCCCTTGGCCGGGCTGCCGGTCGAGATGAACACCGCGCAGGAGAGGCCGAACAGTGCCAGCCAGAAATACTCGAACGAGCTGAATCCGAGCGCGAACTCGGCGAGCGTCGGGGCGAGCAGGGCGAGGATCACGGCGCCGACGAGGCCGCCGATGACCGAGAACACCAGGCCGGCACCGAGCACGGTCTCGGCCTCGCCCTTCTGGGTCATCCGGAAGGCGTCCTCGACGTAGGCGGCCGAGGCGGGCGTACCCGGGATGCGCAGGAGGGCACCCGGCAGGTCGCCGGCGAAGATCGCCATCGCCGTCGCGGTGACGATGGCCGAGATCGCCGGCACTGGCGGCATGAAGAACGTGACCGGCACCAGCAGCGCCGTGGCCATCGTGGCGGTGAGCCCGGGCATGCCGCCGACGAACAAGCCGAACGCGCCGGCGAGCAGCATCACCAGCAGGTTGTCGGGGGCGAGCACCAGCGCCGCCCCGGCGAGGAGTGCGTCCATAGGCTACCAGTACAGCCCGGTGAGCGGCCCCTGTGGCAGCGGCACGAGCAGCAGATGGCGGAACGCCCAGTCGATGGTCAGCACCGCGACGACGGCGATGGCGAAGGAGCCGACGACGTGCCCGCCGCGGAAGCGCGAAATGAGCAGCCCGGTGAGGCCGGTCGCGAGAATCACGAAGCCGAGGCGCTGCCAGAGCAGGATCACCGCGACCATCCCGCCGAGGACGAGCGCCACGTCGAGGATCTGCCCCGGCCTGCGCGTCCAGGCCCCAGGCGTGATCCAGGGGCCGTCGCGCCGGCGCAGGCCGCCGACAACCAACGCCGCACCGCAGCCGGCAAGGCCGGCGGCGATCAGCGTCGGCATCAGCGATGGCCCGAAACCCTGGCCGGGCAGGTCAGGAAAGGCCTGCGCCTGGAAAGCGACCGCGGCGGCGCCGAGAATCAGCACGAGGCCGAGCAGGGCGTCGTTCACCCGCATGCGGCGCCTCCAGGCGGAGGCCGGCGATCACTGGGCCAGACCGAGGCCCTTCATGATCCCGCCGAAGGCGGCGTCGCGCTCGGCCATGAACGCGGCGAACTCGGCGGGCGGCTTGTAGACCATGCCGAAGCCACGCTGGTTCATGAACTCCTTGAACTCGTCCATGCCGTGGATCTTCTCGAGCAGCGGCACGAGCACCCCGGTGACCTCCTCGGGCAGACCCTTGGGCCCGGCGAGGCCGCGCCAGGCGCCGACGGTGAACTCGATCCCGGCCGCTTCCTTGAGCGTCGGCACGTCCGGGAAGGCCGGGTTGCGCTCGGCCGACATGACCGCGAGGCTGCGCACCTTGCCGGCGTCGATCAGCGCCTTCGCCTCGGGTACCGAGCAGGTGACGAGGTCGATGCCGCCGGCCACCAGATCCTGCAGGCCCGGAGCGGCGCCCTGGCTCGGCACCCACTGCACGTGGTCGGCGGCCAGGCCGGCCGCCTGCAGCATGCCACCGAGGGCGACGTGCCAGATGCCGCCCTGACCGGTGCCCGACGCCTTCATGGCACCGGGCGGCGCGGCCTTGATGTCCTCCATCAGCTCGGCCAGCGTCTGCCACTTGCTGTCGGCGCGCACGTTCACGCCCGGCGGGTCCTCGTTGTAGAGGGCCAACGGGGTGTAGGATTCCCAGTTGAGATCGGTCAGGCCCTGCCAGTGCATCATGCCGATCTCGACGGTGATCATGCCGATCGTGTAGCCGTCGGGCTCGGCCGTGGCGATCGCCGAGTGGCCGACCACGCCGCTACCGCCGGTGCGGTTCACGACGTTGACCGGCACGCCCAGCTCCTTCTCCATCAGGCTTGCCACGATCCGCGCCGTGGCGTCGGTGCCGCCGCCGGCGCCCCATGGGACCACCACGGTGATCGGCCGCTCCGGATAGGCCGCCTCGGCCGCCGCGGTGAAGCCCATCGCGACGGCGCCCGCGAGCAGCGCGCCCATCAGTATCCGCCGGTTCATGTCACCTCCCCCAGTTCGTTCGCGCTGCGGACCCTAGCCCACGCCCAGGCCTCCGTCACCCCGGACGCGCGTCCGCCGGCGCTTCTCCCCGGATCCCGAGAAGCCCCTCGGGGCGGAGCACGAGCACGGCGACGAGCAGGCCGAACACCGCCACCTCGCGCCACGCCGAACCGACATAGGCGGCGGTCCACGCCTCGCTCAGCGCCACCACGAGGGCTCCGAGCAGCGCACCTGGCAGGGAGCCGATCCCGCCCAGGATGGCGGCGGTCAGCCCCTTGAGCGCCACGACCGCCCCCATCCTGAAGTTGACCACGCCGTATTGGGCGGCGGCGAAGACGCCGGCGGCGGCGACCGCAGCGCCGGCTACCATGAAGGCGATCCGCATCGTCCGCGCGACGTCGACGCCGAGGAGCGCCGCCATGCGCGGATCCTGGGCACAGGCGCGCATCCGTCGCCCGAGTGCGGTGCGCTCGCCCAGCCGCCAGAGCAGGACACACAGGCCGAGCGCGGCGGCGCCGACGGCGACGTGCCCCTTGCTGATATGGAGGTCGAACCCGGTGCCGGGGGCCACCTGCCAGGTCGTCGCGTCGGTCAGCAGGACGTAATGGGTCCGCGGGCCCTGGCTCAGCCGCACCCATTCCTGCAGCGCCACGGCGAGGCCGATCGACGCGATCAGCGGCACCGTGCTCGCCGCACCCCGGGTCGGCGCGAAGACGGTCCGCTCCATTAGCCATCCGGCCGCCGCACCGATCGCGACTCCCGACACGACCGCGGCGGCGAGCAGCGCCGCGATCGGCACCGCCGGGCGAAGCGCGGCCACGGTGACGACGAGCACGAACGCACCCACGGTATAGAGCGGGCCGAAAGCGAGGTTGATCACCCGCGTCAGCGCGAAGACGATCGTGAAGGCGATCGCTACGAGAGCGTAGACGGCGGCGACGCTCAGGCCGTTGACCGTCTGCTGGGCGAGGTAGGCGAGCCGCGTGCCGGCGGTGCGCTGGACCGCCTCGCCGGTCTCGTAGGCTTGCGCCCGCAGCATCTTGTAGGCCTGCTGCACGTCGTAGCGGCTGAGCCGGCCGTAGCGGCTGCTGACCACCTCCGCGATCTGCCAGGCCCCCGCGGTGCGATCACGCGGCAGGAACCAGCACAGCAGGCTGCCTTCGGTCTCGTCGCCGGCGCCGGCGCCGCGCCAGGTCAGGCGGATGGCATAGGGCTCCGCTGGGCCCTGGTCGCGCCGCTCGATCCTCAGGTCTTGCGGTGCGGCGACGAAGACCGGCAGCAGCTCGCGACAGCGGCGCTCCGGCTCGTCGGCCGAGGCCGTCGCCGCCGCGGCCAGGAGCGCCAAGGCGAGCAAGATCACGCGGGTGATGGGGCATCCCCGGCGAGCGCGGCGCGGACACGGGCGATGTCGGCGCGCGCCGCGTCGCGCAGCAGCGGCACGTCACCGGCCCCGGCGACGAGCTGATAGCCGCGCGCGAACAGCGTTGCCGTCCCGGCGGCGGCGGACGGGACGGTGCCGAGCGGCTTGCCCGCCCGCCGTACGCCGGCTTCGGCCTGCGCCACAAGCGCCGCCACCTCGGGGCGGTCGAGCCGCTCGAGCAGACCGACCGAGCCGGCGAGGTCGTTGACCCCGATCAGCACCATGTCAATGCCGTCGACGGCCGCGATCGCCTCAGCGCGGGCGGCGGCAGTGGCGCTCTCGATCTGCGCGATCAACAGCAGCTCGGCATTGGCCCAAGCGAGGTAGTCGCTCTCGAAACCGTAGCGCGAGCAGCGCATCGCCGGCGCGGCGTAGCCGCGCCGGCCGTCGGGCGGATAGCGACAGGCGGCCACCGCCGCGGCTGCCTCCTCGGCCGTCTCGACCAGCGGCACCATGATCGACTGCGCGCCCAGGTCGAGCACCCGCTTGAGATAGACCTGGTCGTTCCACGGCACGCGGACGATCACCGGGCACACGACAGCGGCACCGGCCCGCAGCAGGTCCGCGGTCTGGGCCAACGACGCCGCGCCGTGCTCGTTGTCGACGACGAGGAAGTCGTAACCGGCACAGCCGAGCAGCTCGGCCAGGGCCGGGCTGGCGAGGCTCAGCCACGCCCCGTAGAGCCGGTCGCCCGCTCGCAGCCGACGCTTGAGCTCGTTGCGCATGACCCCGCCGCCTCCACCTGACGTTCGCAGCCTAAGGCGGGCGTCTGAAGCTGGGCAACGACACCCGTCGCCGGCCCGCCATGCGTTCCCCGCATTGCTGCCGAACGAACGGAGCATGAAAATGCCCGTAAAGTTGTATCTACCGCAAGCTGAGAAACCACAGTGGCGCTGTTTTGCACAGCGGCGTCACTGGAACGCTTGTCTCGCGCTTGTGAGCAGCGGAGTATGGAGGGGCCGTTGACGGGTCCGGCTTGGGCTCTAGGCTTGGGCGGGGTCTGGGTAGGCAGCCGGTATGGTCCCTCGCCGGGCGAACGGCGGCGGTGTGGTGGTCGTCGGTTCGGGCCAGATACAGCACAAGCAAGACCACTCTACGCGTGCTCAGACGCGAGATCCGGGCACAATGGCATCTTGTGCCCTATTGTCGGGATTGTTGAACCAGTCCGCGATTTTTTACGCCACCGCATTGTGGTCTTTGTGTTTTGGCGGATTTCACAACCCCGTCTGTTGCCGTCCCGGCGTCGAATTAACTTTGAAACTTTGCCCGGAATGACCTAGTCTATCAACCAAGCCGATCCTGCCGGACCGGAGCGGCTCCGGCAGGTGCCACTGCATGGGATGAAGGCGGATGCAGCCTGAGCAGATCGATTTCGCCGCCATGATCGAGCAGGACCGCGCCGCGCGGCAGAAGCTCGAATGGCGCGGGACGCTGCTGGAATATCTTGATGTGGTGAAAGCCAATCCGCGGGTCGCCGACCTCGCGCACCGGCGCATCTACGACATGATCGTGAGTCCGGGGGTCCGGGAGCTCGACCTCGAGACGGACCCGAGGGCGAAGCGCGTCTTCGGTGACCAGACGGTCAAGATCTATGAATTTTTCAAGGACGAATTCTTCGGCATGGAGCGCACGCTCGACAAGATCGTGCGCTATTTCCACTCCGCCGCGATGGGCGGCGAGGAGGCCCGGCAGGTCCTCTATCTCATGGGTCCGGTCGGCTCCGGGAAGAGCTCGCTCGTGGAACGGCTCAAGCGCGGGCTGGAGGACCTCGAGCCGTTCTACGCTATCGACGGCTGCCCGATCCAGGAGCAGCCCCTGCACCTGATCCCGCGCCACCTGCGGCCGGCCTTCGAGGAGATGCTGGGCGTGCGGATCGAAGGCGACCTCTGTCCGGCGTGCCGCTGGCGCCTGAAGGAGGAGTTCGACGGCCGTTACGAGAACTTCCCGGTCCGGACACAGAGCTTCAGCCGGCGCGCACGGCGCGGCATTGGCGTGGTGCCGCCAGTCGATCCGAACAACCAGGACACGTCGGTTCTGATCGGATCGGAGGACATCTCGAAGCTCGATCGCTACTCGGAAGGCGATCCGCGCGTGCTCGAGCTGAACGGCGCCTTCAACGTGGGCAATCGCGGGCTCGTCGAGTTCATCGAGGTCTTCAAGAACGAGACCGAATATCTGCACACGATGATCACCGCGACACAGGAGAAGTTCGTGCCCGCTCCGGGGCGGCACGGGACGATCTACGTCGACACCTGCATCGTCGCCCACAGCAACGAGGCGGAGTGGCAGAAGTTCAAGGCCGACCACACCAACGAGGCGATCCTCGATCGGATCGTCGCGGTGCGCGTGCCGTACAATCTGCGCCTCTCCGAGGAGGTGAAGATCTACGAAAAGTTCCTGAAGCGCTCGAAGTTCAATGCGCGCATCGCACCGCACACGCTCGAGATCGCGAGCATGTTCGCGATCCTCTCCCGGCTCGAGCCCACCGCCAAGTGCGACCTCGTCACCAAGCTCAAGCTGTATAACGGCGAGGAGGTGCTGGAGAAGGGGCGGCCGAAGAAACTGACCGCCCATGAGCTGCGCGAGGACGCCAAGCGCGAGGGCTTGTTCGGGATCAGCACGCGCTTCATCATGAAGGCGCTCGACACCGCGCTGACCCAGAACGACGGCTCGATCCACCCGATCAACGTCCGCGAGGCGTTGATCGGGATGGTCAAGGAGGCCGACCTCGGCGACGACGTGCGCAAGCGCTATCTCGAGTTCCTGCAGGACACCCTGCACAAGATCTACCTCGACCTGCTCGAGAAGGACATCACCAAGGCGTTCGTCTTCAGCTTCCAGGGCCAGGCCGAGACTCTGTTCCAGAACTATCTCGACCACGCCGAGGCCTTCGTGACCAAGACCAAGGTCAAGGACCCGGTGACCCGCGACGAGATGCAGCCGGACGAGAGCTTCCTCAAGTCGATCGAGGAGCAGATCGCCATCATCGGTCCGGCGGCTGACGGGTTCCGCCAGGAGGTCATCGCCTATCTGTGGTCGGCGACGCGGCGCGGCGAGAAGATCGCGTACAGCTCGTACGAGCCGCTCAAGGAGGCGATCGAGAAGAAGCTGATGAATTCGGTGCGTGACATTTCACGGATCATCACCAAGGCGCGGACCCGCGACGACGAGCAGCGCCAGAAATATGACGCCATGGTCGAAAACCTGATCGGGCAGGGCTACAACGAGGAAAGCATCGACACGATCCTCAAATACGCGGCGAACCATCTGTGGAAGGACTGATCCGGCAGCGATGAGCACCGTCTTCCGGCCGTACTCCGAATCGGACGCGCTGCGCTCGGATCGCAGCGCTGCCGACCGCAAACGGCACCGGGAGAAGCTGCGGCGTCTGATCCGCGACAACATCGCCGACATCATCGCCGAAGAGAGCATCATCGGGCGGGATCGGGACCGGATCATCAAGGTGCCGATCCGCGGCGTTCGCGAGTACCGCTTCACCTTCGGCGACAACGCCGGCGGGGTCGGCGCCGGAGACGGCAAGACCGAGCCCGGCCAGATCGTCGGCCAGAGCGGGCAGGCGAAGCAGAAGGGTCAAGGTCCGGCCGGCTCCGATCCCGGCGTCGACTACTACGAGACGGAGATCTCGCTCGACGAACTGGTCGACATCATGTTCGAGGATCTCGAGCTTCCCGACCTCGAGCGGAAGATCCTCAAGGAAGCGTTGTCGGAGCGGGTGGCCAAGCGCAAGGGCTACCGCAAGCAGGGCGTGCGCGTCCACCTCGACCGGCGCCGGACCGTGCGCGCCCGCGTCCGCCGGCAGATCGCCACCGGCAAGGTCACGCTGCCCGCCGATCACGACCCGTCGTCGGCGCCGGATGCCGTCGAACCCGAGGAGCGCTTTCCGTTCCGCAAGGACGACCTCACCTACCGACGGCTGGTTGTCGACACCCGCGAGGAGAGCAATGCGGTCGTGGTCTGCATCATGGACACATCGGGGTCCATGGATCGTCTGAAGAAGTACCTCGCGCGGAGCTTCTTCTTCCTGCTCTTCCAGTTCGTCTGTACGCGCTACGAGAACGTCCAGCTCGTGTTCATCGGCCATCACACCCAGGCCAAGGAGGTAACGGAGGACGAGTTCTTCCACAAGGGCGAGTCCGGCGGCACCCTGATCTCGTCGGGCTACAAGAAGGCGCTCGAGATCATCCACGACCGTTACCATCCGGCACACTGGAACATCTACGCGTTCCACTGCTCGGACGGGGACAACTTCGACAGCGACAACGACGAGGCCCTGCGCGCCGCGGCGGAGCTGTGCGAGGTCTGCAACCTGTTCGGCTATGGGGAGATCAAGCCGATGGGCTCGCACTACTATGAGAGCTCGATGCTCGAGCGGTTCCGGGCGCTCGACGCACGCAACTTCCAGTCGGTCCTGATCGAGCGGCGCGAGGACATCTGGCCGAGCTTCAAGGCCTTCCTGTCGCGCGACCGCTCCGAGCAGTAGGAGGCGGTTTCGCCGGATGACGAATTGGACGCTCGCCGACCTCGAGCATTGGGATGCCCGGATCCGCGACAAGGTCGCCGAGTTCGGGCTCGACTGCTACCCGCAGGAGTTCGAGATCTGCGATCAGAACGCCATGCTCGCTTACATGGCGTACCACGGCATGCCGTCGCACTACCCGCACTGGAGCTTCGGCAAGTCGTTCGAGCAGACCAAGACGATGTACGATTACGGGGTGACCGGGCTGCCCTATGAGCTGGTCATCAACTCGGACCCCTGCCTCGCCTACCTGATGCGCGACAACTCGCTCTGCCTGCAGATCCTGACCATCGCCCACGTCTACGGTCACAACGATTTTTTCAAGAACAACTTCACCTTCACCAGCGCCACCGAGGCGCGCCTGACGATCGAGGCCTTCAAGACCCGCGCCGACCGCGTCCGCCGCTACATCGCCGATCCGTCGATCGGCGACGAGGCTGTCGAGGCCTTCCTCGACGCGGCGCATGCGCTGTCGCTGAATCGCCGGCGCAACCAGGCGATCCGCAAGCTCGATCGTGACGAGCAGCAGCAGCGCGCCATCGACGCCGCCACGCCTCCGCCGGATCCGTTCGAGCACCTGCACGCTCGTCGCGAACGCCCAGCGCCGGATCTGCGCCGCGTGCCGCTCGAGCCCGAGGAGGACATCCTCCTCTTCATCCGCGACCACAACCGTGATCTCACCGACTGGCAACGCGACCTGCTGACCATCGTCGACGAGGAGGCCCGCTACTTCATCCCGCAGATCGAGACGAAGATCATGAACGAGGGATGGGCCAGCTACTGGCACTACCGGATCCTGAACGCCCTCGACCTGTCCCCGGCTCTTCACCTCGAATTCCTGAAGCGCCACAACCAGGTCATCCGCCCCCTACGGGGAGGGATGAATCCCTACCACCTGGGCTACAAGATCTTCGAGGCCATTCACGAACGATGGGAAACCCCCTCCGAGGAGGAGGAGAAGGAATACGACCGGCCCGGAGGACAGGGCGTCGAGAAGATCTTCCAGGTCAGGGAGGCGGACAGGGATGAATCCTTCTTGCGACAATACCTGACCGAAGACCTGATGCGGGAGCTTGACCTGTTCCAGCACGAGAAGAGGGGAACCGACCGGGTCATCTCCCACGTCTCGACCCCGGAGGACTGGAAGGCGATCAAGGAAACCCTTCTCAAGAGCGTGGGACTGGGCAGCATGCCGGTCATCTCGATCGTGGAGGTGAAGACCCGGGGCGCACAGGAGATGGTCCTGCGACACGAGTTCGACGGCAGGGAGCTGGATGCCGAGTATGCGGACCGAACGCTCAGGCACGT
>CALKJU010000010.1 GCA_937995535.1 uncultured Alphaproteobacteria bacterium
CGGGATGGTTGTCATGCTGGCTGCCTTGCATGGCTCGGAGGGCAGATCCCCCGGCGCCGCCATACCGCCTCGACCGCTGATTGGGCTCTGCGATCCATCGCTGTGTAGGGCGACGACGGCGCGGGCGGAATGCCGGACTACCCTCGAACTTGAGGAGGCGTCATGCGGAGGATCAGCGTCGGCATCGACATCGCCAAGGACATCCACTGGGCCTGCGCCACCGACGCCGACGGCGCGGTGCTGCTCGACCGCAGGCTCGACAACACGCCGGAGGCCATCGCGGCCCTCGCCGGGGACCTGGCCGCGCTCGGGGGCGAGATCCGCATCGGCCTCGACGTGCTGGGCGGCATCGCCGGCCTCCTCGAGGCCATGTTGGCTGACCGGGGCTTCCAGCTCGTCCACGTTCCCGGTCTCGCCGTCAACCGCGCCCGCCAGGGCATGGTGGGAGGCGAGAACAAGTCGGACCCGCGCGACGCGCGGGCCATCGCCGAGCAGGTCCGCACCCGCGCCGACCTGCGGCCGATCGAGCCCGCCACCGAGCTCGACCTGGAGATCCGGTTGCTGGTCGGTCGCCGCCGCGACCTGGTCGCCGGGCAAACCCAGCGCATCAGCCGCCTGCGCGACCTGCTCGCCGGCATCTTCCCAGGCCTCGAGCGCGGCCTGGATCTCACCACCAAGGGGCCACTGCACCTGCTGACGAAGTTCGTCACCCCCGGCGAGCTGCGCGCCGCCGGCAGGAAGCGCTTGGTCCGTCACCTCCAGGCCGCCGGCAGTCTCCCTAACATCGAGAGCCTCGCCGACCGGGCCCTTGCCGCCGCGGCCGAGCAGACCATCGCCGTGCCGGCCGAGCGCATGACCGCCCGCCTCATCCGCGAACTGGCCTCCGAGGCGCTGGCGACCCGCACCCGCCTCCTCGAACTCGACCGCGAACTTGAGGCACTGCTCCAGCGCCACCCTGACGCGGCCCTCATCCGCAGCCTGCCCGGCATGGGGGCCGTGCTGACCGCCGAGTTCATCGCCGAGGCGGGCAACCTGTCGCGCTTCCGCTCGGCCGATGCCCTCGCCTCCGCCGCGGGCATGGCGCCCGTCCTCCGACAATCCGGCCGCGCCCGCTTCCTCCGCAGGCCCGCCGGCGGCAACAAGAGCCTCAAGCGGATCTTCTACCAGTCGGCCTTCTGCTCGCTCGGCCACGACGACAGCCGCGCCTTCTACAGCCGCAAGCGACGCGAGGGAAAACAGCACCACCAGGCCGTCATCGCCCTCGCCCGACGCCGCGTGGACGTGCTCTGGGCCATCCTCCACTCGAGGAAACCCTTCCAGACCGCCTTCAAAACAGCCGCTTGACGGGCGCATTAGGCCGCGGCCCCGGCCGGACGCGATGCGGACAAGGAACTTGTTGGCACGTCACAATTCCTTGTGTTAACTGCCATTTTGGCGACCGCATTGAACCCGTCCCGCGACGCAAGCGGAAGGGGTAGAGGGTCGACCTTACAACGGGCCAAGGCGCACCGAGATGCGCCGAGCAGGGAGTGGAGCATGGCAGGAATCGTCGAACCCGGACGAGGCGAGCCGCGGGAACCCGTGGCGGCAATCGATCCGGCGGTGGCCCGGGCCTACTGGAAACGGACGTCGAACCTGATGTGGCTGATGCTGGTGATCTGGTTCTTCGCCAGCTTTTTTGTGCACCTGTTCGCGCCCGTGTTGAATCCGATCCACATCCTCGGCTTCCCGCTCGGGTTCTACATGGCGGCCCAGGGCAGCCTGATCATCTTCGTCATCCAGCTGTTCTGGTTCGCGCGCAAGCAGAACGCGATCGACGAAGAATTCGGCGTGGCCGAGGAGTGAGGGACCGACCATGGCAGCCAAGGCTCAGGACGCGTTCCTCAAGCAGCTGAACAAGATCTACGCCGGCTATGTCGGCGGGTTCGCCTTCTTCGTGCTCATTCTCGCCGGCCTCGAACAGATCGGCGTGCCTGATCGGGTGATCGGCTACCTGTTCGTCGCGCTGACGATCGGCGTGTACGCCTATATCGGCGTTCTCAGCCGAACGATGCAGGTGAGCGAGTACTACGTCGCCGGACGGCGCGTGCCCGCGATCTACAACGGCATGGCGACCGGCTCGGACTGGATGTCGGCCGCCTCGTTCATCGGCATGGCGGGTTCGCTCTACGCCCTCGGCTATGGCGGGCTTGCCTTCGTGCTCGGCTGGACCGGCGGCTACGTGCTGGTGGCGATCCTGCTCGCGCCCTATCTGCGCAAGTTCGGTCAGTACACCGTGCCCGACTTCCTGGGCGCCCGCTACGGCGGCAATGTCGCGCGCTTCATCGGCGTGATCGTGCTGATCACGGCGTCGTTCGTGTACGTGGTGGCGCAGATCGTCGGCATCGGCATCATCACCCAGCGCTTCCTCGACGTCCCCTTCGCGGTGGCGGTGTTCATCGGGCTCGCCGGCATCCTGGTCTGCTCGATGATGGGCGGGATGCGCGCGGTGACCTGGACGCAGGTGGCGCAGTACATCGTGCTGATCATCGCCTACCTGATCCCGGTGATCCTGATGTCGGTGAAGGTCACCGGCGTGCCCATCCCGCAGCTCATGTATGGTATCGCCCTCGAGAAGATCGAGGCGCTGGAAGCGACCATGCGCGCGGCAGGCCAGGTGATGCTGCCACACACGCAGGCTTTCGTCGGGCCCAACCAGCAGTTCGACCTGAATCGCGCGATCAACTTCTTCGCGCTGATCTTCTGCCTGATGGTGGGCACGGCCAGCCTGCCGCACATCCTCATGCGCTACTTCACCACTCCCAGCGTGCGGGAAGCACGCAACTCGGTGGCGTGGTCGCTGTTCTTCATCTTCCTGCTGTACTTCACCGCGCCCGCCTATGCGGCCTTCGCCAAGCTGGAGATCTACCAGAACGTGATCGGCAAGCCGATCGCCGAGCTGCCGGGCTGGCTGCAGAGCTGGCAGCTCATGTCGCCCTATGGCGTGACCTGGGTCGGCGTGAACGATCTCAACAAAGACGGCATCCTGCAGCTGAACGAGTTCCGCATCCATCCGGACGTGATCGTGCTCTCCACGCCGGAGATCGCGGGACTGCCGTATGTGATCGCGGGGCTGGTGGCAGCAGGCGGATTGGCCGCCGCGCTCTCCACCGCCGATGGGCTGCTGCTGGCCCTCGCCAACGCGCTCAGCCACGACATCTACTACCGGATGATCGACCGGCACGCGCCGACCAAGCGCCGGCTGATCGTGGCGCGGACCCTGCTGATCACCGTGGCGGTCGTTGCGGCCTATACGGCGGGTCACCTCGGCGCCGACATCCTGTTCCTGGTCGCCTGGGCCTTCTCGATCGCGGCGGCCGGTCTGTTCGCGGCACTCGTGATGGGGGTCTGGTACAAGAAGACGACCAATGCCGGGGCGATCGCCGGCATGGTGGTCGGCTACACGATCACCTTCGGCTACCTGATCTGGAGCGAGTTCGCCGGCCTCAGCCTGCTCGAACTGGTCGGCAGCAAGGAGGCGATCATCCGCGGCTACCAGCAGTATGTCGCGATCGCGCAGATCTCGGCCGAGGCGAAGGCGCCGATCCAGGCGCTGCTCGCCAACCAGGCCGCGATCACCGACGGGCCGCTGCACGGCTGGGCGCTGTGGGCGAGCACGGCGGTCGCGCGCAACCGTGTCGGCACACAGCTCTGGGGGATCAACAACATCTCCGGCGGCATCTTCGGCGTGCCGATGGCGTTCCTCGTGACGTATCTGGTCAGCCAGATCACCACCGCGCCCTCGAAGGCGATGCAGGACTTCGTCGAGTCCATCCGCATCCCCAGGGGCGGCGTGGCGCTGGTCGACAAGGAGCAGGCGGTCGAGTAGCCGACCCGCCTGTGCCACCTTCGGGGGCGAGGCGGCGGCAC
>CALKJU010000011.1 GCA_937995535.1 uncultured Alphaproteobacteria bacterium
GTCGCGGGCGGCTGAGGACCATGCGGCGGCGGCTCGCCATCCTCGTCCCCCACGCGGTGCTGATCCTCTTCTGCGCCGCGATCGCGCTCCCGCTCCTGTGGGTGCTGCGGGTGAGCCTGACGGACAAGTTGACCGCCTATCGGATCCCGCCCGAGTGGGCCGCGCCGCATCTCGACAATTACGTCACGATCTTCACCGCCTACCCGTTCGCCCAGTACTTCGCGAACAGCCTCGTCATCGGCCTCGGCTCGACGGCGATCGTACTACCGCTCGCGACCATGCTGGCCTACGCCTTCGCGCGGCACGACACCGGCGGCGCGCCCTTGCGCCTCGCTGTGCTCGCGAGCCAGATGCTACCGCCCGTGGTCCTCGTCCTGCCGCTGTTCGCGATTTTCCTCGGCGCCGGGCTGCTCAACACCCGTACCGCCGTGACGATCGCCCATGTCGCCCTCAACCTGCCCTTCGTCACCTGGATGCTGATCGCCTTCTTCGAGGGCGAAGTGCGCCAGCTCGAGGAGGCGGCACGGATCGAGGGTGCGACGCGCCTCCAGGCCTTCGCCAAGGTGGCCGTGCCCGTGGCCGCGCCCGGCATCCTGGCCGCGGGTCTGCTGGCCTTCATTCTGAGCTGGAACGAGTTCCTGTTCGCGCTGATGCTCGCCGGCAAGCGCGCGGCGACCCTCCCCCTGGGCCTGTCGACGCTCGAGACCCATCGCGGGGTCGAGATCGCGCCACTCGCCGCGGCGACGTTGGTCGCCGTAGCGCCGGTCCTGGCGTTGCTGCCTTTCCTGCGCCGGTACCTGATCAAGGGCCTGTCGCTCGGCGCGTTGAAGTGAAACCCGACAGCAAGGAGGAACCGATGACCCGAGCCCTCATGCTCTCGACCGCAGCGATCGCGCTGCTCACCGGCGCGGCGGACGCGCGGACCATCCACATCCTCATGGAGAGCGTTCCCGACACGCGCTTCGTCCAGGAGGTGGTGCCGGAGTTCACCGCCCAGACCGGCATTGAGGTCGACATCGAGGTCGTCAACTACGCCGAGATGCACACCAAGCTGGTGCCGCAGCTCGTGGCGCCCGCGGGCTCCTACGACGTCATCGTCGTCGACTTCTATTGGGTCGGCGAGTTCACCAAGGCCGGCTGGCTGCAGCCGCTGGACGAGCGCATCGCTGCCTCGGGTTTCGACACCTCGGTCTATTTCCCGGCGATGATGGACCTGGTCGGCCGGGTCGACGGCGTCGTGTATATGCTACCCTTCTATAATTACGCGATGGCGCTGACCTACCGCAAAGACCTGCTCGAGGACCCGGCCGAGCAGGCGGCCTTCGCGGCCAAGTACGGCACTCCGCTGCGGGTGCCGCAGGGCTGGGACGAATATCTCAAGCAGGTCGAGTTCTTCACGCGCAAGCCGGATCTCCACGGGGTCGTCAACCAGGGCCTCCGCCCCGACCCGATCGCCATGGAGTGGTCCAACTACCTGTTCGCCCGCGGCGGCGAGTACTACGACCCGGCGACGTGGGAGCCAAAGCTGACCTCGCCCGAGGCCGTGGCGGCGCTCGAGGACTACAAGCGCAACGTCCAGGAGTTCGGGCCGCTCGGTGCCGCCAGCTTCGGCTTCGACGAGGCCTTCAACGTCGCCGCCCAGGGCAAGGCCTACAGCTACATCACCTACAACTTCTTCCGTACCGCTTACGACGACCCGAGCCAGTCGGCGGTCGTCGGCAAGATGGAGCTGGCCCCGGTACCGGTCGCCGGGCTCAACGGCGGCTGGGGCTGGGCGATCCCCAGGTCGTCCCCCGACCCCGACGCCGCCTGGCAGTTCATCGCCTGGATCGAGAGCCCGGAGATCGCGAAGCGCCGCGCCGCGCTGGGCGGCTCGCCGACCCGTGCCGACGTCTTCGCGGATCCCGACCTCAACGCCAAGTATCCCTACTATCCGGCGCTGCAGGCGCTGCTCGAGGGCTCGAAGAACTTCCCGGTGTTCACCTACACGCCGCAGTTCGTCGAGGTGCTGGGCCGTGAGCTGTCGCTGGCCGTGACTGGCGAGAAGGAGCCAGCCGCGGCACTCGCCGCAGCGAACGAGGAGTTCAGGGCCCTGCTGCGGCAGGACGGCAAGCTGCCCTAGCCGCGAGGGGTGGCGGGCGCGATGGCGGCGGGCCTCGCCCGGCGCGACCGGCGGTTCGGCCTGCTGATGGCCGGGCCGGGGCTCGCCGCGATGCTGCTCGTGGTGCTGTTCCCGCTCGTCTTCACCGCCTGGACCAGCCTCTACGAGTTCACACTGCTGCGCCCGGTGCACGACCTGTTCGTGGGCCTCGGCAACTTCGCGGCGGCGCTCGACGACGGCGGCTTCCGTCACGCGCTGCGCGTCACGCTGGCCTTCGTCGTCGCCGTCGTGCTGCTCGAGTTCCTGCTCGGCCTCGTCGTGGCCCTGGCTCTGGACAGCGTCGAGCGCGGGCGCGCGGTCTACTACGCCATCCTGCTCTGCCCGTTGCTGATGAATCCGGTGGTCGTCGGGTTGATCTGGCGGATGTTCCTCCATCCCACCCAGGGGATCGTGAACTACGTGATCGGGCTCGCCGGCATCGCCCCGGTCAACTGGCTGGGCGATCCGGCCGTCGCCTTCTGGACGCTCGTCGCCGTCGACATCTGGCACCAGGTCTCGTTCATGGTGGTGCTGCTCCTCGCCGGACTCGCGGCGCTCCCGCCCGAGCCCTACGAGGCGGCGCGGATGGAGGGCGCGGGTCCGATCCGCGCCTTCTTCTGGATCACCTTGCCGCTGCTCCGCCCGGTGATCACCGTGACCCTGCTGATCCGCCTGATCTTCGCCGTGCGCACCTACGATCTCGTCTACATCATGACCCGTGGCGGCCCGGGCAACGCCACCGATCTGGTCAGCTACTTCATCTACCGTCAGGCGTTCGTGACGCTCAACCTCGGTCGCGCCGCCGCCATGTCGCTCGTGCTCTTGGCGATCGTGCTCCTGCTCACCGCCTGGCTGCATCGCTACATGCGCTCGCTGCGCGCCTGACGTCGATGCCCGACATCCGCCTCGAGCAGGTGAGCAAGGTCTACCCCGGCGGCGTGACGGCGGTCGATGCCGTGAGCCTGGACATTCGCGACGGCGAGCTGATGGTGCTCCTCGGCCCCTCGGGCTGCGGCAAGTCGACGACGTTGCGGATGATCGCCGGCCTGGAGCCGATCACCACCGGCCGGCTGTGGATCGGCGAGCGGCTGATGAACGAGGTCGATCCCAAGGACCGCGACCTCGCCTTCGTCTTCCAGAGCTATGCGCTGTTCCCGCACATGACGGTCGCCGGCAACCTCGCCTTCGGTATGCGCATCCGCGGCGTCCCCCGCGCCGAAGCCGGCCGCCGCCTGCAGGAGGTGGCGGCGACACTGGGCCTGACCGAGCTGCTGGAGCGCAAGCCGGGCCAGCTCTCCGGCGGCCAGCGGCAGCGGGTGGCGCTCGGCCGGGCGCTGTTGCGCGACCCCGTCGCGTTCCTGCTCGACGAGCCGCTCTCGAACCTCGACGCCAAGCTGCGTGCGGGTATGCGCACCGAGCTGATCAAGCTGCACCGGCGCGTCGGCCGGACCATGATCCACGTCACCCACGATCAGGTCGAGGCCATGACGATGGCCGAGCGGATCTGCATCATGCGGGATGGCCGCATCGTCCAGGTCGGGGCGCCGATGGAGGTCTACCGCAACCCGGCCGACACCTTCGTCGCCGGCTTCCTCGCCTCGCCGCCGATGAACCTGCTGGACGCGCGGATCGAGCCGGAGGGCGCCGGCGCGCTCGTGATCGCCCACGGCCTGCGCGTGCCGCTACCCGGCGCGCTCCCGCCCGGGCCGGTCACCCTGGGCCTGCGGCCGGAGGAGGTGACGCTGGCGCCCGACGGCGCAGCGCGGATCGCGCTGGACACCGTCACGCAAGCGGTCGAGGCGCTCGGTCCGGAGGTGATCCTGGTGGGCGCGCTGGGCGATCCCCGCGGCCCCGAGGTCTCCTGGCGGATGCCGCGCGACTTCACCGCCGCGATCGGCCAGCCGGTCCGCCTCTGGCTCGACCCGACGACGGTGCGGCTGTTCGAGGCGAAGAGCGGGGTGGCGATAGCGCTGTCGTGGCCGAAGCCATGAGGTAGGGGCCGTCCTGGCCCACTGCGGAGCCGAGCGCGCGCCAGCGCCCTCTCCTGGCGGTGGGCCTGTACCGCGTCAGATTGACGGTGTAGCCGCCCACCCGATCAGCTTCGCGAGGAGCGTGTCGCACGCGGCGAGCTGGGTCAGCTCGACATATTCGTCGGGTTTGTGGGCGACGGACATGTGGCCGGGGCCGCAGATGAGGGTGGGCACGCCCGCGGCGGCGAACAGGCCGCCCTCGGTCCCGTAGGAGACCTTGCCGGGCGTTGTGTCGCCCGTGAGCTCGCGCATCAGCTCGGCGAACGGACCGGTGGGCGGCGCCATGCCCGGGTAGTGGAGAAACTCCTCGAACAGGATCGCCGCCTCGGGAGCGACCGTGCGCATCTCGGGCAGGAGCACCTCCTCGGCGTGCCGGCGCACCCGATCGACGAGGCGACGCGGGTCTTCGCCCGGGATGGTGCGGAACTCGAGCTCGAAGGCGCAGCGGTCGGGCACGATGTTGATCTGCCCGCCGCCTGCGATGCAGCCGAGGCTGGCCGTGCTGTAGGGCGGCACGAAGCCGTCAGCACGGCGCCCCTCGCGCGCCAGCTCGACCCCGAGGCGGCGGACGAACGCCACCAACTCCCCGGCATAGGCGACGGCGTTGACCGCCTCGTGGGTGAGCGCCGAATGGCCCGCCCGGCCGTGCATGGTGCAGCGGCAGGCGACCTTGCCCTTGTGCCCATCGACCAGGCGCATGCCGGTCGGCTCACCGACGAGGCAGCCGAGCGGACGCGCCGGCAGGAGATCATCCAGCCGGGCGAGCAGACGCGGTACGCCTTTGCAGCCGATTTCTTCGTCGTAGCTCAGGACGATGTGCAGCGGCCGGCGTAACTGCGCGCGACGCATCGCCGGGACCGCCGCCAGCACGGCGGCGATGAACCCTTTCATGTCGCAGGCGCCACGGGCGTAGAGCCGGCCGTCCGCGATGCGCGCGCGGAAGGGATCCGAGCTCCAGGCTTGGTCGTCGACCGGAACGACGTCGGTATGGCCGGACAGGACGAGACCGGGCGCCTCCGCCGGTCCCACCGTGGCGAGCAGGTTGGCCTTGGTTCCGGTCTCGTCCTCCACCAGCGTGCTGGCGACTCCCTGGCGGTCGAGGATGTCGCGGACGAAGCCGACGAGGTCGAGATTGCTGTTGCGGCTGGTCGTGTCGAAGGCGACAAGCTGTTCGAGCAGGGCAATGGTGCACTCGGTCATGGCGCCAGCCTACGCTCGCGCGGCGGCGCCGTCATCGCGCCCCTGGTACGGGCACCCCGCCCCGCTATGTCCCGTGATCCATCCTCGAGCGCCACCGGAGCGCCGCCCATGGCCAAGCGGCCGCGACCATCCGCCGTCCTCGTCCTGGCGGTCCTGACCCTACCCTTGTCGGGGCGCGCCACGGCGGCAGCGCTCGACGAGGTCGCCGAGGCGATCGTCGGGGTACGCGCCGAGGTGCCGGTCGAGGCGCGCACCGCCGGCACGCTCGGCCGCGAGCGCCGCGGCAGCGGAATCCTGATCGACGATGCCGGGCTGGTCCTGACGATCGGCTATCTCATCTTCGAGGCGAGCGCGTTCGACCTGCGCTCGCCGGGAGGCGCGCGCATCCCGGCCGACATCGTCGCCTACGACCATGAGAGCGGCTTCGGCCTGCTACGCGCAAGCGTGCCGCTCGACGGGAAGCCCTTGCCCCTAGGAGACAGCGACAGCGTCCGTCCCGGTGATCCGTTGCTCGTGCTCGCGAATGTCGAAGGGTTGGCCGGGCTGCCGGCGAAGCTGGTGGACCGTCGCACCTATGCGGGCTACTGGGAATACGTGCTCGAGGACGCCCTGTTCACGACGCCGCCGTTCCCGCTGTTCGGCGGCGCCGCTCTGGTCGACCGAGACGGAAGGCTGGTCGGCGTCGGCTCGCTTGCGGTCGACGACGCCGCCGGGATCGGCCTGCCCTCACCCGGAAACATGTTCGTGCCGGTCAACGTGCTGAAACCGCTGCTGGGCGACCTTCTCGCGTTCGGCCGGCGTAGCGGACCGGCCCGGCCGTGGATCGGCGTCTACGGCCACGAGGCCGGCGGCCGCGTGGTCGTTGCCGGCGTCGCGCCCGGCAGTCCAGCGGCCCAGGCCGGAGTCCGCGCGGGGGACATGATCGTCGCCGTCGGTGCCACGCCGGTCGACGGCCTCGTCAGCTTCCATCGCGCGCTCTGGGCGGGAGGCGAGGCCGGCACGACCGTCGAGCTGCGCGTGCTACGCGCCGGGAGCGGCATGCTGCCCTTGCCGGTCGTCAGCACCGATCGCTTGCGCTGGCTGCGGTTGCGCCACAGCTATTGAGCTGCTCGCCGCCAGGAGAAAGCACCTCATGCACCGCGTCGCTCTGCTGCTGGGCGTGCTCGGCCTCGCGACCGCCGCGCCCGCCGCCGAGATCGGCTCGTGGAGCAATGACTGGACCGGCAACGGTCTGGTCGTTGACGCCATCGCGGATCCCAAGGTCGAGGGCGTCACCTGCCACGTCGTCCGTTTCAGTCGCAGCCTCATCGACCGCGTCAGCAAGGGAAACTGGTTCGAGGATCCGTCGAACGCCGGGATCTCCTGCAGCCAGACGGGTCCGATCGTGATCGGCGCGATCGAGAAGGGCTCGAGCGGCGAGGACGTGTTCAGTGAGCGGCTGAGCCTCGTCTTCAAGAGCCTGCGGGTGCGGCGCCTGTGGGACGAGGCCAACCAGGCGCTCGTCTACGTCACCTACAGCCGGCAGGTCACGGACGCCTCGGCCAAGGTCGACATCAGCAGCGTCGCGCTGCGCGGTCAGCAGGTGACCTGGCGAGAGTGACGAGACGGCTCACCCTGCGCCATTCATGATCTCCAGATATTTCGCCGCCGCCAGCGGGTTCGCGTCGGGCGGGAAGATGCTGTACTCGGCGCGGCCGGTCTCGGATTGCGGATTGAAGTAGGCCTCATAGGCGATGTAGGCCGCGTTCTCGCGGAAGAACGACAGCATCATCTCGATGTAGAGCGGGTTGTCGGATGAAGCGCGGCGGCGCAGACCCCATTCCGAGACGCTGAGCTTCTTGCCCTTGCTTCGGGCGAAGTCGAGCCATGCCTGAAGACCGCGTGGCCCACCATGCTCGCGCGCCTCCAGGTCTCGGCTCCATGCGCGCGGCGTGTCGTAGGCCGGCCAGCCGTCGTAGTAGTTCACCCCGACGATATCGACGACGTCGTCACCGGGCCAGGCGTCCGTGACCGGCCTGGACCCCAGGCCGGCGGTGCTCTTGCGCATCGTCCAGTCGATCACGAAGTCGGGCGACACGGCGCGCATCACCGCGACGATCCGTCGAAAGCAGCCGATGTAGTTCTCGACGTCACCGAGGATGTTCCAGGGAAAACCCGAGCCGTTTGCCTCCCAGCCGATGCGCAGGATCGCGTCGGCGCGACCCCATTCGACCAGCCGCTCGGCGACGGCTCGATAGTGCTCGTCGAAGTCGCCGCGGGCGCACTCGGCGAACTGGCCGCGATGGGTGCGCGGCAGCATGGCGATCCCCATCGACAGCCGCCCCGGCTTGCCCAGGAGCCGCCGGCCCACGGTGCCCTCGTTGGCGTCACGGATCTCCTCCCAGGTCCGATGCGGGTGCCAGGTGACGTAGACATCGAGGGGGCGCCCCCGCCACTCCTCGAACCTGTCGTAGACGTGGGTGACCCCGGAGTGCCACGGCAGCCCGGAGCGACTCGGCCAATCGACCTCCGCCGCATCTGCGAGGCGACCGAAGAGGAATAACGCGGCGAGGGCGACGGCGAAGCGCATCATGCCCAAATCCATCAGCAACCGACGAAGCCTTCGCCGGACTCTGGCCGATCGGCGCGAGAAAGTCAGCCCTCTGCCGTCCGTTTGCCTCAGCTGATCAGCCGCTCGGTCTGCAGCTTCGGCAGCTTGCGCAAGGGTCCGAGCGCAGACAGCGTCGCGGGTCGGCCGCCCAGCACGCGCCGGCCGACCCGCCGTACCGCCGCGGCATCGACCTCGGCGATCCGATCGAGAATCTCACCTGTCGACAGGCGGCGCCCGAAGCAGAGGATCTGGCGGGCCATCTCCTCGCACACCGCCGAGCAGCTCTCGAGCCCCATGAGCAGATTCGCCTTGAGCTGCGCCTTGGCCCGCGCGATCTCCGCCTCGTCCGCGGCGTCGACCAGCGCGGCGGTCTGCTCGATGGCGACGTCGAGCAGATCCCCCACCTCGCCGGCGCTGGTACCGGCGTAGAGCCCGAACAGGCCACTGTCGGCGTAGGCGGAGCTGAAGCTGAACACGGAGTAGCACAAGGCCCGGTTCTCGCGGAGCTCCTGGAACAGCCGCGAGGACATACCACCGCCCAGCGCGGTCGACAGGACCTGCAGCGCCCAGTGATCAGGATCGTGCCAGGGTAGACCCTCCCAGCCCAGGCAGAGATGGACCTGCTCGAGGTCGCGGCGCCGTTCGAGGCGGACCCCGCCGACATAGCGCGCCGGCTCGGGCGGAGCCGGGACGGCTGCCGACAAATCGCCGAAGAGCCGCTCCGCCAGCGCGCAGAGCTCCTCGTGGTCGATCTTGCCGGCAGCGGCCAGAATCAGCCGCTCCGGCCCGTAATGCGCTCTGAGATAGGACAGGAGCGCCTCCCGGCTCAGCCCGGCGACGACCGCCTCCGGGCCGAGGATCGAGCGGCCGATCGGCTGGTCGGGGAACGCCCGCTCCTGGAACTGGTCGAAAACGAGATCGTCCGGTGTGTCGTTCACCTGGCCGATCTCTTGGAGCACCACGTGGCGCTCCTTCTCCAGCTCGTCGTCGGCAAAGATCGAGTGCTGCAGGATGTCGGCGACGAGTTCGACGGCCAGCGGCACGTCGTCGGCGAGGACGCGGGCGTAGTAGGCGGTGTGCTCGCGCGAGGTCCAGGCGTTGAGGGATCCACCGACGTTCTCGATCGCCTCGGCGATCGCCCGCGCCGAGCGTGTCGTCGTGCCCTTGAACGCCATGTGCTCGAGCAGGTGTGCGACACCGTTCAGCGCGGCCGGCTCGTGGCGAGAGCCGACGTCGGCCCACACGCCGACCGTGGCCGTCTCCAAACGCGGCAGGACCTCGCTGACGACGCGTAGGCCGCTCGGCAGGGTCGTGATGCGGGTCGGCTCCTCGATCATGCGGAGTTCAGTACCTCGGCACGGATGTAGGCGCGGAGCGCGTCGAGATCGTTCGCCAGAACGGTAAAGCGCTCCGGGCGCTCGAACAGATCGGCCAGCGCGTCGGGCAGACGTGGCCTGGCTCCGGTCGCCTGCTCGACCGCGTCCGGAAACTTGGCCGGATGCGCGGTGGCGAGGGTGACCATCGCCACGTGGCGCGGCGGCCGACACGCCTCCGCGGCGGCGAGCCCGACCGCGGTGTGCGGGTCGACGAGCTCGCCGGTGGTCCGCAGGACCCGCGCCATCGTGGTCATGGTGGCCACATCGTCGACGCGGTGGGCGGCGAACAGGCCGGAGATCCGGGCCAGCGTCGGGGCGTCGACACACGCCACGCCGTCGGCGGCGAAGCCGAGCATCCACGACCGCACCGCCGCCCCATTGCGCCGCAGCAGGTCGAACAGGAGCCGTTCGAAATTGCTCGCGACCTGGATGTCCATGCTCGGACTGACCGTCGGCTCAACCGTTCCCGGAGCGTAGCGGCCAGTGGCCAGGAACCGGGCCAGGATATCGTTGCGATTGGTCGCGACGACCAGCCGGCGAATCGGCAATCCCATCCGCGATGCGACATAGCCGGCGTAGGCGTCACCGAAATTGCCCGTTGGTACGGAGAAGCCGACCTCGCGATCGGGAGCACCGAGGGCCACAGCCGCCGCCACATAGTAGGCGATCTGGGCCAGGATGCGCGCCCAGTTGATGGAGTTGACCGCGGCCAGACGTGCCTCGGCGCGGAACGCCGTGTCGTTGAACAGCGCCTTCACGAGCGCCTGGCAGTCGTCGAAGGTGCCCTCGAGTGCGACGTTGAAGACGTTCGCCTCCGGCACGGTGGTCATCTGCCGCCGCTGGATCTCGGAGACCCGCCCGCGCGGATGGAGAATGACGATCCGCATCCGCGGCCGTCCCGCCACGGCGTGGATCGCCGCGGACCCGGTGTCGCCCGATGTGGCACCGACGATGGTGACGGACTCGTCCTGCCGCTCGAGCACCTCGGCGAACAGCAGACCCAGCAGCTGCAGCGCGAAGTCCTTGAAGGCGAGAGTCGGACCGTGGAACAGCTCGAGAAGCCAGTCGTTCGCGGCGAGCTGCTTGAGCGGCGCGGTGGCCGGGTGGGCGAAACGCTCGTAGGCGGCGGTGACACAGCGCTCGAAGACGCCGTCCGGCAGCGCGCCCGCCACGAACGGCCGGCACGCCGTCGTCACGATCTCGGCGTAGGAGGCGCCGCGCAAGGCGCGCAGGTCGGCCGGCGAGAGCTGCGGCGTGCGCTCGGGGACGTAGAGCCCGCCGTCGGCGGCGAGCCCGGCCAGCAGCACGCCGGTGAAGTCGAGCGGCGGGGCCGCGCCGCGAGTGCTGACATAGCGGAGCATGTTGGGGTTCCCAGGAGCCGCCGCGGGTGACTAGGCGCGAACGCCACCCGGCGCAACGCTTCCGCCGCCGTCACCGTACGGTCGCCTACGGCGGGTGCTCAGGCTTCGAGGCGCAAGGCTCGCGCGATCTCGGCGAGGGTCGCGCGCTCGGCATCCGAGACCTTGACGCCACCGAGGCCGAAGAACCCACCCTCCGTCGCCGCCTCGGCGACCCGCTCGCCGATACCGTGCAGCCAGGCCTTGAACGGGCCGGCATCGGACGGGGCTTTGGCCTCGAGCAACCGTGCCACGTCGGCGAGCCCGTCGATGGCGTGAGCCCTCGCGTCGGCCGGTGCGCCGCGTTGCATGTGGCGCTGCAGCGCGGCCGACGCATGAGCGCGTCCCTCCGCGGTCGCGTAGGCTTCGGCCACGGCCCCGACCAACGGGTTCACATCCGCCTCGGCCCGTGTCGCCGACAACGCCTCGGCGGCGGCGAGGCTCTCCCGCAGCAGGCCGACCACACCGCTGGGCTCGGCCGCCGTCACGGCGATCGCCACCAGCATCGGGCTCTCGACGAGCCGGGTCCACTCCGTGTCCGTGAAGCCCCACTGGGCCGTCATGGCGTCTCTCCCCTACCAACCTGTGCGACCCTAACCACGATCACGTGACAAGCCAGAACGAGGCACCTTGGTTGGGCTCTGCGCGCTCGGTTCGCGCAAAAGGCGATGGCGTCGCCGGACCCGGCGTGTATCATCCGGCCGCCGCTTGGTCCGACCATGAGACCAGCCGAACGACGGCAACAGCAGAGGGGAGACAAGAGAGATGCTGCGCCGGACCCTACTCGCCACCGCGGCCGTGCTCGGCCTCGCGCTTTCCGCCGAGACGGCGCTGGCCGACGGCCCGCAGGTCGTCGCCGGGCCGGGCTACAACCCCGAGTGCTTCGCGCCGTGGTCGGCCGACACCAAGTATTTCCAGTGGCCCGCCAAGGAAGGCCCCTACCGGATCGCCCTGGTCAACGGCTTCGTCGGCAACACTTGGCGGATCCAGATGATCCAGACCGCCAAGGTCTACGTCGAGACGCCGGGGATCAAGGAGAAAATCAAGGAGTTCAAGGTCGTCTCGACCGGGACCGACGCCGCCGCCCAGCTCGGCGCGATCGAGGACTTCATCAATCAGGGTTTCGATGCGATCGTGACCATCGCGGTCAGCCCCGAGGGTTTCGACCGCGTCATCCGGCTCGCCGACCGCAACGGCGTGGTGCTGGTGCCGTTCGACAACATCCTCGACACCGACAAGGTGATGATGGTCAACTCCGACCAGTTCGAGATGGGCGTGCGCTCGGCGAACTTCCTGCTCAAGGAGATGGGCAAGACCGAGGGCAAGATCCTCGAGGTGCGCGGTGTGCCCGGCAACTCCGTCGACCGTGACCGGCATCTCGGCTTCCGCTCCGTCATGGAGGCACCCCCGAACAAGTTCGAGATCGTCGAGATCGTGGGCATGTGGGACACCGGAACCTCGCAGAAGGTGACCGCCGACGCACTGGCGGTGCACGGTCGGTTCGACGGGATCTTCACCCAAGGTGGCTCCGACGGCACCGTACGGGCACTGATGGACGCCGGGCATCCCTTCGTGCCCATGGCGGGCGAAGGCGAGAACGGCTTCCGCAAGCAGATCGCGGCGCATTCCGGCGACGGGCTGAAGGGCTACTCCTATGGCCAGTCGCCCGGGCTGGTGGCCATCTCGATCAAGGCCGCGATCGCGGCGCTCGAGGGCAATGTGATGCCGCAGCTCATCTCGGTGCCGATCCCCGAGGCCGACTACACGACGCTCAAGGACGGTGAGAACTTCTGGTCCAACCTGACCGACAACTTCTTCACCGCCAACGAGTTCCCGCCCTGTGAGGTCGACATCAAGGCCGTCGACATCATGGCGAAGACGGCGGACGACGTGCAGTAGGGTCTGTCTCGCTTACCGGTGCCGGGCGATCCCGACGGGGCCGTCCGGCACCGCTTCCCCTTATCCCTTCCGGCCAGGACATGTTTCGAACCAAGGACGTCGGCGCCCCGCCGCCCTTCCTAGAGCTTGTCGGCGTGAGCAAGCGCTACGGCGGTGTGCGGGCGCTCGAGGGCGTCGACTTCGCCTGCCGGCGCGGTTCGATCCACGCGGTCCTCGGAGAGAATGGCGCCGGCAAGTCGACCCTGATCAAGATCATCGCCGGCGTCGTGCAGCCGGACGAGGGCAGCATCCGTCTCGCCGGTCAGCAGGTCACCTTCCCCGACCCGCTGGCGGCCAACGCGCAGGGTATCGTCTGCATCTTCCAAGAGCTGTCCCTCATGCCGGACCTGTCGGTCGCGGACAATATCGGTATCTCCAACCCGCCGCGCGGCCGGCTGGGGCTGATCGACAAGCGTGCCCAGCGGCGGCGCGCCGAGGAGCTGCTGGCCCGGGTCGGCTGCGAGGACGTGAATCCGCTCGAGCGCGTCGCCAATCTGCCGCTCTCGCGCCGGCAGATGGTCGAGATCGCCAAGGCGCTCGGCCGCGATCCCAAGCTGCTGATCCTCGACGAGGCGACCTCGGCGCTAACCAGCGGCGACGTCGCGAAGGTCTACGAAATCCTCAAGTCGCTGCGGCGCGATGGCCTGTGCCTGCTCTACATCAGCCACCGGATGCACGAGATCGAGGCGCTGGCCGACACCTGCTCCGTCTTCCGCAACGGCCGCCACATCGACACCTTCGCCGCCGGCACGCGCACCAGCGACGAGATCGTGCAGCTCATGATCGGCCGCGAGATGGCCCACGTCTATCCCGACAAGCCGCAGCGCAACCAGCCGCCGGCACCCGTTCTGGAGGTCCGCGACCTGCGCTGGACGGACCGGCTCAACGGCATCTCGCTCACGGTGGGCAAGGGTGAGATCGTCGGCCTCGGCGGCCTCGACGGGCAGGGCCAACGCGAGCTCCTGCTGGCGCTGTTCGGCGTGCTGCGCGGAACCGAGGGCGAGATCCTCGTCGACGGGCGCCCACGCGCGCCGGGCAGCCCGGCCCAGGCCAAGCGCAAGCAGACCGGCATGGCGCTGATCCCCGAGGACCGCAAGACCGAGGGGCTGATGCTGCCGATGTCGGTGGCCGAGAACATCAGCCTGGCCGCGCTCGGCGGCCTCGTGAGCGGGCCGTTCATCGACCGCGAGAAGGAGACCGCCGCCATCGAGCGGATGGTGGCCAAGCTGCGGATCAAGGTCGGCGACTTGGCCGATCCGGTGGCGACGCTGAGCGGCGGCAACCAGCAGAAGGTGGTCATCGCGAAGTGGCTGCTCACCGAGCCGCGGATCGTGCTGCTCAACGATCCGACCCGCGGCATCGACGTCGGAACCAAGCAGGAGCTGTACCAGCTGCTCCGTGACCTCGCCGACGCCGGAGCCTCGATCCTCTTCTACACGACCGACTATGATGAACTGATCGGGTGCTGCGACCGGGTGCTGATCCTGTACGATGGCCGGGTCGTGCGAACGCTCGAAGGCGCCGACATCACAGAGACCAACATTGTCGCGAGCTCGCTGAACCTGCCGGGTGCCGGGGCGGCGGCCACGGCATGAACGAGCTGCGCATCCGCCTTGGGCAGAACCTGGGCCTGCTGCTCGCGGTGCTGCTCTTCCTGACCTTCTACCTCGTCTACAACAGCCTCCATCCGCGCGGCTTCTCGGCCACGGTGCTGGTCCAGAACGCTAACGAGTCGTTCGTCATCGTCGCCGTTGCCATGGCCCAGACCGTGCCGGTCCTGACCGGTGGCCTCGATCTGTCGGTCGGCGCCATCATGACGCTCGTCAACTGCGTCGCCAGCGTCGTCGTCAACGGCTCGCCGCTGCAAATGCTGGGCGGGATCGTCCTCTGCCTCGCCGTCGGGACCCTCGCCGGGCTGGTCAACGGCCTCGTGGTCGTCGTCGGCCGTCTGCAGCCGATCATCGCCACGCTCGCCACCGGCGCGATCTACATCGGGTTGGCGCTGTTCATCCGGCCGTCGCCGGGGGGCAATGTCGACGACGATCTGTCCTGGGCGTTGACGAACGATCTCGGCGAGCTGTTCGCCACCTACGGGCTGTTCGAAGATGGCGAGGCGCCGTGGCTTGCGCCGATCGCCTGGCTGCCGGTTCCGCTCCTCGTGATGGTGGCGGTGGTGCTGCTGGTCTGGCTGCCGTTCCGCAACTCGGTGACCGGGCGCGGTGTCTATGCGATCGGCAGCGCGGAAGGCGCAGCCTACATGTCGGGCGTGCGCATCGCCCGCTGCAAGATTGCGGCCTACACGCTGGGCGGGTTCTTCGCCGGGCTGGGCGGCCTTTATCTCGCCTTGCAGACCAGCTCCGGTAACGCCGATGTGCCGCAGGCGGCACAGTACACGCTCAACTCGATCGCAGCCGTGGTGATCGGCGGTACCTCGCTGATGGGTGGAACGGGCGGCGTGGTGGGGTCGATCTTCGGTGCACTGGTGATCCGCGCGATCGCCTTCAATTTCCGCATCTTCGAGATCGAACCGATCATGCAGCCGCTGTTCGAGGGCCTCGTGCTCCTGGCCGCCGTCAGCATCGGCGCGGCGCGTGTCTTCAGGGTCAAGAACCGACTGGAGCTCTTGGGGTGACCGGAGGATGCTGACGCTCTCCGCCGAGGACCGGCCGATTCTCATCGCCGGCGGTTTCGTCCTCGTCATCCTCGCCATCGGCACCGCCTACACCTTGACCGTGCAGGGCACGGCGAGCTTCCTCTCGCCGGCCTACCTGCTCCAGCAGCTCCAGGTCGGCTCGTTCCTCGGCATCGTCGCCGCCGGAATGATGCTGGTCATCCTGATGGGACACATCGACCTGTCGGTGCCCTGGACGCTGGCCGCCGGCGCCATGCTTGGCACCGCGATCGGCGGCCCCTGGGCGATCCCGGTAGGCCTCGGCGTCGGCCTGCTCGTCGGCCTCGTCAACGGCCTCGGCGTCGCCTACCTGCGCGTGCCGTCGATGATCTTCACCCTCGGCATCAACGCCGTCATGCGTGGCTTCATGGTCATGCTGACCGGAGGCTTCTCGCCGCGATCGATGGCCACGCCGACCATGACCTGGCTCGCCACCGGCAACGTGCTGGGCGTTCCGATGCCGCTGATCGTCTGGGCGGTACTCTCGGTCGGGATCGTGTTGCTCCTCCAGCGCACACCGCTCGGTCGCTACATCTACGCGATCGGCAATCGCGAGCGCGCGGCCTACCTGAGCGGCATCAATACGCGGCTCGTGCTGGTCGCCGCGTTCGTTGTCTGCGGCATGTGCTCGGCGCTCGCCGGTGTCCTGCTCGCGGGTTACTCCTCCAAGGCCTATCAGGGCATGGGCGATGCCTATCTGCTGCCGGCGATCGCCGCCGTCGTCATCGGCGGCACCAACATCCTGGGCGGCCGCGGCCGCTACCTCGGCACCGTCGTCGGCACCATCCTGATCGTCCTGCTGACCTCCGTGCTCTCGGTGATGCAGATGCCCGAGGCCGGCCGCCAGGTGATCTATGGCGCGGTCATCATCACCATGCTGCTGGTCTACGGCCGCGGCCAGAAGGTGATGGCCTGAGCGACTGGTAGATGGCCGCCTCGGGTTGACCGGCCCGCCCGGGCGGGGCGAAGGTCGATGTTGGGTGTGGGAGGGATGCGGATGTGGCAGGAGCGTGAGCCGGACGAGACGCGCGAGCTCCGTCTGGCCAGCGGCCACCGTGTCGTGACCTATCGCTGGGGTCGCAGCGGCCCCGCGATTTTCCTCCTGAACGGCGGCCCGGGCCTGCCCTGCGAGTATCTGACGGTTCCGCACCTTTGGCTGCTCGACCGCGGCTGGCAGGTGGTCAGCTACGACCAGCTCGGCTGCGGCCGCTCGGACAAGCCGGACGATCCGTCGCTGTGGCGGATCGAGCGCTACGTTGACGAGGTCGAGGACGTCCGCAACGCGCTCGGCCTCGGGCGGATGACGCTGCTCGGCCATTCCTGGGGCGGCTGGCTCGCCATCGAGTACGGCGTCACCCATCCGGAGCACATCGCCCGGCTCGTGCTGTCCAACACCTGCGCCGACATGCCCCACCTGATCGGCGAGCTGGAGCGCCTGCGCGCGAGCCTCGGGCCCGAGACGGTGGCGATGATGCAGCGCCACGAGGCCGAGGGCACGCTGGACCATCCCGAATACGCCGCGGCGATCACGATCCTCAACTACCGCCACGTCTGCCGCCTCCAGGACTGGCCGGCAGCGGTGCGCCGCTCGCTCGACGACTGGAACATGGCCGTGTACGGGGCGATGCAGGGCCCGAACGAGTTCCTCTACGTCGGCAACCTCAAGGCGTGGAACCGGGTCGCCGAGCTGGGCCGCATCACCTGCCCCACGCTCGTCACCGTGGGCCTGCACGACGAACTGCCACCCGCCTGCGCCATGCGCATCCAGCACGGGCTGCCGGACGCGCGGTTGCACGTCTTCCCGAACAGCTCGCACATGCCGTTCTACGAGGAGCCCTCGGTCTACCAGGAGGTGCTGCTGGCATTCCTGGCCGACGGACAATGAAATGGCCCGGATCTTGTAACGCCTGTGCGCGAGAGCCGGAGGACGAGGCATGACGGTCGAGCGGGCCCCGGACGCGATCATCCCGGTACGTCTACCGAGCGGGCACCGCGTCGAGACCTACCATTACGGGACGGCCGACGAGGTCGTGCTGCTCCTCAACGGCGGGCCGGGGCTGCCCTGCGACTATCTGCGCGAGCCTCATCTCTGGCTGGTCGAGGCCGGGTATCGCGTCGTCGCCTACGACCAGCTCGGCTGCGGCCGCTCCGACAAGCCCGACGACCTGTCCCTGTGGAACGTTGCCCGCTACGTCGCCGAGCTCGATCACCTGCTGGACGTGCTGGCGCTGCCGCGGGTGCACATGCTCGGGCACTCCTGGGGCACCTTCCTCGCGATCGACCATACGCTGACGCATCCGGGGCGAATCGCCAGCCTCGTGCTCGCCGACGGCGCCGGTGACGTGCCGCATCTCATCGCCGAGCTGCACCGTCTGCGCGCAAGCCTCGGGCCCGAGACGGTGGCGATGATGCAGCGCCACGAGGCCGAGGGCACGCTGGACCATCCCGAGTACGCGGCGGCAGTGACGATTCTCAACTACCGCCACGTCTGCCGCCTCCAGGACTGGCCGCCATCGCTGCGCCGCTCGCTCGACGACTGGAACATGGCCGTCTACGGCACCATGCAGGGCCCCAACGAGTTCACTTTCACCGGCAACTACAGCACTTGGTCACGCCTCGCGGAGATGGATCGCATCGCCGTGCCCTGCCTCGTCCTGTGCGGCCTGCACGACGAGCTCACCCCGGCCTGCTCGATGCGTATGCACCAACGCCTGCCCCGGTCCGAGATCCACGTGTTCCCCAACAGCTCGCACATGCCCTTCTACGAGGAACCCGACGCCTACCGGGCGCTCCTGAAGGGCTTCCTCGACCGTCAGCGTATCTGAGCAGCGGCCGTGGAGCGCTTCCGCTTCCTGATCTGGCGGCCGGTGCAGATGCTGCCGGTGCTCCTCGGCGTGACCCTGGTCACCTTCGTCCTGGTCCGGTCGTTGCCGGGCGATCCGGTCCGCGTGCTGCTCGGACCGCGCGCGCGCCCGGAAATGATCGCCGCGACCCGCCACCAGTTCGGCCTCGACGAGCCGCTCCCCGTTCAGTACCTGTTCTTCCTCAAAAACCTGCTCGCTGGGGACCTCGGCCGCTCGATCATGTACCGGGCGCCGGTGTTCGAGGTGATCGCTGAACGCCTGGCCCCGACCTTCCTTTTGATCGCCTACGCGCTCGTCCTTTCGATCCTGCTCGCGACGACGTTCGCGACGTTGGCCGCGCGCAACGAGGGGCGTTTCGCCGATCACCTGGTGCGCGGCTTCTGCACCGCCGGCCTCGGTTTGCCGGGTTTCTGGCTCGGAATTCTCTTGATCATGCTTCTCAGCGTGCGACTCGGCTGGTTCCCGGTCTCGGGCTATGGCGAGACCTGGCTGGGCCACCTGCACCACCTCTTCCTGCCGGCGCTGACCGTGGCGATCGCGCTGGCCCCGGTCCTCACCCGCAACCTCCGCGCGACATTGATCGAGCAGATGGGTGCCGACCACGCCCAGGCGGCGCGTTCACGCGGGCTCACTGAGGGCGAGGTGTTCCGCCGTCACGTGGTGCCCAATGCGCTCCTGCCGACCGTGAACCTGCTTGGCGTCAACCTCGGCTGGCTGATCGGCGGGACGGTCGTCATCGAGAGCGTGTTCTCCATCCCCGGCCTCGGCCAGCTCATGGTCGCGTCGATCTTCACTCGCGATTACATGCTGGTGCAGGGCATCACGCTGGTTTTCGCGCTGACCATCGTCGCGGTGAACCTGACTGTTGACGTGCTGACTGTCGCGCTCGATCCACGGGTGGTCCTGTGACCGAGGCGACGGCTGCCGACCGTCCGGCGGCGGCCCACGTCGAACTGCCCCCGATGCTGCTGGCCGGCACCGCCCTGCTCGGGCTGTGGATCGTCGTTGCCATCGGTGCGGATTGGCTCGCGCCCTACGGTCCGCTCGAGCAAGATCTGTCGCGCACGCTGCAGGGTCCGTCGGCGGCGCATTGGCTCGGCACCGACAATTACGGCCGTGACGTGCTGTCCCGGATCCTCCACGGGGCTCGCCTCGATCTGCAGATCGCCGTGCTGGGCGTGCTGTTCCCCTTCCTGATCGGCAATCTGATCGGCCTTCTGGCGGGCTATCTCGGCGGCTGGACGGACATCGTCGCCATGCGCCTGCTCGAGGTGACCATGGCCTTCCCCTTCCTGGTCCTGGTGATCGCGATCATCGCTGTGCTCGGGCCGGGGCTCGGCAGCCTCTACGTGGCGTTGGCCCTGGTCGGCTGGGTATCCTACGCCCGCCTGACCCGCGCGCAGGTGCTCGTGCTCAAGTCAGCCGACTTCGTGAGCGCGGCGCGGGTGATGGGGCTCGGCGCGTGGCGCGTGATGTGGCGTCATCTCCTGCCCAACGCCGTGACACCGGCGGTGGTCTTCGCCATGACCGACGCGGTGCTCGTCGTGCTGCTGGGCTCCGCGCTCAGCTACCTGGGGCTCGGCGCGCAGCCGCCAGCGGCCGAATGGGGGGTAATGATCGCCGAAGGTCAGCAGTTCCTGGCGAGCGCTTGGTGGATCTGCCTCTTTCCCGGGCTGGCCATCGTCTCGCTCGCTATGGGCTTCTCGTTGCTCGCCGACGGGCTCGCCGAACGGCTCGGCACGCGCCCATGAACGAGCTTCTCACCGTCGCGGGGCTCGCGATCGACGTGCTCACCCGCGAGGGCCCTCGCGCCCTCGTCCGGGACGTCGGGTTCCGCCTGAATCGCGGTGAGGCGCTCGGCCTCGTCGGCGAGAGCGGCTCCGGAAAGACCCTCACCTGTCGCGCCCTGGTGCGGCTGTTGCCCAGTGCCTGCCGCGTCGTCGCCGGCAAGGTCACGCTCTCCGGCGCGGGCGACCTCCTGGCGATGGACGAGCGGGCGCTCACCGAGGTGCGCGGCCGGCGCGTCGCGATGATCTTCCAGAACCCGACCTCACACCTCGATCCGGTGATGCGCATCGGCGAGCAGATCGCCGAAGGCTTGATCCTCCATCAGGGTCTCGACCGCTCGGTTGCGCGGCGCCGTTCTATCGAGCTGCTCGACGAGGTCGGCATCGCCGACCCGGCACACACTGTCGACGCGTGGCCGCACCAACTGAGCGGCGGGATGCGCCAGCGGGCGATGATCGCGGCCGCGCTGGCCTGCGAGCCGGACCTGCTGATCGCCGACGAGCCGACCACGGCGCTCGACGTGACCATCCAGGCGCAGATCATCGATCTGTTGCGTCGCCTGCGGGGCACGCACGGCCTCGCCGTGATCCTGGTCAGTCACGATCTCGCGCTCGTTGGCGACTTCTGCGAACGGGTCGCCGTCATGCGGGCTGGCCGGATCGTCGAGGCCGGCGAGACCGCAGCGATCCTCGCGCACCCCCGGCATCCCTACACCCGCGAGCTGATCGGCTCGCAGCCACGACTGGTTCCGCCAGGCCACTACTTTCCCGTTTCCGGCGCGCCCGCCGAGCGCGCGCCGCGTGTGAAGCTCGGCGGCGGCGCACCGCTGCTTGAGGTCGCGGACCTGGTCGTGACCTTCCAGCGCCCCAGACGGGTCCTGGATCTCGTCCGCCGCCGTCCGGCGACTTACGTCCGCGCCGTCGATCGCGTTGGCTTCGCGCTGGCGTCGGGCGATGCGTTGGGCATCGTCGGCGAGAGTGGCTCGGGCAAGAGCACACTCGCGCGCGCGATCGTTGGGCTCGTCACCCCCTCCGCCGGGGCGATCCGGCTGGTCGGGGACGAACGCGAAACGCCCCGATATCGCCGAGTACAGATGATCTTCCAGGATCCGCTGTCAGCGCTCAATCCGCGCCTCAGCGTAGCGCAGACCCTGACCGAACCGCTGATCGTGCACCGGCTATGCCGCCGTGCCGAGGTCGCGACCCGGGTCGCCGCACTGATGGCCGAGGTCGGGCTCGATCCGGCGCTCGCCCACCGCCGTCCGCGGCAACTTTCGGGCGGACAATGCCAGCGGGTTGGCATCGCCCGCGCCTTGGCGCTGAGCCCGGCGATCCTGATCGCCGACGAGCCGACCTCGGCGCTCGACGTCACCATCCAGGCGCAGATCTTGAACCTGCTGATACGGCTGCGTGCCGAGCGCCAGCTCGCGCTGATCCTGATTTCTCACGACCTGGAGGTTGTCCGCCGGGTCTGCGAGCGGGTCATCGTGATGCGGCACGGGCGCGTGGTCGAAGAAGGGCCGGCGGAGCGGATCTTCGCCGCCCCACAGGCCGGTTACACCCGCGAGCTTCTGGCGGCGATCCCCGGGACGCGCGGGTTCTCGGGCGGCACGCCGCTTGCGTGGCAGGGTGTGGCATGACGCGGCCGTCGATCCGAGGCGGGCCGCACAGCAGCGGGAGGAGGAAGTGATGATCGGACGGACGGTGCGACGGGTCGGCTTGGCCCTGCTCACGAGCGCGGCCACCTGGACCGCGGCGTGGGCCGAAGGCACGCTCAAGATCGGGCGCGATCAGGACAGCGTGTACATGGACCCGATCCTGGTCAGCCAGAACGCCGACGTTTGGGTTCTCAACAATATCAACGCGCTGCTGGTGCGTAACACACGCGACGCGACCGGCGTCGAGCCCGATCTCGCCCAGTCCTGGACCATCTCCGAGGACGGCAAGACCTATACCTTCACACTGCGCGAGAACCTGCTGTTCAGCGACGGCAGCCCGCTGAAGGCGAGCGACGTCAAGTTCAGCATCGAGCGCCTGCGCGACGGCGAGGGTTCGGTGTTCGGCTCGATGTTCACCGTCATCGACGCGATCGAGATACCGGACGACCGTACCGTGGTCTTCCAGCTCAAGGAACGGAACGAGCCGTTCCTCACCGTGCTGGCTCTGTTCGCCGCCGCCATTCTGCCCGAGGCGGCCGTCACCGCCGACTATGACAGCTTCTCCGCAATGCCGATCGGCGCCGGGGCCTTCCGGTTGGTCGAGTGGCGACGGGGCGACCGGATCGTGCTGGAGCGCAATCCCCATTATTGGGAGCCGGGCCTGCCGAAACTCGACCGCGTCGAGTGGCACTACATCCCGAACGACAACACTCGCATCCTGCAGCTCCAGGCAGGCGAGCTGGACGCGATGATCTTCGTGCCGTTCAACCGGATCGCCGAGCTCGACGCGGCCGAAGGGATCGAGGTCCACCTCGACCCGTCGAGCCGCATGGATCACATCCTGATCAACCACGCGCGGCCGCCGCTCGACGACGTCCGTGTGCGCCGCGCGCTGGCCAAGGGGATCGACGTCGATGCGATCATCCAAGCCGTGACCTTCGGCTACGGCACCCCGGCCAACTCGTACATTCCGGCCGGCGGCATGTTCTACAACCCGGACAATCCTCGCTGGACCCATGATCCGGAGGGCGCCAAGGCCCTGCTCAGCGAGGCCGGGGCCAGCGATCTGTCGTTGAAGTTCCTCGTCCAGGCGGGGGACGCCAACTACGAGCAGGTGGCGGTGCTCGTGCAGGACCAGCTTGGGCGGCTCGGGATCAAGGTCGCGATCGAGAAACAGGAAACCGGACAGGCTTGGGACACGATCGTCGAGGGCGACTACGACCTCAACACCAACTACTGGACCAACGACGTCATCGATCCCGACCAGAAGACCGGGTTCGTCCTCTACGGCGACGATCCGGACGTCCTTTCCTACTACACCCGCTACAACAACCCGAAGGTGAACGAGCTGATCCTCCAGGCCCGGATCGAGCCGGACCAGGACAAGCGCCGGGCATTGTATTACGAGATCCAGCGCATCGCACAGGAGGACGTGAACTGGCTGGGGCTCTACTACAGCCCGTTCCGCAACGCCTCGCGCAGCTACGTCAAGAACTTCTTCCAGAACCCGATGGGCCGCTTCATGCTCGAGACGACCTCGATCGAGAAGTGAGCCGGGTCACCGGCCGGGGGCTCGCGCCCGGCCGGTGCGCTCCGCTCGGCGCGCGGAAGTCCTGACGTGGCCGCCGCGCTGGGCTAGCATCGCCCCATGTCGCTCGACCCCCTGCCCGTCGACGCACTGGCTTGGTCCTGCGAGCCTGACCAACTCCTCGCACTCGACGCCCCGGCGTCGGCTGGGCAGCAGGAGCGGGCCGAGGCGGCGCTGCGGCTCGCCCTGGCCGTGCGCCGGCCGGGCTACAACGTGATGGCGATCGGGCCGGACGGGATCGGTCGTCATGCGTTGGTCCGCGCGCTGGTCGACGCCCGAGCCGCCACGGAACCTCCGCCCTCCGACTGGTGCTACGTCAGCAATGTCGGCCAGCCGCGCAAGCCGCGGATGCTGCGCCTCGCCGCCGGCCGCGGCGCCAAGCTTCAGGCCGACATGGCGCAGCTCGTGAGCGACCTCCGTGACGCCTTGCGCAACGCCTTCGAGAACGAGGAGTACCGAACGCGCCGCCAGGTCATCGAGGACGAGCTCAAGGAGCGGCAGGAGCAGGCGATCGCCGGCGTCGAGGCGGCGGCGCGCGCGAAGGGCGTGGCGCTTCTGCGCACCCCGATGGGTCTCGCCTTCGCTCCGACCCGCGAGGGCCGCGTCATCGGACCGGAAGAGTTCCAGCAGCTCCCCGAGGAGACGCGACGCGCGGTGACGACGACCGTCGAACGTTTGCAAGAGCAGCTTCGGGAGGCGCTCGCCCAGGGTCCGGCATGGCTCAAGGAGACGCGCGAGCGGGTCAAGCGGCTCAACGACGAGACGGCGCGCTTCGCCGTCGACTTCCTGATCGACCAACTCAAGGCGGCGTGGGCCGACGTCGACGCGTTGCAGGATCATCTCGAGGAGATCCGCTGGGACGTCATCGGCCATGTCGAGCTGTTTCTGCAGACGCCGGAGCCCGGCCAGGGTCCACGGCTACCGGATAGCGAGCATCCGCTCTTCCGCCGCTACCAGGTCAACCTCCTCGTCGACAATGCCGGGGCGACCACCGCACCGGTGGTCTACGAGGACGATCCGAGCTTCGAGCGCCTGATCGGGCGGATCGAATACCGCGCCGAGATGGGGACGCTCACCACCGACTTCCTGCTCGTGCGCGGCGGCGCCTTGCATCGCGCGAATGGCGGTTACGTCCTGCTCGATGCGCGCAAGCTGCTGACCCGGCCGATGGCCTGGGACGTGCTCAAGCGGACGCTGACCACGGGCGAGCTGCGGATCGAGTCCCCGCTGCAGACGCTGGGCCTGCTCAGCACGGTGACGCTGGAGCCCGAGCCGATCCCGTTCGATGCCAAGGTCCTGCTCATCGGCGAGCGACTGATCCATCTGCTGCTGAGCGAGCTCGATCCCGACTTCGCCCGCCTCTTCAAGGTGGTCGCCGACTTCGACGATGTCACGCCCAGAAGTCCGGCGGCGCTTGCCGCCCAGCGGCAGCGGCTGCACGCCCTGGCCGTGGACGAGGGGCTCCGCCCTTTGGCCGACGACGCGATCGCCGCACTGCTCGAGCATGCCGCACGCCGCGCCGGGGATCGGGAGAAGCTGTCGCTCGATCTCGAGACGCTGAACGATCTCGTCCGCGAGGCCGACCATCAGGCGTCCCTGGCGGGGGCGGCGCGCATCGCGCGACCCCAGGTCGAGCTGGCCATCGAGGCGAGGCGTCGCCGCTTCGACCGTGCGCCGACCCTGCTGCTCGAGGCCATGCAGCGTGACGTGATCCGTATCGCGACCTCAGGCACGGCGATCGGTCAGATCAATGGGCTCTCGGTCTACGAGCTGGGCGGCGTGGCCTTCGGCCGCCCGAGCCGGATCACCGCCCGGATCCGCCTCGGCGGGGGGCAATTGCTTGACATCGAGCGGGAGACCAAGCTCGGCGGCCCACTGCACACCAAGGGTGTGCTCATCCTGAGCGGCTTTCTCGGCGCCCGCTACGCGCGCGAGACGCCGCTCGCGCTGCACGCTTCGCTGGTGTTCGAGCAGTCCTATGGCGGCGTCGACGGTGACAGCGCATCAGCCGCCGAGGCTCTGGCGCTGCTTTCCGCGCTGGCCGAGCTGCCGCTGCGTCAGGACCTCGCCATCACGGGCTCGATCGACCAGTACGGCGCCATCCAGGCGATCGGCGGCGTCAATGAGAAGATCGAGGGCTTCTTCGAGCTGTGCGCCGCGCGCGGGCTCGACGGCAGTCATGGGGTGATGATTCCGGCTGCCAATCGCCGCAACTTGATGCTGCACCGGCGCGTCCGCGAGGCGGCGGCGGCCGGGCGCTTCCGGATCTGGGCGATCACGCATATCGACGAGGCGATCGAGCTGTTCTTCGGCCGCCCAGCCGGTGAGCGCGGTGCCGACGGGGCGTTCCCGGCCGGCAGCGTGAATTTCCTGGTCGAAGCCCGCCTGCGCCGCCTCGCCGAGGTGCGCCGCGCTTTCGGCCGAGGCGACGGTGCGGATGGCGGAGCGCCGTCAGCGCCGGAGGCCCGTGAGGCACCATGATGGCGGAACCACGCGGACGCCTCCTCGTCGCCCTCGAGCCCGCCGAGGACTCGTTGGCGCTCATTGAGACGGCGACGCGGCTCGCTGCGGCCCTCGAGCGCGAGCTGGTCGGCCTGCTCGTCGCCGACCCGGGGCTCGAGGCGGCGGCCGCGCTGCCGTTCACACGCCTCCAGCCTCTCCGGGGACTCGGCCCGGCACCGTTCGACCGTCCGGACCTGGAGCGAGCGCTGCGGGCTTTCCTGCGGCTCGCGGAGCGGCGGCTGGCGGCTGCCTGTGCCCGAAGGAGCGTCCGCTGGTCGTTGACCGTCGCGGCGGATGCCAGCGCCGTTTCGTCGCTCCGCGAGGGCGACCTGCTGGTCCTCGGCCCGCGCATCCCGCCGGGTGGTCTCGCCGGCCCACCCACCAGCCCGATCGTAGTGCTTCGCCCGGGCGGCCGCAGCGTCCTGCTCGTACTCGCCGGCGGCGACGGCCTGCTCGAGGTCGCGCGCCTGACAGCAGCGCGCGAGGGCCTGCCGCTGGTGGTGGTGTTGTGGGGAGCCGCGGCGAGCCACGGACTGCCGCCCGAACTGGGCCTGCGTTCGGCGGAAGTGGTCCGGGTGTCGGCGAGCGACACCATCGGCCTGCGTGCCGTGCTCCGCCGCCATGCTCCGGCAATCCTTTTCCTCGATGCCTGCGCCGCGGCACCCGGTCTTTCCTCACTGCTGGCGGCGCTCCACAGCACGGCCGACCGGCCGACCGGCTAGTCCGGGGCGACGGGATAGGTCCCCATCACCTGCTGCTCGAAGTCGACGATGGCGCCGGTCATCAGGGCGGACTCCTCGGAGGCGAGGAAGCAGATCGCCCGGGCTGCGTCCTCGGGCGTCAGGAGTCGCCCGAAGGGCTGCGTGCGTCCGACCTGCTCTGGCCAGTCCGGCAACCGTCCGTGGACCTCGACCTGCAGACGCTTCTCATGCGGCGTCAACGTCCAGCCGAGGTTGAGGCCGTTCACGCGGATCCTGTCGCGTGCGACGGAGGCGGCGATGTTCCGGGTCATCACCGCCAGCGCCCCCTTGGCGCCGACATAGGCGGTGAGCTGCGGTGTGCCGCCCCAGATGGTGATCGACAGGACGTTGACGATCGTGCCGCCGCCGGCGCGGCGAAGATGCGGCAGGGCGCGCTGGATGATGAAGAACGGCGCGCGGGCGTTGACCGCGAAGATGCGGTCGAACAGCTCCGGGCTGGTATCGTCGATCCCGCCGCGATCGGTGATCCCGGCGGCGTTGACCACCCCGTGCAGGGCACCGAGATGCCGCACCGCAACGTCCACCGCCTCGGTCGCCTCATCGACCTGGGCGAGATCGGCCGTGATCGGCTCGACACGATGCCCTGCCGCGGCCAACTCCGCGGCGACCTTCTCGAGAAGGTCCCGGTTGCGATCAACCAGCCCCAAGGCCGCGACACCCCGCTCGGCCATCAGCCGCGCCGTCGCCTCGCCGATCCCTTGGGCGGCACCGGTCACCAACATCACCTTTCCGGCGAATGAAGCAGCCTGTGGCATGATGCGTCCCCCCCCGCCAAGTGGCCGGACCGACCGCGGCGAGGGATGCCGACCCGATCCCGGCGAGGCAAGGGCGCAGTCGCACCAACGCAAGCCCTCCGCCCGGCGTGCTGGCCAGGGCTTGTGTCGGAGGCCTTGTGGCGGCGCGCGCCCGCACCCAAACTGCCAAGTCCGTTCTCGACCGATCGTGAGTACCATGTCCGACGACACTTCGACCGCGCTTGAGCTGCTCAAGGCGCTGGCGGCCGACCCCTCGGGGCTGATCGAGCGGCCAGAGGGTGGTCGCCGGTTCGAGCTGGTTTCGGACTTCGCGCCCTCGGGGGACCAACCCCAGGCAATCGCCGAGCTGGTCGACGGTCTGCGCCGCGGAGAGCGCGACCAGATATTGCTGGGCGTGACCGGATCCGGCAAGACGTTCACGATGGCGCAGGTCATCCAGCAGATGCAGCGCCCGGCCATTGTCCTGGCGCCTAACAAGATCCTGGCGGCGCAGCTCTATGGGGAGTTCAAATCCTTCTTCCCACACAATGCCGTAGAGTACTTCGTCAGCTACTATGACTACTATCAGCCCGAGGCCTATGTGCCGCGGACCGACACCTATATCGAGAAGACCTCGAGCATCAACGAGCAGATCGACCGGATGCGGCACAGCGCGACGCGCGCTCTGTTCGAGCGCGACGACGTCATCATCGTCGCTTCCGTGTCCTGCATCTACGGTATCGGCAGTCCCGAGCTCTATGCGCGGATGACGCTCTCGCTCCGCCAGGGCCAGCGGGTCGAGCGGCAGCGCCTTCTGCGGGCGCTGGTCGAGCTCCAGTACCGGCGCAACGAGCTGGAGTTCAGCCGCGGTTCGTTCCGCGCCAAGGGCGACACGATCGAGCTCTTTCCGGCACATCTGGAGGACAAGGCGTGGCGATTCTCGATGTTCGGGGATGAGATCGAGGCCATCTTCGAGTTCGACCCGCTCACCGGGGAGAAGACCGGACGGCTCGAGCAGGTCCGCGTCTATCCGAACAGCCACTATGTGACACCGAAGCCGACGCTGCAGACCGCGGTCGAGCGGATCAAGGTCGAGCTGCGGCAACGGCTCGAGGAGTTCCGCAACACCGGCAAGCTGCTCGAGGCCGAACGGCTGGAGCAGCGCACGACGGCCGATCTCGAGATGATCGTGACCACCGGCTCCTGCGCTGGAATCGAGAACTACTCGCGGTACCTGACGGGCCGGGCGCCAGGTGAGCCGCCGCCGACCTTGTTCGAGTACATTCCCCAGCACGCGATCCTGTTCGTCGACGAGAGCCATGTCGCCGTCCCGCAGGTCGGCGGCATGTTCCGCGGCGACTGGCACCGCAAGTCGACCCTCGCCGAGTTCGGCTTCCGCCTGCCCTCCTGCACCGACAACCGGCCGCTGAAGTTCGAGGAATGGGACGTCATGCGGCCGCAGACGATTTTCGTCTCGGCGACGCCGGGTCCGTGGGAGCTCGAGCGGACGGGCGGCGTGTTCGTCGAACAGGTGATCCGGCCGACCGGCCTGGTCGATCCCGAGGTGATCGTCCGACCGGTGGAGCACCAGGTCGACGACCTGCTGGCCGAGTGCCACAGGTGCCGCGACAAGGGCCTGCGCGTGCTGGTCACCACGCTGACGAAGCGGATGGCCGAGGACCTCACCGAGTACATGCATGAGCAGGGGGTCCGGGTCCGCTACCTGCACTCGGACATCGACACGCTCGAGCGCATCGAGATCGTCCGCGACCTACGGCTCGGCAAGTTCGACGTGCTGGTCGGCATCAACCTGCTGCGCGAGGGGCTGGACATCCCGGAATGCGGCCTGGTGGCGATCCTCGACGCCGACAAAGAAGGCTATTTGCGGTCGGAGACCTCGCTGATCCAGACGATCGGCCGCGCCGCGCGTAACGCGGAGGGTCGCGTCATCCTCTATGCCGATACCATGACGCGCAGCCTCAAGGCGGCGCTCGACGAGACCAACCGCCGCCGCGCCAAACAGATCGCCTGGAATGAAGCGCACGGGATCACCCCGCAGAGCATCAAGACGCGCATCAACGACATCATCCAGTCGGTCGCCGAGCGGGACTATGTCACGGTCGACGTCGGCCCCGATGCGCCGCCCCAGCTCACCGGGCTCGATCTCCAAGCCTATATCGGCCAGCTCGAGCAGAAGATGCGTGACGCCGCGGCAAACCTGGAGTTCGAAGAGGCGGCGCGCATCCGCGACGAGATCCGCCGCCTGGAGGATGGTGAGTTGGGCCTCGGTCGGGCCGCCACCTACCGCCGCCAGGAGGCAGCGGGAGCGCTGTGGAAGCCTGCCAGCGGCACTCGGGCGCAGAAGGCGGCCGCAGCAAAGGCTAGGTCGCGACGCCGCGTGGGGAAGTAGGTGTCAGGCGACGCGGACGACCTGCAGTCAGAGGTAGGTCTCGAACGGATCGAAGTCCCCGTCGCGATCGCGGCGCATCCGATCAAGGTCTCCGTCCCATGAGATCTTCCCGCGCGACCCCGGGATGCGTGCGTGATCCTTGAGCTGTGTGAGTGTGCGCACAGCCTCCTCGACGACCGCCTTCTTGGTACGCGGACCGCTGAGCCGCATGGCCTTGGCCATCAGCTCGTCATCGATGTCGATCTTCGTGCGCATGATGTGTGGCCCTGGTCCACGTGCAACACTCCGTACGGGCACCATCGGCCGCGACAGGTGCCCTGCTCGGCCATTAGGTTCCCCGTGAAAGGGAGGCGCGGATGGCGTGGCGGGCGGGAATCGACACCGGCGGCACCTTCACCGATCTGGTGCTCGTCGACGACGCGAGTGGCGCGGTCGAGACCGTCAAGGTCGGCTCGACGCCCGACGATCCGGCGGAGGCGGTGCTCGCGGCACTGCGACGCTGCGGCAAGCAGCCCGAGGCGATCCTTTCCATCGTCCTGGGGACGACCATCGGAACCAACGCGGTGCTGCAGCGCACTGGTGCCCGGGTGCTCTACATCACGACCGCCGGATTCGAAGACATCCCGCACATCCAGCGGGCCGACAAGCCCGACCCCTACGATCTCCAATGGGAGAAGCCCCGCCCGTTCGTGCAGCGGCACGACAGCCTCGGCGTCGCGGAGCGGATCACGCCCGGCGGCGCAGTCGAGGTCCCGCTGACGGACGCGGAACTCGAGCGGGTTGGTGACGCCGTGGCCCGCTGGCTCGACGACGCGGACCCGAGCGAACGTGCGGTGGCGGTGAACCTCCTGTTCTCGTTCGCCGAGCCTGCGCACGAACGCCGGCTGGGCGCCCACCTCGCCGCGCGATTCCCCGGTCTACCGGTCTCGCTGTCGCACGAGGTGGCTCCCTTGTGGCGCGAGTACGAGCGTGCCTCGACGACGATCCTCGACGCCTACGTCAAGCCCTTGCTGCGCCGCTTCGTCGGCCGGTTGGAGGCACGGCTGCGGGAAGCCGGCTATGCCGCGCCCGTGGCGCTGATCAAGTCGAACGGCGGCCGGCTCCTGGCGAAGGCCGCGACGGATCAACCGGCGCAGCTCCTGCTCTCCGGTCTGGCCGGCGGCGTGATCGGTGGCGCCTCGACCGGCGCGCGAGCGGGCCGCCGCAATCTCGTCACCTTCGACATGGGCGGCACCAGCACCGATGTCGGCCTCGTCGTCGACGGCGCATGGACGTACACGACCGAATACCAGCTGACCTTCGGCATCCCGGTCATGGTGCCGACCATCGATGTGGTGACGATCGGCGCGGGCGGCGGCTCGATCGCCTGGATCGACAAGGGTGGACTGCTCCGTGTCGGGCCGCGCTCGGCAGGTGCCGTGCCGGGACCCGCGGCCTACGGACGGGGCGGGACCGAAGCCACCGTCACCGATGCCAATCTTATGCTCGGTCGGCTGGCCCCCGATTCGCTTCTCGGCGGCGAGCTCCCGCTCGATCTCGAGGCGGCGCGGACTGCGGTTGCAAGGCTGGCGGCGCGGCTCGGCCGAGACCCGATCGAGACCGCCCGCGCGATCCTCGCCATCGCGAACGAGAACATGGCGAACGCGATCCGCCTCGTGACCGTGGAGCGCGGCCTCGATCCGGCGGATTTCGCCCTGGTCGCGTTCGGCGGTGCTGGGCCACTGCACGCGGCCGAGATCGCCGCGGCGCTCGGCATGCGCGAGGTGCTGGTGCCGGCGCATCCGGGCCTGACCTCGGCGCTCGGGGCGCTGCTGGCGCCGCCGCGCGTCGATCTGCAGCGCACCTTCGTGCGACGCGGAGCGGGCATCGTCGCGGGCGAACTCGATGCGACGTTCCGCGAGCTGGAGGATGCCGCTCGCGCGACGCTACGTGCGGAGGGCCATCGCCAGGCACTGCACGCGCGCCGGTTGCTAGGCCTGCGCTACGCCGGTCAGAACTATCATCGCGACGTGGAAATCGGACCGTCCCCACTGGATGAGGCGGTGCTGGAGACGGCGGTGGCCGAGTTCCACGCGCAGCACGAGCGCTCTCACGGCTACCGGATCGCGGCGGAAATCATCGAGGTCACGGGCTGTACCGTGACGGTTGCCGGCGAGCCGGGCACGGCGCGGCTGGCCGCGGCGGGCAACGGGCCCGCCATCGCGGCCGGCCGCCGCCGCGTCATGCTGCCCGACAAGGACGTCGAGCTGACCCCGTACCAGCGCGGCTCGCTGACCGCGGGTAGCCACCTCGACGGTCCTCTGGTCCTGGCCGAGTACGACTCCACGACCCTGCTGCTACCGGGTCAGACGGCACGGGTGGGCGAGGATGGCACGCTCCTCGCCGTGACCGCCGGCCCGAGCCCGCCGAGCCGCGCTTTCGACGATCCGGTCTCTCTCACCATCGTCAACAATGCGCTGGTGAACATCTGTCGCGAGATGGGCACGGCGATGATCCGCACCGCGTACTCGCCGATCTTCAACGAGTCCCGTGACTTCTCGTGCGCCCTGTTCGACCGTGCGGGGCAACTCCTGGCCCAAGGCGAGTATTGCCCGGCCCAGCTCGGTGCCATCGTCCACACCGTGCGCACGGTGCTGGACGAGTGGCCGGTCGAGCGGTTCGCACCCGGCGACGTGATCATCCACAACGATCCCTACCGCGGCGGCTGCCACATGCCGGAGCATACGCTGCTGGCGCCCGTCTTCGTCGATGGCCAGCTCGTGGCTTACGCCGCGATCATCGCGCATCTGGCCGAGATCGGTGGCAAGGTCGTGGGCTCGTTCGCCGCGGACGCGACCGAGGTGTTCCAGGAAGGCCTGCGCCTGCCGCCGGTTCGCCTGATGCGCGGCGGCGAGCGGGTTCAGGAGGTCTGGGACATCATTCTCGCCAACCACCGCACGCCGCGACATAGCTGGGGTGATCTGCACGCCATGTTGGGCGCGCTCAAGGTCGCGGACGAGCGGTTCCGTGCTTTGTGCGCCAAGCTCGGGACGGAGCCTCTGCTGGCCGCCGCGCGGGCGCTGCTCGATCACGCCGAGCGCTGGATGCGCGCCGAGATCGCCGCCATTCCCGACGGGACCTACGAGCACGAGGACACGCTGGAAGGCGACGGCGTCGCCACGCAGCCGATCCGCCTCCATGTCCGCGTCACGGTCGCGGGCGATCGGATCGTCGCCGACTACACGGGCTCCGCCGATCAGGCCAAGGGGCCGGTCAACGCCACCCTCGGCGTCACCATGTCGGCCACCTACAACGCCCTCTACCAGCTCGCCGACAAGGCGATCCCGCGCAATGCCGGCTGCTATCGGCCGATCGAAGTCCGGACCCGCGCGGGCTCGGTGCTCGATGTCCGCTATCCGGGGCCCTCCGTTGGCGGCAACACTGAGACCCAGCCGCGGATCGTGTTCCTCGTCCTCGGCGCGCTCGCCGGGGCGCTGCCGGACCGGATCAGCGCCTGCGAGGGCTGCACCGCCTGTAACTTCCTGATCGGCGGCGCGCATCCCGAAACCGGCGAGTACTACGCGCATTACCATTTCGAGGCGAGCGGTTGGGGTGGGCGCGCCACGCGCGATGGCAACTCCTGCCAGAACCACATCATCGGCAACTGCCGGATCACGCCCGTCGAGGTGTTCGAGACGCGCTTTCCCCTGCGCGTGCTCAGCTACGCGCTGCGCCCCGACTCCGGCGGTCCGGGCCGCTTCCGTGGTGGGCTCGGGACGCGTCGCGTGATGCGCGTGCTCGCCCCGGAGATCCGCGCCAGCCTGCTCATGGACCACGCCGAGAAAGGCCCCTGGCCGCTGTTCGGCGGTGCCGCGGGCGCCACCGCAGGCGCGTTCGTGCGCCGCGCCGGCGGCGACGCGTTCGTGCCCTTCACGACCGCCTTCGGCGTGCGCAGCCCGTCGAAGTTCGCCGACGTGCAGCTCGCCGAGGGCGACCTGGTCATGCTGGAGAGCGCCGGCGGCGCCGGCTACGGCCCGCCGGCGGAGCGCGACCCGGCACTGGTCGAGGCGGACCTTCGCGAGGGCTTCGTGAGCGCCGAGGCAGCCGACCGGCTGTACGGAAGGCGCTGAGCCGCCCTCAATACTGCACGCGGTTGGTCAGCGCGCCGTCGACCACGAGGTTGACGCCGGTGATGAAGCTGGCGCGTGGGCTGACGAGGAATACTGCAGCGTTGGCGACCTCGGCGTCGGTCGCCATTCGGCCCCAGGGATTCTTGGCCAGCGCCGTCTTGAACAGGTCCGGCATGTTGCGCTCGATATGCTGCCAGATCCCGCCCTCGAAGTAGGTGTTCCCGGGCGAGACGGTGTTCACCCGGATGTGCTTGGGGGCCAGCGTGCTCGCCATGCGCGAGGCATAGTGGATCAGCGCCGCCTTGAAGGTGCCGTAGGCCGGGCTGGTGAAGTCGTACTCCAGCCCGGAGACCGACGAGATCACCAAGATCGAGCCGGCATCGGACCGCTCGATATGGGGCAACGCCGCCTCCACCGTGCGCACCGTGTGCAGCATGTCGATCTCGAACTGGTTGATCCAGGCCTCCTCGGTCCGGTTCATGTCGAGCGCGCTGACATTGGCGACGGCGATGTCGATCCCGCCCAGGGCGTCGCCCGATGCGCTCACCCAGCGTTCGAGCGCCGCCTTGTCGCGCACGTCGAGCGCTTGGCCGAACGCGGCGACACCCCTGCCTCGCAGCGCCGCGACCGCGGCCTCGACCTCGCCCGCGTTGCGCGCGCAGATGGCGACGTCGCAGCCCTCCTCGGCAAGGAGATCGGCGATCGCACGGCCGATACCCTTGCTGCCGCCGGTGATGATCGCCTTGCGACCCTTGAGCTGAAGGTCCATGCCCGCCTCCCGTCAGTTGCCGAGGTAGCGCTTGAGCACCGAGGCGCCCAGCGTGTATTTCGGGTCGACCATGTTGCCGAGACGGACCCGCCCGGCCTGCGTCAGGAACAGATAGGCCTCGAGCGGATCCCAGCCCCAGTCCGCCTGCAGCCAGCGGATCAGCTCGCGGTAGGCGATGCGTGCGGCGTCCTCCATCGGGCGGCCGCTGCCGATCGCCATCACCAGATGCTCGTTCTCCAGTCGCGGCCAGCCGATCGTCCAGCCCTTGATCACATCGACGGTGAGCCGAACGGTCGCGTGCATCTCGATCGCCACCCCGCACAGCTCGCCATCACCCTGGGTGGCGTGGCAGTCGCCGACGTAGAGGTAGGCCCCGTCGCGATGGACCGGGAAGTAGGCGATCGCACCCGGTGCCATGTCGGGCAGGTCCATGTTCCCGCCATAATAGTCGGGGACCAGCGAGGAGATCGCCTCGATCTCCGGCGAGACGCCGAGGGTGCCGATGAATGGCTCGTAGGGCAGCGTGATGCGCTCGTTCCAGCGCACGCCCTTCGTCTCGTCGACCTCGACCTTGCGCACGACCTCCGGAAGGGGCGCGTTGAGCATGGCGGTCGCGCCGGTGCCGACCAACCCGCCGAACTCGGGGATCAGGCAGGTGGTGCCACGCGGCTGCGGCCCGCGCGGTGAGACCCGGTCGATGCGCACGGCGAGCGTGTCACCCTTGGTTGCTCCGTCGACGCGGATCGGCCCGTTCTGCGGGTTGACGTAAGGCAGGGTCAGGACGCGTGTCGGCAGGTCGGCTTCGCTCTGGATCTTCCCCTCGAAGGCATCGCGGGTCTCGATCTCGACGCTGTCCCCGGGACGGATCGTCAGCACCGGCTCGGCGTAAGGCCCGTAGACATAATGGTAGGAACCCTGACGCGCCTCGTCGAGGCGGTGCAGCGTGCCCGACTGGCCGTTCGCCACACCACGCCGGGCCATGATCGAGTGGCCGAACCAGTCCATAGCCCACCTCCCTGCCGTCACCGAAGCTCTACGCTGCCCGCGGAGTCACGCCAAGCGCGGCCCACCGCCCGTCGCCCGTCAGCGTGCCCCAGTGCTCGTCACAATACTTGTTGAACCAGACGCTGTAGCGAGAGCCCATCAGCGCCCGGTCGGCCGCCAACGCCGCGGGCTCGATCCACTGGAAACCGTCGGCCTCGGAGGGGTCCGGGGCGATGCGACCGGCGAAGACGCCGCCGAACACGTGCACCAGCTCATGCTCGACCAGGCCGTTCCCGACCTCCGCCCGGTAGGTCACCGCCATCAACGGCACGAGGGGGCAACGGAAGCCCATCTCCTCGGCCAGCCGACGCTCGGCGGCGACTGCCACCGGCTCGCCGGGACGTGGGTGGCTGCAGCAGGTGTTGGTCCAGAGCCCACCCGAATGATACTTGCCGACATGGCGCTTCTGCAGGAGGAGGCGGCCGGCCGGATCGCGGATCACCACGGACAGAGCACGATGCAGCAAACCCTCGCGGTGGCCGTCGAGCTTTGGCGCCGTACCCGTCTCCTGGTCATTGGCGTCGACCAGAACGATGCGTTCCTGACGGTCGTCCATGGCGGTGCCTCCTGTGTCGCCTGTCGACGCGGCAAGGTGACGCGTTCGCGCCGCGGCGGCAACCGCGCTAGGACCCGGTTCGCCCGGGACGGCTGGTCGCGGCGACGGGGCCATGCTTGATTGGGCCGCAGGAACACACAGTTGGAGGCGCGGGTTGGCTATGCCGCTCTCGACTGACGAACGGATCTCAGGAGGCAGGATGATCGGATCTCGTCTGTTCGCCGCCGTGCTGCTCGCCGGTGGTATGCTCGCCGTCGCGGCGCCCCCCGCCGCCAATGCCGCCGACGCGGCGGCGGGCAAGAAGGTGTTCGCCAAGTGCATGCCGTGCCACAACGCCGACAAGCCGCAGAACAAAGTGGGTCCGACGCTGGTCGGGCTGTTCGGCCGCGAGGCGGGCTCGGTCGAGGGCTTCAAGTACTCGGACGCGAACAAGAACTCGCACGTCGTCTGGACCGCCGAGACGCTCGACGAGTACCTGAAGGATCCGAAGGCGTTCATGCCCGGCAACAAGATGGTGTTCGCCGGCATCAAGGACGACGAGGACCGCGCCAATCTGATCGCTTTCCTCGAGCAGGCGACGGCGACGCAGTAGCGCGCACCGCGCCACCACCCGCGTCCGGCCGGCCGATGCTGCGCGCCGCAGGCTGAGGCGTGCGAGCCGCATTTCCGTTCTCGGCCATCGTCGGCCAGGAGGAGATGCGGCTCGCGCTGCTCGTTGCTGCGGTGGATCCGTCGATCGGCGGTGTGCTCGTTTTCGGCGATCGTGGCACCGGCAAGTCGACAGCGGTCCGAGCGTTAGCGGCGCTGTTGCCACCGATGACGGTGGTGCGGGGCTGCCCGTACAACTGCGACCCCACGGCCGACGCCGCGGCTTGCTCGGCGGCCTGTCCTGTGCCTGCCGCCGCACGCACTCGCAAGCCTTCCCGTGTGCCCGTGCCGGTTGTCGACCTGCCGCTCGGCGCGACCGAGGATCGCGTCGTCGGAGCGCTCGATCTCGAGCGTGCGCTGACCCGTGGCGAGAAGGCCTTCGAGCCGGGGCTTCTGGCCCGCGCACATCGCGGCTTCCTGTACATCGACGAGGTCAACCTTCTCGAGGATCACCTTGTCGACCTGCTCCTCGACGTCGCCGCCTCGGGCGAGAACGTGGTCGAGCGCGAGGGCCTCAGCATCCGTCACCCGGCGCGGTTCGTCCTCGTCGGCAGCGGCAATCCCGAGGAGGGTGAGCTCCGGCCCCAGCTGCTCGATCGCTTCGGTCTATCGGTGGAGGTGCGGACCCCCAACGACCTGCCGACCCGCGTCGAGGTGGTCCGGCGACGCGATGCCTTCGAGCGCGATCCGGATGCCTTCCTCGCCCGCTGGCGGCGTGAGGATGGAAAGGTCCGCCGGCGTCTGGAGGCGGCGCGCGAGCGGCTCGGGACTATGCCGGTGTCGGAGCACACGCTCGAGCGCGCGGCCAAGCTCTGCATGGCGCTCGGCACCGACGGCCTCCGTGGCGAGCTCACTCTGATCCGCGCCGCGCGCGCCTTGGCCTGTCTGGAAGGCGACGTCGAGGTCGGAGACACCCACCTGCGACGCATGGCGGCGCCGGCCCTGCGCCATCGGCTGCGTCGCAACCCGCTCGACGAGGCCGGCTCGACCGCTCGTGTCGAACGCGCGGTGCAGGAGCAGCTCGGGTCGTGAGCGACAGTGCTCCCCGAGCCGCGGCGGTGTGGGCGGACGCCGTGCTCGCGGTCCGGCTCCTCGCCGCCGATCCCGCCGGGATCGGCGGAATTCTGTTGCGTGCCCCCTATGGGCCAGTTCGCGATCGCTGGCTTGCGCTGTGCCGACGCTCCCTGCGCGGGGAGGTACCTCTCCGTCGACTGCCGCCACAGATCGGCGAGGACCGCCTCCTCGGCGGGCTCGACCTCGCGGCGACACTCCGCGCCGGCCGGCCCGTGGCCGAGCAAGGGCTGCTCGCGGCCGCGCATGGTGGCCTGCTGCTCGTCCCGATGGCGGAGCGCCTTAGCCCGACGCTGGCAGGCCACCTCGCCGCGGCACTCGACCGTGGTGCGGTCGTCGCGGAGCGGGACGGCCTGACGCTTGAGCATCCTTGCCGCATCGGCGTGGTTGCGCTCGACGAGGGTGTGAGCACCGAGGAGCGTCCGCCCGCCTCCCTGTGCGACCGGCTTGCGATCCATCTCGATCTCGCGAGCGTCACGCTTCGCGAGGCGTCGCTGCCGGACGACGAGCCCGAGGTGGAACGCGTCCGCGAGGTTGTGGCCGTGCGATCGGACGAGACGGTGGTCGCTGCCCTGTGCGAGGCCGCGCTGATGCTCGGGATTCCTTCGTTGCGGGTCCCGCTGCTGGCGCTGCGCGTCGCCCGCGCGGCCGCCGCTCTCGCCGGCCGCGATCGGATCGACGAGCGCGACGCCGGTGTCGCCGCGCGGCTCGTCCTCGCACCACGTGCCCTCGCCGCGCCAGCCAGGCCGGAGACCGATGCGCCGCCGGAGCCACCGGCGCCGACCGACGCTCCCGAGGACCGGACCGCGAGTTCCGACGACTCGCTCACCGAGATCGTGCTCCAGGCGGCTTTGGCGACCATGCCGCCCGACATGCTGGCGCGGCTGCGCGACGGCGGGCGCCGGCGAGCCGGCGCCGCCGGTCGCAGCGGCGCCGCGCTGCGGCACAAGCTGCGCGGGCGCCCGGTCGGCGTGCGGTCGGGATCGCCGCGGGCCGGAGCGCGCCTCAGTCTCATCGACACGCTGCGCGCCGCCGCACCCTGGCAGTCCCTTCGGCGCGCGCAGATTTCCGCGACGGATGGTCGGATCGCCGTCCGTCCCGACGACTTCCGCATCCGCCGCCTCAAGCAGCGGGCGCAGACGACGACGATCCTGGCGGTGGACGCGTCGGGCTCGCAGGCGCTGCACCGGCTGGCGGAGGCCAAGGGTGCTGTCGAGCTGCTGCTCGCCGAGTGCTATGTGCGCCGGGATCGTGTGGCCCTCGTCGCGTTCCGCGGCCGCGGGGCCGAACTCCTGCTGCCTCCCACCCGGTCGCTGGTCCGCGCCAGGCGGAGCCTCGCAGCACTCCCCGGCGGCGGCGGCACCCCGCTGGCCGCCGGGATCGACGCGGTGCGCGTTCTCGCCGAGGGCCTTCGACGCCGAGGCGAGTCGGTGGTGGTCGTGGTGTTGACCGACGGCCGCGCCAACGTCGCGCGTGACGGCACAGGAGGCCGCGTCCAGGCCGAGGCGGATGCGCGATCCGCCGCCACGGCGCTGCGCGAGATCGGGCTCACCAGCCTGCTGATCGACACCTCACCCCGCCCACAGCCCGTCGCCGCGGATCTCGCACGGGTGATGGGCGCCGCCTACCTGCCGCTGCCGCACGCGGACGCCACCGCGCTGTCTCGCGCCGTGGTCGCGACCGCCGGGCCCGCTCGCGCCGCTTGATGGCCGGCTGCCGTACAGGCCATGCTGATTCGCGGGAAGCGCCGCCGCGTTGGGAGCACGTGCCGCCGAGCTGGCCATTGCGGGAGCACAGCCGGTTCGTGGAGGCCGCCGGGCTCCGCTGGCACGTCCAAATCCTCGGTGGCGGTCCGCCGCTGCTGTTGGTCCACGGGACCGGGGCTTCCGCGCATTCCTGGGCCGGGCCCGCGCGGCTGCTCTCGGCGCACTTCCAGACAATCGTTCCCGATCTGCCCGGGCACGGATTCACCGCGCTGCCGTCGGCCTCCGGCATGTCATTGCCCGGCATGGCCGCCGGGCTCGCTGCGTTGCTGGAGCGGCTCGGGGTCGCCCCCGCGCTGGTCGCGGGGCATTCGGCCGGCGCCGCCGTGCTCGCCCGGATGGCGCTCGATGCGCGCATCGCACCGCGGTCGCTGCTGAGCTTCAACGGTGCCTTGCTGCCGCTCCGCGGCGTGGCTGGCCAGCTATTCTCTCCCTTGGCCAAGCTGGTAGCCACCAGCGACGCCACCGCCCGCCTGTTTGCCTGGCGGGTCCGCCGCGATCCCGCCGTGATCCGGCGCATGCTGGACGCTACCGGCTCGACGATCGACGAGGCCGGTGCCGACCTTTACCGGCGCCTCGCGGGCGATCCAGACCATGTCGCCGCCGCGCTCGGCATGATGGCCAACTGGGATCTCGAGGCGCTCGCGCGCGACCTGCCACGGCTGCCGATGCCGTTGGTGCTAGTAGTTGGAACCAACGATCGCACGGTACGTCCGTCCGAGGCGCGCCGCATCCAGGCGGTCCTGCCGACCGCAAGGCTTATCCCGATGCCAAGCCTCGGTCATCTCGCGCACGAAGAGCGGCCGGCCGACGCGGCCGAGCTGATTCACCGGGTCGCGGCGGAGCTCAGCATCGTTGCTGCCGCCACGCCGACCTGAGCCGGCTTGGTCTTGTCGCACCCTTCGGCCTATGGTCGGGCGCGCAGGGAGGTGGGGGCCGATCGTGCACAGCGAGCCGACAGTCGAAGATCGGGCGATGGGGACGAGCGCTCCGGTCGCGGCGTCGACCCTCGGCGCGGCGGATCACCCGCAACGTTTGGAACTCAACGACGAGGTTCACGCCCGACCGCCCGAGCCGCTGACCACGCCGACCCGGATCAGCTTCCTTGCACTCTACACACCCTGGTCGGAACGCGACGCGCAGTACCGACATCTGGCCGAGCTCGTGCGGCGCCATGACGGTGAACCACCTCCGGCGAACGCCAACCACTACGCCACCGGCCTCGGAGCGCTCCGCGTCAAGTGGGAGCGGCACACCGAGTTCACGCGCTACAAGTTCATCGCCCCCGGCTGTGATCCGCGCGATCCGTTCGGGCAGCCGGCCATCTCCCTCCTGCCGGCGGACTGGGTCGCCCGGCTTCCGGGCGAGGTCCTGGTCGCCACCAACCTCGCCCTCCTGCAAGCGGGAACCGAGGAGCTGGACGTCGGGGATCTGGCCGCCCGCCTGTTCGCCGGAAACACCCTGATCGGCTCGCGCGTCGGCGGGGGCAACGGAACGGCGCTGACCGACCTCCGCGTGCACCCCGATCGCTTCGGGCGCGTGCTGCTTCTCGACCGGCGCATGACGCGCCGACAGGCCGGCCGCATGGTGCAACGCCTGGTGGAGATCGATGCCTACCGGATCCTTGCGCTGCTGGCGCTGCCCGTCGCGCGCGAGCTGGCCCCGGCGCTCGCCGGGCACGAGCAGGAGCTGGCGGCGATCACGGCCGCACTGGCCGACGCCGGAGAGGCCGACGAGCCCCTCCTCCTCGAGCGCCTGACCCGGCTCGAAGCGGCGATCAGCAAGCGTGCCGCGGAGAACCATTACCGCTTCAGCGCGGCCAACGCCTATTACGAGCTCGTCCAGCGGCGCATCGCCGAACTCCGCGAGGAGCGGATCGAGGGGATCCAGACCTTCGGGGAGTTCATGCAACGGCGGCTTGCGCCGGCGATGCACACCTGTCGCGCGCTCGCTGCCCGGCAGGAGGCCCTGTCGACGCGTGCGGCACGCGTCACCCAGCTTCTCTCGACCCGGGTCGACATCACCCGGGAGCGCCAGAACCAGGCCGTGCTCGAATCGATGAACCGCCGCGCCAAGCTGCAGCTGCGCCTGCAGGAGACGGTCGAGGGCCTCTCGGTCGCGGCGGTCACCTATTACGTCGTCGGGCTGATCGGTTACGCGGCCAAGAGCCTGAAGGCGGCGGATCTGCCGGTCGAGCCGGACCTGACAACCGGGATCGCCATCCCACTGGTCGCACTCCTGGTGGCATTGGGGGTCCGCCGGACGCGGCGGTGGATCGCACGGCGCGAGGGTGACCACTGAGATGGACGCCGGCAACGCGTTCGATCAACGGCCGCACGCGGTGGTCATCGGCGCCGGCTTCGGTGGCCTCGCCGCTGCGGTTCGCCTGGGCGCGCGCGGCTTTCGCGTCACGGTGCTGGAGCGCCTCGATGCCCCGGGCGGCCGCGCCTACGTCCACGAGCAGGACGGTTTCACCTTCGATGCCGGGCCGACGATCGTCACTGCGCCGTTCCTGTTCGAAGAGCTGTGGGGCCTCTGTGGCCGGCGGCTCGCCGACGATGTCGAGCTGCGCGCGCTGTCGCCCTTCTATCGCATTCGTTTCCACGACGGGCGGCACTTCGATTACAGCGGCGACGCGGCGGCGATGCGGGCCGAGGTCGCGCGCTTCGCACCGGGCGACGTCGCCGGCTACGACCGCTTCATGGCGGCGAGCGCGGAGATCTATCGGATCGGGTTCGAGCAGCTCGGCGACGTACCGTTCGGCCGCTTCGCCGACATGGTCCGGATCGCGCCGGACCTGCTCCGCTTGCAGGGCTATCGCAGCGTCTACGGCTTCGTCGCGCGCTTCTTCCGCGACGAACGGCTGCGCGTCGTCTTCAGCTTCCATCCGCTGCTGATCGGCGGCAACCCATTCCGTGCGAGCGCGATCTACGCCCTGATCGCGTGCCTCGAGCAGCGCTGGGGCGTGCACTTCGCCATGGGCGGTACCGGGCGGCTCGTTCAGGGTCTGGTGCGGCTGATCGGCTCGCTCGGCGGCCGGGTTCGATGTGGGCAGGAGGTCCGTGCCATCACGCAGCGTCAGGGCCGCGCGACCGGTGTCGTCCTGGCATCGGGCGAGATCGTCCCGGCCGACCTCGTCGTGTCCAACGCCGATGCGGCCTGGACCTACGATCACCTGGTCGGGGGAGCACGGCGCCGGTGGACCGCACGGCGTCTCGCGCGGGCTCGCTACTCGATGAGCCTGTTCGTCTGGTATTTCGGCACGCGACGCCGTTATGAAGACGTGCCGCACCACATGATCATGCTCGGGCCGCGCTATCGCGCGCTGCTCGACGACATCTTCGAGCGTAAGGTGCTGGCCGACGACTTCAGCCTGTACCTGCATCGGCCGACGGCGACCGACCCGAGCTTGGCGCCACCGGGTTGCGACGCGTTCTACGTCCTGTCGCCGGTCCCCAACCTGCTGGGCAACATCGACTGGCAGCGCGCCGCCGAGCCCTATCGCCGACGTATCGAAGCGCATCTCGCGGCGACGGTCCTGCCGGGCCTCGCCGACAGCGTCGCCACCTCGCGGCTGCTGACGCCGCTGGATTTCCGCGACCGATTGCTGTCGGTCCACGGTGCCGCCTTCGGGCTCGAGCCGGTGCTGACCCAGAGCGCTTGGTTCCGCCCACACAACCGCAGCGAGGAACTCGACCGCCTCTATCTCGTGGGTGCCGGCACGCATCCTGGTGCGGGCCTGCCGGGCGTGCTGTCGTCGGCCCGGGTGCTTGATCGCGTGGTCCCCGATGCCGCCGCCCTCGTTTGAGCCGGGCCTCGCCTCACCCGCCGATCTGGCCGAGTGCCGGGCGCTGCTGCGCCGCGGGTCGAGGACATTCTCGGCCGCCTCGTTGCTCCTTCCGGCGGCGGTCCGCGAGGCGGCGACCGGCCTCTACGCGTTTTGCCGGCTGGCCGACGACGCGGTCGATCTGCACGGCGGTCGCCAGGAAGCAGTCGACGAGCTGCACCGTCGACTGCGTGCGGCCTACGCCGGGGAGCCCTGGCCCGACCCGGTCGACCGCGCCTTTGCCGACGTGGTCGCGCGCTATGCGATCCCCCGCGCGGTGCCGGAGGCCCTGCTCGAGGGCTTCCTATGGGATGCCCAGGCGCGGCGCTATGAGACGTTGGTCGAGGTGGAGGCCTACGCGGTTCGTGTCGCGGGCACCGTCGGCATCATGATGACGCTGCTGATGGGCTGCCGCGAACCGGCCACCCTCGCCCGGGCGTGCGATCTCGGCGTCGCGATGCAGCTCTCCAACATCGCCCGCGATGTCGGTGAGGACGCCCGTGCGGGGCGAATCTATCTGCCGCTGGCTTGGCTTCGCGAGGCCGGGATCGATCCCGATGCCTGGCTCCGGCGCCCGAGGTTCAGCGAGCCGCTGGGCGACGTAATTCGACGTCTGCTGCGTGCCGCCGACCGGCTCTACGAACGCGCGGGCGACGGCATCGATCGCCTACCGGCGCCCTGCCGTCCAGGCATCCAGGCGGCACGCTATCTCTACGGCGCAATCGGTCACGAGCTGGAACGACGCGGGCTCGACTCGGTCGGCACACGGACCGTCGTGCCGAGCCGCCGCAAGCTCGCCCTGCTGACGCGCTCGCTGCTGGCCACGGTCACCCCAACCGCTCCGGCGCCGGAGCCACCGCCCCCACTACCCGACGCCCAGTTCCTTCTCGACGCCGTGGCCGCGACACCACCGCGTACCACGACGTTGGCGAATGTTCCGTTCTGGGACCTCCGCCAACGCATCGTCAGCGTGCTCGACCTGTTCGAGCGCCTGGAGCGGCGCGAGCTGGCTCGCGCCGGCGGCGGATGACCGCGATCGATCATCGCCGCGGCTTGCCCGAAGCGGCACAGCCGACTAGGTCCCACCTTATGAGTGGACGCGCCAATGGCGGCCACCGGGGTGGGGCCTCGGATGAGGCGGTTCTACAACCACTCTGCTCTTGAGCCAGCGAGCCCGTTGCCTTGACCTCTGGCACTCTCATCGTCCTGGAGCTCGCGCTCGTTGCCGCGCTGGTGATCGGCTTCGGCGCACGCGAGCTTCTTTCGCTGCGCCGTTACCGTGAGCGACAGCGCGCCGCGGAGGCGATGAGGACCAAGGACCCGTGACGGCTCAGGGCAGTTCGCGCGGCATCCGGAAGGGCAGCAGCATGCGGACCCACGGGGTGGCGAAGCGCTCGAGCGAGAGGCTCTCATGCATCGCCGTGACGGCCGCGCCGCGCAATCCCATCGCCACCAGCGAGCGGGCGTAGAACGGCGTATCCTCGAGCGTTGCCACGACCCGAGCGGGATCGGTCGGGTCGCTGCGTGTCGCGCGCCGGACCCGCCACAGCGTGGTCGGCAGGGCAGCTCGCGGTGGCGCAGTGAACGGCTCGACGCGACCCGTGCGGTCGACGTGCAGCGCGAGTGACAGGTCGCTGCCGTCACGCCGCTCGGCATCGTAGAGGATGGTCGTGCCTCCGCCGTGGCTCGCGCGCGACCAATCCCACGCGACGAACCCCTGCTCGATCGGCTCGTCGCCGGCGTTGCCGTCAAGATAGCCGGACCCGCGCCAGCGCAACGTCGGCCTCTCGAAGGCGACCTCCACGCTGGCGCAAGGCGCCACGGGCCACCACCGATGACGCCCTCGCGAGTCGAGCACCTCCTCATGGCCGGTGAGCGCCAGCGGATCGACCCGGACGGTGCCGCGGAGCCGCGACGGCCACGGCACCGTCGTCTCGTCGATCCGGACAACCAGCGTGTCGCCCTCCCAGGCGAGCGTGCTCGGGCCGAGGCGCAGTTCTGTCGGCGTCCGTTCGATCGAGCGGCGGCGGCGCTCGGTCAGCGCCCAGCGGTGCCCGCGACGACCGTAGAGCGCGACGTTGAGGCCGCAGTGATCCTCGGGATCGGCTCGGCCACGCGCCCGGGCCCAGGCATAGTACGGGGAGAACACGCTGCCGACGAAGGCGATCAGCGTCAAACCATGCTGCCCGTCGTCGCTGAGCGCATCGACATACCACCAGCGGTAGCCGCCTGGCGCTATGGCCGCGTCGAAGTGAGGTCGGTCAGGGCGGCGGCGGCCGCCGCCCGTCCCGAGAGCGCCACCATCGGCACGCCCGGGCCCGGATGGACACTGCCCCCCGCGAGGTAGAGGCCCGGTAACCGCGTCCTCACCCCCGGACGCGCAAAGGAGGCGCGCCAGCCATGGGTCGCCCGGCCGTAGAGCGCCCCACCCGTTGCCGGGAACAGTTCGGCGAAGTCCTGCGGTGTCGTGACCACTTGGCGCTCTGCCGAGCGCGCCAGCCGCAGCCCACAGCGCTCCAGACAGGCGAAGGTGCGTGCCTCGCATGCGGCGATCTCCGTGGCGTCGAACCGCCGGCTGTCGCCGACGGCGGGAGCATTGACCAGGCAGAGCAGGCGCTCGCCGGCTGCGCCGGCCGGGTTCGGCTCGTCGTCGCGATCCTGTGCGCAGACATAGACGGTGGGCTCGGCGGGCAGCCGTCCGTGTAGCAGGATGTCGTCGAACTCGGCACGATAGTCCCTTGAGAAGAACACGTTGTGTCGGACCAGCGGAAAGCCTTCGGCCGGCGCATGGAGGCACCATGTCAGCGCCGAGAGCGAGCGGGCTACACCCGCCATCGACGGGACCGCGCGCCTGGCCGCCGCACCAAGCCGACCGGTCGCCAGCGCCGCCACGTCGGCATTGACGATCACGGCATCGGCCGGCAGCTCCTCGCCATCGGCGAGGCGCACGCCCGCGGCACGGCCACCCGCGAAGAGGATCTCCGCCACATGCGCCGCGTAGCGCAAATGAGCGCCGGCACGCTGGGCCTGCGCCGCCATGGCGCTCGCCAGCCGGTGCATCCCGCCTTCGACCGTCCAAACGCCCTCAAGTTCGACATGGACCACGAGCATCAAGGTCGCGGGGGCGTCGAACGGCGACGAGCCGCAATAGGTGGCGTACCGGCCGAAGAGCTGGCGCAGCCGCGGATCGTGAAAGTAGCTGCCCAGCTCACGCCACAGGCTGCTGAACGGGCGTATCTCGGGAAGCCGAGCCAGCCCCTTGGCGCCGACCCCGCCCAACAGCCCCGGCAGGCTCGGCTCGGCGGCCATCACGAACGGCCGCTCGAGGGTCTCCCAAACCCGCCGGGCGTGGGCGCAGAAGGCGCGGAAGCGCCGCGCTTCGGCCGGGCCGGCCAGCGCACCGATCGCTTCCGCGGACCGCTCGCGGTCGGCGTAGAGGTCGAGCCGGGTGTCGGCATCCCAGGCGTGGCGGGCGAGGATGTCCAGCGGGCGCAAGGTGACATGGGCGTCGAGGCTGGTTCCAGCATCGGCGAACAGCCGCTCGAACACATTGCGCAGGGTGAGCACGGTCGGGCCCGCGTCGATCCGATGGCCGGCCACTTCCACCTGCCGCATCTTGCCGCCCGGCGCGCCGGCCCGCTCGGTCACGGTGACGGCGAGCCCGCGCGTTGCCAGATGCATGGCGGCGGCTAGCCCGCCGATCCCGGCGCCGACGATGACGACGCGCTCTGTGGGCACGCGGCCCCTCCCCCTCGCCCCAGGTGGCGAACGATTCTGTCTATACGTGCTGACAATTTGGTGTGACAATCAAGCTTGACAGCTTGGCCGCGCCGGAGGCTCCGCCGTGGATGTCGCCACCCGTATCGAGCATGCACTCGTCAGCGCCTTGACCGTCACCACGACGAGCGAGGCCCCGCCCCGGCTCGCCGAGGCCATGCGCTATGCGGTCTTCCCCCGAGGCGCGCGGATCCGGCCCCGGCTCTGCCTCGCCGTGGCGCTCGCCTGCGGCGACGATCAGCCCGAACTCAGCAACGCCGCCGCGGCCGCCATCGAGCTGCTCCATTGCGCATCCCTGATTCACGACGACCTGCCCTGCTTCGACGACGCGCCGCTCCGCCGGGGCAAGCCCTCGGTGCACGCCGCGTTCGGGGAGGCGCTCGCGGTACTGGCGGGCGACGCGCTGATCGTCCATGCCTTCGCGACCCTCGCACGCGCCGGCGGTGCGGTGCCGTCGCGGCTCGCGGCGCTGGTCACGACCGTGGCGCAGGCGGTCGGGATGCCCTCGGGGATCGTCGCCGGCCAGGGCTGGGAAGCCGAGGAAGACGTGGAGCTGGCCCGGTACCATCGGGCGAAGACCGGTGCGCTGTTCGTCGGCGCGGCGATCTCCGGCGCGGTTGCGGCCGGCCACGACCCCACACCCTGGCGTACCCTCGGCGAGCGTCTCGGCGAAGCCTACCAGGTCGCCGACGACATCCGCGATGCTGCCGGCACGACCGCCGAGCTGGGCAAGCCCGTGGGCCGTGACGTGGTGCTCGGACGGCGCAGCGCGGCCTCGGAGCTCGGGCTGCGTGGCGCCATCGCACGCCTCGACGAGCTTGTCGCCGAAGCCATCGCGGCGATCCCGCCCTGCCCCGGCGCCGCCGCGCTGCGCGGGCTCATCGCGCTGCAAGCGAAGCGGTTCCTGCCCGAGGGGCTGGCCCGCGTCGCGGCGTGAGGCGCCGCGGCGACGGCCGCGGAGCGCGGTGGAGGTGATCGAGCGCTGGCGGCGCTGGCGCGATTCGTTGCTGCGCAGCGCGCGCTTCCGACGCCTCGCGGCGACCTTCCCGCTGACGCGCCCAATCGCGCGCCGGCAGGCGCGGGCCGCGTTCGACCTCTGCGCCGGCTTCGTCTACGCCCAGGTTCTCGCGGCCTGTATCGAGCTGGAGCTGCTCGAGCGACTCGCCGACGGGCCCCGATCGATCGCGGACGTCGCCGCCGAGCTCGAACTCGAGCCCGCGGCGGCCGAGCGCCTGCTCCGCGCGGCGGCAGCCCTCGGACTGCTCGAGCGGCGTCCTCCCGGTTATGGGCTCGGCCCGCTCGGCGCGGCGATCGTCGGCGACCCCGGCATCGCCGCGATGATCCGCCATCATCGGATGCTCTACCGAGACCTCGCCGATCCCGTGGCGCTGCTTCGCGGCCGGCGCCCGAGCACACAGCTCGCCGACTACTGGGCCTATGCCGGCGGCACCGCGGCTGAGGCACTCACCGGCGCGCGGGTCGCGGCCTACACCGCGCTCATGGGCGCCTCGCAGCCGTCGGTCGCCGCCGAGGTTCTCGACGCCTACCCCTTCCGCCGACACCGCCGGCTCCTCGATGTCGGCGGCGGAGACGGAACGTTCCTCGCCGCGGTCGCCGAGCGCTGTCCGGACCTCGAGCTGGTCCTCCTCGACCTGCCGGCGGTGGCCGAGCGTGCTCGGGTGCGGCTTGGAGCGGCCGGCCTCACCCGGCGGATCGAGGTGGTCGGCGGCGACTTCATGATCGACGCCCTGCCGCGCGGCGCCGACCTCGTGTCTCTGGTCCGCATCGTCCACGACCATGACGACGCGGTGGTCCTGCGGCTCTTCGAGAGCGTCCGCGAGGCGTTGCCGGCTGGGGGCACCCTGCTGATCGCCGAGCCGCTCGCCGGCGCGCGCGGCGCGGAGCGCGTCGGCGACGCCTATTTCGGCTTCTATCTGCTGGCCATGGGTCAAGGCCGGCCGCGCCGTTTCGCGGAGCTCGAAGACCTCCTCCGTCGCGCGGGCTTCACCGCGATCCGGCAGCACCGGACGCGCCTGCCACTTCTTACCGGCTTGGTCGTTGCGCGGACGCCTCCCCAGGCTGTTCGTTCGACTTGACATCTCTGACTGTCAAACTAGCCTGACATAGGAGCCGACCTGAAGCGGCCGCGGGAATTGGGGTGGCAGCGGAGCGCTATGGAAACCGTCGCCGTGGTGTTGAGGGGACCTGAGGAGCTGCGCCTCGACCGCGTCGCCCTGACGCCGCCCCGCGAGGCCGACGTCGTCGTGGACGTCGCCTGGAGCGGGATCAGCACAGGCACGGAGCGGCTGCTCTACACCGGGCGGATGCCGCCCTTCCCGGGCATGGGCTATCCTCTCGTGCCGGGCTACGAGGCGGTCGGCCGCGTGAGCGCAGCGGGCCCCGAGGCCGACGCCCGCGTCGGGCAGTTCGTGTTCGTCCCCGGCGCGCGTTGTTTCGACGGCGTGCGCGGGCTGTTCGGTGGGGCGGCGGCGCGGCTGGTCGTGCCGGCCGCCCGTGCGCTGCCGATCGACGAGGAGCTTGGCGAGCGGGGCGTCCTGCTGGCGCTGGCCGCCACGGCCCAGCACGTGATCGCCGGCGGCAGCCTGCCGGAACTGATCGTCGGCCATGGCGTCCTCGGCCGCCTCCTGGCCCGCCTCACGGTCGCCAACGGCGGCGCTCCGATCGTCTGGGAGACCAACCCGCAGCGGATGACCGGTGCCACCGGCTATCGGGTCGTCGATCCCGCCACGGACCGGCGCTGCGACTACCACACGATCGTCGATGTGAGCGGTGACGCGGGGCTGCTCGACACGCTGATCGGCCGGCTCGCGCCGGGCGGCGAGGTCGTGCTGGCCGGGTTCTACAGCGAGCCGCTCCGCTTCGCCTTCCCACCGGCCTTCATGCGCGAGGCGCGGCTCCGCATCGCCGCCGAATGGCGCGACGCCGACCTCGCGGCGGCCCGAGCGGCGATCGCCGAGGGACGCCTCGCGCTCGACGGGCTGATCACCCATCGGCATTCGGCGGCGTCCGCAGCGGCGGCCTACGAGACGGCCTTCGGCGATCCGGCCTGTCTCAAGATGGTCCTCGACTGGAGGGGAACGGCATGAGCCTCGACGCCCTGCCCGCGACCCTGACCGAGCAGCTCCGCGCCGAGGCCGCGGTCGCGCCCGACCCGGTCGCCACCGAACCGCCGTGCAAGGCGACCCAGATCATCGCCATCTACGGCAAGGGCGGCATCGGCAAGAGCTTCACCCTCGCCAACCTCAGCTACATGATGGCGCAGCAGGGCAAGCGGGTCCTGCTGATCGGCTGCGATCCGAAGAGCGACACGACCTCGCTGCTCTTCGGCGGGCGCTCCTGCCCGACCATCATCGAGACCAGTTCACGGAAGAAGCTCGCCGGCGAGAAGGTCGTCATCGGCGACGTCTGCTTCAAGCGCGACGGCGTGTTCGCCATGGAGCTGGGCGGACCCGAGGTCGGCCGAGGCTGCGGCGGACGCGGCATCATCCACGGCTTCGAACTGCTCGAGAAACTCGGGTTCCACGAGTGGGGCTTCGACTACGTCCTGCTCGACTTCCTGGGCGACGTGGTGTGCGGCGGCTTCGGCCTGCCGATCGCCAGGGACATGTGCCAGAAGGTGATCGTCGTCGGCTCGAACGACCTGCAATCGCTCTACGTTGCCAACAACGTCTGCTCGGCGGTCGAGTACTTCCGGAAGCTCGGCGGCAATGTCGGCGTCGCCGGGATGGTGGTGAACAAGGACGACGGGACCGGCGAGGCGCAGGCATTCGCAGCCGCCGTCGGCATCCCGGTCCTCGCCGCCATCCCGGCCGACGACGACATCCGCAAGAAGAGCGCCAACTACGAGATCATCGGCCGGCCTGGGGGGCGCTGGGCGCCGATGTTCGAGGAGCTGGCCCGCCAGGTCGCCGAAGCGCCGCCGATCCGCCCGGCGCCGCTCTCGCAGGACGCCCTCCTCGGTTTGTTCAAGGGCGATGCGGTCGGGCGCGGCTACGTGCTCGAGCCGGCCACCGCCGACGATATGTGCGGGGGCGTGGTCACCCAGAAGCCGTCCCTCGAAGTGATCTACGAGGGAGCGTGAGGGCCGGCGCCATGGGCTCGATCACCATCCTCGAGCGGCCCGAGCGCAAGGCGGCGACGCCTGCGGAGCTCGGCTGCCACGGCGGGCGCGAGACGCTGCTCGCGGCCGCGCGCGAGGCCGGCAAGAGCACCACCCTCGACCGCTACGCCAGCGACTACCCCAAGGGGCCGCACGACCAGCCGCAGTCGATGTGCCCGGCGTTCGGCTCGCTTCGCGTCGGCCTCCGGATGCGGCGCACGGCGACGATCCTCTCGGGCTCGGCCTGTTGCGTTTACGGCCTCACCTTCACCTCGCATTTCTACGGCGCGCGGCGCACCGTCGGCTATGTGCCGTTCAACTCGGAGACGCTGGTCACCGGCCAGCTCTTCGAGGACATCCGCAACGCGGTGTTCGAGACGGCACGGCCCGAGGACTACGATACCGTCGTCGTCATCAATCTCTGCGTGCCGACCGCATCGGGCGTGCCGCTCGACCTGTTGCCCAAGCAGATCGAGGGGGTGCGCATCATCGGCATCGACGTCCCGGGCTTCGGCGTCCCGACCCATGCCGAGGCGAAGGACGTGCTGGCCGGCGCCATGCTCCGCTACGCCCGGCAGGAGGCCGAGCAGGGTCCGGTGCCGCGGCCGCGCAACCTCGCCGGCGACGGCCCGAGCGTGGCGCTGATCGGCGAGCTGTTTCCGGCCGATCCGGTCGGCGTCGGCACGCTGCTCGCCCCGATGGGGCTGCAGCTTGCGCCACAGCTTCCCTCACGCGAGTGGCGCGATCTCTACGCCGCGCTCGACTCGGTCGTCGCCGCCGCGGTGCACCCCTTCTACGTCGCCACGGTGCGCGAGTTCCGTGCCGCCGGCCGGCCGGTCGTCGGCTCGGCGCCGGTGGGCGTCGAGGGAACCGCGGCGTGGCTCGAGGCGGTCGGCAGGGCGGCCGGGATCGGCGCCAAGGCGATCGACGCCGCCAAGGCCAAGGCGCTGCCGGCGATCGACGCGGCGCTTGCCGCGAACCGGACCGCCGCGCGCGTCACCGTGTCCGGCTACGAGGGCTCCGAGCTGCTCGTGGCCAGGCTGCTGATCGAGGCCGGTGCCGTGGTGCCTTACGTCGGCACCGCCTGCCCGCGGACCGAGTGGAGCGACCCCGACCGCGACTGGCTCGAAGCGCGCGGCGTGCATGTCCAGTACCGCGCCTCGCTCGAGCAGGACGTGGCGGCGATGCTGGACGCCCGACCTGACCTCGCGATCGGCACCACACCGCTCGTCCAGAAGGCCAAGGAGCGCGGCATTCCGGCCATCTACTTCACGAACATGGTTTCGGCGCGGCCGCTCTTCGGCGCGGCGGGGGCGGCGGCCCTGCCGGCGATCGTCGCGGCGCAGACGCGCGGCAAGGAGCGCTTCGACCGGATGGTCGCGTTCTTCGCCGGCGTCGGCCAGGGCGAGGCCGCCGGCTATGGCTGGACCGGTGTGCCGGAGGCGCATCCGGCGGCCAAGGAACGGTTCCGCAAGATGCGCGAGGCCAAGGCCCGTGCCGAGACGGCGGTGGGGACCTGAGCCATGCTGGTCCTCGATCACGACCGTGCCGGCGGCTACTGGGGAGCGGTCTACGTCTTCACCGCGATCCGCGGCCTGCGGGTGGTGATCGACGGACCGGTGGGCTGCGAGAACCTGCCGGTGACCGCGGTCCTGCACTATACGGACGGGCTGCCGCCGCACGAGTTGCCGGTCGTGGTTACCGGCCTCGCCGAGGAGCAGCTCTCGATGAGCGGTACCGAGGACGCGCTCCGGCGTGCCTCGGCGACCCAGGACCCGGACCTGCCGGCGATCGTCGTCACCGGCAGCATCGCCGAGATGATCGGCGGTGGGGTGACGCCCGAAGGCTCGAACCTGATGCGGTTCCTGCCGCGGACGATCGACGAGGACCAGTGGCAGAGCGCCGATCGCGCGATGTACTGGCTGTGGCAGGAGTTCGGGGCGAAGAAGGCGAAGGCGCGGCGCAAGACCGCCCGGCCGGACGGGACGAGGCCGCGCGTCAATATCATCGGCCCCATCTACGGCACCTTCAACATGCCGTCGGACCTGGCCGAGATCCGACGGCTCGTCGAGGGCATCGGCTGCGAGGTCAACCTCGTCTTCCCGCTCGGCGCGCATCTCGAGGACGTCCCGCGGCTCACCGACGCCGACGTCAACGTCTGCATGTACCGCGAGTTCGGCCGCAAGCTGTGCGAGGATCTCGACCGCCCCTATCTTCAGGCGCCGATCGGTCTGTTCGCGACCACCAACTTCCTGCGCAAGCTTGGCGAGCTGACGGGTCTTGATCCGGAGCCGTTCATCGAGCGGGAGAAGCACACCACCGTCAAGCCGCTCTGGGATCTCTGGCGGAGCGTCACCCAGGACTTCTTCGCCACCGCGTCCTTCGCCGTCGTCGCGACCGACACCTATGCGCGTGGACTGCGCCGCTTCCTCGAAGAGGAGATGGGCGTACCCTGCACCTTTGCCTTCGCCCGGACTGCCGGGAGCAAGCCGGACAACGCCATGGTCCGCGAGGCGCTGCGCAGGTCGCCGCCGCTGGTGCTGTTCGGCTCGTACAACGAGCGGATGTACGCCGCCGAGCAGGGCGGGCGCTGCATGTACATCCCGGCCTCGTTCCCCGGCGCCATCATCCGCCGTGCGACCGGCACCCCGTTCATGGGCTACGCCGGCGCCACCTACATCGTCCAGGAATATTGCAACGCTCTGTTCGACGCTCTGTTCCACATCCTGCCGCTCGGCACCGACCTCGATCAGGTCGACGCGACACCGGCACGGCTCGCGCAGTCGGACACGCGGCTGTGGGACGAGGCGGCCCAGCGCGCCCTGGACGAGTACGTCGAGACACAGCCCTTCCTGGTTCGCATCTCCGCGGCGAAGCGGCTGCGCGACCGCGCCGAGCGTGACGCGCTGCACCGCGGTGACGAGCGGGTGACGGCCGAGCACGTGGCCCGCGCGCGCACCGAGCTCGGCTGGAGCCGCGCCGCATGACCCCTCCTTTCGACCCGATCGGCACGGCCGTCGCCGTGCCTCGTGCCCACCGCCGGAGGATCCGTTCGCGATGACCCGGTCCGATATCGCGCTGGCCAAGGTGCGCCGCGAGGAACTCGCCGAGTTCCGCATCATCTTCCTGCTCTGCTTCCCGCTCTGCCTGGCGGCGGCGGCGCTCGGTCGGGTGCTGCCGCGCCGCTGGCGCGACGACCGCCATGGCCTCGCCATGCGGCGCTCGATCTTCGCCGAGGCCAAGGCCGCGGCCCATGCATGCGTGCCCTTTGCCTTCATGGGCTAGGCACAACCGAGCTTCCGCCCGGCCCAGCCGGGCGGAGGAACCGCCGAGGCGCGCGGCGCCGAGGCGATCCCTGCCGCGCGGGAACGGCGCGGCAAGGGCCGCAAGGCCCGTCATCCGGAGGACGTGGTAATGGCTGTTGGTACTGATCCCGGGGGAGGGTCTCTGTCCGGGTTGAGCGAGTCGGAGGCGAGAGAGTTCCACGGCATCTTCGTCACGAGCTTCATCGTCTTCACCGTCGTCGCCATCATCGCGCACTTCCTCGCCTGGCAGTGGCGGCCCTGGTTGCCGCCCGAGGGGGGGTATGCGTCGCTCGTCGATGGCGTGAAGCTGGCGGCGGCCTCGCTCACCTCATTCGTCGCATAGGGGGGAACCGGACATGTGGCGAATCTGGCTTCTCTTCGACCCGCGTCGGACGTTGGTCGCGCTCTTCACCTTCCTGTTCGTTCTGGCGTTGCTGATCCACTTCATCCTGCTCAGCACCGACCGGTTCAACTGGCTGGAAGGCCCGCGCGCGGCGGCCAACGAGACGACGCACAGCTCGCTCGTCCTCCCGGCCTGAGCCGGCGGACGGCGTCGTTAGGCGACGGCAGCGGACGGGGTCGGGCTCGGCCCGCCTCGTCCGCTGCGAGGACCAAGTCGGGTGCTCGGGCGGCGATACCGCGCACCCGGAGGACTGAACGATGGCGATGCTGAGCTTCGAGAAAAAGTACCGCATCCGGGGCGGGACGCTGATCGGCGGCGATCTGTTCGACTTCTGGGTCGGGCCGTTCTACGTCGGGTTCTTCGGCGTGACGACGATCTTCTTCGCGGCGCTGGGCACCGGGCTGATCGTCTACGGCGCCGCGATCGGCCCGACCTGGAACATCTGGCAGATCAACATCGCCCCTCCCGACCTGAGCTACGGCCTCGCGCTGGCGCCGCTCAAGGAAGGCGGCCTGTGGCAGATCATCACGATCTGCGCCATCGGCTCGTTCGTCTCCTGGGCGCTCCGCGAGGTCGAGATCTGCCGCAAGCTGGGCATGGGCTACCACGTGCCGATCGCCTTCGGCGTGGCGATCTTCGCCTATGTCACGCTGGTCGTGATCCGGCCGGTGCTGATGGGTGCCTGGGGCCATGGCTTCCCCTACGGCATCTTCAGCCATCTCGACTGGGTCTCGAACGTCGGCTACCAGTACCTCCACTTCCACTACAATCCAGCGCACATGCTGGCCGTGACGTTCTTCTTCACGACCACGCTGGCTCTGGCGCTGCACGGCTCCCTGGTCCTCTCCGCGGCCAACCCGAAGCCCGGCGAAGCGGTCAAGGGTGCTGACCACGAGAACACCTTCTTCCGCGACAACATCGGCTACTCGATCGGCACACTCGGCATCCACCGCCTCGGTCTCTTCCTGGCGCTGTCGGCCGGCTTCTTCAGCGCGGTCTGCATCGTCATCAGCGGGCCCTTCTGGACCCGCGGCTGGCCCGAATGGTGGAACTGGTGGCTCGATCTGCCGATCTGGCGCTAGCGCGGGACGACGACCATGGCCGAGTACCAGAGCATTTTCACCCAGGTCCAGGTGCGCTCGCCGGCCCATGCCGGCGTGCCGCTGGGCCGCGGCCACTGGCAGCGCCAGGGCATTCCGCGCTTCAGCCACTTCCTCGGGCGTATCGGCGACGCGCAGATCGGTCCGATCTATCTCGGCGTCACCGGCGTCCTCTCGATCGTCTGCGGTGTCGTCGCGATCGAGATCATCGGTCTCAACATGTGGGCGTCGGTGAACTGGGATCCGGTCCAGTTCGTGCGCCAGCTGTTCTGGCTGGCGCTCGAGCCCCCGCCGGCCAAGTACGGCCTCAGCATCCCGCCGCTGAACGAGGGCGGCTGGTGGCTGCTCGCCGGCTTCTTCCTCACCGCGTCCATCATCCTCTGGTGGATTCGCACCTATCGCCGGGCGCGCGCGCTCGGCATGGGCACCCATGTCGCCTGGGCGTTCGCCTCGGCCATCTGGCTCTACCTGGTACTGGGCTTCATCCGCCCGGTGCTCATGGGTAGCTGGAGCGAGGCGGTCCCGTTCGGGATTTTCCCCCACCTGGACTGGACCGCCGCGTTCTCCATCCGTTACGGGAACCTGTTCTACAACCCGTTCCACGCGCTCTCGATCGTGTTCCTCTACGGCTCGACGCTTCTGTTCGCGATGCACGGGGCGACGATCCTGGCCGTCAGCCGCTTCGGGGGCGACCGTGAGGTCGAGCAGATCCTCGACCGCGGCACCGCCTCCGAGCGGGCCGCCCTCTTCTGGCGCTGGACGATGGGCTTCAACGCCTCGATGGAGTCGATCCATCGCTGGGCGTGGTGGTTCGCTGTTCTGTGCACGCTGACCGGCGGCATCGGCATCCTGCTGACCGGCACGGTCGTCGACAACTGGTACCTCTGGGCGGTCAAGCACGGCGTGGCACCGCACTACCCGGCGGTCTTCCCACCCGTGGTCGACCCCGCCCTGCAGTAGGAGGCCGAGAGATGGATCCGAACAAGAACCCGCTCGGCCTCTACTCGATCGTCGCCGGCATGGTGATCATCGCGCTGGGCGTCTACATCGGCTTCGACCGACCGCCGATCGACGCCGTGCAGATCGGCTTCCGCGGCGTCGGCATGGAGCAAGTGAATAATCCGCGGACCGTCGCCCGGGCCGCACCCCTGCACGTCGCGCCGCCGCCGATCGATCCGGTCGAGCCCTCGGGGACCTTGTCCAGCGAGGTGTATCAGAACGTGCAGGTCTTGGGCGATCTCGACGCGGACGAGTTCACCCGGCTGATGACCGCCATCACCGAGTGGGTGTCGCCCGAGCAGGGCTGCGCCTACTGCCACGCCGAGGGCGAGGAGCTCAGCTCCGACTCGCTCTACACCAAGGTCGTGGCGCGGCGCATGCTGCAGATGACCCAGCACATCAACAACGACTGGCACAGCCATGTCGGGCCGGTGGGTGTCACCTGCTACACATGCCACCGGGGCCAGCCCGTCCCGGCGAACATCTGGTTCGAGGATCGCGGGCCGCCGTCGGTTCGCGGTATGGCCGGGTACCGCGCCGGCCAGAACGTCGCCTCGGCCGCCGCCGTCTCCGCGTCGCTGCCGACCGATCCCTTCTCCCCGTTCCTCCTGGGCGATCAGAACATCCGCGTGATCGCGACCTCGGCGCTGCCCGAGGGCACACCGAGCCAGGACATCAAGGCGACCGAGTGGACCTACAGCCTGATGATGCACATGTCGGACGGCCTGGGGGTCAACTGCACCTATTGCCACAATAGCCGCTCGTTCTTCGTGTGGGAGGCGAGCACGCCGGCGCGGGTGACGGCGTGGCACGGCATCCGGTTGGCGCGGGACCTCAACGTCGCCTACCTCGATCCGCTGCGCGACACCTATCCGGCGAACCGCCTCGGACCGCACGGCGACGCGCCGAAAGCGAACTGCGCAACCTGCCACGTCGGTCTGGCGAAGCCGCTCAACGGCGTGAGTATGGTCAAGGACTACACCGGACTCGGCACGCCAGCGGCGGTGCCCGCGACGCAGTAGCCAGGCGGCACCGGCACCTGGGGCCCGTGGCGCCGCCGTACCGAGGGTGACGGCGACGCCACGGGCCCCTAGTTGTTTGTCGCCGTGACGACGCGGCGCCGCTGACGAGGTCCGCTTGGGGTCGATCACCGCTGCTCCCGCTCCTCGCGCTGATGAGGCCGTGCCACTGCCACTGGGCGCGCGACTTCGCCACGCCACGTCGGCGCTGCACCGGAAAGCTGAGCGCACGGGCTACGTGGCCGAGATTCTGCGCGGCCGCGCCGATCCTGCCGGCTACGCGCTGCTGTTGCGGAACCTCCATCCGGCCTACGCGACGCTCGAAGCGGCGCTCGACCGCGGCCTCGAACATCCGGCGCTCCGCCTGCTGCGGCACCCGCCACTCTATCGTGCGGAAGCGGTCGCCCACGACCTCGCCGCCCTGGCCGGTCCCGACTGGCGCAACACCGTGCCCCTGTTGCCCGCCGGTGTGCGCTACGAACACGCTGTCGCTGCGGCGAGCCGCGACGGTGGCGTTCGCCTCGTGGCCCACGCCTATGTCCGCTATCTCGGCGACCTCAGCGGCGGGCAGATCCTGGCGCGGATCCTCGCTCGCAGCTTCCGGCTCGAGCCCCTGCCCCTGGCCTTCTACGCCTTCGCGGGAGACGCGATCGAGCGTCTCACCGTGCGGGTGCGCCAGGCGATCGATCTCGTGGGCGCTGACGATGGCGGCCGCGTGATCGCCGAGGCCGAACTTGCGTTCCGGCTCAACATCGCTCTGTCACGAGCGGTGGCGCTCAGTGTGGCCGGCCGCCCTCGGCCGCCCGCCACACAAGGTGCTCGAGCAGCTCCTTCGAGCGGCTGACCGAGACACGGACGCTCTCCAACAGCTCCGGCATCCGCGCGAGATCGACCCCGTCCGTGATTTCGAGCGCCGCGAGCTGGGCGTTGCCGATGACCGTCGCGAGCAGGTTGCGGAAAATCAGGTCCGCGTGATTGTCGAGGCGCAGGACGGAGAGCCGGTTCAGGTCGAGGATGCCGGACTGGAAACGCCGCCGTGCGGCCTCGACCTCCTGCCGTTCGGTCAGATCGGTCAGCAGCACCACGAAGCCGAGGATCCGATGCGGCGTCGAGAGGACGGGGTCGGCACGGATCTGGAGGCGGCGTATCGCGCCCTCGCCGGTCGCCAGTTCGACCTCCCCGCGCCAGCTCCGCTGCTCGTCGACCAGTGAACGAAGGTTGCGGCGAGCCGCCGCATCGTCGACCACCAGATCGGCGAGATCCGCAAGCCGCTCGAGCGGCGCGTAGCCGCGCGGCAGGAGCGCGCGTGCGGCGTCATTCATCAGCAGCAACGTTCCCGACGCGTCGGCCAGCAGAACCGGCTGGTCGGCGAGGCGCACCTGAGCTTGGACCTCGCTCATCTGCTCCCGCGCGATCAGCATCCGTACCGAACGGAACTGCAAGATCATGTCGGCGACGCTCTCGCCGATCAGTCGCGCGGCGCCGAGTTCGGCCGGGGCCCATGGGTCGGCCGTGCCTTCGACGAGCTGGTACCAGCGCGCAAAGGACCGACGCGGGGACAAGCTCGACGGATCGTCGCCGACGAGCACGGCCTTGGTCGGATCGCCGCCCCAGGCGACCGTGCGCACCCGCTCGGGGCGGAACCAGACGAGGTACTCCCCCGGCAGTGTCGACACGGGAACCGCCAGCACGCCGCTCGCCACCTCGCGCAAGGGCGCGAAGCGCGGCTCGTTGAGCGACAACGAGGCCGTGGCATGGACCGGAGCGCGCGGCAGCCTGTCGAGCCACGCACCGAGTTCGCGGAGCTGAGGCGTGCTCGGCACCTCGCCGCCGGTCAGGACCTGCCCCTCGAGCAGGAGCGCGGCGCCTGTCGCCTGGATCGGCTGCAGCAGCGGCTGCGAGCTGTCGAACAGCGCCGACCGCCAGTCGCCGTCGCGGCCGATCGCGTCGACCATGCGCTGCTCGATACGTCGTACGGCGAGCTCGGCTTGCGCGCGGACGAAGCTCTCGAGGGCGGTGATCCGCGTCGCAACCGCCTCGGCCAGGAGCTCGCAGGCGAGCCGCAGCTCGTACTGGAGCAGGCGCGCCGAATAGTGGTGGCACGCGACCAGGCCCCACAGCCGTCCGCCAACCACGAGAGAGGCGACCAAGGTCGCGGTGACGCCCATGTTGCGCAGGTACTGCACGTGGATCGGCGAGATGCTGCGCAGCGCGCACAGCGACATGTCGAGGTCGGTGCCGCTCAGCGGCGAGCGCTGGGGGCGGATCGGTACCGGTACGTAGTCGAGGTCGACGAGCAGGCGGACCCGGTTGCGGACGTAGAGGCGCCGCGCGATCTGTGGGATGTCCGAGGCCGGATAGCGATTGCCGAGATAGGGCTCGAGCGCCGGCTCCCGTGCCTCCGCGAAGATCTCGCCGTGCCCCTCCTCGTCGAAGCGGTAGATCATCACCCGATCGTAGCCGCTGATCTCCTTGAACAGCCGCGCCGCCTCGTCGCAAAGCGGGCGGAGCGCCGGAGCGGCGACGATCGCCTTCAGCGCGGCTTCCACGGGCTCGCTCAAGGCGAGCGGCGGTCCGGCGGGTTCCAGCTCGACGATCAGCCCGCTCGCCAACGTCCGATGGACCATGGCATCGAACGCGCGCCCGTCGGGGCCGAGGGTACAGCGCAGCGCCGTCGGGATCTGGTCGAGCGGCCAGCGCAGCTCGGGCGCCAGGCGTGCGCCGAGGTCGCCCGGCAGGTCGGCGACACGTCGGCCCAGCAGATCCTCGCCGACGCCAATCATGCCGGCAGCGTTCTCGCTCGCCTGGACGATTTGCAGCTCCGGCTCGCTCAGGACGAGGAGCGCGCCATGCGGCTGGATCGATCCCGGCAGATGGATCTGCTCACGCTCGCAGTTCGAAAGATCGGCCTCGCCGAAGGCCGGAGCGGGTGCGATCGCGAGCCCGAGCCCGCCGCCACTCAAACGTGAGGCTCCCAATCCCGAACCCGCTCGTCGCCGTCGGCCCCGTCGTCGAGACCGTACCGAGCGAGCTTGGCATAGAGGCTCTGGCGGCTGAGGCCGAGCAGGCCGGCGGCGGCTGTGCGGTTACCCCCCGCGAGGCTCAGCGCGATCTCGATCGAGTGCCGCTCGACGGTAGCGACCGTCTCGCCGACCAGCTCCCGCAACGGGGTCTGACCGACGCGCCGGGCCAACGCCTCGAGCGAGGCACCGAGGCCATTGGCGGTGCGGGCGTCCCGCATGTTGACCTCGCGCACGACGATGCCGATCTGCGCGAGATCACCCTCGGTCGAGGCGCCGGCCGCGCATTCCACGATGATCTCGGTGCCGAGCAGACCGGTCAGCGTGGTCTCGAACCGTCGCACCATGCCGTAGCGGCGCAACGCCGAGAGCAGCACCGGCAGGTCGGCGCCGGGGCGGCCGAGCCAGCGGCCGAGCGGCTGGCCGATCGCCGCTTGCGCCGCGCCGATCTGCGCAAGATCAAGGAAGGTGTCGTTGGCCCAGACGATGAGTCCCTCACCATCGACGACGACAAAGCCGTCCGGGAGGCGTCCGACCAGGCGTTCCACGGCGAGTGGCTCGACCGGGGGGGTGACCGTCGCGCCGCCGACCGGCGCCATCTGCAGCAAGTAGGTCGGGCCGTCGGCGGTGTTGATCAGCGAGGAGCGGGCGAGCCACGGGCGCGCCTCGCGGCCGAGATGGACCATCATCCCCGGCGCCCGACCCTTGTCGCGGCTGCGCTGGAGCATGCCCAGGAAGCGCTCGCGATCGGCGGTGGCGATCTCGTCGGCCATGTAGCGGCCGACCGGGTTGACGCCGAGGGCGCGGATCGCGGCCGGATTGGCCTCCATGACGCGCAGGTCCACGGCGCGCACCGTCAGCACCGGCTCCTGCGCGACGTCGAACAGAACGCGATACCGGGTCTCGACCTCCCGCAGCCGCCAGTAGTCCTGCTCCATCGCCTGCTGCGCTGCCGCGAGCCGATTGCGCAGCTCGGTCACGGCCTGGATGTTGCGACCGATGGCGAGCATCCCGGCGTTCTCGCCGAGCCGGATCGTCGTGTACTCGATCGGCAGCTCGCGGCCGCTGGGAAAACGCTGCGGCACCTGATGGAACGCCGACAGCCCACGGCTCAGCGCGTCCTCGATCATCCGCGCGACCACGTCGGACGCGCTTTCGTCGACCGTCTCGACCCAGCGTCGACCGACCCAGCCGTCGGCGCGCGCCTCGTCGACGTCGCCGGCCAGCTCGACCTTGCGGATCACGCCAGCGAGATCGAGCGTCAGCGTGACGTCGGGCTGCACGATGCTCGCCGCGGTCATGACGGTTGGCCAAACTTCCCCGGGCGTGCCGACACGGCCGCCTTCATTTCCTGCATAGCAGGCCCGCCGCCAGCTTGACAGCGCGAAGGTGCTCGCCAGCTACTCGCGTGCTCGGCCGATCCGCTCTATGGTTGATTGAATGGCGCATTCAAGCGCACCACGGCCAAGTTCAGCATCGCGGCAAAGCTCACCCAGAGCAAATAGGGTACCAGAAGCCAGACCGCACGCTTGCTGTACGGCCGAACGACGGCCATCAGCAGCAGAATAGACAGCCACAGCAGCGCCACCTCGGCCAGTGCCCAGTCCGGGCGGCGGAGCCGGAAGAAAAGCTCACTCCAAGCGACATTGAGCAGCGCGTTGAACGAGAAGGCGAGCAGGATCCTGCGGCGGCCGGCGGCCGGCGCCGCGATCCAGGAGAGCACGCCAGCGAGCCCGGTCACGGCGTAGATCAGCGTCCAGATGGGGCCGAACAACCAGTCCGGAGGCTGCCAGGAAGGCTTGACGAGACCTTGGTACCACGGCCCGAGATCGGTCGCCGCGCCGCCGAGGGCAGCGACCAGCGCGGCGATCACGGCCGCGGCGAGGACGGGCTTGGCGTAGCGGCCGAAGCCCATCCCCACCGGCCCGGTCACGGCCGGGCGAAACCCGCTAGGTGCGCGAGATCCTTGAAGAAGATGCGGACATGCGCGAGCGGGTCGCGACGGACCAGCTCCTTGTTCATGTAGGCTTCGAAGGTCAGCCGCTGGACGTCCTTGTCCTGGCAGATGCTGACGAAACTCTCGCGGCGCTTGTCGGAACTGTACCAGAACCACTGCATCATGCCGAGGATCAGGAACACCCGGCCGTGCAGGCGCATGAACCGCTTGCGCGCCGTCGCCAAGGCTCGCGCGTCACCGGTCGCAAGGAACTGGTCGGCGGCCTCGCCAGCGAGCTCGCCGCCGAGCATCGCGTAGTAGATCCCCTCGCCCGACGCCGGCGCGACCACGCCGGCGGCGTCACCAGCAAGGACCACGTCGCGCCGGTTGTCCCAGCGCCGCATCGGCGTGAGCGGGATCGGCGCGCCTTCGCAGCGGATCGTCCGGGCGTGCTCGAGACCCATCGCGGCCCGGGTCGCGGCGACCGCGGCACGCAGCGAGAACCCCTTGTTCGCGCTGCCGGTGCCGACGCTGGTCGTGGCACCGTGCGGGAAGACCCAGGCATAGAAGTCGGGTGAGAGGCGACCGCGATAGATGACATCGCAGGTGCGCGGATCGAAGTCCGCGCAACCCGGCGCCGGGCTTTCGATGATCTCGTGATAGGCGAAGACGTGCCTCACCCGGTCGGCACCGGGGACACTCTGCCGCGCGACCTGCGAATTGGCTCCGTCGGCACCGATCACGCACCGCGCCCGAACCTGCCGCGTCGGGCCCGCCCGGCCGGTCTCCTTCGGCCGGTACTCGACGACCGCAGTGCCATCCGGGTCGCGCAGCAGCCGCTCGAAGGTCCCGGCACGCCGCTCGGCGCCGACGGCGCGGGCCCGCTCGCGCAGCCACTCGTCGAACACATCGCGATCGACCATCCCGACATAGCCGCCCTCGATCGGGATGTGCACGCGGCGGTCCGCCGGCGAGACCATGCGCGCGCCGGTGATCCGCGCGACCAGCAGCTCATCGGGAATGGCGTAGTCTCGAATGAGCCGCGGCGGCACCGCCCCGCCGCACGGCTTGATGCGACCGGCCCGGTCGAGCAGCAGCACCGACCGCCCGGCGCGGGCCAGCACCGTCGCAGCGGTCGCTCCGGCCGGACCACCGCCGACCACCACCGCGTCGAATTGCTCGTCTGTCATGGCGCTCACCGTCCGCCGAGGCCGGCGGCGCTGACCGCGCCCACGGCCGTGATGGAAATCTGCCGCGTCGGCGGCTGCCCGATCCGCGCCGCCAGCGCTGCCGAGAGGACGAACAACGCCGCCTGGGCGGCGAACACCGTGCCGTAAGCGGCGACGGGCGAGCCGAGCACGAGCCGCGCGACATCGACGGCGGCGGCACCCAGGAAGCCGCCGAGGCCGAACGCGACCGCCTGCGCCGCGCCCCACAGACCCATGCGCACGCCCTCGCGGGCCTGCCGGCCCTGGCCCGCGAGACCCATCATCGAGCCGATCGCAGCCACGGCGAAGGCGCCGTTGGCGAGACCGAGCGCGAAGACGGAAGGCCTCAGCGGCCAGCCAGGGCCGACGAGCCCGGCGACCACGAGGCCACCTAGCGCCGCGGCCGACGCCACGCAGCCACCGACCGTCCAGGCGCGCAGCGAGCCGAGGCGCCGGCCCCGGATGCCGGTCGCGGCGAGTGCCACGATGACCATCCCAGCGAGCACGCCGGAATGCTGCACGCCGGCCAGTCGCGTCGTCTCGCCCGGCGTCAGCCCGAACACGAGCCCGGCGAAAGGCTCGAGGATCAGGTCCTGGGCGCTGTAGGCCAGCATCGAGACGAAGACGAAAACCGTGAAGCGTCGCGCGACCGGCTCCGCCCAGACCTGCCGCAGCGCGTCGCGGAAGGGGGTCGCCGCAGCGGTCGTCGGCGGTGGTCCCGCGCCGCGCTCGACGCCCCAGACGGCGCATAGCGCGAGCACGAAGGCGACCACGGAGACACCTGCCGTGACCGCGACCAGGCGGGCGTTCGAGAACGGGTCGAGGAGGTGGCCGGCGGTCGTCGCCGTAACGACGAAGCCGAAGATCATCATGACCCAGACGATCGTCGCCGCAGCCGCGCGGCGGCGTTCGTCGACCCGCTTGGCGAGCAGCACAAGGAGCGACGTGCCGGCCGCCCCGACGCCGCCACCGATCAGCAGGAACGCGCCGACGGCGAGCATCACCCCGGCGAGGGGCTGTGTCGCCATCCACGCGGTCGCGACGGCAGCCAGCACCCCACCGGTGGCGAGCACCGCCATCCCACCGATGATCCACGGTGTCGCGCGGCCACTGCGGTCGGTCCCGTAGCCGAGCCGCGGGCGTAGCATCTGCACGGCGTAGTGCAGTGCCACCAGCGCTCCCGGCAGCACTGCCGGGAGCGCCAGCTCGACCACCATGACGCGGTTGAGCGTCGAGGTGGTCAGGACGACGATCGCGCCGAGCGCGGTCTGGACCAGCCCCAGCCGGACGATGCCGATCCAGCCGAGCCCGGGGGTCATCCGCTTCGCACCTGCAGCAGGGGCCGCAGCGCGAACGCGCTGACCATCATGCCGATCACGTAGAGACTGGTGCCGGTCGCGTTGTACCACGGCGCCCGCTCCCGCGGCCGCTCGAGCAAACGGACCATGAGGCCGAGCTGGGCGAGGACGAGGATCGCCACCGCTCCCGCATGCCACGGCCGCCCCCAGAAGAGCAGCAGTGCCACGACGACGAGCTGCGGCAGGGTCATGAAGAAGCAGGCCACCTTCGCTGCGCGATCGACGCCGAGGCGCGCCGGCAGCGAACCGACGCCGGTCTTCAGGTCACCCTCGACCGACTTGAAGTCGTTGAGCGTCATGATGCCGTGCGCGCCGACGCTGTAGAGCGCGGCCAGCGCGAGGATCCGTGCGTCGGGCCAGGCAGCGGCCATGATCGCCGCCCCGGTGAACCAGGGTAGGCCCTCGTAACACGCGGCGACCGCGCTGTTGCCCCACCAGCCGTTCGTCTTGAGGCGGAACGGCGGGGCGCTGTACGCCCAGGCAAGAGCGAGACCGACCACGGCGGCGGCGAACGCCCACAGCCCCAAGGTTGCCGCCAGCAGCAGCGACAGCGCGGTCCAGGCGATGGCGATGTGAAGGCCCCAGCTACCGGGAATGCGACCCGACGGGATCGGTCGCTGCGGCTCGTTGATCGCGTCGACGTGGCGGTCGAACCAGTCGTTGACCGCCTGGCTGGTGGCGCAGACGAACGGACCGGCGAGCAGGATGCCGGCGACGACCAGATGCCAGCGGCCGCTCAACGCCGCGCCCGACGATGCCACGCCGCAGGCGAACGCCCACATCGGGGCGAACCACGTGATCGGCTTGAGCAGCTCGAGGACGGCGCCGGGAGCAGGTCGGTGCATGCCTCACCGATAAACCTGACAGGCGCGATCGTCAACTTTGCTTTACAGTGTTGCCGGGCGACGGCAGCGCGCCAGTTTCGCCGCCCGGAGGGTGTCGCAGATGACCCAGCAAACGCTCGCAGCCACGCCCCCGGTAGCGGTGGACCGGTCGGCACGCGTGCCCCTCGCGCCGCGCCGGGATCTGCCGCACGCCGTCACCGGCGAGCGTCACGAGATCGACGGGCGCGCTGGCCGGTTGAGCTACTACGTCGCCGGCTCGGGCCCGGCGCTGCTACTGGTCCACAGCGTCAACGCGGCCGCTTCCGCGTTCGAGGTGGGCCCGATCTTCGAGCGGCAACGCACGGTGCGTCGCGTCTACGCGCCGGATCTGCCGGGCTTCGGCTATTCGGATCGTTCCCCGCGCCGCTACGACCCGCGACTTTTCACGGATGCGATCCACGACATGCTCGACGAGATCGCGCTGCACGCCGGCCCGGCACCGGTCGATGCACTGGCCGTTTCGCTCGCCGCCGAATTCCTCGCTCGTGCCGCCATCGAGCGACCAGAGCGCGTGCGGCGGCTGGTTCTGGTGACGCCCACCGGGTTTTCGCGGGGCGCCGATAGCCTCCGGGGACCGCCCGGCGGCAGCCGGGAGGTCCCGGGCCTGCATGCCGTCGTCAGCTTCCCGCTGTGGGGCCGCGCCCTGTTCGATCTGCTCGTCAGCCGGCCCAGCATCCGCTTCTTCCTGCGCAAGACCTTCGGCCGCGATGACATCGACCCGGCCATGATCGACTACGCCCACGCCACCGCCCATCAGCCAGGCGCCGCGAACGCGCCGTTCGCGTTCCTCGCCGGCCGGCTGTTCAGCCGGGACATCCGCGACGTCTACGAGGCGCTCCGCCAGCCGGTCTGGCTCGCCCACGGCACCAAGGGTGACTTCAGCGATTTCAGCGAGGCCGGCTGGGCGATGGCGAGGCCGAACTGGCGCGTCGAGTCCTTCGCGACGGGAGCCCTGCCGCACTTCGAGCAGCCCGACCTGTTCGCCGCCAAGCTTGAGGCGTTCCTGGCCGAGGCCTAGGATTCGGCCTCCGCGTCCAGATCGCCGAGCCCGTAGCGGCGCAGCTTGACATAAAGGCTCTGTCGGCTGAGCCCCAGGATCTCGGCGGCGGACGCGCGGTTGTCGCCGGTAAGCTCGAGCGCCGCCTCGATGCACAGGCGCTCGATCACATCGGTCGTCTCGCGAACCAGATCCTTGAGCGGGACGCGACCGACCAGCTCGGTGAGCTGCTCGACGGAGCGCGGGAGCTGGCGGCCGCCGCCGCCGATCGCCGGCACGCGGCGGCCGACGCTGCGGATCGCGAAACCGTAGCCGGACCCCTCGCCGTTCGGCAGCGCCGCGGCCGACACCTCGATCTCGGTGCTGGCACCATATTCACCGCGCAGCGTCGTTGCGAACAGCCGAACGACGCCATGCTGCTTGAGATTGGCAAGCAGGACGTTGAGATCGACCCCCGGTCGGCCGAGCCAGCGATCGAGCGACTCGCCCCGCGCCTGCTCCTCGGTTGCCAACTGGGCGAGGTCGAGGAACGCCGCGTTGGCCGCGACGATCCGCCCGTCGCGGCCAGTGACGACGAGGCCGTCGGGCGCGGCGTCGACCAGCTTGAGCAGCTGAGTCTTGACGTCGGGCGCGGCCGTGACGCCGGCGTGACCGCCGGGTGGCACCACCCGAATGAGAAACTGCGCCTGGGCGTCCTGCCGGAACAGGGAGGCCGACACGGACCATTCCTGGCTACCGTCGGCCGCCCGCGCGCGCACGTCGCCGGTGCGACCAGTCGCCCGGGCGACAGCGAGCATGGCCTGGATGGCCTGCATGCTTTCTGCGTCGAAGCCCTCGGGAAAGGTCCGGCCGAGCAGCCGCCGCGTCCCCTGGCCGAAGAGCTGCGTTGCCGCCGGATTGGCGTCGAGGATCCGCTGGCTGAGCGCGTCGACGATCAGCACCGGCTCGGCGGTGACCTCGAACAGCAGTCGATAGCGGGTCTCGGCGTGGCGCAGTCGTGCGAAGTCGCGCTCCATCGACTGCTGCACGTCGATCAGGCGCTGTTGCAGCACGGCGACCGCCCGGAGGTCGCGTCCGACCGCCACGACCGGACCGGCGCGCCCGACGCGCACGGTGGCGTAGATCACCGGGACGTCGACACCCCGGGCGGCCGGGTGGTTGACCTGACGCCAGCGCGGCGCCGCCTGCGAGGCGGCCTCCGCCAGCATCGCCTCGATCTTCGGGCGGCTTTCCGGGGTGACGATGTCGGACCAGCGCCGGCCCACCCAGCGACCCTGCCACTCCGCGGCGAGTTCCTCGCTGCCGAAGGCAACGTCGCGGATCGTGCCGTCCTCGGCGATGACGAGCGCCACGTCGGCCGCCGCCGCGATGACCGCAGCGGCAGCCTCAGCGTCAAGGTCGCCCAAGGTCTCTTTAGGGGCTCGGAACAGCTTCACAGCGGCGCGGCCCTCCACCGCGGGGCGTCCCCGCCGTCACGGCACGTCTCCGACCGGCCCGCTCTTCCCCCACGTCACGAAGGGCCTGGTACACTGAGGGCAACGCGCAGGCGCTCGCGCGCCACTCTCAGCTGTCCAATGCAGTTTACTCTTGCAAATGTCAACATGTCCTGAGCATCGAACGAATCGTGAACATACGGCCCGCGCCAACACGCGGCCGCGGGTCGCTGCCGCTCAGGAAGTTGGCGCGAGAAGGGCCAGTAGGTTGTGCGCCTGGAGCGCTGCCTGCCGGCCATCGACGGCGGTCGCGTCCGCACCGACCCGCGCCACCAGCTCCGGGTGCTCGATGAAGATCGGTCCACCCACGAGCACACCCAACGCCTGATTGCGCGACGCTCGGCGCACACTGCGGATGCAGTGCGCCAAGTCGTCGAGCTTGGTCTGGCTGCTCGCCGAGAAGCCGGCGACGGCGAACCACTCGCTGCGCACCTGCCGCATCAGCTCGACGGTCGAGGCCGACGGGGCGCAGCTCACCACCCACCCGGCACGGCGGAAGAACTCGGCCACCATCAGGAGGCCGAAGGTGTGCTGCTCGCCGGGAACCGGCACCAACAGGGCGCGCCGGCCGTGCTCGACATGCCCGCCCTCGGCCATGAAGCACGCACTCAGCTCGTGCAGCAATGCATGCAGCCGGCAGAGGCCGATCGTGACGTCGGTGAAGCTGGCGCGATCCTCCTCCCACCACCGGCCAAGGAGGCGCGCAGCTCCACTGAGCAGGTCGAGATAGACGGACTCCGTCGTTGCGCCGCGAGCGATCACCGCCTGGACGACGGCGTGCGCGCCGGCGCCGTCGTCGTCGATCAAGCGTTGCGCCAGTTCAGCGACATCGACCCCGGTCGGAGCGACATTTGCCCCGCTCGCGTCGGCTTCGGCGCGGAGCGCCGCGCGACGGGCCAACACGAGACGTGGCACCACCTCCGCCTCGATCGTGCGTAGCAGCTGCGCCAGACGATGCCGATTGCCATTGACCGGCGCGGCGACCGGCTCGACCGCCGGCCCGGCACCACCCCAGGGCCGCGAGCTCGTCTCCTCCCAGCGATCCATGGCTGGTGCGCGAGCCCGTGGGTCGGTCATTGCTTGCCCCTCCCCGGCAATAACGGTCGCCATACACCCACCCTGGCGCCGACCTCAACCCCTGGCCGTCGTGTGCGCTTGACAATCCGACCGCTGCGCACGGCTGGCGAAGGCGGCTTACCCATGAAACTGATCGCGCCCGCCCCGTTGCTGTCAAGCCATGTTTACGTTAGGCTGTGTTGACAGCATGCGCGGCGACGGGATAGCGTCCGGTATGAGGCAGCAGCGCGAGGGGAGGAGCGACTTGCGGGATCCGCAGCCCCGGCCGCCACGACCGGCGCCGCTCTACACGGCGGAAGAGCGACGGCGCCGTGACGCAACGCCCTGGACGACCGTGCAGGGCGTGCTCGCGCCACTGCAGTTCCTCGTCTTCGTTGTGAGCCTCGGTCTCGTGCTGCGCTACCTGGTGACCGGCGAGGGGCTCGCCGTTGCCACCGCGTCGATCGTGCTCAAGACGCTTCTTCTTTACACGATTATGATCACCGGCTCGATCTGGGAGCGGGTGGTCTTCGGCCGATGGCTGTTCGCGCGGCCGTTCTTCTGGGAAGACGTGTTCAGCATCCTCGTTCTGGCGCTGCACACCGGCTACCTCGTGGCGCTGGTCACGGGCCTGCTCGGTGTCCACGGGCAGCTCTACCTCGCCCTCGCGGCGTACGCCGCCTATGTCGTCAATGCCGCACAGTTCGTGTTGAAGCTCCGGGCAGCGCGGCGCGAGGCCGTGGCATCCTCGCCGGCGCCGTCGGCTGCCTACGGGCTCGCCCGATGAGCGAGGTCGCGCTGGCCCACCGCCCGACCGCGTCGGCGGCGGGCTGCGCCGACGCCCCGATCTTGCGCGAGCGTGGCCAGCGTGAGGTGTTCTGCGGTCTGACCGGCATCATCTGGCTGCATCGGAAGATCCAGGACGCGTTCTTCCTCATCGTCGGCTCGCGCACCTGCGCGCACCTGATGCAATCCGCCGCCGGGGTGATGATCTTCGCCGAACCCCGGTTCGCCACGGCGATCATCGAGGACCGCGACCTCGCTGGTCTCGCCGACGCCAACGACGAACTGGACAAGGTCGTGGCCCGGCTGATCGAGCGACGACCCGACATCCGCCTGCTGTTCCTCGTCGGGTCCTGCCCGTCCGAGGTGATCAAGCTCGACCTCGGTCGTGCTGCGCAGCGTCTCGACCGCCGCTTCGCGCCGGGCGTACGCGTGCTCAACTACTCAGGCAGCGGCATCGAGACGACCTTCACCCAGGGCGAAGACGCCTGCCTCGCCGCTCTGGTCCCGCAGCTTCCCGCTGCGGACGGGACTCCTTCACTGCTCGTCGTCGGCACCTTGGCCGACGTCGTCGAGGATCAGCTACGCCGGATCCTCATCGAGCTCGGCATCGAGCGCCTGGCGTTCCTCCCGCCGCGACGCGCCGGGGCTTTGCCACCAGTCGGACCGGCGACCCGCTTCCTGCTCGCGCAGCCGTTCCTCGCTGAAACCGCGCGGTTGCTGGAGACGCGCGGGGCGGCTCGGCTGCCCGCACCGTTCCCGCTCGGCGCCGAGGGTACGCTCGCTTGGCTGCGTGCGGCAGCCGACGCTTTCGCGGTCGATCCGCGCCGCTTCGAGGCGGTCACCGAACTACCCTTCGAGCGCGCGCGGCGCGCGGTCGCGCGCTGGCGGCCCGAACTCGCCGGCCGGAGCATCTTCTTCTTTCCCGATTCCCAACTCGAGGTGCCGCTCGCCCGGGTTCTCGCCCGCGAGCTGGGGATGGATCCGCTGGAAGTGGGCACACCCTACCTGCACCGCGCTCATCTCGCCGCGGAACTCGACCTTCTGCCGAAGTCGACACGTCTGAGCGAAGGTCAGGACGTCGACCGGCAGCTCGACCGCTGTCGGGCCGCACGGCCGGACATCGTGGTCTGCGGGTTGGGCCTCGCCAATCCACTCGAGGCCGAGGGCCTCACCACCAAGTGGTCGATCGAGCTGGTCTTCACACCGATCCAGGGCTTCGAGCAGGCCGGCGACCTCGCTGAGCTGTTCGCTCGCCCGCTGCGCCGTCGCGCGCGTCTGGCGGTGTAGCGATGCAGCTCACCGTCTGGACCTACGAGGGACCGCCCCATGTCGGGGCGATGCGCATCGCGACGGCGATGGAGGGTGTGCACTACGTCCTTCACGCGCCGCAGGGCGACACCTACGCCGACCTGCTGTTCACCATGATCGAGCGCCGCGACAGGCGCCCGCCGGTGACCTACACGACCTTCCAGGCTCGCGACCTCGGCGGCGACACGGCCGAGCTGTTCAAGACCGCGACCCGCGAGGCGTATGCGCGGTTCCGTCCGGAGGCGATCCTGGTCGGCGCGTCGTGCACCGCCGAGCTGATCCAGGACGATCCAGGCGGCCTCGCCCGCGCCCTCGATCTGCCCGTTCCGGTCATCCCCCTCGAGCTCCCTTCCTACCAGAAGAAGGAGAACTGGGGCGCCGCGGAGACCTTCTACCAGATCGTCCGGGCGATGGCGGGTCCGACTTCGCCGCCGCCGGGCAGCAAGCGTCCTGCCCGCGGCCCTGGCGTACGGCCGAGCTGCAACCTGCTCGGTCCCACCGCGCTCGGCTTCCGCCACCGTGACGATGTCGAGGAGCTACGCCGCCTGCTGGAGCGGCTCGGCGTCGAGGTCCGTGTGGTGGCGCCGCTCGGCGCGACGCCGGCGGACCTCGCCCGCCTCGGCGAGGCCGATTTCAACGTCGTCATGTATCCGGAGATCGCAGCGACGACGGCGCGCTGGCTCGAGCGCAGCTTCAGCCAGCCCTACACGCGCACCGTGCCGATCGGCGTCGGCGCGACCCGCGACTTTGTCGAGGAGGTGGCTCGGTTGGCGGGGCTTGAGCCGGCCGCGGCGGTGGCCACGGCCGGCAGCCGGCTCCCCTGGTACTCGCGCTCGGTCGACTCGACCTACCTCACCGGCAAGCGTGTGTTCGTCTTCGGTGACGCGACGCATGCCATCGCGGCGGCGCGGGTCGCCGCTGAGGAGCTCGCCTTCACCGTGGTCGGGCTCGGCAGCTACAGCCGTGAGCTGGCCCGCGAGGTCCGCGAGGCGGCCGCCCGCTACGGCGTCGAGGCGTTGATCACCGACGACTATCTCGCGGTCGAGGCGAAGGTCGCGGAACTGCAGCCTGAGCTGGTGCTCGGCACGCAAATGGAGCGCCATATCGCCAAGCGCCTCGGGATTCCCTGCGCGGTCATCTCCGCACCGGTGCACGTCCAGGACTTCCCGGCGCGCTACTCGCCGCAGATGGGCGTCGAGGGCGCCAACGTCCTGTTCGACACCCTCGTCCACCCCCTGATGATGGGCCTCGAGGAGCATCTGCTCGGGATGTTCCGCGAGGATTTCGAATTCCACGATGGCGCGGCCCCGTCGCACCTCGGCACCCATGCCTCCCTGCCGAGCGTGCCGGCGGCCGCGCCCCCGCCTGCCGCGGCCACCTTGAGCTGGGCGCAGGACGCCGAGCAGGAGCTGAAGAAGATCCCGTTCTTCGTGCGCGGCAAGGCGCGGCGCAACACCGAGCGCTTCGCCGCCGAGCGGGGGCTGGCCCGGATCACCGTCGAAACCCTGTACGATGCCAAAGCCCATTTCGGCCGCTGACAGCACGCCCGTGCGGGTCGTCATCGTGACGATGGACGCGCACCTGACCAGCACGGTCGAGCGCGCCGCGCGGCGGCTCGTCGGCGATCTGCCGGGGCTCGTTCTGACCGTCCACGCCGCCGCAGAGTGGGGTACCGACCCGGACGCGCTCGAGCGGTGCCGTGCCGACATCGCCCGCGGTGACATCATCATCGCGGCGATGCTGTTCCTCGAGGATCATTTCCAACCGATCATGGACGTGCTGCGTGCCCGGCGGGAGCAGTGCGACGCCATGATCGGCGCGTTGTCGGCCAGCGAGGTGGTCCGCCTCACCCGCATCGGCCGGTTCCGGATGGATGGCACGCAGGGCGGTGCGCTGGCGTTCCTCAAGCGGCTGCGTGGTGGGGGCAAGAGCACCGATCAGGCGACCGCCGGCGCGCGCCAGATGAAGCTGCTCCGCAGCCTGCCACGGATCCTCCGCTTCATCCCGGGCACCGCCCAGGACGTCCGTGCCTACTTCCTCACCCTGCAATACTGGCTGGCGGGCTCCGAGGAGAACGTCGCCAACATGGTGCGGCTGCTGGTCGACCGCTACGCGGACGGCCCGCGGGTCGCCCTGCGCGGCCGCGCCAAGGTCCCGCTGCCGGTCGACTACCCGGAGGTCGGCGTCTATCATCCCCGATTGCCGGGGCGGCTCGCCGACCGCGCCGACATGCTCCCCGGAGTCGGGCCGGCCGGCACCGTCGGCCTGCTCCTGATGCGCTCCTATCTCCTGGCCGGCAACACGGGCCACTATGACGGCGTCATCGCGGCGCTCGAGGCACGCGGGCTGCGCGTCATCCCGGCCTTCGCCACCGGCCTCGATGCACGGCCGGCGGTCGAGCGCTTCTTCCTCGACGACGGTCGACCGGTGGTCGACGCGGTCGTTTCGTTGACCGGATTCTCGCTGGTCGGTGGCCCGGCCTACAACGACGCCCGTGCGGCCGAGGCGACCCTCGCGAAGCTCGATGTTCCCTACCTCGCGGTAACGCCGGTCGAGTTCCAGACGCTCGAGGAGTGGCGGACCTCGGAGCGCGGGCTGCTGCCGGTCGAAGCGACCATGATGGTCGCCATTCCCGAGCTGGACGGCGCAACCGGCCCGATGGTGTTCGGCGGTCGCAGCGGCGACGGGCACGACATGCGCGTCGAGCCGGAGCGGGCCGAGATGCTCGCGGCCCGCGTCGAGCGGCTCGTCGCGCTGCGCCGCACGCCACCCGCCGAGCGCAAGATCGCCATCGTCATCTTCAACTTCCCGCCGAATGCCGGGCACACGGGAACGGCGGCCTATCTCGACGTGTTCGAGTCGCTACATCGCACGCTGCTGGCTTTGCAGGCCGCGGGCTACCGGGTCGACGTACCCGACGATGCGGACCGCCTGCGCACGCAGATCGTCGAGGGCAACGCCGCGCGTTATGGGACCCACGCCAACGTGCTCGCGCGCATCGCCGCGGACGACCACGTCCGGCGTGAGACCTGGTTGCGCGAGATCGAGGCGCAGTGGGGTCCGGCGCCGGGCCGCCAGCAGAGTGACGGCGGCGGCCTGTTCGTCCTCGGCGAACGGTTCGGCAACGTGCTGGTCGGGGTCCAGCCCGCCTTCGGCTACGAGGGCGACCCGATGCGGCTGCTGTTCGAGAAGGGCTTCGCCCCGACCCACGCCTTCTCGGCCTTCTACCGGTTCCTGCGCGAGGACTTCGGGGCGCACGCGGTGCTCCACTTCGGTACGCATGGCGCGCTCGAGTTCATGCCGGGCAAGCAGGTCGGGCTCGGCACCTCCTGCTGGCCCGATCGGCTGATCCGCGACCTGCCGAACTTCTATCTCTACGCCTCGAACAATCCGTCGGAGGGGCTGATCGCCAAGCGGCGCGCGGCCGCCACCTTGATCAGCTATCTGACTCCGCCGCTGGCCCAAGCCGGGCTCTACCGTGGCCTGCTCGACCTCAAGGCGTCGATCGAGCGCTGGCGCACGCTGCCGCCGGAGGACACCCGGGAACGGGCGGAACTCGTACCGTTGATCCAGGCGCAGGCCGCGGCCGTTCAGCTCGCCGAGGCCGAGCCGGCCTGGGCCGACGAGGCCGAGGCGCGGATCGGGCGGCTGCGGGATGCCGTGCTCGAGGTCGAGGAGAGCCTGATCCCGCACGGCCTGCACGTCGTCGGCCGTGCCCCGAGCGCGGCTGAGCGCGTGGACATGCTGCTTGCCCTCGCCGAGTCGTCGCTGGGTCGGCAGGTCGAGCGGGACGCCGTCGGGGCGCTGGTGGCCGGCACCGAGCCGGAGGTGATCGGCCGCGATGCGGAGACGGTGGCCCTGCTACGCGACCTCGGTCATATCGACCGGCTGCTCCGCGACGATCATGAACTCGGTGCGGTGCTGCGGGCCCTGGATGGGCGCTACGTGCCGCCGGCGCCCGGCGGTGATCTCGTGCGCAATCCCTCCGTCCTGCCGACCGGGCGCAACCTCCACGGCTTCGACCCGTTCCGTCTGCCCAGCGCGTTCGCCGTGCAGGACGGGGCGCGCCAGGCCGAGCGTCTGCTCGCTCGCTACCAGGCCGACGGCAATCCGTTCCCGGAGTCGATCGCGCTGGTCTTGTGGGGAACGGACAATCTCAAGACCGAGGGTGGGCCGATCGCCCAGGCCCTGGCGTTGCTCGGCGCCCGGCCACGCTTCGACAGCTTCGGCCGATTGGCCGGCGCCGAATTGGTGCCACTCGAGCAGCTTGGCCGTCCGCGGGTCGACGTCACGGTCACGCTCTCGGGGATCTTCCGCGATCTGCTGCCGCTGCAGATCAAGCTGCTGGCCGAGGCCGCCTACCTCGCCGCGGCCGCGGACGAGCCCGTCGACCGCAACTTCGTCCGCAAGCATACGCTGCACTATCAGGCGCTGCACGGCTGTGATCTCGAGACTGCGGCGTTGCGGGTCTTCGGCAATGCGGAGGGCGCCTACGGCGCCAACGTGAACCATCTCGTCGAGAACGGCCGGTGGGACGACGAGGACGAGCTGGCCGAGACCTACACCCGGCGCAAGGGGTTCGCCTACGGCCGTGACGGCCGCCCCCAGGCGCATGCGGCACTGCTGCAGAGCGTGCTGGCCGACGTCGCGCTGACCTATCAGAACCTCGATTCCGTCGAGCTCGGCGTCACCACGGTCGACAACTACTTCGACACGCTGGGCGGGATCAGCCGCGCCGTGCGGCGCGCCAAGGGTGGCGACGCGGCATCCGTCTACATCGGCGACCAGACCCGCGGCGACGGCGTGGTCCGGACCCTGGGCGAACAGGTCGCGCTCGAGACGCGCACGCGCATGCTCAACCCGAAATGGTACGAGGGCATGCTCCGCCACGGCTACGAGGGCGTCCGGCAGATCGAGGCACATGTGACCAACACCGTCGGCTGGTCGGCGACGACCGGTCAGGTGGCGCCCTGGGTCTACGAGCAGTTGACGCAGACCTTCATGCTCGATCCGGCCATGCGCGAGCGCTTGGCCGCGCTCAACCCGACGGCCTCGGCGAAGGTCGCGAGCCGGCTGCTCGAGGCGCATGAGCGCAACTACTGGACGCCGGACGCGGCGACGCTGGAGGCGCTCCGCGAGGCCGGGGCAGATCTCGAGGACCGCCTCGAGGGTGTCGGCGTGGGGATGGCAGCATGACGATCGTACTCGACCGACACCCGACCCGCCCCGACGGCGAGGGGAGCTGCCAGATCAAGCTCGACCCGACGGTGCGGATCGAGGGCGCCAAGGTCTTTGCCGTTTACGGCAAGGGTGGGATCGGCAAGAGCACGACCTCGTCGAACCTCTCCGTGGCGTTCTCGAAGCTGGGCAAGCGCGTGCTGCAGATCGGCTGCGATCCCAAGCACGATTCCACCTTCACGCTGACCAAGCAGCTCGTGCCGACCGTGATCGACGTCCTCGAATCGGTCGATTTCCACGCCGAGGAGCTGCGCGTCGAGGACTTCGTCTACGAAGGCTACAACGGCGTCATGTGCGTCGAGGCCGGCGGCCCGCCCGCGGGCACCGGCTGCGGCGGCTACGTCGTCGGGCAGACCGTCAAGCTGCTCAAGGAGCACCATCTGCTCGAGGACACCGACGTGGTGATCTTCGACGTGTTGGGCGACGTGGTGTGCGGTGGCTTCGCCGCCCCGCTGCAGCATGCCGAGCGGGCGATCGTCGTCACCGCCAACGATTTCGATTCGATCTTCGCGATGAACCGCATCGTCGCGGCGATCCAGGCCAAGTCGAAGAACTACAACGTGCGGATCGGCGGGGTCGTGGCGAATCGCAGCGCCGGCACCGACCAGATCGACCGCTTCAACGAGCGCGTCGGGCTCGACACGATCGCACACTTCCCCGACCTCGACGTGATCCGGCGGTCGCGGCTGAAGAAGGCGACGCTGTTCGAGATGGAACCGTCGCCGGAGCTGGAGGCGGTACAGCACGAATATCTGCGCCTCGCCGCGACCTTGTGGGCCGGCACCGAGCCTAGGGCCCCGGCGCCGCTCAAGGACCGCGACATCTTCGACCTGCTCGGGTTCGACTGATGCCCAGCACGACTTATCTCGAGCGGCGCGGCGAGCTGCTCACCTATTTCGACCGGACCGCGGTCGAGGCGTGGAAGCGGCTGACCTCCGATGCCCCGGTCGGGCGGATCCGCGCGACGGTCCGTGCCGGGCGGGAACGGATGCGGCGCACGCTGTGTGGCTGGCTGCCGGATGACCTGCGGGGCCGCCGAGTGCTCGACGCCGGCTGCGGTACCGGGGCGATGTCCGTCGAGCTGGCGGCCCGGGGCGCCGAGGTCGTCGCCATCGACCTCTCCCCGACCCTGGTCGGGCTCGCCCGCGAGCGCTGTGCGATGCCCACGGGTCCGGGGCGGATCGACTTCCGTGTCGGCGACATGCTCGATCCTGCTCTCGGCATGTTCGACCACATCGTCGCGATGGATTCGCTGATCCACTACCGGGCGCCGGACATGGTCCGGGCGCTGGTCGCACTGGCCGCGCGCACGCGCGATTCGATGGTCGTGACGTTCGCCCCGCGGACCCTGCCCCTCGCCGTCATGCACGCCGTCGGCCGGGCGTTCCCGCGCGGCGACCGCGCCCCGGCGATCGAGCCGGTCGCGCCGACCCGCCTGACACGGCTGCTGGCCGACGATCCCGACCTGAAGGCTTGGCGCCTCGGCCGCAGCGAGCGCGTCGCGCACGGCTTCTACACCTCGCAAGGGCTGGAGCTGCGCCGCGCATGACCCGGGTGGCCGGCAGTCTCGCGCAGATCTGGACCCGACTGGGTCCGCGCTTCCTGCCGTTCGCCGACGCGGCGACCACCGAGCTGCCGCTCGGGCGGCTGCTGCGCCTGTCGCTGTTCCAGGTTTCCGTCGGGATGGCCGTGGCCCTGCTGAACGGTACGCTCAACCGGGTGATGATCGTCGAGCTTGGCGTGCCGACCTGGCTCGTCGCCACGATGATCGCGCTGCCGCTCGCCTTCGCACCCTTCCGTACGCTGATCGGCTTCCGCTCCGATCACCATCGCTCCTATCTCGGCTGGCGCCGGGTGCCCTACATCTGGATGGGCACGCTCCTGCAGTTCGGCGGCTTCGCGATCATGCCGTTCGCCCTGCTCGTCCTGTCCGGGGACACGCACGGGCCGATCCTGTATGGCCAGCTGGGCGCGGCGCTGGCGTTCCTCATGATCGGTGCCGGACTTCACACGACCCAGACCGCCGGGCTCGCGCTCGCCTCGGACCTCGCCCCGGCCGATGCGCGACCGCGTGTCGTGGCCCTGCTCTATGTCATGTTGCTCGTCGGCATGGTCGCCAGTGCCATGACGTTCGGCTGGCTGCTCGCCGACTTTAGCCAAGTTCGCCTGATCCAGGTGATCCAGGGCGCGGCGCTCGTCACGATGGTCCTCAACGGGATCTCGCTGTGGAAGCAGGAGGCGCGCGATCCGGCCCTGACCCGCCCGGATCGCCCCCGCCCATTGTTCCGCGAGGCTTGGCGTTCCTTCCGCAGGGGTGGCCGGTCCGGCCGTCTGCTGCTCGCCGTCGGGCTCGGCACCGCAGCGTTCAACATGCAGGACATCCTGCTGGAGCCCTATGGCGGACAGATCCTCGGCCTGTCCGTCGGGGCGACCTCGATCCTGACCGGCATCCTCGCCGGCGGTACGCTGCTCGGCTTCGCGCTCGCGGCGCGGGTGCTGGGCGCCGGCGGCGATCCCTGTCGCCTCGCGGGCTTCGGCGCGACCGCCGGGCTGCTCGCCTTCGCCGCGGTGATCTTCGCCGCGCCACTCGACTCGGCGGCGATGTTCCGCGCCGGTACGGCGCTGATCGGCTTCGGTGGCGGCCTGTTCGCCGTGGGCACGCTCACTGCGGCCATGGACCTGGCCGCCGAGGGTGGCAGCGGCCTCGCGCTGGGTGCCTGGGGCGCCGTGCAGGCGACGGCAGCGGGTCTCGCGATCGCCGCCGGGGGCTTCCTGCGCGACGCGATCGGCCTGCTCGCCAGCCAGGGCGCCCTCGGCGTCGCACTGACCCACCCGGCTACCGGCTACGGAGCGGTCTACCTGGTGGAGATCGTGCTCCTGCTCGCGACCTTGGTCGCCGTCGGCCCGCTCGTCCGAGCGCTGGCCGAGGTGCGCCCGCACCCACCCACGAGATTCGGTCTGGCCGAGGTTCCCGGCTAGCCCGTGTTGCCAGCGGAGGTCTTCTGATGTGGACTGGCGCCATCACCGGATACATCGACGTAGCGCAGGTCGTGCTCTACGTCTTCTGGGCCTTCTTCGCCGGCCTGATCCTCTACCTGCACCGCGAAGGCAAGCGTGAAGGCTACCCGCTCGAATCCGAGCGTTCGCGCTTCATCACCGTCGAGGGTTTCCCCCGGACGCCGCCGGCCAAGCTGTTCAAGCTGGCCGATGGGCGCACGGTGACGAGCAGCCGGGTCGACGAGCGCGAGCTGCATGCCCGGCCGGTCGCGGCTTGGCCGGGCGCGCCGCTGACGCCCACCGGTGATCCGATGCGCGACGGGGTCGGCCCCGCGGCCTATGCGCTGCGCGCCGACGAGCCGGAGCGAACGTCGGAGGGCCTGCCGTTGATCGCACCGATCGGGCTGGTCGCTGACACCACGGTGGCGACCGAGGACGTGGACCCGCGCGGCATGCCGGTGATCGCCGGCGATCGGCAGGTGGCGGGCACGGTGACCGACCTCTGGGTCGACCGTTCGGAGCCGCAGATCCGTTATCTGCAGGTGGCCGTCGACGGCGTCGACCGCCCGATCCTGGTGCCGATCAATTTTGCACGCATCCGTGCGCGCCGCGGCGTGGTCGAGGTCGACGCGATCTTCGCCAAGCACTTCCACGACGTGCCGCCGATCAAGCATGCCGACCACATCACCAAGCTCGAGGAGGACATGATCACGGCCTACTACGCGGGCGGCACGCTCTACGCGACGCCGGCGCGGACCGAGCCGCTGCTGTGATCCGCGAGCACGACTGCGAGCCCGTTCCGGGTCTGCCGGAGGCTCTTCCACCCGGCGAGCGCATCCTGTGGCAGGGCTCGCCGGCGTGTTGGTCACTTGCGCGCCATGCGTTCCATACCGCGAAGATCGCGATCTACTGTGCGGTCATCGTGGCTTGGCGGGTGCTCTCCGACCTCGCCGATGGCGTCGCGGTCGGCGACGCCCTGGTGGGTGGGCTGTGGCTGCTGCCGCTTGCCGCCCTGGCGATCGGCCTGCCGGCGCTCTTCGGCTGGCTGTACGCACGCACGACGATCTACACGATCACCAACCGGCGCGTCGTGATCCGCTCCGGGGTCGCGATCCCGACGGCGTTCAACCTGCCCTTCGCGCTCATCGGCGCCGCCGCGATGCGTCGGCACCGTGACGGCACGGGCGATCTGCCGCTGACCTTGGTCGGCTCCGACCGCATCGCCTATTTGCACCTCTGGCCGAACGCGCGGCCGTGGCGCCTCGCGCACCCGGAGCCGATGCTGCGCTCGGTGCCGGACGTGGCCCGCGTCGCCGAGATCCTGGGACAGGCGCTGGCCTCGGCCGCCGGGTTGCCTTCGCCGGTGCGCTCGGGCGAAGATGCCACGATCGGCGCGCAGCCGCGGTTGGCCAAGGCGGCTGCCTGAAACAGGAGGGAGGACGTGCACGAGTCCGACCACAACCGTCCCCTGCCCCGCGTGCTGCTCTACGCAGCCGCGGCGATGGTGATCCTGTCCATCACGCTGGCCGCCACATCCCGGCTGACGGGGATCGGCCGGACCGAGTTCGCCGCCGTTCCGGCCGTCGAGAGCCGCGATCTGCTGTTCGAGGATCGACAGGACGGCGCGGTGACCATCTACGCCGCGGAGGACCGGTCGGTGGTCGGTGTGCTGCCGCCCGGCTCGGACGGGTTCATCCGCGGTGTGCTGCGCGGCCTCGCCCGTGACCGCAAACTGCACCAGAAAGGCGCCGACCAGCCGTTCCGGCTGACCCGCTGGGCGGATGGCCGCCTGTCGATCGACGATCCGGCGACCGGGCGGCGGATCGATCTCGGCGCGTTCGGGCCGACCAACGCCCAGGCCTTCGCGCGGCTGTTCGCGCCGGAGGGGCCGTCGATATGATCGGTGGCCTCCTGCTCGGCCGGCAGCGCGTCGAGGTGCCCTGCACCGTCGACATCGAGCACAGCTTCGACAGCCTGCATGCCTATGTCGACCTCGAGGGGGTCGAGGTCGGGCCGGGTGACGAGGTGATCGTTCACGATGCACCCACCGAGGTTCCGTTCGGTGAGCGGCTCGTCGTGCAGCGGACCGCCACCGTCATCCGCGCGAGCTGGCTGGAGCGGCTCCTCACCAAGCTTCTCTCACGCCTCGAGCTCACCGAGCTCTACGAGGTCGGCTTCTCATCCTGGAGGCGAGCATGAACGCTCTCCCACGCGGTAAGGTGCTCAACGAGACGACGCGCATGGCGCAGCAGAGCACCGTGCTGAGCCCGCGCTTCTACACCACCGATTTCGCCGCGATGGACCGGCTCGAGGTCGGTCGGGTCCGGGCCGAGTGGGACGAGCTGATCGCCGAGATGCGGCGTGATCCGAACAAGGGCCACTTCCAGCGCGGTGACGACTGGGATGGTGACATCTCCGGCCTGCCGGAAGAGCTGCGCAAGGAGTTCATCGACTTCCTGGTCAGCTCGGTGACCGCCGAGTTCTCCGGCTGCGTTCTCTATGCCGAGATCAAGAAGCGGATCACCAACCCGGACATCCGCGAGCTGTTCCACTTCATGAGCCGCGACGAGTCGCGCCACGCCGGCTTCATCAACGACACGCTCAAGGACTTCGGTATCGGCGTCGATCTCGGCTTCCTCACCAAGGCGAAGAAGTACACCTATTTCCGGCCGAAGTTCATCTTCTACGCCACCTATCTCTCGGAGAAGATCGGCTACGCCCGATACATCACGATCTACCGGCTGTTCGAGCGCAATCCGGAGCGTCGCTTCCACCCGATCTTCCGCTGGTTCGAGAAGTGGTGCAACGACGAGTTCCGCCACGGCGAGGCGTTCGCGCTGCTCATGCGCGCCGATCCGACGCTGCTGAGCGGGGTCAACAAGCTCTGGATCAAGTTCTTCCTGCTCGCAGTCTACGCGACGATGTACGTGCGCGACCACGCACGGCCCGAGTTCCACAAGGCGCTCGGCATCGACCCGACCGACTACGATTATCGCGTCTTCCACATCACCTCGGAGATATCGCGCCAGGTCTTTCCGCTGACCCTCGATGTGGACAATCCGGCCTTCCGCTCCGGGCTCGAGCGTCTGCACCGCCTCGCCCTGGCGATCGGCGATGCCGAGCGTCGGGGCGGCCTGACTGGCAAGGTCAAGAAGGCTGCGCTCAGCGCCGCGGCGGCGGCGACCTTTGCGCGCCTGTTCCTGATCCCGGCGCAGCGCAACGAGCTGCCGCAGCACGTGCGCCTGGCGCCGGCGTGGTAGAGCGGCGTTTCGTCCCGTGAGCCAGCTCGTGCTGCCGGCCCTCTACGCACTGCTGATCTGGTGGGCGAGCACGGTGCTCGTGCTCTATCTCGACAGCCTTCCGAGCCGCACCTATCGCTGGAGCCTGCTGGCGGCGACGGCACTGCTCCCGGTGGCACTGATCGTCCTCGAGCTCGCTGCGCGAAGTCCCACGCCCGGCGGTGCCTACGTGGCGTTCACCGCAGCGTTGCTCGTCTGGGCGTGGCTGGAGCTCACCTTTCTCACCGGCGTCGTAACCGGGCCGCGCCAGGAGGGCTGCCCGGAAGGCAGCGTCGGTTGGCGCCGCTTCGGCTACGCCGTGCAGGCGCTCCTCTGGCACGAACTGGCCATTCTGGCCGGCGGCGTGCTCGTGCTGGCGCTGACCTGGGACGCACCCAACCAGGTCGGGTTCTGGACCTATGCCATCCTCTGGGTGATGCGGATCAGCGCCAAGCTCAACGTCTACCTCGGCGTGCCGAACCTGAGCGAGGATCTCCTTCCCGAGCCCGTCGCCTACCTCAAGAGCTATCTCGGCCGTCGGCCGATGAACCTGCTTTTCCCGTTCTCGGTCTCGTTCGGTACGATCGGGGTCGTGCTGCTCGCCCAGGCGGCGATGCAGGCCGATGCCGGGGCGTTCCTCGCCACCGCCTACATGCTGGCCACGGCGCTGCTCGCCCTGGCCGTGCTGGAGCACTGGTTCCTCGTCCTGCCCATCCGGGATGCGGCGTTGTGGCGCTGGGCCGTCAGCACCCGTGCCGCCCATGATCAGGACGGCAAGATGGATAGCCATGATCGCGAGCGTGTGTCGCTCGCTGCCGGACCGGCCTGGGCGGCATCCGCTCCGGTGCCGCTCCCGACCCGCTGGAGGCGCCGATGAACTACGAAGCCTTCTTCCGCTCCGAGATCGAGGGGCTGCGCCGGGAGGGTCGCTACCGTATCTTCGCGGACCTTGAGCGTCAGGCGGGGCGCTTCCCACGGGCGACGCTGCACCGCGATGGCCGGCAGGTCGAAGTGACCGTCTGGTGCTCCAACGACTATCTCGGGATGGGCCAGCACCCCGACGTCCTGGCCGCGATGCACGAGGCGATTGAGCGCTGCGGCGCCGGCGCCGGGGGCACCCGTAACATCTCCGGTACGAATCACTACCATGTCCTGCTCGAGCAGGAACTTGCCGATTTGCACGGCAAGGAGGCGGCCCTGCTGTTCACCTCTGGCTATGTCTCGAACTGGGCCGCGCTGACCACGCTCGCGTCGCGAATGCCCAATTGCGTCGTCCTGTCGGACGCCGGCAATCACGCTTCGATGATCGAGGGCATCCGCCACAGCCGTGCCGAGCGGCGAATCTTCGCCCACAATGACCCCGAGGACCTGGCCCGCAAGCTGGCCGATCTCGATCCCGAACGTCCGAAGCTGGTCGCCTTCGAATCGGTCTACTCGATGGATGGCGACGTGGCGCCGATCGGCGAGCTGTGCGACGTCGCCGACCGCTACCGTGCCATGACCTATCTCGACGAGGTCCATGCCGTCGGCCTTTACGGCCCGCGCGGCGGTGGCGTCGCCGAGCGCATGGGAGTGGCCGACCGGCTCTCCGTGATCGAGGGCACGCTCGGCAAGGCCGTCGGAGTGATGGGCGGCTACATCGCCGGTTCGGCTGCGCTCTGCGACTTCGTGCGCAGCTTCGCCTCGGGCTTCATCTTCACCACGGCGCTGCCGCCGGCGCTGGCCGCCGGAGCGATCGCGAGCATCCGCCATCTCAAGGCCGGCGGGGCACTGCGCGAGCGCCACCAGGACCGCGTCGCACGCGTCCGCGCGGGTCTCGACGCGGCCGGGATCCCGCACAAGGCCAACCCGAGCCACATCGTCCCGGTGATGGTCGGCGATCCGGTACGCTGCAAGCGGCTCAGCGACCTCCTCCTCGAGCAGCACGGCGTCTACGTACAGCCGATCAACTACCCGACCGTGCCGCGCGGTACGGAGCGGCTGCGGATCACCCCCTCACCCCTGCACAGCGACGCCGACATCGATCACCTGCTGCGGTCACTGACCGCGGTCTGGTCCGAGGTCCCGCTTCGCCAGGCGGCGTGAGACCGCGCCGCAGGGTCCGCTGACCGGAGCTCCCGCGCCGACGCTGAGCCTCGACGAGGTCGGGCCCAGCGCCCCGGCGACGCCACTCGGGACAGGTTGGGCGCTGTTCACGGATCAGGTGATGGGTGGCGTATCCGTCGGCGCGCTCACCGTCGAGACGGTCGCAGGGCGGCGCGCCCTGCGCATGCGGGGCGAGGTGAGCTTGGCGAACGACGGCGGCTTCGTGCAGATGTCCCTCGACCTCGTGCCCGGCGGCGGAGCCTTCGATGCGCGCGGCTGGACCGGCATCGAGCTCGACGTCCACGGCAATGACGAGACTTACGGCCTGCACCTCCGGACGGTCGATCTGGTGCGGCCGTGGCAGTCCTACCGGCAGACCTTCGTCGCCGCACCGGGTTGGACGACCGTCCGCCTGCCGTTCGCCGGGTTCACCCCGCATCGGGTGACGAGCGCTCTCGAAACGAGCCGGCTCCGGCGGGTGGGGCTTGCCGCGATCGGACGTGCCTTCACCGCTGACCTCGCGCTGGCCGGCCTGCGCCTTTATCGGTAATCTCCGGCGCAATGGAACGGCCCTTGCTGTGAGTGAGCTTTTCGCGAGCGGCCGGGTCGTCGACGCCATCCTGGCGCTGATCGTCGTGGAAGCCGTGCTGCTGGCGTTTCTCCATCGCCGGCGCGGCCTCGGCGTGCCCCCGGCAGACCTGCTGGGCTACCTCGCCTCCGGCGCGGCACTGCTTCTCGCGCTGCGCAGCGCGCTGGTCGGCGCGCCGTGGATCTCGACCGCGTTCTGGCTCGCCGCGGCGCTCGTCGCGCACCTCGTCGACCTCGCGCGACGATGGCGCTGACCTGTCTTGCGACTCGGCAACACCTCCACGTTGTCAGCGAATCGCCGAGTCCATCGGCACCTGGACGAACGCTCAAGGAATCACGCGTCCGATCAGTATGTTACCAGCCATTTTTGATCTCGATGTTGATCCGTGGTCGGCGGTGCTGCAGACCTCGCGCATTGTCAGAAAGTTGATGACAGTTACAGATCTTCCCGTATAGGTTGAGGCACTGTGATGTGCGCTCGCCTACGGAGGTAGCCGATGTTCCTCGCGCGCAAGGAAGCCGAACCCGCACCGCCGCCGACCAAGACGGCGCCGCCACTGTCCAGCAGCGCCGCGGCGCCGTCCGCAGCCTCGATCGTCGATCTGCCACGCAAGTCGGGTGAAACCGTCACGTCCGCGGCCGCCACCCAGGCGTCGCGGATCGCCGCCGATGCCGCGCTCACGGAGGGCAAGCGGCTGATCGTCGGCGAGGGCATCAGCCTCTCCGGCGAGATCACGGCGTGCGACCGGCTGGTCGTCGAGGGCAGCGTGAAGGTGACGCTCAACCAGACGCGCGCCATCGAGATCGCCGAGAGCGGCCGCTTCACCGAGGGCAAGGCCGAGGTCGAGGAGGCCGAGATCAGCGGCGTCTACGAGGGCGAGCTGACGGTCCGCAAGCGGCTCCTGATCCGGCACACCGGCAAGGTCAAGGGCACCGTCCGCTTCGGCGAGATCGAGATCGAGAAGGGTGGCGTGCTCTCGGGCACGGTGTCGATGCTGGAGCCCGTCAAGGGCTGACGCCGGCCGTCGCCTGCCCGCCCAGCGGGCGACCATCGCCGACCGAACGGGGACGGATGACGACGGAGCGGCCGCCGGCTAGGTAGAGCGCCTCTCCGGCTCGTGGATCCGTCCCCATCGGCACTCCCGTCGCGGCCCTCGCCACCCTCACCTTCGCTTACGTCCTCTCGCAGTTTTTCCGTACCATGCTGGGCGTGATCACGCCCGAGCTGGCGCGCGATCTGGACCTCGGGCCGTCCGCCCTCGGTCTCCTCTCCGGAACCTTCTTCGTCACCTTCGCCCTCGCTCAGTTGCCGGTGGGCGTGCTGCTCGATCGCGTGGGGCCGCGGCGCACGGCCAGCGGCTTGATGCTGCTCGCCGCTGCCGGAGCGGTGACGTTCGCGACCGCGGGTGGTCGCAGCGGTGCGCTGATCGGGCAGGCGCTGATCGGCGTCGGCTGCGCGCCGGTCTTTATGAGCGCTCTGTTCGTCGCCGCGCGCCGCTATCCGCCGGCCCGCTTCGCCGCGATCGCCTCGCTCATCCTCGCGGTCGGCCAGGCCGGCGTGATCGTCGGGACGACCCCCCTCGCCCTGGTCGCCGAGGCGCTCGGCTGGCGCGGCGCGCTTCTGATCGCTGCCGCCCTTATGGCCGGAGCGGCGCTCGCCGTCCGCCTGCTCGTCGAGGACCCGCCGCGGCTCGCCGCCAGCGAGACACTCGCCGCCGCCGTCGCGGGCGTGCTCGCCGTGCTGCGGGTCCGCGCGCTGCACCCGATCCTGCCGATGTGCTTGGTCTCCTACGGTGCGGTGATCACCATCCGTGGCCTCTGGGGCGGCCCCTACCTCGCCGACGTGTTCGGCCTGGACCCGACCGCACGCGGCAACGTGCTCCTGGTCATGTCGCTGGGCCTGATCGCCGGTACGGTCGCCTATGGCGGCATCGAGCGACACCTCGACCGCCGCCGCGAGCCTGTCCTGGTCGGCACGGCGCTCACTGTCGCGGCGCTCGCTACGCTGGTCGTCCTCGCGGACCGCTCGATCTGGGTGGCGACGGGCCTGCTCACTCTCGTCGGCGCCGCCTCGATCCATTTCGCCGTCGTGATGGCCCAGGCTCGGCGCTTTCTTGCCGACGCGCAGATCGGCAGGGGCCTCACCCTGCTCAACGGAACATCCTTCGCCGGCGCGGCCATCCTGCAGATCCTCAGCGGTGGGATCGTGGCCGCTGCAGCCACGCCGGGCGCCCCCGCCGCCGCCTACCGCGCGCTGTTCCTGTTCCTGGCGCTGTGCCTCGCCGCGGCTCTCGCGATCTACGTCCTCAGCACCGATCGCCGTGGTTGAGACCCCGCGGCGCCGTTCATTATTTGTGCTCACCGGCTTGCCGGATGGTGGCACGTTCGCGTATCCTCATTTTCTTTCTTTAGGAACCTCCAGGAAACGCCGTCCGGAGTGCCGCAGATGGCACAGATCAATGGCACGTCGCGCGACGACATCTTGGTCGGCACGGACGGCGACGACGTCATCCAGGCCGGTGGCGGCGACGATCTGGTGCTCGCCGATCGCATGCCGTTCGACCACCGCGGCGGCAACGATCTCGTCCGCGGGGGCACCGGCGACGACACTGTGTTTGCCTTCGGCGGTGACAACACCCTCTTCGGCGGCGACGGCCGCGACACCCTGATCAGTGCCGATGGCGCTGACGTGATCTTCGGCGGATGCGGCGACGACCCCGATATCCAGTCGGGCCGCGGCGCCGACCGAGCGTACGGCGATGCTGGCAACGACACGATCCGTGGCGGCGAGGGCAACGACCTCCTCTATGGCGGCGACGGCAACGACCGGCTTGTCGGCGGCAGCGACGACGATCGCCTCTATGGTGGCGGCGGCCTGGACTGGCTCGAAGGGCGCGAGGGCGGCGACCTGCTCTACGGCGGCGATGAGCGTGACACCCTCGATGGCGGCAACGGCTCCGACACGCTCCTCGGCGGCAATGGCGACGACTGGCTCCTCGGTCGCACCGATGCGGACAGCCTGTTTGGTGGCAACGGCAACGATCGGCTCGACGGTCACGACGGCGCGGATCGGCTCGACGGCGACCTGCATGACGACCTTCTCTATGGCGGCGCCGGCGACGACCTGCTGCTCGGGGATCCCGGCAACGACCATCTCAGCGCTGGCGATGGTGAGGACTCGCTGTTCGGCGGGGACGGCAACGATCGACTCTTCGGCGGCAATGGGGACGACCGCCTCCATGGCGGCAACGACAACGACGTCCTCTACGGCGGCGCCGGCGACGACATCCTGTCCGGTGGCGCCGGGACCGACCTGTTCCTGTTCGGGACGACGGGCGTAGCGTCCGAGCACTTCGGGAGCGATTCGATCGCCGACTTCAGCCCGAGCGAGCGCGTCCGGTTCCTAAGTCCCGGGACGACGATCGCGCTCGGCATCGGCACGTCGGTGGTGGTGATCGTGGCCGACGACGGACGGTTCCTGGGCACGCTGACCGCGACCAACGGCCATCTCTGGGTGCTGCAGGATTTCATCCTGCCGGCATGACACGGTCGACGGAGCACGTCGCACCCGGCTCGGCCAGGCTCCGGCCGCTAGGCCCCGCGGCGGCCTGCCTCGCGAAGCAGCGGCAGCACGCGTGCGCAGAACGCCGGCAGCTCACCCCGGAAGTCGACAAAGCTGAGCGTGGCACCGGCAAAGCCGGCATCGCTGATGCGGACCAGCTCGGCGGCGATGTCCTCGGGCGTGCCGATGAGCGGGTAGGTCCCCGCACCGCCGGCGAACCGCTTGCGGTACTGCCGGAACGCCGCCGGATCGTGGCTCTGCGCGAACTGCTGCTTCTGCCGCATATGGTAGTCGACCGCCGCGTGGTCCGCTTCGGCGACGGCGTAACGCTCGTAGTAGGCCTCGGCCTCGTCGCGCGAGGGCCGGCAGACGACATGACAGGTGGTCCACACATCGAGCGTGCGGCCGAGCGGCGCGGCCCGCATGCGGATGTCCTCGATCGTCCGCCGCCCCTCCGCGATCGAGGTGAAGGTGGTCAGCAGGCAGTCCGCGTTGGCCGCGGCGAACTCGCGCCCTGGCGGGCCGAACGCCGCGTTCAACATCACCGGATGCGGCCGCTGCACCGGCAAGGGCCAGCCACGGACGCCGCGAAGGCGATAGAACCGGCCCACATGGTCGAACGGCTCCTCGGCGGCGTGGATGCGGCGGACGACGCTCCACCACTCGGCGCCTTGAGCGTAGCGCTCGGGGACGGGCTCGAGACCGAACATGGCGAACTCGTCCGGGTTCCAGCCGCAGACGATGTTGAGCGCGGCCCGGCCGAGGGAGATGTGATCGACCGTCGCCAGCGCCTTCGCCGCGAACACCGGATGGACCATCGGCACGTGAACCGTGGCGGCGACCGCGATCCGCTCGGTGGCGGCGGCGATGCCGGCGGCGAAGGTCAGGGTCTCGAAGCTCCACTCGCGCGCCTCGGTGGCGCCACCGAAGCCCTTCCAGCGGGCGATCGGCAAGAACAGCTCGAGACCTGCCCGATCGGCGATCCGCGCCACCTCGACCACATCCGGCCAGCGCGCCCGCCAGCGTTCCGGAACGGTGGTCAGCGCGAGGCCGCCATCGGCATTGGCCGAGAACACCCCGAGCTTGAGGCGATTTGGCCCACGTAGGGGCTGCATACACCACTCCGCCACCATCATCGCCGCTCCCGCGCCGCGACCATACGCCGAGCCTACCTCGCACGGTCGGCGCCAAAAAGTTAGATACTTGACATGTCCGTGCGCCGATTGCACAATATTGTCAATCACGCGACGCTCACGGAGCCACGTCAGCGTGGCGCCTGATTGCGTTCGCCAGCGGAGCGCGCGCATGCTCGCGCGAGCTAATCCTCTGGTTGGTGCCGACGCGCTTGGTGCACTGTTCGGGCTCGATCCCAGGCACGCACCCTGCCGCGGCGCAGGCCTGAACACCATCACCCGTCCCGTCACCGCCCGGACGATCCGCGCGAGGGCGGCCGTGCTGCCAGGTGCGGCGCTCCTTTTTCTCCACGTTCACGAGGTCATGGCGCTGGCGCTGCGCTGCGGGCTCGACCTTTCAGCCCATTGCGACCGGCTCCGGGTGTCGTGCGCCCGAGTCGGGCCCGGATGAGCCCGCTCCACTTCAAGGTCGCCGACCGCCCGTGCGAACTGGAGCAGGTCCACGCGCTCAACTACCGGGCTTTCGTGGAGGAGATCCCGCAGCATCCGCCGGACGCCGAGCGCCGTCGGGTCGATCCGTTCCACGGCGAGAACATCTATCTCGTGGCACTCGACGGCGACCGCCTGGTGGGCATGCTGTGCGCGCGCGATCGGCGACCCTTCTCGCTCGACCGCAAGCTCGCCGACCTCGATGCTTGGCTGCCAGCGCATCGCCGGCTCGTCGAGCTGCGCCTGCTCGTGATCGAGCGAGCCTATCGCCACAAGCAGGTGCTGGTGGGCCTGCTCGGTCTGGGCACGGAATTGCGTGCCGCCACCGGCTGGGACCTCGCGGTCATCTCGGCCACCACCCGCCAGACGCGCCTGTACGCACACATCGGCTGCGAGCCCTTCGGTCCGCTGGTCGGCACGCCGACGGCCCTGTTCCAGCCGATGTTCCTCCGCCTCGAGCGATTCCGTGTCACGGCACGACGGCTGGGCCTGCCAAGCGCCTGACCGCGCCCATGGAACCGCGCCGGCGACGCTCACGACGGCAGGTAGGCGGCCAGCTCCTTTTCCAGCGCCTTCGGATCGGCGCGGTGCTGCGCCAGCCAGCCTTGCGCCATCTGGCTCGGATAGACCTCCTCCGTACCGCTGGCCACGGCGTCCAACGCCGCCGTCACGACCTCCGCCGGCGTGATCTTCGGTACCGGCACGCCCTCGGTCATGCGCGTCTCGACCGCTCCGGGCAGCACGCCGACGACCAACGTGCCCTGCTTGGCGAGTTCGGCGCGCACGCCCTGCGTCAGGCTCCACAGCGCGGCCTTCGATGCGCACAAGGAGCCCATCAGCGGCAGCTGCACCAGGGCGAGGATCGAGATCATGTTGACGATGCAGCCGCCGCCGTTGCGGCCGAGGATCGGCGCGAAGGCGCGGCACATCCGCAGCGTACCGAGATAGTTCGTCTCGATCTCGATCCGGGCGTTGTCGATCGACGGTGCCGCGAGCAGCCCGCTGTTGAAGTTCACCCCGGCGTTGTTGACGAGCAGGGTGACATCGCCGCAGGCCCGCGCTGCGGCATCGACCTGCGTCTGGTCGGTGATGTCGAGGGTCAGGGGAACGACGCGGCGATCCGCGACGGCCAAGGACTGCCCGGCACGGGTGCCGGCGTAGACCTTGGCCGCGCCGCGCGCCAGCAGCTCGTCGACATAGGCGGCGCCGATGCCGCGATTGGCCCCGGTCACGAGCGCGATGCAGCCTGCGATCTCCATGCCTGCCTCCCCGGCCGCGGCGAGCGGTGCGCGGTCGAGCCACCCGGGCTCGACGACGGGTAGCGGAATCGCCTCGAGCAGCTCGCGCGTCTGCGGGTGCTTAGGGTCGGCGAAGACCATCTCGCAAGCGCCTTGCTCGACGATCGCGCCGCTCCGCATCACCGCCACCCGATCGCACAGGGCGCGGACCACGCCCAGATCGTGGCTGATGAAGATCAGCGCCATGCCGAACTCGGCGCGGAGCCGGCGCAGCAGCGCCAGGATCTGCGCCTTGCTCGAGACGTCCAGGCCGGAGGTGATCTCGTCGGCGACGATCAGCGCGGGCTCGAGCGCGATCGCCCGCGCGATGCCGACCCGCTGCCGCTGCCCGCCGGAGAGCTGGTGCGGGAAGCGCTCCAGCAGGCCGTCGGCTAGACCGACGCGGGCGAGCAACCGGCGAAGTGTCACCTCGTCGACCGGCCGGCCGAAGGCGCGGAATGGCTGCGCGAGTGCGGTACGGATGCGGTGGCGTGGGTTGAGCGCGCTTTGTGGATCCTGGAAGACGAACTGCATGCGCGCGCGCAACGGGCGAAGCGCCGCCTCGTCGAGCTGCGTGATGTCCTGCCCGGCGAAGATCAGCCGTCCGGCGGTCGGCTCGTACAGTCGCAGCAGGGTCCGACCCAGCGAGGTCTTGCCGGACCCGCTCTCGCCGACGATGCCCAGCGCCTCCCCGGCCTGCAGCTCGAGATCCACATCCCTGAGAACCTCGATCGTGCCACCGCGGCGCGCGTCGGGTAGCGCGAGCCGCAGGCGCTCAGCGCGCAGGAGCATCGAGCAGGTGCGCCTCGGCCGCGAGCGATGCAGTGAGCGCGGCGGGAACCGGCTGGACAGCCTCGCCTGGCCGGTCCCAGCGCGGCATCGCCGCCAGCAGTGCCCGCGTGTAGGCATGCCGCGGCCGCTCGAGCAGTTCGGCCGTCGCCGCGTGCTCCCAGATCACACCCGCATAGATCACGCTGACGCGGGTGCAGAGCTTGGCGACGACGCCGAGATCATGGGTGACGAACAGAACGGAGCAGCGGCGCTCGCGCTGCAAGTCGCGGATCAGGCGGAGGATCTCGCGCTGCACGGTGACGTCGAGCGCCGTGGTCGGCTCGTCGGCGACGATCAGTTTCGGCTCGAGCGCGAAGGCCATCGCGATCAGGACCCGTTGACGCATCCCGCCAGACAGCTCGTGAGGATAGAGGCCGGCTACTCGCCTCGGCTCGCGCATGCGAACATGCTCGAGCAACTCCAGCGAGCGTACCCTTGCCGTGTCGCGTCGCAGCCCACCCCGCAAGCGCAGGAAGCGGGCCATCTGCGTGCCGATCGTGTAGCCCGGGTTGAGCGCCGTCATCGGGTCCTGCGGGATCAGCGCGATCGCGCGGCCCATCAGCTCCCGCCGCGCCGGACCCGGCAGCGCAAGGAGGTCGAGCGCCTCGAAGCGGATGCGACCGGCGGTGACACGAGCCGACTGCGGGAGCAATCCGAGCACGGCGCGCGCCAGCATCGATTTCCCGGCTCCTGACTCGCCGACCAGCCCGTGCACCTCGCCGCTGGCAACGGTGAGATCGACGCCGCGCAGCACGGGCGCGCCGGCGACCGCCAGTGACAGGCCCTCGACGGCGAGCAGCGGGCTCATCGGCGCAGCACCGGGTCGAGCCGGTCCTTGAGCCCGTCGCCGAGCAGGTTGAAGGCGAGAACGAGCGTCACGATGCACAGCATCGGCAGCGCCATCAGCCATGGTGCCTGGTAGACGACAGCGCGGCCCTCCGCGATCAGCCCGCCCCAGGTCGGGTAGTCGGACGCGACGGACAGCCCGACGAAGCTCAAGATCGCTTCGACGATCACCGCGATGCCCATCTCGAGCGTCAGCAGGACGAGCAGCAGCGGTGCCAGATTGGGCAGCACCTCGCTCCACAAGGTGCGCCACCGGCCGAGGCCCAGCATCCGCGCCGCCGCGACGTAGTCGCGGGCCTTCTGCGTCTGCACCTCGGCGCGTACCACCCGACAGAATCTGGTCCAGTCGACGATCACGATGGCGATGATCACCGCGTGCAGGCCGGCACCGATCACCGCCACCAATACGATCGACAGCAGCACCGGCGGGAACGACATCCAGATCTCGACGAGCCGCGAAATCAGCTCGTCGACCCAGCCGCCGAGCCAGCCTGCGAGGAGACCCAACGCCGTGCCGAGCAGCCCCGCCAGCGTCGCGGCGACCAACGCCACGGTGAGGGCGACGCGGGTCCCGAACAGCAGGCGTGAAAGCACGTCGCGACCGAGGCTGTCGGTGCCCAGCGGATAGAGCGGGTCGGCGCCGGCGAGACCGAGCGGTGGCAGGAGACTCGCCAGTAGGTTCTGCTCCAGCGGATGATGCGGCGCCAGCAGCGGTGCCGCCAGCGCCGCGACGACGACGAGCGCGAGGACGCCAACGGCGAACGCGAGACGTGCGTCAGGCATGGCGCAGCCGCGGATCGAGCCACAGGATCACGGCGTCGACCGCGAGATTGAGCAGGATGAACAGCAGCGCGAAGGTGAGAACGAGACCCTGGATCAGCGGCAGGTCGCGGTCGATGACCGCACCGATCGCCATATTGCCGATCCCGGGCCAAGCGAAGATGCGCTCGACCAGCACCGTCCCGCCGATCAGGAAGGTCACCTGGACGGCGGTCAGGCTGACGGTCGGCACGAGCGCGTTGCGCAGCGCCTCGACGAGCAGGACGCGGCGCCGCGAATAGCCCAGTGCCGCTGCCATCTGCGCGTAGTCCTGGGCGAGCGCCTCAAGCAGCGCGGCCTTCAGCACTCGGGCGATCATCGCTGCGAGCGGCAGGGCCAGCGTCGTCGCCGGGAGCAAGGCGTGCCGGAACAGGTGCGCGGCCTCGCCGAGCCTCAGCCGCAGGAGGCTTTCGAGGAGGAAAAAGCCGGTGGCGAACTCATGGGGCTGGCGCGGATCCAGCCGGCCGGAGATCGGGAGCAGCGGGAGAAGGACGCCGAGCATGAGGATGAAGCCGAGACCCCAGAGGAAGTCGGGCACGGCCTGGGTGAAACCGGTCACCGCGTCGACCGCGCGCTCCGGCCAGCGCCCGGCCCAGTAGGCGGCGAGGAGCGCTGCGCCGAAACCGAGCATGGTCGCGATGACCAGCGCCATGAGCGCGAGCTCCAGCGTCGCAGGCAAACGGTCGAGGATCAGGCCGAGCACACCGTGGCGAAGGCTGATCGACGTGCCGAGGTCGCCGCGCGCAAGATCGCCCAGCCAAGCCACGAACTGACGCAGCAGCGGGCCATCGAGTCCGTAGTGCTGGCGGAGACGGTCGATGTCCTCCTGACCTGCCCCCGGAGGAATCATCATTGCGATCGGATCCCCGGGCACGACGCGGAGCAGGACGAAGACGATCACCGCCACGCCGAGGAGCGTCGGCGGGACGAGCAGCAAACGGCGGAGGAGGAAGCGCGGCGCCACGGCGGGAGGCTGCGGCGCCGCGCAGCGCCCGTCAATCGGCCGGCACAGGCAGCACGTAGTCCACGTAGAGCTCGTCGTCCTCCGACTGCAGCCGTGCGGCGAACTCGGCCGGGAGCGCCCGGTCCTCCAGCAGTGCCGGGAGGACGCGGCCTTCGGGCAGCTCCCGGGCTGCGCGGAGCAGCTGGTCGGAGCGGATCAGCCGGCCCTTGGTCCGCGCCTGCAGGTCGTTGACGAGCGCCGGCAGGGGTATTTCAGTCCAGCCCTTGCTCTCGTGGGCGAAGCGCTCGTCGACCGGGAGCATCGCCACCAGTTCCGGGCTGCTCATCGCCTCGAGGCCACCCTTGCGGAGCGTGGCATTGTGGCTGCCGTGGTGTCCCACCTTGTAGAGCACGGTCCGGGCGAGCAGATCCGCGACCCCGACGGTGCCGGGTGCGCCCACTGTCGCGTTCCTGGGCCAGCGCAGCTCGGCCCAGGACAGCCAGTTGCCGATCTGCGCGTCCCCGGGGAACAGCAGCACCCGACCGTCGGGCAGCTCAATGGCCAGCACGAGGCTGGTATTGTTGGTCGCGTTGTCGAGCTGGAGCGCCAACGCCTCGGCCGCACGCAGCCCCGCGTCCTCGATCTGCCGCCAGTCGACCGGTTCCGGAAGCCAGCGCGGATCGTCCGCGGCAGGCTGGAAGTAGGCTGTGAAAGCCTCAAGCGTCGACCAGTCCTCCCGATCGATCGCGGCAAGGTCGATGCCCCTGCCCTCGTCGAACAGTCGCAGCGGCACAGCGGCGTCGTCGCCGAAGAGTTCCGTCGGACGGTCCGCGAGGCCCAGGGCGAAATGCACGAACGACCCGCCCGTCCCCCCGAACAGGCCGTACACTTCGCCCCGCTGGACGCTGCCACCGGTCTTGCGTAGCAAGGCCCCCCGCGGCGGGCCGAGCGCGTAGACACGGACATCTGCGAGGTCGGCGACGTCGAGCGGTCCGTCACCAGGCTCCAGATAGCGGAGCACGCTGCCGGCGCGCCGGCCGCGCTCGAGCACGTAGTCGCGCGCATCGCGGGTCCGGCCGGTCCGCTGTGCGGTCCTGCCGTCCGCGCCGAGCTCGATGCCGCTGAAGCCGAGCAGCTCGACGACGGGGCGGAGCTCGTCCGAAGCGGCAGCGCCGATCTGTGCGATGCCCGCTTCGAGCGCGAGCAGCCCTCGCTGCCGGGCGCGATCGAGCTGGGCCGCTTCCGGGTCGGCCGCGTTCTCCGTCCATGCCGCCCACACCTCGGCGATCGCGATGCCGTCGAAGATGTCGCTTGCCTGCTGGAACCCGGACACGTGGTCCCAATGCTCGTGGGTGATCACCACGAGGTCGAGCCCGCCGCCGCTCGCACGCTGGATGTCGGTGGCGACGCGGCGCATGCGGGCTGGGCCGTCCGGCGTGCCGACGATCACCCCGCAGTCGATCAGGATATGACGCGGCTCCGCCCAGCCCAGGAAGCTGATCAGAAAACAGTCGCCGAGCCCCTGCCGGTACATGCGTATTCGCACACGCCGGCCGCTCGCTGGCCCACTGCTCCGTCGGCGTGCCCGTGTCGCCATAGTCCGCCCTCACAACCGGCGATGGAGAGCGGCCAACGGCTCGTCGGACCGGCCAAGCGCCGGGCCGGCGGGAAAGTAGGTGGCCGCAAGGGAAGCGCTGCGCTCGCCGCCGAGGAAGCGGCGCTGCGCCGCGAGGCGTCGCTCGCTGAGGATCCCTTTGCGCACCCCGCGGCGCACCTTCCACGAGCCGATCTCGACAAGCAGCGTGCATCCGCCACGGAACTGGAACGGCGCCCGACGCAACCGCTGCGGCAGCGCATCGAAGCCAGTCCGGTCGGCCTCGGCTTGGTCCGCTTCGGTGAGATAGCCCCGACGCCGCTGCAGGATCTCCACGACCAGGTCGGCCTGCGCCTCGCCGTCGTCGTTGATCCGTCGCGCGACCCGCACGGAGTGCACCTCGAAGCGCGGCTGGGCGCGGTCCATGTCGGTCAGCGTGCGCAGCGCCGTCGCCCGCGCGCCCCAGGCGAGGCCGAGCTCGCCGGCCAGCTCGGGCCGCGCATCGAGGTGCGCCTTCAGCCAGCGATGCACGGTCCGCGCGTTCTCGCGCGCCCGCAGCCAGCTCATGAAGCGGTCGGGGGTCAGGCGGACGTCCAGCCGCTCGGCGATCTCATGGAACGGCAGGTCCCGAGCGACCTCCTTCCAGACGAGGCTCTCCACCGCGAGCGAGCGTACGCCCATCGGGAAGATGCCGCGGCGCCGGAAGGCCTCGACGATGATCGTCCGATAGCCCCGATCGTCATCCGGCACCGCGTCGACGTCCGCGGTGATGACCGCCCGGAGATAGTCACCGAATGTGACGTCGACCGGCGGGCAGTAGTCGAGCGCGCGGATGCAGATGCGCAGCATGTGCTCGGCGCTCTTGCGCGCCTCCTCGGCGAGGCGTCCAAGCAGGTCCGGCTGCAGATCGAGCCTCGGAAAGCGGTCGCCGCGCCCGGTGACGATGCGCAGCAGGTCGCTGATCCGCGCGTGGTAGATCGCCCGAAAGGCATCGAACATCGCGGCCACGAGGATCGCGCCGCGGGCATGGGGGTCCAGCGTCCGTGCGAGCTCCGAGGGATCCGGCTCATTGGTGATGTATTCGCGTAGCGCGCCGCGCTGACCGATCGCCTCCCCGAACTGCCGGGCGATGCGCCCCAAGGTGTCGTCGCGGCGCAAGTCGCCGCGCGCCCGCTGCAGGGCCCAGCGCAGCACCTCCGGCATCGTGAACCTCTGAAAGAGGGCCACCATGTCGGCGAACGCCTCGTGGAACGCCAACACGTCGGGATTGCTGGCCTCGATGAAGTGCCGGTGCATGCCATCGAGGACCGCGTGCGTCAGCTCGTGGGCGACGATGTCGTGCGACAGGCAGGTGAGCACCATCCCACCCGGCAGGTTGCGTCCGATCTCCTCTCCGACCGCCGGGAAGTAGCCGAACAGCAAGGCCTTCTTGCTCGGGCTGTAATAGGCGTTGGCCTCGCGCAGGGCGTGCGGATAGACCCGAAGGCGCCGGACGAACAGCTCGCGCTCATGCGCCGGCCGCGGGCGCCGCGCCGCCGGGTCGAGCCCGACGGCCTCCGCGGACGCCGGACTGAAGGGCGCGCCCACCTCGGCGAGGCCGCTGCCGATCTCGCCGCGCTGCGGCGGGAGGCGTCGGCTCGACCACAGCACCTTGCGACCCAACGCGCGCTCGAAGTTGCGGATGGTGGCCATCCCAACCGCGTAGACCATCTGCTGGTGGAACTGAGGGTTGCCCTCGGAGGGCGCGTGCCCGTCCTGCGCCAGCAGGTGGGGGTCGTCGAGGTCGATCGGATGGTAGAGCCGGCGGCTCAGCGGATCGTAGTCTACGACCTCGAGATATTCACCGATCGGGCCGGGCCGAAGGGCCCGTTCCCAGGGCACGCGGAGGACCGCCTCGCTGACATCGATGGACGCGGCGTCCTGCGCAGTCCCCGGATCGATGGCGTAGACACGCAGGCGGCGGTGCGGCGGCGGCGGAACCGCCGGAGCGCCAACGGCGGCGAGCGCGTCGCGCGCGGTCTCAGACATGGCGCCCGCACCCTCATGGCAGGCCGGCCGACTCGGCCCGGGATCATAGTAGCAGACTACGGCGCGAGCGGGCGGTCAACGGCAACGCCCCATAGTTGTGATCCGCGTCACACGGGCCGCATCGCCTGCGGCAGCAGGAAGTTGGCGACGTGCGGGGTGACCGCGATCCGATCGCTGTGCACGATCGGCTGCACGTACTGGAAGAGCGGGATCACATAGCCTTCCTCGGCGATCAGCCGGTCGACCGCGCGATAGCCGTCGATGCGCCTGGCCTCGTCGGGCTCGCCCCACAGCGGGCCGATCAGCGCGTCGACGTCGTCACTGTTCCATACCGAGTGCGGGCTCGGGCCGAACATGGCGAAGCCGGTCGAGGTCGACGGGTCGCCGATCGAGTTGCCCCAGTTGTAGAACGCCGCCGGCGCCAGCTCGTCGCGCGCGCGCAGCTCGAAGTGCTTGGCGATCTCGTAGATCTCGATCTCCGCCTCGATCCCGACCCGGCGCCACATGCCGACGATCGCCTGGATCATCTCATAGTCCTTCGGCTTGAAGCCGCGCGTCGTCTGGATCTTGAAGCGGACCGGATTGTCCGGGCCATAGCCGGAGGCCGCCAGCAGCGCCTTCGCCTTCTCGGGGTCGTGGGCGACCGTGATCGACGGGTCGAAGGCCGCGTATTCGGGCGCCTGCAGCGTGTCGATCGGCACGCCGTACCCGCGTAGTAGACGGTCGACGATCGCCCGCTTGTCGATGGCGTGCGCCGCCGCAAGCCGCACGTTGCGATCGGTCATCGGCTCGACGTCGTTGATAAAGATCATGGCGATGTCGGAGACCGGCGTGGTGATGCCGGCGAGGCCCGGCCCGGCGCGCAGCCGATCGTACTCCTCGTAAGGGATCTCCAGGGTGACGTCGGACTGGCCGCTCTCGACCTCGGCGACACGGCTGACGGGATCGGTGACGAACTTGATCACCACCGTCTCGAAGGCCGGCTTGCCGCCCCACCAGCCGTCGAACGCCTTGAGCCGGACGAACGCGTTCCGCTCGAACTGGTCGACCATGTAGGGCCCCGAGCCCACCGGCTGGCGCTCGAAGCCTTCGGAACCGACCCTCTGGTAGTATTCCTTGGGCAGCACGTAGCCGGTCAGAAACGCCATCCACTTGAACAGGGTCGGCTCGAACTCGAGGACGTCCCCGACAATCCGGTTCCCGTCGATCCGGTAGTTGCCGACCTTGCCCCAGACGAACTGGATCGGATTGCCGGTCTGCGGATCCCCGGCACGCTCCAGCGACCAGACGACGTCCGCAGGCGTGACAGGGCTGCCATCGTGCCAGAGGACGCCCTCGCGCACCTCGAGCTCGATCCGCGTGCGGTCGTCGTTCCAACCCCAGCGCGTCAGCAGCCCCGGTTTGAAGCTCAGATCCGGGTTCTGGTCGACATACTGGTCGAACACCGCCTTGTAGATCGACTGGATCGTCGGGTTGACGGCCGAGAGCCCGACCGTCGGATCCCACGATGGCAGGTTGACGTTGTAGGCAATGGTCAGCGTCTCGCCCGCGGCGCGCGCCGAGCGGATCAGGTGCGGAGCGGCCAAGGTGAGGCCGCCGATGGTCAGGGCCCGACGACGTGTCAGCATGATCGCGCAACTCCCATTCGGCCGCCGGGCGGCTCGTTGCTGCGCGCGGCAGCTTAGGCAGCACCCCGCGCATGGTCTACCGCCGGACCCCACGCGGTGATAAGGCCGTCGGACCACGAGGGAGGCGGCAGGACGCATGGAGCCGGTGCTCCGCCTGCAGGACGTGAGCAAAGCGTTCCCCGGCGTGCAGGCGCTGCGGGGGGTCCAGTTCGACGTGCGGGCCGGCGAGGTACACGCGCTGCTGGGTGAGAACGGCGCCGGCAAGTCGACGCTGATCAAGATCGTCTCGGGCGTTTACCGGCCCGACTCGGGCAGCATCGTCCTCGACGGTCAGCCGGTCCAACTCCACTCGCCGCACGAGGCGCAGCGCGCCGGCATCGCCACGATCTACCAGGAGCTGCTGCTGTTCCCCGAGCTGACCGTGGCCGAGAACATCTTCATGGGCCACGCGCCGCGGCGCGCATGGGGCGGCATCGACTGGCGCGCGGCCGCCACGGGTGCGCGGCAGATCCTGGCATCGCTCGACATCCACGATCTCGATGTGGAGGCGCCGGTCGGCGCCCTCTCGGTCGGCAACCGGCAGCGCGTGGAGATCGCCAAGGCGCTGTCGCAGAAGGCCCGGATCCTGATCATGGACGAGCCGACCGCGGCGCTCACCCAGGCCGACGTCGAGCGGTTGTTCGCGATCGTCCGTCGGCTGCGCGAGCGTGGCGTCGGCGTCGTCTACATCAGCCATCGGATGGCCGAGGTGTTCGCGCTCGCCGACCGCGTCACGGTGCTGCGCGACGGGGCCTATGTCGGCACCCGCGACGCCGCGCAGACCGGCGAGGGTGAGCTCATCACCATGATGGTCGGGCGGACCATCGACCAACTCTTCCCGAAGTCCGACGTTCCGATCGGCATGCCGGTGCTGGAGGTCGAGGACCTGAGTTTGGCGGGTGTGCTCGATGGCGTCAGCCTGACGGTGCGCGCCGGCGAGATCGTCGGTCTCGCCGGGCTCGTCGGCTCCGGCCGCAGCGAGCTGGCTCAGACCATCTTCGGCATCGCCCCGGCGACATCCGGGACGATCCGCGTCGCCGGTGAGCTGGTGCGGATCGACAGCGCCGCGACCGCAACGCGCCTCGGCATCGCCTACGTGCCCGAGGATCGGGCCACGCAGGGCCTGATCCGTCCGATGCGGATCCGCGAGAACCTGTCGCTGGCCGTGCTCGGTGAACTGGCTCGGCGCTGGTTCGTCGATCGCGCCGCGGAGATGCGGCTGGCCGAGGACGCGATCCGCCGCTTCTCGATCCGTGCGCCCGGACCCGAGCAGATCGTCGGCAAGCTGTCCGGCGGCAACCAGCAGAAGGTGGTGCTGGGCAAGTGGCTCGCCACCAAGCCGCGGGTGTTGATCATGGACGAGCCGACCCGGGGCATCGATGTCGGCGCCAAGGCGGAGATCCACCGCCTGATGACCGAGCTGGCCGGACAGGGTTTGGCGATCCTGATGATCTCCAGCGAGCTGCCCGAGGTGCTCGGGATGAGCGATCGCGTGCTGGTGATGCGCGAGGGCCGGCTGGTGGCCGAGCTGCCCCGCGCCGACGCGACCCAGGAGGCGGTGGCATCGGCCATGATGCGCACGGCGAAGGCGGCCTGAGCGGTGGCCATAGCGATAGGCGGGCGGACGCGCCGGCTGCGGCGGATCGTGGTCGGCCAGGAAGGCGTGCTGCTCGCGGCGATCGTGCTGCTCTTCCTCGTGGTCGGTGCGCTCAATCCGCGCTTCCTCGCCGAGACCAACCTGCAGAGCATCTTCCTCGGCAACGCCTATATCGCGGTCGCCGCGATCGGCATGTCGATGGTGATCATCTCCGGGAACATCGACGTCTCGGTGGGCTCGCTGATCGGCTGCATGGCGACGCTCAGCGGCTCGCTCGCCGTCGCCGGCTGGCCGATCCCGCTGTCCTGGCTCGTCCCGATCGTGGCGAGCATGGCGATCACCAGCGTGATGGGCTTCCTCGTCGCCTATCTGCGCATCCCGTCGATCGTGGCGAGCCTCGGCATGATGAGCATCCTCAAGGGCTCGCTCATCATCGTCACTGGTGGAGCCTGGATCAGCAACCTGCCGGACGGCTACGCGCTGGCGCAAATGCGCCCACTGAGCGTGCCCATGCCGGTCTGGTTCATGGTCGTGCTGACCGCGGCCGCGGCGGCCTGGATGCGCTACTCCGCCGCCGGTCGAGCAATCTACGCCGTCGGCGGCAATGCCGAGGCGGCACGGCTCGCGGGCATCTCACGCGAGCGCGTGGTCATGATGGTGTTCATGGTCCACGGCCTGTTCGCCGGCATCGCGGCGGTGCTGTTCGCCACCCAACTGAGCGTCATCCAGTCGACCGTGCCGCCCAACCTGGAGTTGACCATCATCACAGCCTCCGTCGTCGGTGGCGTGAGCATCCTGGGCGGGACCGGCACCGTCGTCGGCTCGACGCTGGCCGCCGTGCTCCTCGCCGCCATCGGCTCGTCGCTCATTTTCGTCAACATCTCGCCCTATTGGCTGCGCGCCGTGCAAGGCGTGCTGATCCTCGCCACGGTGCTCGCCGATCTCGCCCGGCGCCGGCGGCAGGCGGCGCATCGCTAGGAGCCGTACCATGGCGACCGCCGACCCGCGCGCCGCCATGCCGGGCCGCCTGCACGGCCTCATGCTCCGCCACGAAATGGTCCTGGCGGCGATCCTCGTTGCCGCGCTGTTCGTCCTGTCGCTCCAGACCGACCGCTTCCTGACCACGGACAACCTCCTCAACCAGGGGCGGCTGATGGCCGAGATCGGGCTGATCGCCCTGCCGATGACCTACATCATCATCACCGCCGGGATCGACCTGTCGGTCGGCTCGATCATGGGGCTGTGCGCGATCATGCTCGGCTACGGCTGGAAAAACCTCGGCCTGCCGCTGGAACTGTCGATCGCGCTGAGCCTGCTGATCGGCACCATCGCCGGGGCGGTCAATGGCTGGTTCATCACGCGCGTCCGCGTCCCGCCGCTGATCATGACTCTCGCCACCCTGGCGCTCTACCGCGGCCTCGCCGAAGGCATCAGCCAAGCCCGCTCGGTGCGCGGCTATCCGGACTGGTTCTTCGTTCTCGGCCAGGGCGAGCTGCTCGGCGTGCCGACGCAGCTCTGGCTGCTGCTCGTCGCCACCGTCGTGGCTGCGGTGGTCCTCGCACGAACCAGCTTCGGGCGGATGCTCTACGCCATCGGCAGCAACGAGACCGCCGCACGGTTTTCCGGCTTGCCGGTCGACCGCTGCAAGATCGCGATCTACGCGCTGTCCGGCTTCACGGCCGGCCTCGCGGCGTGGATCTTCGTCTCGCGCGTGAGCACCACGCGCTCGGACATGGGAACGGGCGTCGAGCTCGACGTGATCGCCGCCGTCGTCCTCGGCGGGACGAGCATCTTCGGCGGCACCGGCACGATCCTCGGCACGGCGCTGGGCGTGGTCCTCGTCCAGCTGCTGAAGAACGGGTTGGCGCTCACCGGGGTCAAGGGCGACGCGACCATCGTCGTCATCGGTTCGGTGCTGATCCTCTCGATCCTGGTCAGCAACTGGCTGCGCGCCCGGCGCGGCGTGGACTGAGCCGGCGAACCGCTCTAGGCTCCGCGCGTGTTCGCCGCTAATGGCGACAGGGAGGCAACGACGCGATGCGCAAGACGCTGATCTTCGCCCTGAGCGTAGGGCTCATGGGCGGCACCGCGCTGGCCCAGGAGCAGCGCTGGGACGGCGCCGACGATCTACCGGTCAATCCGCTCGACTGCGCCGGTGCGCCAGGTGAGGTGGCGGCCAAGCCCTATGACGGCGGCCAGCCGAACAACCCGCCCGATCTCGCCGGCAAGGAGCTGGTCCTCGTCGACGTACCGAAGCTGATCGGCATCGGCTACTTCAATGCGACCTCCAAGGGCATGCAGCTCGCCGCCGACGAGCTGGGCAATGTCAAGGTCACGACCGACGGCCCGACCAAAGCCAACATCGACGAGCAGATCACGTTCATCGACAACTTCATCACCCGCGGCGTGCATGGGGTGCTGTTCGCGGCGAACGACCCGGTGGCGATCGCCCCGGTGCTCAAGAAGGCACTCGACAAGGGCATCCACGTCATCGGCTACGACGCCAACGCCCAGCCCGACGCGCGGGAGTGGTTCGTCAACCAGGCCGAGTTCAACGGCATCGGCAAGGCGCTGATCGACAACATGGCGGCCGAGATCGGCGAGGACGGCAGCTTCGCGATCGTGACCAGCACCTTCACGACGCCCAACCAGGCGCGCTGGATCGCCGAGATGTGGGCCTACCAGCAGAAATGCCACCCGAACATGAAGTGGCTGGAGACCGTCGAGGCGCAGGAGGACAACATCCTGTCCTTCAATCAGGCGACCACGCTGATCAACAAGTACGGACCCGAGCTGAACGGCCTGTTCGGGATGACCAGTGTCGCCACCCCCGCCTCGGCCGAGGCCGTGACACAGGCTGGCAAGTGCGGTGAGGTGGCGGTGGTCGGCCTCGCCACTCCCAACGGCATGCGCCCCTACGTCCAGTCGGGCTGCGTGAAGTCCGTGGTGTTGTGGAACCCGGTCGACCTCGGCTACGCGGCGGTCCACGTTGCCCGCGCTGTGGCCGACGGCAAGCTCAAGCCTGGGGACACCCAGGTGGACGCGGGCAAGCTCGGGACCCTGCCGGTCGTCAACGGCAGCGAGATCCTGCTCGGCCCACCCTTCGTCTACAATATGGACAACATCGACGAGTTCGATTTCTGAACGGGGAGGCGGAGGCAACGCGGCAGCGTCGCGTCCGCCTCAGCCGGCCCAGTCCACCTCGTCCTCGCTGACCAGCGCGCCGCGCATCGACCAGCCTTTGCTGTGGACCCGCTCCGGATCGCCACAGACCAGGTGGTGCCAGCTCGGCAGGGGAAAGCCGAAGGCGACCAGGCGATAGGCGCAGCTCGCCGGAAGCCAGTCCAGCGAGCGCACGTTCTGTGGCGTGACCTTCACGCAGTCGGGCACACGCTGCTGACGGTTCGCATAATCCGTGCAGCGATGCGTGCACAGGTCGAGCAGCCGGCATGCCGCGTCGGACAGCGCGATCTCACCGGTGTCCTCGTCCTCGACCCGGATCTGGCAGCACAACGCGCAGCCGTCGCACAGCGACTCCCACTCGGCCTCGCTCAGCTCTTCCACAGCCTTGACGCGCCAGAAGGGTGCCGCCGCTGATCGGAGGGCGGCCATCAGATCGGCTTGCCCTCGCTCTCCTGCCAGTTGTGCATCAACGTGTTCGACGGCAGCGACGGGTCGAGCAGCTTGCGCGCCGTCTCCACGCCGGCCACCGGCAGGCCCGTCGGGTCGAGCTTGCCGATCTGCACCAGCACCGAGGCCTGATCCCAGTAGATGTGCTCGTTGTAAAGCTTGTCGCCACGGAAGTTGACGATCGCCACGAGCGGGATCTCGACATATTTCCCGGTCGGCGGGATCCCGGGGAGCATCCAGTCGATCTCGATGTCGTGGGTGAAGCAGAACAGCATCTCGTCGACGACGCGGTCGGCGCCGACCGTGCGCGAGATGGGAATCAGCTTCGTGTCCTTGGGCGTCTTGGGAATGAAATGGTACTTGTAGAACCGAGCCAGGTGATCATGGCCGAAGCCACCGGTCATGGTCGGGATATGGTTCACATAGGGCTCGGCGACCATGGTCGCCATGGTGGCGCGTACGTCACGCGTCACGAACTCGTGCTCACAATGCTTGTCCCAAAGCGCCGAGAGATTGTAGCGAGGCCCAAGAACCTGCCGGAACAACGCCAATGAGCGCGAGTAGGCCATCATCGCCGAGGGCTTGTGCCAGTGATCACCGCCCTTGCGCGCGAATGCGTGATCGACACCCGGATACTCGTAGATCGTGATGAGCTCGTTGCCCCTGGCCGCGTCCTTGATCTTGGCCACGGCCGCGGGCGGGGCGTACTGGTCCAGCTCGGCGAAATGCATGACCATCGGTGCCTTGACGTTCTTGAGCTCGTCGAGGCACTGCTCGATCCCGACGCCGTAATAGCAGACGGAGCAGTCGATATCCGTCCGGGTGCCGGTCAGGTAGGCGAGCTTGCCCCCCAGGCAGTAGCCGACCGCGCCGATCTTGCCCTTGAGCGCCGGGTGCGCGCGCAGGGCGTGGATGGTCGCCTGGACGTCTTCGATGCCTTTGTCGACGTCGAACTTCTGGTAGCAGGCGAAGGCCTGCTGCCAGCCCTCGGGGCTGTAATCGAGCTCGATCCCGGGCTGAAGCCGCCAGAACAGGTCGGGGACGACGACGACATAGCCCTCTTCCGCCCAGGCGTCGGCCTGCTCGCGCATCGTCACGTTGACGCCGAAGATCTCCTGCAGCAGGACGATACCGGGTCCGCTGCCGTGCGGCGGTCGGGCGACATAGGCCTTGAAGCGGCCCCCGTCCCTGGCGGCGACCTCGATCCATTCTGCCATCGGCGTGCCTCCGTGAGCGCGTTTGCGCTGCTCATCTACCAGAAAACCGCCGCGGGCCAACGCCGTCGGGCCGGCGCGGGGCTCACGCCGTGCCGGCGATCGCCTCCGTCGGGGCGCCGGGCTCGAAGAGCCGCCAGGTCCGTCGACCGGCGGCCTTGCCGGCGTAGAGCGCCACGTCGGCGGCCTTGAGCAGCGCCGCCGTGGTCATGCCGTGCGCCGGGCACACCGCCACACCGACGGTCGCCGGACAATGAACGAGGTCCCGACCGAGCGCATAGGGCTCGGCGAGGACGCTCGTCAGCCGGTCGAGGACCGGGGCGAAGTCGAAGCCCGTCTCAGGATCGCCGTTGAGCAGCACCGCGAACTCGTCGCCCGCGAGGCGCGAGATGACGTCCCGCGCGCGCAGGGTCGAACGCAACCGCTCGGCCACCGCGGTGAGCAGCACGTCGCCCTTGTCGTGCCCGAGCCGGTCGTTGACCGCCTTGAAGCCGTCGAGATCGATCAGCAGCAGGGCGAAGGGCGGCCGCGTCGGGTCGGCGGCCGCGAGGCGCTGGTCGAGCACGTCACACAGACCACGGCGGTTGGTCAGGCCGGTCAGCGGGTCGTGCAGCGCGAGATGCCGGAACTCGGCCTCGCGCGCCGCCAAGTTGCCATGCTGGCGCTCGAGGTCGCTGGCCATCCGGTCGAAGGCGTGGGCGAGATCGCCCAGCTCGTCCTGCTCATGGGGTAGCTGCGAGCGGGCCGTCAGATCGCCCTGGCTGAGACGCTGCGCGACCACAGCGAGGCGGCGGATGCGTCCGGCGATCCGCCGCTCGGCGAAGCCGCTGGCGACCAGGCCGGCAACGAGTACGACGGCCAGCGCGGCCACGAGGTTGCGCATCAAAGCTTGGCGCGGCGCCGCCACGACGTCGGCACGCGCGCGCGCGGCGACGGCGTAGAGGCCGATCCCGCCGATGTCGCTGGTGGCGAGGAGCAGCTCCCCGGAACGGGTGAGCTGGTTGCCGGGCGTGATCCGCCCGTCCACGAGCCAGTCCGCCGGAGCCAAGGCCGGGGCCTGCTCGGTCGCGCGGTCGCCCAGGAGATTGCCGAACCGGTCGGCGACCTGGACGCGTACCGCCGGCGGCAGGGTCAGATCATCGAGCAGGTCGTCGAGCCACGCGACGCTCGCCGCAGCCACCACCACGCCGTCGAACTGGCCGCCGGCCGTGTAGAGCGCCCGGGCGATCGGCAGCGTCGCCGAGCCGTCGTAGGGGAACGGCGCGTAGGACCCGACGACCACCTCGCCGGTGTCCCGGGCACTGACGAAGTGCGCCTCCTCGGCGATGTTGTACGGCTGACGGCCATCACCCGAGCAGACCAGCCGGCCGTCGCGGTCGGCACGGACGAAACGCCAGCCGCCGGTGTCGAGCGCGCGCAGCTTTCGCATCAACGCGCCGCATCCCGGGCTACCGACACCGCGGTCGTCCAGGGCGGTGGCAACGACCGCGAGGAGGTCGCGCCCTTCGCGGACCATGGCGCGCTGGTGCAGCGCCACGTCGTCGACGAGCTCGCGCAGCTCCAGGGCGGCGCGCTCGATTTCGCGCTGGCTGTTACGCGCCGCGTCCGCCACGATGAAGCCGACGAGCGGAGCGCCCGTCAGCAGGATCAGAGCGAGAAGCTGAACCCGGATGCCGGAAAACCAACGCAACGTCTCGTTGTCCCAGGCTACGATCCGTCCGCGAGGCGTAGATCTAAAACTAACTCAGTTAAGCGATCGATACCAGCCGCGTACGCCGCTTGACGCGAATACCGTGACAGCAGCGCCATGGCGTTCGCGCCGGACGGCCGGTAGTGCGGGTGTGGCGTCATGAGCGGCGCTGCCTTCGCGACCTCGGCCCGGACAACCAAGGCGGCGGCCCGCGGCCGTGGCGGGGTCGTGGCGGCGCAGAACCGCAACGCCGCGAGCGTCGGCGCCGACGTGCTCCGCGCCGGCGGCAACGCGGTCGATGCCGCTGTGGCGACGGCCTTCGCGCTGGCCGTCCTCGAGCCTTGGATGAGCGGCCTCGGCGGCGGCGGGACCATGCTCGTCCGAGACCCCGAGGCCGGCAGCACGGCGGCAGTGGACTTCGGGATGGTGGCGCCGGCGGCGCTGGATCCGGCCGACTACCCGCTGACCGGAGCGCCCGGCGGCGATCTCTTCGGCTGGCCAGCGGTGGTGGGCGACCGCAACATCCACGGGCCACTCGCGGTTGCCGTTGCCGGCTCCGTCGACGGGCTCGGCTTGGCGCTGGAGCGGTTCGGCACCATGCCGCTGCGCGAGGTCGTGGCGCCGGCCGTGGCGCTCGCCCGGCTCGGCCTGCCGGTCGACTGGTACGTCACGCTACTCGTGGCGAACGCTGCTGCCGACCTCGCCCGGTATCCGAGCAGCGCGGCGGTCTGGCTGCCGGGCGACCTGCCGCCTCGCGCCGATCCGTCCGGGGACGTCTGCTACCTGCCGCTACCCGGGCTCGCCGACACCTTGGAGGCCATCGCCCGCGGCGGACGCCGCGACGCGTACGAAGGCGAGGTCGCCGACGCGATGCTCGCCGACCTCGCCGCCCTCGGCAGCCGGATCGCACGCGAGGATCTGCGCCGCTACGCGGCCCGGATCTTGGGTGCCGACGAGGTTCGCTACCGCGATCACAAGGTGGCGGTGATGCCGGGGCTCTATGCAGGCGTGTCGCTCGGCGAGGCGCTCGGTCTGCTCCCCGAGCGACCCGACCTGCCTGCCATTGCCGCCGCGCTGGCGACCGCGCTCGCGACGCGTCTCGCGGCGATCGGCGACAGCCCGGCAGCACCGGCGAGTACGACCCACATCTCGGTGATCGATCGGCACGGCATGGCCGTCGCCCTGACCCACACGCTCCTGTCGAGCTTCGGGAGCCGCCTGGTCCTGCCGCGGACCGGCCTCCTGATGAACAATGGGATCATGTGGTTCGATCCGCGACCGGGCCGGCCGAACAGCCTCGCGCCCGGCCGCCGACCGTTGTCCAACATGTGCCCGACCATCGCCCTGGCCGCGGATGGCCGCACGCTCGCGCTCGGCGCCTCGGGCGGCCGAAAGATCCTCGGGGCGGTGCTCCAGGTCTTGAGCGCCGTCCTCGACGACGGCTTGGACCTGGACGCGGCGCTGGCTCGACCACGCATCGACGTGAGCGGTACGCCCGCCATCACCGTCGATCCCCGCCTGCCGCCCGAGGTTCGCTCCCGGCTCGCCGCGCGCGGGTCGATCCGCGAGCTCCGGCCCAGCGTGTATCCCCTTCACTGGGCGTGCCCGGTGGCGGCGCTGCGCGGCGCAGACGGCCAGCTGTCCGGTGCCACCGAGCCGATGCATCCCTGGGCCGACGCGATCGCCCTCCCGTGAGGATCGGGGGCATCAAACGAGCCGGGCAATGAACGGCAGGTGGCGGAAGCGCTCGGCGTAGTCGATCCCGTAGCCGACCACGAACACGTCCGGAATGACGAAGCCGGTGAAGTCGCAGTCGCCACCGACCACGCGGCGCGACGGCTTGTCGAGCAGGGCGCAGGTCCAGATTCGCCCCGCGCCGTGCTCCGCCAGAAGCTGACGGGTGAAGGTGATGGTCCGGCCGGTGTCCTGGATGTCGTCGACCAGCAGCACGGCCTGGCCGGCGACGGAGTCCGGCATGCCACCGATCACCTTCACCGATCCGCTGCTGTCCTTGCCGAGGCCGTAGCTGGACACCTGCAGGAACTCCACCCGCGGGGCCCGGCCCGCCCGATCGAGCGCGCGCACAAGGTCCGCCACCAGCACGAATGCACCCTTGAGCAGGCCGACCACGGTGAACGGCTCCGGCAGTGCCGCGCCGATCTCGTTCGCCAGCTCCTCGACGCGCCGGCTCACGGTGGCCGCGTCGAACAGCACCTCGATCGTTTCCGGTGCGGCGACCGCCATGGCACCTCGCCATCCTTTGACCGAGGCACGATAAGGCTCGCGGGACGCGAGGGACAGGGAGGAGCGATGCGGATCTGTGTCATCGGCGCCGGTGCGGTCGGAGCGGCCTTCGGCGGCCGCCTCGCCCTCGCCGGGCACGAGGTGTTGCTGATCGACACCTGGGCCGAGCACGTGGCGGCGATCAACAACGGCGGGCTGCGCATCGACGGAATCTTTGGGGATCTGACGACGAGAGTTCCGGCGCGCGCCGACGGTGTCGGCGTGGTCGGTCAGGATCTCGTCCTCATCGCCACCGATGCAAACAGCACCGCGGCCGCGGCGCGCGCCGCTGCCGGCCTGCTCACGCCGGGCGGCATGGCGCTGACCGTGCAGAACGGGATCGGCAATATCGAGGCGCTGAGCGACGTCTTTGGCCTTGACCGGGTCCTCGGCGGCTCGACCATGTCGAGCTTTCGCACCAATGGCCCGGGCTGGGTCACGATCACTCATGGCGGGCCGACGACGATCGGTCCGCTCGCGGCCGGTCAGCAGGCGCGCGTCGATCGGACGGCCGAAGCCCTGGCCGAGGCCGGTTTCGAGGTCCGCGTGAGCCACGACGTCCGCGCCGTGATCTGGGAGAAGTTCCTGCTCAACCTGGCGATCAACCCGCTTTGCGCGGCGACCTTCCTGCGGCTCGGCGAGATTGCCCGCCATCCACAGATGAGCCGGCTCCAGGACCGGATCCTCGACGAGGCGTTCGCAGTCACCCGGGCCAAGGGCCTGGCCATCGACCTCGATGGACTTCGGGCACGGATCAAGGCCCACTGCCGCAGCAAGTACAGCAAGCCTTCGATGCTCCAGCACCTGGAGCGGGGACGCCGGACGGAGATCGACGCGCTCAACGCCGCGCTGGTCCGCGAGGCGGAGGCGCTCGGCATTGCCGCGCCGTACAACGAGGCCCTGGTCGCGATCATCAAGGGTTGCGAGGTCTATCACGCCCGCCGCGCGGCGGGCATCGAGCTTGACGAGACGGCGCTGGAAGCCGCGGCCGCCGCCGAGCCGGCTCAGATCAGCTCGTAGACCAGCCGCTCGCCACGCGTCGTGAAATCGGCACCAACCCAGGCTTCCGACTCGTCGTACCAGACGGTCCCGGCGCGACCATCGCCGGCGTCGACGCGATAGCGTGTCGCCATGATCTCGGAGCCGCCAGCCAGCAGCGGCTCGACGCCGGCGTGCTGCGTGCGGAGCCGCGTGGTCTCGCCGGTCTGCGCGTCGACGACTTGCGGCGCGCGCATGATGTCGTCGTTCCAGAAGCACAGGTCGGTCATGCTGCCGAGCGGGACAACCCGGGACCCGCTGACACCCTCGACCTCGAGCCCACCGCGCGCGGCGCGCGCCAGGAGTTGCGACCGCTTGCCATCGTCGTCGGTGACCGTGTGTGCTTGCACGAGTACCCCGCCGCGCCAGAGGTCGCGGCCGGTCTGCCGGAACCGGTAGACGGTGATGAACGCCAGCTTGACTGCGAGCTCGATCTCAACCTGCACCTCGAGCCCGTGGTCCTTGTGGGCGAACGAGACGTGGTGGCGGCCGATATCCTCGCCTCTGCGGATTACACGGAAGGCTCTGTCGACGGTTGGCGCGCTGGCCAGCGTCTTCGCCGGCAAAAGCAGCGAACCCGTGACGGCGAGCGCGCCGCCCATCAGGGCGCGCCGCGGCAGAACAGGTGGCGATGACGGACCTACGGGCAAGTTTCCACCGTTCATCTCGTGTCTCTTTCGAAGCGGTGCCACCAGCCGCAACACGCCGAGGGCAGCAGCACGCCGGAACCACTTCCGCCTTCTGCCCCGTGTTGGCAAGCTTGGCGCGACGAAGCCGCACGCCGAGCGCCCATTTCCCGGCGCATGTTGAGCCGATGCATCAAATGGCGACTGGGGACGTGCCGGCACGCAGCGTTCTTTCAGGCGCCGCCGCCCGAGGTAGGTTCCCATGGCCGATCGCCTCACCGCCATCGAGGTGTTCGTGCGCATCGTCGAGGAGGGCAGCCTGAGCGCAGCGGGCGAGCGCCTCGGTCTCTCGCGCGCCGCGGTCTCCAAGCATCTCGTGGCCCTCGAGGATCGACTGGGTGTGCGCCTCCTGAACCGAACCACGCGCCGCAGCAGCCTCACCGAGGCGGGATCCATCTTTCACGAGCGGGCACGGCACATCCTTGCCGAACTGGCGGAAGCGGAGCGCGAGGCCGGGCGCAGCGGCGCACGGCCGACCGGCCGGCTGCGCCTGAACGCGCCGATGACCTTTGGCACGATGCACCTCGCCCCGGCGATCCCCGCCTATTGCGCGGCGCATCCGGCGGTGACCGTCGACATGACCTTGAACGATCGTCTCGTCGACCTGGTCGACGAGGGCTTCGATCTGGCAGTCAGGATCGGTCGCCTCGACGATTCGAGCCTCGTCGCCCGACGCCTGGCACTATGCCGCTTCATCGCCTGCGCCGCGCCCTCCTACCTCGCGCAGCGCGGCCGTCCGGCGACGCCTGAGGAGCTCGCAGACCACACCTGCCTCGGCTACAGCTACGCACCCGACGGCGACGTCTGGGAGTTCGTCGGCCGCGACGGACCGCGGCGGGTCCGCGTGAGCGGCCCGCTACGGGCCAACAACGGCGAAGCGCTCGCCGCTGCCGCGGCGGCAGGCCTCGGGATCGTGCTCTCGCCCACCTTCATTGTCAGCGCGGACCTGCGCGCCGGCCGTCTGGTCTCGATCCTTGACGACTACACGGTCGCCGAGCGCGGTATCTTCGCGGTCTGGCCGGCCGGGCGGCACCTGTCGGCCAAGGTCCGCAGCTTCGTCGATTTTCTGGTCGAGCGGTTCGGGCCCACACCCTACTGGGATCGTTAGGCCGTGGCTCGGCGTTCCGCGCGCGAACGCCCGATGCCGTGGGCTTCCGCGACCAGCAGGAACACACCGCTCGCCGCGACGATCGCGGCACCGGCGACGACCGAAGGTTGGGGTAAATCGCCGAACAGCAGGAGGCCGGCGACGACCGCGTAGGGCATCTGCGTGTATTGCAGCGGCGCGACGACGGCGACCGGGGCCGCCCGGTAGGCCTGCACCAGCAGGACCGACCCGAGTGCGCAGAAGGTGCCGCCCAGTGTGGCGAGCAGCAGGTCGGCGATGGTCGGGAGCACGAACAGGAACGGCATCGCCGGGCTGACCGCCAGGAAGACGAAGAGATTGCCGTAGACGCCGAAGCTTTCCGTCGTCTCGGTCGCCTGCATGTGGCGAACCAGCACGTGACCGAGCGCGCTCACTGCGGCGCCGGCCAGCGGTAGCAGCACGAGCCAGCCGCCGAGGCCGGCACCGGTCGGCGCAACGGTTACCATCACGCCGGAGAAGCCCAGCGCGATCGCGAGCAGCCGAGCCGGCGGGATGCGCTCGCCCAGGACGACCGCGCCGAGCGCCGCCACCATCAGCGGGATGGTGAACAGCACGGCGTAGACGTCGGCGAGCGGGAGCGCCGCGTAGGAGGCGAAGACGAGCGTGATCGAGACCAAAGCGAGACCGCCACGGAGGATGTGCAGGTGGAGCCGCCTCGTCCGCAGCCGGGCCGGGCCGCCCCGGCGCCAGGCGCAGGCGAGCATCACCGCGAACGCCGCGGCCGCTTGCAGCCAAACGATCTGCAGCACATGGTAGCGGCCGCTCAGGGCCTTGACGGTGCAGTCCATGACCGTGAAGACGGCGAACGCAGCAGTGGCGAGACCGATCCCGGCCACCGCCCCGCGCGTCGTGTCGTTCAGCCCCGCGCCCGTCATCGGCTTCGTCCCCGGCTCCACGGATGCTGGAACTGGGCATCTCGTGGTTAATCGAAGGTTGATTTTGCACAGCCGGGTATCATGGCCGGCGAAGCTGCGGGAAGCGCTGTGGCCACGAAGCGGCACCCGGGGATGCATCCGGCGACGGCAGGCTATTCGATGACCGTCATCCGTAGCCGCGTTAACGCCCGCTCAACCGAGTTCCGCGCCAACGTTGAGCACCTGCAGGGCCTCGTCGGGGCGCTCCGCGGCGAGGTCGCCTTGGCCGCACGCGGCGGCGATGAGCGCGCCCGCGAGCGCCATCGCGCACGCGGCAAGCTGCTGCCGCGGGACCGCCTCGAGCATCTGCTCGACCCCGGCGCTCCCTTCCTCGAGCTGAGCCAGCTCGCCGCGCACGGCATGTACGGGGGCGAGGTACCAGGAGCCGGCCTGATCACCGGTGTCGGCCGCGTCGCCGGGCGGGAGTGCGTCATTGTCGTCAACGACGCGACCGTGAAAGGCGGGACCTACTATCCTGTCACCGTGAAGAAGCACCTGCGCGCCCAGGCCGTGGCCGCGGCGAACCGCCTGCCCTGCCTGTACCTCGTCGATTCGGGCGGCGCGAACCTGCCCAACCAGGACGAGGTTTTTCCGGACCGCGAGCATTTCGGGCGGATCTTCTTCAACCAGGCGACCCTGTCGGCAGCCGGCGTGCCGCAGATCGCGGTGGTCATGGGCTCCTGCACCGCCGGCGGGGCCTACGTGCCGGCGATGGCCGACGAGGCGATCATCGTCCGCGATCAAGGGACGATCTTCCTCGGTGGCCCGCCGCTGGTGAAGGCGGCGACCGGCGAGATCGTCTCGGCCGAGGAACTGGGCGGTGGCGACGTGCACACGCGCATCTCCGGGGTGGCCGATCACTTGGCCGAGAACGACGAGCACGCGCTGTGGCTGGCGCGGCGCCTCGTCGGCGGGCTGAGCGGAGCGAAGCGCCACGATCTCGACGTCGCCGAGCCGCGCGAGCCGGACTGCGATCCCGGCGAGCTTTACGGGGTCGTGCCGCGCGACACCCGTCAGCCCTTCGAGATCCGCGAGGTGATCGCGCGGATCGTCGACGGCAGCGTGCTGGACGAGTTCAAGCCGCGCTACGGCACCACGCTGATCACCGGGTTCGCCCGGATCTTCGGCTACCCGGTCGGCATCCTGGCCAACAACGGCATTCTCTTCAGCGAGAGCGCGCTCAAGGGCGCGCATTTCGTCGAGCTCTGCTGCCAGCGCCGCATCCCGCTGATCTTCCTGCAGAACATCACCGGATTCATGGTCGGCCGACGCTACGAGCACGGTGGCATCGCCAAGGATGGGGCCAAGCTCGTCACGGCCGTGTCCTGCGCGCGCGTGCCGAAGCTGACCGTGATCGTCGGCGGCAGCTTCGGCGCCGGCAATTACGGCATGTGCGGCCGCGCGTTCGATCCGCGCTTCCTGTGGATGTGGCCGAACGCGCGGATCTCCGTGATGGGCGGCGAGCAAGCGGCCAGCGTGCTCGCCACCGTCCGCCGCGACGCGCTCGAGGCCGCCGGTCGCTCCTGGTCCGCCGAGGAGGAGGAGGCCTTCAAGGCGCCGATTCGCGAACAGTACGAGCGCCAGGGCCACCCTTACTACGCGACCGCACGGCTGTGGGACGACGGCATCATCGACCCGGCCGACACCCGGCTCGTGCTCGGCCTCGGCATCTCCGCCGCGCTCAACGCACCGATCGAGCCGACGACCTACGGCGTGTTTCGGATGTAGCGATGAGCGCGCCCCGCATCCTCCTCGACCGCGACGGTCCGATCGCCCGGATCACCCTGAACCGCCCGGAGATCCACAATGCGTTCGACGAGCACCTGATCGCGCAACTCACGTCGGCGCTGGAGGCGCTGGCGACGGACGCGACCGTGCGCGCCGTGGTCTTGACGGGTGCCGGACGGAGCTTCTCCGCGGGCGCCGACGTCGACTGGATGCGGCGGATGGCCGACAACGACGAGGCCACCAATCTCGCCGACGCGCGGCGCCTGGAGCGCCTGCTGCGCACGCTCGACGAACTGCCCCGGCCGACCATCGCCATGGTCAACGGCGCGGCGCTGGGCGGCGGAACGGGGCTTACCGCCTGCTGCGACATCGCGATCGCCGCCGAGGCGGCCGTGTTCGGCACCACCGAGGTACGGCTCGGGATCATTCCGGCGACGATCGGGCCCTATGTCATGCGGGCGATCGGCGCGCGGCAGGCGCGCCGCTACTTCCTGACCGGCGAGCGGATCGGCGCCGCGGAGGCGCGGCGCATCGGCCTCGTCCACGAGGTGGTGAGCGCCAGCGAGCTCGAGGCCAAGACGCGCGCCGTGATCGAGGCGATCCGTGCCGGCGGCCCCGAGGCAGTGCGCGAGGCCAAGCGCCTCGTCCGCCTCGTCGAGGACACGCCGAGCGAGCGGATCGGCGATCTCACCCCTGGCCTGATCGCCGCGCGCCGCGCCGCCGCCGAGGGGAAGGAAGGCATCCGCGCCTTTCTCGAGAAGCGCAAACCGGGGTGGGTCGGGTAAGGCACGGGCTCATCCGGCCAGGACGGCCACCTCCGCGCGCGGCTCGCCAGTCGCCACGGTCGGGACGCTTCGAGCGCGGAACGCTGCGAGCAGCTCCGCTTCACGCCGCTTGGCGTGCGCAAGGTGCCGGGCCTTGACCGGCCCGAAGCCGCGAATGCGCTCCGGCAGCCGTGCCAGCTCGATGGCAGTCGGCAGTGTCGCGTCGTCGACCGCGGCCAGCACCTCCTCCAGCAGCCGCTCATAGTCGGCGGTGAGCGCGCGCTCGATGCGCCGATCCTCGCTCCAGCGGAAGGGATCCCAGGCCGTGCCGCGGAACCGCCGCAGGCGCGCCAGCACGCGGAATACGCGCAGCATCCAAGCGCCATAGGCCCGCTTGCGCGGCTCCTTGGTGACCGGGTCGATCGCGGCCAGCGCCGGTGGCGCGAGGTGCAGGACGAGCTTCCAGTCGCCCTCGAACCGCGCCTTGATCCGCTCGAGGAAGTCCGTCTCAGTGAACAGGCGGGCCACCTCGTACTCGTCCTTGTAGGCGAGCAGCTTGTGCCAGTTGCGCGCGACCGCCTCGGTGAGCGCGGTCGACCCCGGTGCGACCCGCGCTTCGACAGCCCGCGTGCGTTCGATCAGGGCACGGTAACGCGCGGCGTAGGCGGCGTCCTGGTAGGCGGTGAGATGCGCGGCCCGCCGCTCGACCACCTCGTCCAGCGTTCGCGACAGGCGAAGGTGATCGGGCACGCTCTCTTCTGGGATGGCGAGGCGGCTCACGGCCGGCAGATCGTGCGCCGCGCGACGGCCCCACAGGAACGCCTGCTTGTTCGCCTCGACGGCGGCGCCGTTGAGCTCGATGGCGCGCAGGATCGCCTCTTCGGAGAGCGGGACGAGGCCCATTTGCCACGCGTAGCCGAGCATCAGCATGTTGGTGGCGATCGAATCGCCCAGCAGATTGGTCGCGAGCTTGCTGGCGTCGAAGAAGCTGGCGGCCCCCGCGCCGACCGCGTCGACGATCTGGTCCTCCATCGGCCCCAGCGGAAAGACGGGATCGCGGAAGCGCGCGAGGTCGCCCGTGGCCGCCTGCTGGGCCACCGTGCGGACGAACTCGCTGGTCACGGTGAGATCGCTGTTGACCACGGCTCGGGTCTTGCCCGCCTGCATTTTGGCCAGCGACTCGTCGGCGACGGCGACCACGATGTCGCAGCCGAGTACGAGGTCGGCTTCGCCTGCGGCGATGCGCGGCGCCCAGAGCTGGTCCTGCCGGGTCGCGAGGCGGACGTGCGACCAGACGGCGCCGCCCTTCTGCGCCAGGCCGGCCATGTCGAGGGCGGTGACGCCCTTGCCCTCGAGATGCGCCGCCATGGCGAGCACCGCACCGATCGTCACCACGCCCGTACCGCCGACACCGGTGACCAGGATGCCCCAGGGAGTCGCGAGATCGGGCAGCGCCGGGACCGGCAGATCGGGCCAGGCCTCGGCGCCGGACACGGCTGGCTTCGGTTTGCGTAACCGGCCGCCCTCGACGGTCACGAAGCTCGGGCAGAACCCGTCGAGACAAGAGTAGTCCTTGTTGCAGGACGACTGATCGATCTGTCGCTTGGTGCCGAACTCGGTCTCCAGCGGCACGACCGAGACGCAGTTCGACTTGTTGGAGCAGTCGCCGCAACCTTCGCAGACATGCTCGTTGATGACGACCCGGCGCGCCGGGTCGGGGAACTGCCCACGCTTGCGCCGCCGGCGCTTTTCGGCCGCACAGGTCTGGACATAGACCAGCGCCGTGACGCCTGGCGTCTCGCGCAGCCGCCGCTGGATCTGGTCGAGCTCGGCGCGCGGGCGCAGCGGCACGCCGGCCGGGAGCCGGTCGATCGCTGCGCGCTCTTTCTCGTCGGCGACGACCACCACCTCGCCGATCCCCTCGGCGAGCAGTTGCTGGACCAGTTGGGGCACGCTCAGCGGCCCGTCGACCGGCTGCCCGCCGGTCATCGCGACCGCGTCGTTGTACAGGATCTTGTACGTGATGTTGACCTTCGCGGCGATCGCCGCGCGGATCGCCAGGAGGCCGGAGTGGTAGTAGGTGCCGTCGCCGAGATTGGCGAACACGTGCGGCGTCGCGGTGAACGGCGCCTGGCCGATCCACGCCACCCCCTCCCCACCCATCTGGCTGAAGGTCTGGTGCGTGGCGCCGTAGATCCAGGTCGCCATGTAGTGGCAGCCGATCCCGGCCAGCGCGCGGCTGCCGTCCGGGACCCGGGTGGAAGTGTTGTGCGGGCAGCCCGAGCAGTAGTGCGGCACCCGCTGGATCGCGAGCTTCTGCCGCGCCAGCGCCCGCTCCTTCTGTTCGAGGAAGGCCAGCCGCTCGTGGATCGTGTCGCTGGTGAAGAAGCGTTCGATGCGTCCGGCGATGGCGCGGGCGATCAGCGCCGGGGTCAGCTCGGAGGCTGCCGGCAGCAGCCAGCCGCCCTGCGGCAGCGCCCACTCGCCCTTCTCGTCGAACTTGCCGATCACCCGCGGGCGGACATCCTCGCGCCAGTTGTACAGCTCCTCCTTGAGCTGATATTCGAGATGCTGGCGCTTCTCCTCGACGACCAGAATCTCCTCGAGCCCGCGGGCGAACTGCCGCGTGCCCTCGGACTCGAGCGGCCAGCTCATCCCGACCTTGTACAGGCGCAGGCCGATCTGTGCCGCCAGCGCCTCGTCGATGCCGAGATCTTCGAGGGCCTGACGGACATCGAGATAGGACTTGCCGCAGGTGATGATGCCGAGCCGCGCCTGTGGGCTGTCGAGCACGATCCGGTTGAGGCCGTTGGCGCGGGCATAGGCCAGCGCGGCATAGGCCTTCTGGTGGAGCATCCGGTGCTCTTGGGCGAGTGGCGGATCCGGCCAGCGGATCGACAGCCCACCCGGCGGCATGGCGAAATCCTCGGGCAGCCGGACGACGACCCGGTCCGGGTCGACGACCACGCGCGACGTGCTCTCGACCGTGTCCGTCACGCATTTCAGGCCAACCCAGCAGCCCGAGTAGCGGGACATCGCCCAGCCGTGCACGCCGAGGTCGAGATAGTCCTGGACGTCCGAGGGGTTCAGCACCGGCACGGCAGCGGCGGCGAAGACGTGGTCGCTCTGATGCGGCAGCGTGCTCGACTTGGCGGCGTGATCGTCGCCGGCCACGACCAGCACCCCGCCATGGCGTGAGGTACCGGCGTAGTTGCCGTGTTTCAGCACGTCGATCGAGCGGTCGACGCCCGGTCCCTTGCCGTACCACAACGCGAACACGCCGTCGTAGCGGGCGCCGGAGAACAGGTTGACCTGTTGCGTGCCCCAGACCGAGGTCAGCGCGAGGTCCTCGTTGAGGCCTGGATGGAAGCGGACATGGTGCTGCTCGAGCTGCTTCCTGGCCCGCCACAGCGCCTGATCCAGCCCGCCCAGCGGCGAGCCGCGATAGCCCGAGACGAAACCCGCCGTGTTCAGGCCGGCGGCGAGATCGCGCTGCCGCTGCAGGATCGGCAAGCGGACCAGCGCCTGGATCCCGGTGAGCAGCACCGTGCCGCGCTCCAGCGCGTAGCGGTCGTCGAGACTGACCTGCGCGAGCGCCATCGTCCGTCTCCCGAAAAGGTCCGACCGAGCACTCTGCCACAGCCTCGGCGAGCAGGCGACCGCCGGCGAAGGAAGCCCGATGCCGGCGGATCGTAGCAGCCGCAAGCGGCGCGGCGCAGCGCGCGGCGCGTGCCGCGTGGCCTATCCGAGACCCGAGCGCTCGTCACGCATCTCTCGGACGAGCAGACCACTGTTCGCCATCGCCGAACCGCGCCCGGTGATGCCTGAGCGCACCGACCATCAGCCCTGCGGCATCCGTGGTGGCGGGTCGGCGCTGGAGAGGGCCGGCCAACGCAGAGGTGAGCCACGCCAGCTTGCGTGTCACCGTCTCGTCCTCCCGTCCGCCCAGCCGTTGCCGGTGCGGGGATGTCCCGGTGTCGTGATGGGTCGCTCACCACCCGCCCGTGGCGAGCCAGCGCTCGACCTGATCGAGGCGATCATGCCCCCAGAACGGCTCGTCGTCGACGAACACGAAGGGCGATCCGAAGACCCCTCGCTCCAGTGACCGCTCGGTCTCCGCCTTGAGCTTCGCCTTGATCTCCGGACGCTGCACGGCGTCACGGAGCGCGTTCCCGTCGATCCCCAGCGGTGCCGCGACCTCGGCCACCTGCTCGGGGGTCGACATGTCCCGCCCGTCGCCCCAGTGCGCGGCGTAGACCGCCTGCGCCAACGCCTTGGCGAGCGTGGGATCCTCGCCGTCGAGCCACCAGAACGCGCGGCTCGCGGCGAGGCTGTTCATCGGCATCACCGGCGGTAGACGGAACGGCACGCCCATCAGCCGCGCTGAGCGCGGTGCGTCATGGAGCAGATACGGGCCTTTGAGCGGCAGCGCCATGTTCGGGCCGCCCCCGGTCAGCTTGAGGGCCGCGCCGAGCATGATCGGCCGCCAGCGTACCTCCCGCCCGTGCCGCGCGCCGATCGCGTCGATCCGCAGGCTCGCCAGGTAGCCATAGGGCGAGGCGAACTCGAAGTAGAAGTCGATTGCTGCCACCGCCGTCATCGCGCCGCCTCTCGTGGCAGGAGCAGCTCGGCGGCGGTTCGCTGGTTCGTCCTGCACGCCCGCTCTGCCAGCCTCCCCGGAGCTGGTGGCATGATCCCGCTCATGCCGTCAGCTCGAAGAGCTGGCGGCCGATCAGCATGCGCCGCACCTCGCTGGTCCCGGCGCCGATCTCGTAGAGCTTCGCGTCGCGGAGCAGCCGCCCGGTCGGGTAGTCGTTGATATAGCCGTTGCCGCCGAGGAGCTGGATGGCGTCGAGCGCGACCCTGGTCGCGTTCTCGGCCGCGAACATCAGGCAGGCCGCGGCGTCCTGTCGGGTGATCTCGCCGCGGTCGGCCGCCTTCGCGCACATGTAGACATAGCTGCGCGACGCGTTCATCGCCGCGTACATGTCGGCGAGCTTGGCCTGGACGAGCTGGAAGGTCCCGATCGGCTGGCCGAACTGCTTGCGCTCGTGAACGTAGGGGATGACGACGTCGAGCGCCGCCTGCATGATCCCGAGCGGTCCGCCCGAGAGGACCAGGCGCTCGTAGTCGAGCCCGGCCATCAGCACCCGAACGCCGCCGTTGACCGCGCCCAGCACGTTGTCCGCCGGGACCTCGCAGTCCTCGAACACGAGTTCGCAGGTGTCGGAGCCGCGCATGCCGAGCTTGTCGAGCTTCTGCGCCGTCGAGAAACCCTTGAAGCCCTTCTCGACGATGAAGGCGGTGATCCCGCGCGGCCCGGCCTCCGGCTCGGTCTTGGCGTAGACGATGAGCGTCTCCGCCTCGGGCCCGTTGGTGATCCACATCTTGGTGCCGTTGAGGACGAAATGATCGCCCTTGCGTTCCGCCCGGGTGCGCATCGAGACGACGTCCGAGCCCGCCCCCGGCTCGGACATGGCGAGCGCGCCGACATGTTCGCCGGAGATCAGCTTCGGCAGGTAGCGCCGCTTCTGCTCGGGCGTGCCGTGCAGGCGGAGCTGGTTGACGCAGAGGTTGGAGTGCGCGCCATAGGAAAGGCCGACCGAGGCCGAGGCACGGCTCACCTCCTCCATGGCGACGCTGTGCTCGAGATAGCCGAGACCGCTGCCGCCATGCTCCTCCTCGACGGTCATGCCGAGGAGCCCCAGTGCGCCGAGCTTCGGCCAGAGCTGCCGGGGGAAGGTGTTGCTGCGGTCGATCTCTTCGGCGAGCGGGGCGATCTCGGCCGAGGCGAAGCCCGCGACCGTGTCGCGGATCATCTCGGCGGTCTCTCCGAGGTCGAAGCGCAGGCTCGGCATGCGGTTGGCGATCATCGCGGACCCTCCCAGACGGCGCCGCAGCGCGACGCCACGCCGCTGGAGCCTGCATAGCGCGGCGGTACGCCGACGGCCAACGGACCGCGACCCCTTGCCCGGTGGCGCGCGAGGCCGCACGAAGACCCGGCGATGCTCGAGGTGCGAGATCTCCACGTACGTTACGCGACGCCGACCGGCATCGTCGCCGCGGTGCGCGGGGTCAGCCTCACGGTCGGCGCCGAGAAGGTCGGCATCGTCGGCGAGAGTGGCTCGGGCAAGTCGACGATCGGCCGAGCCGTGCTGGGGCTCGTGCGCCCACCCGGCACGGTCCAGGCCGCGCGCTTGGCGTTCGATGGGCTCGATCTGCTCGCCGCCGACGCGACCACGCTGCGCCGCATCCGCGGGGCGCGCATCTCGATGGTCCTCCAGGACCCGAAATACTCGCTCAACCCGGTGCAGCGGGTCGGGCGGCAGATCGAGGAGACCGTGCGCGTCCACGAACGGGTCGGCGGCCGCGAGGCGCGGCGCCGGGCGCTCGAGATGCTGGAAGCCGTGCGCATCCGCGACCCCGAGCGGGTCTACCGCCTTTTCCCGCACGAGGTCTCGGGCGGCATGGGGCAGCGCGTGATGATCGCCATGATGCTCGTCACCGGGCCGGAGCTGCTGATCGCCGACGAGCCGACCTCAGCCCTCGACGTCACCGTGCAGAAGCAGATCCTGACGATCCTGGACGAGCTGGTGACCAGCCGCGGCATGGGCCTGCTGCTGATCAGCCACGACCTCGAGCTCGTCGCGACCTTCTGCGATCGCGTGTTGGTGATGTATGCCGGGCGGCTGGTCGAGGAGTGCACCGCCGCCGCATTGCACCGCGCGCAGCATCCCTACACACGCGGCCTGCTCGCCTGCCTGCCGCGCATCCGCGGGCCGCATCGACGGCTCGCCACCCTGACCCGGGATCCGGACTGGCTCGGTTGTCCGACACCATGATCGAGGTCACCGGGCTCGACGTCACGTTCAGCGACGGCCGCACCAGTTTCCATGCTGTCAGGCAGGTATCGTTCCGTGTCGCCGAAGGCGGCTGCTTCGGGCTCGTCGGCGAGAGCGGCAGCGGCAAGTCGACCGTGCTGCGCGCCATCGGCGGCCTGATCGAGCGCTGGATGGGTGAGATCCGCCTGGCCGGACGTCCGGTCGGCCCGCGCCGCAGCCGTGCCGAGCGGAAGCTCGTGCAGATGGTCTTCCAGGACCCGTACGGCTCGCTCCACCCCCGCCACACGGTCGATCGGATCCTGAGCGAACCCTGCACGATCCACGGGCTGGCCGATGTCGATCGGCGCGTCGAGGCGATGCTGACCGCGGTGGGCCTGCCACGCTCCTTCCGCTTCCGCTATCCGCACCAGCTCTCCGGCGGGCAGCGGCAGCGGGTCGCGATCGCGCGCGCCCTGATCCTCGAACCGCCGATCGTCCTCCTCGACGAGCCGACCTCGGCTCTCGACGTCTCCGTCCAGGCCGAGATCCTGAACCTTCTCGGCGACCTGCGCCGCGACCGTGGCCTGACCTGCCTGTTCGTCAGTCACAATCTCGCGGTCGTCGCGCACATGTGCGAGCGGGTGGCGATCATGACCGAAGGGCGGATCGTCGAGGAGATCGACAGCGCCGCCCTCGGCACCGGCGCGGTTCGCGATCCCTACAGTCGGGAGCTGCTGCGCAGCAGCGAGGGCTATCTGGCCGAGCTCGCGGACGGCCTCGCGCGCTGAGGCCGCCCGGCGGCGCGCGCTTGTGAGCGCGCCCGTCACGCCCTAGCGTTCGTGCACCGCGTGTGAGAGGGGTCTCGCCCGATGACTATCGACATCACTTGTGTCGTCGACGCACGCGCGCAGATCGGGGAAGGGGCGTTCTGGGACGCGGCGCAGCAGGTGCTGTGGTGGGTCGACATCGCGGCCGGGACGCTCTTCCGCTACGACCCGATGACCGGCGAGAACCGGAGCTTCGCCATCGGCGAGCCGGTCGGCTGCTGCGCGCCTCGCGCGGCCGGCGGTCTGGTTCTCGCCACCCGCTCCGGGTTCCATCTGTTCGAGCCGACGACAGGCGTGCGGACCGCGCTGGTTGACCCCGAGCCCGACCGCCCCGGGAACAGGTTCAACGACGGCACGACCGACCCGGTCGGCCGCTTCTGGGCCGGAACGATGAAGATGGAGGGCGAGCCGGAGCCGAGCGGAGCATTCTACCGCCTCGACGCCGATCATTCCTGCCGACGTTGGCTCGACGGACTGTACACGACCAACGGTCTCGCCTTCAGCCCCGACGGACGGAAGATGTACCTGTCCGACAGCAACCCGCGGGTGCGCCTCATCTGGGCCTGCGACTACGATCCCGCCACCGGTGAGCCGAGCAATCGCCGCGTGTTCTTCGACACGCGCGCGGTCGCCGGGCGGCCCGACGGCGGCACGGTCGACGCCGACGGCTGCTACTGGATGGCCGGCGTCTCGGGCTGGCAGCTCGTCCGTCTGACCCCCGCCGGACGGGTCGACCGCATCATCGACATGCCGGTCGAGCGGCCGAGCAAGCCGATGTTCGGCGGGGCGGCGCTCGATGTCCTCTTCGTCACCTCGTTAGGCATCGGCCTCTCGCCCGGCAGCGAGGCCCGGCAGCCGCAGGCGGGTGGCCTGTTCGCGGTCACGGGCCTGGGTATCCGCGGTCTGCCCCAGACGCCCTTCGCCGGCTGACCGCGCCGTGCGAGCCGCGGCGCGATGTCGTACTTGATGGACGACCGGCGCCCGCCCGCGGCGAAACCCCCTTTGCCGATGTCCCGACCGGCTGGTATAGAACGGTCGGAGCGGTGCACCACACGAGCGGTGCACGGCGGCATCGGTCCCTTGCCTTCGGACCTCATGCCCGGGCGCGAAGGTCATCGTCGCGGCCGGGCCCGACCCGAAGCCAGCCTGTCGGGGTTGGTGACTGAACGCGGTTCCGCGGGAACGATGTCCTGCTCGGCGCGCTGACGGAAGGGCGCCTGCGACCCGTGTAGTTGCGATCCGGCCATGAAGAGCTGACTCATGTTCCCATATCGACGCGGCAAGAAGCGGCCCAAGGGCGGCCCTCCGGGCAGGCGCGGCAACGACAGTCGCGGCCCGCGGCGGATGGGCGGCGTCGGCTATGACCTTCTCACCCTCATGCCGTCGACGACCAAGGCGCTGGCCCAGATGCTGGCCGGGAACACCCGAGCCTCCGGCCAGCTCGTCCATGCCCGGAACGTCCTGGCCCAGGCCGAGCGTGCCATCGAAGAGCGTCACGTCGAGCGGATGTTCCCCGCCGATCGGGAGGAGTTCCTGGAGCTTCTGGCTCGCCTCAAGCTGACGCTGGCCGACGCCGACGCGCTGCACGAGGACGCCGACCAGGCCCCGGCGGCTGAGGTAGAGACCAAGCCGCGCGCCGTCGTTCCCCCGGATCGACTTCGTGAGCTGGCACTGTCGCTCGCCGGCGAACTTGCCGCCGGGGCGCAGCGCAAGGCCGAGGCACAGGCGGCGCTGGGGCCGGAAACGGCGCCCGTGCCGGAGCGACCGCCCGCGTCGGAGGCATCGCCTTCGGCGAGCGAGCCGGCGCATGGCACGGCCCATAAGCGCCCCCAGCTGCGCCTCAAGCGTCGCGTCGATCTCGCCGACCTGGAACGCTGAACCTCTCGTCGGCAGCGCCTGCGTCGCGGCGCGGAAGCCCGACGAGCGCGGACCTGGGTGCGACACGCCACGTGGCGCCCGCCGGACAACGTCCAAGAGGGTTTGTCGCTCCTCGCGATTGCACTATCTTTGCTCGCGCCGGAGCGTGAGTTGGCGTCCCTGAGGACAGCATGAGCGAGGGATCGAAAAATCGGGACGACGAGGTGCGCGGTGACGTCGTCACCAAGACGCGCCCACGCACCGACCGGCCGTCCCTGTACAAGGTGTTGATGCTGAACGACGACTACACGCCGATGGAGTTCGTCGTCCACGTCCTGGAGCGGTTCTTCCACAAGTCGCACGAGGACGCGACGAGGATCATGCTACACGTGCACCACAAGGGTGTCGGCGTCTGCGGCGTCTACACCTTCGACGTGGCGGAGACCAAGGTCACCCAGGTGATCGAGTTCTCCCGCCAGCACAAGCACCCGCTGCAGTGCACCCTGGAGAGGGAATAGACTTGCGCCCGGCGCTGCGGCAGAGTCCCCAGGTGAGCGAGCGAAGGCCGAGGTAGCCGAGCGATGCCGAGTCTGTCGCGATCCCTGGAGAAGACCGTGCGGCGGGCGCTTGCGCTCGCCAACGCGCGCCAACACGAGTACGCGACCCTCGAGCACCTCCTGATGGCGCTGACCGAGGATCAGGACGCGATGGCGGTGCTGCGCGCCTGCGCCGTCGATCTCGACCGGCTGCGCGCGAGCCTCACCGATTTCCTCGACCATGAGCTGTCAGGTCTCGTCGTCGACGGCGTTGCCGACGCCAAACCCACCGCCGGGTTCTCGCGCGTCATCCAGCGCGCCGCCATCCACGTCCAATCGTCCGGCCGCAGCGAGGTGACCGGCGCCAACGTACTCGTCGCCCTGTTCTCCGAGCGCGAGAGCCACGCCGTGTTCTTCCTGCAGGAACAGAACATGTCGCGGCTCGACGCGGTAAACTACATCTCGCATGGCATCGCGAAGAAGGCCGGCATGAGTGAGGATCGTCGACCGCGTGGATCCGACGACGGTGCCGGAGACGAGAAGAAGGAGTCCGGCGGCGAAGCGCTCGCTCACTACTGCAGCAACCTCAACGCCAAGGCGCGCGACGGGCGGATCGACGTGCTGATCGGCCGCGAGTTGGAGATCGAACGCACGATCCAGATCCTCTGCCGGCGCTCGAAGAACAATCCGCTGTTCGTCGGCGACCCGGGGGTCGGGAAGACCGCGATCGCCGAGGGGCTGGCGCTGCGCATCGTGCGCGGCGAGGTTCCCGACGTGCTCAAGGATGCAGTGATCTTCGCGCTCGACATGGGCGCGCTGCTGGCCGGCACCCGCTACCGCGGCGACTTCGAGGAGCGGCTCAAGTCGGTTCTCAACGAGCTCGAGTCGAACCGCCACGCGATCCTGTTCATCGACGAGATCCACACCGTGATCGGTGCCGGGGCGACCAGCGGCGGCTCGCTCGATGCGTCGAACATCCTCAAGCCGGCGCTGGCGAGTGGCGCGCTGCGCTGCATCGGCTCGACAACGTACAAGGAATTTCGCAACTACTTCGAGAAGGACCGCGCACTGGTCCGACGCTTCCAGAAGATCGACATCCCGGAGCCGTCCGAGGACGAGGCCGTCAAGATCCTGCACGGGCTGAAGCCGAGCTACGAGCAGCACCACCAGGTCCGCTACACCAACGC
>CALKJU010000012.1 GCA_937995535.1 uncultured Alphaproteobacteria bacterium
ACAGCTCGACGCGAGAATGCATCCGGTCTAGGACGCGGTCAATGGCCCGCGGGCGGGTCGGCGGCGCGGAGGGGCCTGGTTGGCGGAGCCGGCGGCGGTGGGAGCGGAGCTGATGCGGGTCGAGCGGCCGCGCTCACTGACAGCGCTCGTCGTCGATCAGATCCGCGATCTGATCGTCTCGGGCCGGCTGCGGCTGGGCGAGCAGCTCTCGGAGAACGCTCTGGCCGAGCGGCTGGGCGTCAGCCGCACGCCGGTCCGCGAGGCATTCCTGCGGCTCGAGACCGAGCGGCTGGTCGAGGTCCGCCCGCAGCGCGGCACCTTCGTCTTTCGATGCGACCTGCACGACGTCCGCGACATCTGCGAGCTGCGCGCGATCCTCGAGGCGGGGGCGTTGCGCCTCGCCATCCAGCGCGACCGGCCCTGGCTCCTGGCGGCGCTCGAGGGCAACCTCGCCCGCGCCGACACGGCCGAGCTTTCCGACGCCGCCGACTACCAGCCCTTCGACCACGAGTTCCACGAGATCATCGTCGGGGCCAGCGGCAACCGGCAGCTGATCGAGGCCTACGGGCGGATCGCCGGCCGCATCCGGGCACTGCGCTACCGCCTGATGCGGACGCTCACCCAGGTCGCCAGCTCGCAGGCGGCGCACCGCGAGATCGTCGAGAGCGTGCGCGCGAACGCCGCCGACGACGCCGAGGTGGCGCTGCGCCATCACGTCTACACGAGCCACCGGGCGCTGGTGGCGCTGTTCGAGGCCGGCGGCAGTCTCGACGCGGAGCCGCGCTGAGCGGCCACCGGCAGGCGAGGGGGAGGAGCGGAGCGGTGCGGATCAGCGCGGTACGGGTGCGGCAGGTCAGCGGGACGATGGCGACGGACGGGCCGTTCTGGGAGGAGCGGCTGATGCGCCCGATCGACATCTATCCAGACTACCGCAAGCAGCCGCCGGTCGGCTGGGGCGGCCAGCAGGTCGACGAGCGCCACTTCAAGCTGACGCAGTGGTTCGTGCAGCTCGAGACCGACGAAGGCGCCGTCGGCATCGCCGGTCCGCTGTGGCCGGACGCGGCGCGGCTCGTCCTGACCCAACTGGCCCCGATCGTCATCGGCAAGGACCCGCTCGCCAGCGAGCTCCTGTGGGACCAGATGCACCGCCTGCAGGTCCATGGCCGGCAGGGCGACGCGATGATCGCGCTGTCGGCCGTCGACTGCGCGCTCTGGGATCTCAAGGGCCGGGCGCTGGGCCAGCCTGTCTGGCGGCTGCTCGGCGGGCCGACCCGCGAGGCGGTGCCGGCCTACGCCTCGATGCTCGGCTACGCGGTCGAGGACCTGGGCCTCGTGCGGGAGCGGGCGCAGGCCGCCAAGGCCGAGGGCTATACGGCGCAGAAATGGTTCTTCCGGCACGGGCCGATGAGCGGCCACGAGGGCTTGCGCAAGAACGTGGCCCTGGTCCGCACCCTGCGCGAGACCCTGGGCGATGATTACGACATCATGCTCGACTGCTGGCAGAGCCTCAATTTCGACTACGCGGTAAGCTTGTGCGCGCGGATCGAGGAGTTCCAGCCGCGCTGGCTCGAGGAGCCGTTCATGCCCGACCGCATCGACAGCCACGTCAAGCTCAAGGCCAAGACGCGGATCCCGCTGTCCGGCGCGGAGCACGAGTACACCCGCTGGGGCTTCAAGCGCTTCGTCGAGAAGGACGCGCTCGACATCCTCCAACCCGACATCTACTGGTGCGGCGGCCTGAGCGAGACCTTGAAGATCACCGCCTATGCGACGGTCCACGACCTGATCGTCATTCCCCACGGCCACTCGACCCCGATCGGGATCCACTACTCCGTGGCGCAGTCGCCGATCCATGCGCCTTACCAGGAATATCTGGTGAAATGGAACCTCATCAACCAGCATTTCCTCGCGCGGCCGGTGTGGCCCAAGGACGGGTCGATTCATCTGCCGGAAGGTCCCGGCGTCGGCATGGACCTCGACCCGGCCAAGATCGAGCACGAGGAGCAGATGAAGGTGTGAAATCGTTGGGGCTGTCGGCCGTGCCGCTGCATCGTAGCGCGCCGTCGCCGGGTCGTTCCGGGACGACGACGGAGGCCCGATGCGCTGGCCAAGGCTTGGGTTCGCGCTGCGAGTGCCGCGGCTCGGACGCCGAGGCGATCGCCGAGCTCGACGCCGGCGCCGCGAAGATGCAGACGGCCGGGATCCATCCGGTGGCGCACTCGAGCCAGGACTGGATCGACGCCACGCTGATGGACAACATCGTCTGCGGCATGGACATCGAGCTCTACCGCAGGGACGCGCGATCCGTCGGCAGCCCGATGCGCTTCGCCGTGGACATGGGCAAAGCCTGCCTGTTCGATCGGGCGAGCCAGCGGCTGATCTGAGGAGCGTCGCCTTGTTCGCCACCTTTCCCAGCCTCGTCGATCGCGCGGTGCTGATCACCGGTGGCGGGAGCGGCATCGGCGCCGCGCTGGTCGAGGCCTTCACGGCCAACGGCGCCAAGGTGGCATTCCTGGACATCCTGGATGCCGAGTCCGAGGGGCTGGTGGCGCGGCTCGGCGACGCCCGGCATCGGCCGCTCTTCCTGCGCTGCGATCTGTGCGACATCGCCGCGCTCACGGCGGCGATCCAGAACGCGCGCCACGCGCTGGGGCCGATCGCTGTGCTGGTCAACAACGCGGCCAGCGACGACCGGCACGAACTCGACCAGATCACGCCGGAGTACTGGGATCGCCAGATCGCGGTGAACCTCCGCCACCAGTTGTTCGCGATCCAGGCGGTGCGGCCGCAGATGCGCGCGCTCGGCGGCGGCTCGATCATCAATCTCAGCTCGATCTCCTGGATGCGCGGTGCGCCGCGGCTCGCCGTCTATACGGCCGCCAAGGCCGCCATCGTCGGCATGACCCGCACGCTCGCCGTGGACCTCGGGCCGGAGAACATCCGCGTCAACGCCATCGCGCCCGGCGCCGTCATCACCGAACGGCAGCGGCGGCTGTGGTACCAGACCGAGGCGCAGGTCCAGGCCGTGGTCGACCGGCAATGCCTGAAGCGCGTGCTGCTCGCGGACGAGGTCGCACGCCTCGCGCTCTTCCTCGCCGCCGACGACAGCCGCATGATCACCAAGCAGACGCTCGTGATCGACGCCGGCCTGCTTTGAACCTGCCATCCCTCACCTGGAATCCCTGCCATGCCCGAGCGTGCCCTGGCCCTCAAGCGGCGCCTGCGTGACGGGGGCGTCGCGATCGGCGCCTTCCTCACCCTGGCCGACCCGGCGGTGGCCGAGATCCTGGCCGGGGCCGGCTATGACTGGGTGTGGATCGACACCGAGCATTCGCCGTGGAGCCTGCGCGACCTGCAGACCTCGCTGATGCCGTTCCTGCGCACGGCCACGGTGCCGATCGTTCGGGTGCCGTGGAACGACCATGTCCGCATCAAGCAGGTGCTCGACGCCGGCGCGCTGGGCATCGTCGGACCCATGGTGCGGACCGTGGCCGAGGCCGAGGCGCTGGTCGCCGCCTGCCGCTACCCGCCGGTGGGTGTGCGCGGCTTCGGGCCGCGCCGCGCCTCGGCCTGGGGGCGCAACATCGAGCCCTACATGGCGCAGGCCAACGAGGCGATCTTCGTCATGCCGCAGATCGAGGACTGGCGGACCGCCGAGATCATCGACGAGGTCCTCGCGGTGCAGGGCATCGACGGCGTGGCGATCGGCCCCAACGACCTGTCCGGCACGGTGGGAGCGCTCCGCCAGCACGACCACCCGAAGGTGAAGGGCTCGATCGAGCGGATCATCGCCACGGCCAAGGCCAGAGGGATCCCGGCCTGCATGGGGATCGTCACGGCGCCGGAGCGCACCGCCGAGCTCGCCGCCACTGGGGTACGAATGATCCTGGTGGCGGCCGATGTCGGGCTGCTGGTCGGCGGCTACGACCGCGCGCTCTCGGCCGCACGCGGCGCCGCGCCCGCCGCCGCGGCGGAGGTCGACGTCTGAGCCGGGCGCCCGAGATCTACGTCGACGCCGACGGCTGCCCGGTCAAGGAGGAGATCTATCGGGTCGCCGGGCGCTACGGGCTCAAGGTTCACGTGGTCGCCAACACCTGGCTGCGGGTGCCCGACAGCCCGCTCGTCGCGCGCGTCACCGTCGCCGAGGGGCTCGATCGCGCCGACGACTGGATCGCCGAGCACGCCGGGCCCGGCGACATCGTGGTCACCGCCGACGTCCCGCTCGCCGACCGCTGCGTCAAGCGCGGCGCGCGGGTCGTCGGCCCGACCGGGCGGATCTTCAGCGAGGGGTCGATCGGCGCCGACCTCGCCGTGCGCAATCTGATGACCGCGCTGCGCGAGGCGGGCGAGGTCCGTGGCGGCGGACGCGCGATGACCAAACAGGACCGCTCGCGCTTCCTCCAGGCGCTCGACACCGCTGTCCAGGCGATCCGCCGCGGTGCGCGGTAGCCACATGTCGAGCCGCTCAAGGCGCTCGAGATGGGTCAGCCGGGCGACATCATCGTGGTCGATGCCGGCGGCGAGACGGAGACCTCCGTCTGCGGCGAGCTGATGGGCGGGCTCGCCAGGAATCGCGGCATCCGCGGGATGATCGTCGACGGCGCCGGGCGCGATATCGACGAGCTGCGCGACCTCGACTGGCCGATCTGGACCCGCGCCATCACCGCCGGTGGTATTGGCAGCATGCTCAGCGCGCGTGTCGACGAGCTGTCGATCGACGTGCCGATCACCTGCGGTGGGGTGCTCGTCCATCCGGGCGATCTGATCGTTGCGGACGAGATCGGCGTCACGGTCGTGCCGCTGGCCAGCGCCCGCGAGGTGCTGCGCCTGGCATGCGAGCAGGCCGAACGCGAGCAGCGGACCCGCGAACGCGTCGCAGACGGCAAGACGATCGAGGATCTGCTGCGCGAGTTCGGGCGGATCTGAGCATCTGGCGAAAGTCCCTGGCGCATGCCACATGTCCGACGCGTTTGTCTGCCGCTGCTTCCGGAGCCCCGTTCTTGTCCGATTTCACGCCCGCCGATCCGGTGCGCGCCCAGGCCCGCCGCCGGCGGACCTTCGCCATCATCTCGCATCCCGACGCCGGCAAGACGACGCTCACCGAGAAGCTGCTGCTGCTCGGCGGGGCGATCCATCTCGCCGGCGAGGTCAAGGCGCGTGGCGAGCGCCGCCGCGCGCGCTCGGACTGGATGGCGATCGAGCAGAAGCGCGGCATCTCCGTCACCACCTCGGTGATGACCTTCGAGTGGGCCGGATGCGTCTTCAATCTGCTCGACACGCCGGGCCACGAGGACTTCTCCGAGGACACCTACCGGACCCTGACGGCGGTCGACTCGGCGGTCATGGTCATCGACGCGGCCAAGGGCATCGAGCCGCAGACGCGCAAGCTGTTCGAGGTCTGCCGGCTGCGCGACGTACCGATCATGACCTTCGTCAACAAGCTCGACCGCGAGGCGCGCGACCCGGTCGAGCTGCTCGACGAGATCGCCGATCAGCTGCAGCTCGAGACGAGCCCGGCCAACTGGCCGATCGGGATGGGGCAGTCCTTCCGCGGTGTCTACGACCTGTGGCAGCGACGGCCGGTGCTGCTCGATGAGGGCGGCGACGCGCCCGAGCGGGCGCTGGACGGCCCCGGCCTCGGCGCCGCGGCCGGCCGGGTGCCGATGCAGGCGCTCGCCCAGGCTGAGCAGGAGATCGAGCTGGTCGAGGGCGCGATGGCCAGGTTCGATCGGGTCGCCTACCGTGAGGGGCACCAGACGCCGGTGTTCTTCGGCAGTGCGCTCAAGACATTCGGCGTGCGCGCGTTGCTGCAAGCGCTGGCCGACCATGCGCCGAGCCCGCGGGCACAGCCGGCGGAGCCGGCCCCGGTCGATCCCGCGGTGCCGGAGGTGACCGGTTTCGTCTTCAAAGTGCAGGCGAACATGGACCCGAAGCACCGCGACCGGGTCGCCTTCATGCGCCTGTGCTCGGGCCATTTCGCGCGGGGCATGCGCCTGACGCTGGCCCGCGGTGGCAAGCAGATCACCGTGCACAATCCGATCTTCTTCCTCGCCCAGCAGCGCGAGCTGGTGGAGGAGGCGTGGCCGGGCGACATCATCGGCGTGCCCAACCATGGCCAGCTCCGGGTCGGCGACGCGCTCGCCGAGGCGACCCCGGTGCGCTTCACCGGGATCCCCAACTTCGCGCCGGAGATCCTGATGCGCGTGCGCCTCGCCGAGCCGATGCGCGCGAAGCATCTCGGTCGTGCTTTGGCGGACCTCGCCGAGGAGGGGGTGACCCAGGTCTTTCGCCCCTATGTCGGCAACGAGTGGGTCGTCGGGGTGGTCGGCCAGCTCCAGCTCGACGTGCTGCAGACGCGGCTCGCCGCCGAGTACGACGTGCCGATCGCGTTCGAGCCGGCGCCCTATGTCACCGCGCGCTGGTGTGCCTGCGACGACCGGGCCGAGCTGGAGCGGTTCCTGGCCGCCAAGCGGCCGAGCCTCGCCGAGGACGGCGACGGCAATCCGGTCTATCTCGCGCGCAACGCCTGGGACCTCGGCCGCGTCCAGGAGGACTTCCCGAAGATCCGGCTGCTCGCGACCAAGGAGCGGCACTGAGACGGACCGCCGGGAGAAGGCCATGGGCGCGGAGAAGTTTCGCCAGGTCGCCGAGGACTTCTGGGTCGCCCCGCAGCTCACGGTCGCGGACTTCGCCGCGGCCCGCGCGCTCGGGATCCGCACGGTCATCAACAATCGGCCGGATGGCGAGACGCCCGACCAGCTGCCCGACGCCGAGGCCGAGGCCGCGGCGCGGGCCGCCGGGTTGGACTATGTCTTCGTGCCCGTCCCTTCGAGCGGCCTGATGCCCGATCATCTGGCGGCCTTCCGCCGGGCGGTCGATCGTGGCCGCGGGCCGTTCCTCGCCTACTGCCGCTCGGGTACCCGGTCCTGTCATCTCTGGGCGTTCAGCGCCGCGCGACGCCGGCCGCCGGCGGAGATCGTCGATGCGGCCGCCGCGGCAGGCTACGATCTCGGTGCGACGCGCCTTCTGCTCGAGCGAATCCACGTCGAGGCGGCGGGTCAAGGGCCCCGCTGAGCGGCGAGCAGGAGACTCCAGAAGGCGAGGGCGAGCGCCGGCCCGAAGGGTACGGCGAGGTCGCCCCGCAGCCGGCGGTGGACGACCAGGGCGCCGACAAGGGCGGTCGCCGCGGCGAACAGCAGCAGCGACGGCAGCGCCGCCCAGCCGAGCCAAGCGCCGGCTGCCGCCGCGAGCTTGGCGTCGCCGAGACCCAGGCCCTCGACGCCGCGGGTACGGCTGTAGAGCCACCGGATGCTCAGGAGGACGAGGCAGCCGGCAGCGGCGCCGAGCGCTGCGTCACGCGGATCGGGCAGGACCAGATCGACCGGCAGCCGAGCGGTCGCGAGCCCCAGCCCGGCCGCCAGAAGCGTCAGGGTGAGCGCGTCGGGCAGGCGGAACGTCCGCAGGTCGATCAGCGCGAGCGCGAGCAGCCACCAGCCGACCAGGGCGACGACGCCAGCCGCCTCCAGGCTCGGCGCGACTGTGGCCGCGGCGGTGCCAATGGCCGCCGCAGCCAGCTCGGTCAGCGGATAGGCCGGCGAGATCCGTGCGCCGCAATGCCGGCAATGCCCGCCGCTCAGAATCCAGCTCAGCACCGGCACGAGGTCGCGCGGGCGCAGCTCGGCGCGACAGGTCGGACAGCGCGAGCGACCGGTGGCAAGGCCCGAAAAGCCGGTCGGGGCGCGGTCCGCGACGGCGGTCAGGAAGCTGCCGATGCAGAGACCGAGGAGCGCCAGGACGACGGCGGCGAGCGTGGTCGCCTCAGAGTGCCGCGAGCTGGAGATCGGGGCGCCGGGCCGGCACCAGGGCGACGGGATCCGGCAGGGGGCGCGGCTGCGGTGGCGGAACCCGTAGCGCCAGGTCGAGCTCGTCGCGCGCCGGCACGAACGGGCCACCCGTCATCGCCGGCGGCACCAGCGGGCGCGGCTCGGGCTCCGGGATCGGCTGCCGCGTCGGCGGCTGGGCCGGTCCGCGCGGCGCGAACGGCTCCTCGAAGCCGGAGAGGGACTGTGCCGGCCGGATCGCGCGCAGCCGTGAGCGCAGCTCCTCGCTGATCGTCCGCGCGTCCTCCGAATCGCGGATGACCCGCGGCGTGATGAACACGATCAGCTCCGTCCGCTGCGTTCTCGTCGAGGTCGAGCCGAACAGGTTGCCGATGATCGGGATGTCGCCGAGGACCGGAATGCTGTCGCGACCGCTTTCCTCGGCATCCTGGATGAGGCCGCCCAGCGCCACCGTCTGCCCGCTGCGGACATTGACGCGGCTCGTGATCTTGCGCTGCGTGAAGGTCGGCGTCAGCGAGTCGGCGCCTGCGGCCGAGGGCGCGACCCGGCTTACCTCCTGGGCGATGTCGAGCGCGACGGACTGGTTGTTGTTGACCCGCGGCTTGACCTCGAGGATCACCCCGGTGTTGCGATACTCGACATTCTGCACGATCGGCGCGTCGGGATCGGTGATCGCCTGGGAACGGCCGGTGATCACCGGGACCTCGTCGCCGACGGTGAGCACGGCCGCGCTGTTGTCCTGCACCACGACCGACGGCGACGACAGCACCTTGACGTTGGTGATCTGTGACAGCGCGTCGATGGTGATGTTGGAGTCGCCGGGCGTGGCGATGAAGTTGAAGCCCGGCAGCCGGCCGAGCGGCTCCAGTGCCGAGCGGCCGACGCGGCTGCCGTCGCCGGCGCTGTTGTAGCCGAACCGGACACTGCCGAACTGCAGGAAGTACTGTACGCCATAGCGGAGCAGGTCGTTGAGCGTGATCTCGGCGATCGTGGCCTCGATCAGGACCTGCAGCGGTGGCGTGTCGAGCCGGCGCAGCGTGCCTTCGATGCTCTCGTAGACCTGTGGCGTCGCGCGGATCAACAGGCTGTTGTTGGTGCGGTTGGCGACAATCTTGACCGTGTTCGGATCGCCGCCGCTGCCGCTGCCGCCGAACGTGCTGTCGATCGGCTGCACGGTACCCTCGCCCAGCACCGGTGGCTCGAGCTCGCCGTCGTCCGTCGGCCGGGTGGCAAGCGCATTCCCAAAGGGGGAGGTGCCGGTGCCGCGCGCCGTCGCTGTCGTCGATCCCGCACCGGTGCCGAAAATCTCGTTGAGGACGCGGGCGACGTCGTCCGCCGGCGCGTGCCGCAGATAATAGACGTAGAATTGCATGCCGACCGACTCGCCGCGGTCGAGGCGCCGGACCCATTCCTGGATGTCGTTGATCTGGGCGCGGTTGGCGGCGACGGCGAGCACGCCGTTGAGCCGCGCCATCGGCAGGAAGCGGACCAGGTTGCCGGATCCGCCGGTGACGTCGGGCGGGGCGAACAGCGCCTCGAGCTCCGGGATCATCGCCTCCGGCGTCGAGTAGGTCAGAGGAAAGATCCCCACGGCGCGGTTGGCCAGCCAGTCGACGTCGAGATCGGCCAGGGTTTCGACGACGTTCTGCCGCTCGGAACTCACCCCGCTGAACAGCAGCAGATTGCGCGTCGGGTCGACCCGGATGTCGTCCGCGCGTTCGACCAGTGGCTGGATCAACGCCGCGGCGTTCTGCGCCGAGATGTAGCGCAGGGGCACGATGGTGATGCCGAAGCCCGGACTGACCCGCATCGCGGTTCCGCCGAGCGGCATCACCTCGCCGGGGCCGCGAAGATCGTCGAGCGGGACGATCGCGTAGGTGTTGCCGCTCCGCAGCAGGGCCGCATTGGCCGGACGCAGCACCGTCTCCAGAAGCGGCAGGAGGTCGTCCTCCGGCAACGGGCCGGCCGAGGACAGGGTCACCTCGCCCTGAACGCGGGGATCGACCGTGTAGGGCAGGCCGAGGATGTCGCCGAGCAGAACCCTGGCCACCTCGCGGATCTCGGCGCGATCGAAATTGACCTCCACACCGTCCGTGCCGCGCCGCACGCCCCGGGCGCCGAGCGCGGACACCGCACGCGCCCCGCTCGTCCCCTCGAACACCTGCGCCGGCCCACCCGGCTGTCGCCGCCCGACCGCGGCGCCGGTCAACCCGCTGACGCGATCGTCGCCCGCGACCCGTTCTCCCGGCGGGACATCGAAGCTGACGGCGCGGAGATAGTCGACGACCGACGACTGGTCGGCCGGCGGCGTGCAGCCGCCCAGACCGGCGACCAGCACCGCCAGGGCGGCCATGGGGCGAAGCGCTCGGGCGGCGACAGCATCCATCAGGTTCTACTTTCATTCCGACGCGGCGCTCGGTGCGGACCTCGCAGCTACACCGTCCGATGGCGAGCCGGATGCGCCCGGCACCTGCCCGCACGTCGGACGCGAACCACTCCGGTACGCACCTGCAGGGGTTGTTGCGGGGATTCGTGCAACACCGCAAAGGCAAAGGAGAATTCCAGCCGACACGGTTGCCGACGGCGGCCGCGGCGCCACGCCAGTCATCGCCGCCGGCCCGCGGAGAACCGTGGTGCGTGACAAACTATTCGTTGTAAGTCTTGGCGTAATCGGGATTCGTGACGGCGAGGCGGGCGAGCGTCCGGGCGAGGAGCGCGCGGCGCACCAGACGTTCGCGTTCCGCCGGCATCCGGCCGGCCCGTAACTCGGCGCTCAGTCGACGTTCCAGGTCCCGCAGGTCGCGGAGAGGTCCGTCCGGATAAAGCCCGCTCAACGCCTGATGCGCCGCGCCAGCCGCGGTCGGACCGATCGCGAGGGCGCGGGCGCAGAGGCGCAGGGCGCTCGCCACCATCGCCGCCGGGTAGCGCTGCTCCGGTCCGAGGTGCTGCTGGATTTCGTCACGCAGCGTCGCATGGGCCACGTCCAGCAGGCTCGCGAGCTGCTCGGGCGCGATCATCATGACGGCTCCAGCTCGTCGATCCGACGCAGCAGGTCGAGCTCCAGCTGGGGCAGCAGGTGGGCAGTCAGGGCGAGCTCGAGGGAAGCCTCGCCGCCCACCGCGTGGCGGCCGGCCTGCATGAGCGCGATCACTGCCCACCGCACCGTCGCCATCACCTCCCACCAGGCCACCGCGGACCGGTCGAGCCCGACCCCGCTGGCCACCTCGTAGGCATCGAGAAACGTGGCGCGGTCGCCGATACCACCGGCCTCGCGCTGCCAGGCGCCGAAGCGCCAGAAGCGGCACAGGAACCAGCCGAGATCCTCGCGCGGATCGCCGAACGCCGCGAACTCCCAGTCGAGAATGGCCGAGATCTCGGTCCCGTCGATCAGAATGTTGCCGATCCGGAAGTCGGCGTGGAGCAGGCGGGGGCGTTGCCAGTCCGGCGGGTCGCGGGCGAGCCAGCTCAGTGCCCATTCGAGCGTCGGCTCGGTTGCGCCCATCCTGTCCAGGTGGCTGCGATACTCGTCGATTCGGGCGCGGCTCGGTGCGCCCTGCGGCAGCGGGATGAAGGCGAGCTCGGCAATCGGCGCCGCCAAGCGGTGCAGGCGAGCCAGCTCCGTCGCCAGCCGCTGGAGCAGGCATCCGCCTGCGGCGAGGATGCCGGGGTCGCGGACGAGCTTCGGCCCGCGCGCTTCCCCGGGACACCGGGCCATCACGAAGAAGGGCCGCCCGAGCACGGCTGGATCCGCGCAGCAGCCCCAGGGCTCGGGGACCGTCACGCCGGCGCGGTGGGCCACGCTCAGGACGGCGAACTCCTGCGCCCGGTCCCAGCTGACCGGCAGGGCCGACCGCGCGGAGGTGCGCAGGACGAGCGAGTGGCGACCGTGGCGCGGGCCGCCCGAGACCTCGCAGTCGAACGCCCAGTTCTCCTGGATCGCACCGCCACCGAGGCGGGTCGGGGGCGCGATCTCAACGTGCTCGGCGGCGACCGCCGCGGCGAGCCAGCGGGCGAGGGCGGGGGTGCTCAGCTCCACCGGAAGAAGGCCCGCTCGTCGGCCAGGAGCTCGCGGGCGACGACCATCCGGTGCACCTCCGACGCGCCGTCGACCAGCCGCGCCTGCCGGGCGTAGCGGTACATCCATTCGAGCGGCGTGTCCTTGCTGTAGCCCTTGGCGCCGAGGAGCTGGATCGCGGTGTCGACGGCGAGGTGGAGGGCGTCGGCGACCTGGATCTTGGCGGCGCTCACCGCCATCCGCGCGCGCCGGCCCCGCTCCAGCTCGAACGCGGCGCGCAACGTCAGCAGGCGGCCGGTGTCGATCGCCAGCGCGGCCGCGCCGAGCATGCCCTGCACGCTCTCCTTGTCCGCGAGGCGCTGTCCGAACGCCTGCCGCTCGCGGACGTAGGGCAGGGCGATCTCGAGGGCACGCCGGGCCATGCCCAGCCAACGCATGCAGTGGGTCAGCCGGGCGATGGCGAGGCGGGTCTGCGCGACCGCCATGCCGCGCCCCTCACCGAGCAGCACGTTCTCGACCGGGACCTCCAGCCCATCCAGCTCCAGCTCGCAGTGCCCGCCATGCTCCTCGGGTCCCATGATCGGGATCCGGCGGAGGATCCGCCAGCCGGGCTGATCCTTGTGGAACAGCATCGCGGTCAGGCCGCGCCGCGGATCGTCGCTGGTGCGGGCGAGAAGGATGAAATGCGCGGCGCCCTCGGCCCCGGTGATGAACCATTTGCGGCCGTGCACGACGTAACGGTCGCCGCGGCTTTCGGCGCGGGTCAGCATCATGCCCGCCGGGTCCGACCCGGCTCCCGGATGCGGCTCGGTCATGACGATCGCCGAGCGGACCTCGCCATCGACGATCGGCTGCAGCCACCGCGCCTTCTGCTCCTCGCTGGCCAGCTTCTCGAGCACCAGCATGTTGCCGTCGTCGGGCGCCGCGCAGTTGCAGGCGACCGGCCCGAAGCGCGAGCGGCCGAGCGCCTCGTAGACGACGCTCATGCCGACCGGCCCGAGGCCGCGTCCACCCCGTGCGACAGGCATCTGGGGGCACCACAGCCCGCGTTCGCGGGCCTCCGCTCGCAGCGTCGCCAGAAGGTCCTCGCGGAGGTGCTCGCCCTGGCCGAAGCTGCGAGGATCCTCCTCCAGCGGCAGGAGCCGCTCGTCGACGAAGGCGTGCGCGCTGTCCTCGAGCGCGCGCAGCGTTGCGGGCAAAGCGAGATCCACGGCGGGCAGCTCCCGAGGCGGTCAGGGTGCCAAGTCGGCCGGCGTCACGGCCGCGTGCGCGATGCGCTGGCGCCGCCATGTGTAGACGACATGAAGCGTCCCGTCGTCGGCGACGCAGAGCGAGGGGTAGGAGTACTCGCCGGGTCCGTCGGCCAGCACGGCGGCCGCGCGCCACGCCTCGCCGTCCGTGGAGACGAGCAGCACCAGGGGGCTGCGGCCGCGTTCGACCGGGTTGGCGGCGAGGACCAGGCGACCGTCGGGCAGGCGCGCGAGGTCGAGCCCGCTGTTGGGATTGGCCAGACCAGTGCGGGCGAGCGGTGTCCAGGTCCGCCCGTCATCGGCGGACCAGCTCCGCGCCACGACGCCGTTGCGGGTCCGGCAGAGCGCGAGCACACGACCATCGTGGAGCCGTGCCAGGGCCGGCTGGTTGGCTACCCAGGGCCACGGACCGTTGAGCGTCGCGACATGGCGCCAGGTGCGCAGTGCGCCGTCGGCGTGCTCGATATGGCAACGCCAGCCGAGATGCTCGCTGCTCGAGGGGCAGAGCAGGCCGCCGTCGGCCAGCGGCAGCGGGCGGTTCTTGATCGGCCCGAGGAAGCCGCGAGGCAGACGGCGCGGCGGCGTCCATGTGCGACCGGCATCGTGACTGATCGCAACCAGACTCCACCAGCGGCGCGGTGAGGGACCCTCGCGCCAGAAGAGCAGCAGACGGCCGTCGGCGGTCGCATGCAGCACCGGGTTCCAGCAAGGCCGGTCGCCGCCGTCGGCGACTCGCGCCGGCGCGGTCCAAACGTCGTGGGTACGGCGGGCGAGCCAGATGCCGACGTCCGGGGCACCCTCGCGACTGCCGCCGAACCAGGCCGCGACCAGGGTCCGGCCGACCGTCGCGATGGTCGCCGCGTGGCAGGACGTGAAGGGTGCCGTGTCGAACAGGAAGTTCGACGTCAGGCGTCGCAGATCTTCCACGGGCCCAGATCGAAGTGGAGATGGTCGTGGTGGAAGCGGTCGGTCGCCGGTGTGAGCACGGCGCTGAACCGCCGGCAGCCGGCTCTGGCGATGGCACGCAGCAGGCGTCCCTTGGCGTCGCGTCGGCCCCAGTCCTGCGCGACCGAGACGATCGTGCCGTCGTCGAGCGTGAAGCCGCCGATGTCGAGCGCGAGGCCGCTGGCATGCAGGCTGCGGCGACCGGCATTGCCGGTCATCGCGCGACAGGCGTAGCTGCCGCGGCTGTGGGTCGCCCGCAGGCCGGCCCCGGCGATGTCCCGCGCGAGCTTGTCGATCTCGCGCTCGAAGTCGCTCCAGGCGAGGAGCATGCCGCAGGCCGTCCCAGGAGGCGGGCTCAGGGTCGAGCCGCTCACCGGGCGCACCGGTGTCGTGACCGGGCAGCGACGGTCCGGCACCTGCCATGCCTCGACGCGCATGCCGCGGGCGGCGAGCGCGGAGGTGCAGGCCGCCCCGGTGGCGACCGCCGGCTGCACCCGTGTCGCCCGGGGCGCGGTGGCACAGGCGGCGAGCAGGGCCAGCGCCGCCAGCGCGGCCGCCGCGCGGATCAGCTCGACCGTGTCATCGGCACACCCTCCTCCGCCCGGGCGGCGCCGAGAGCCCGCTGCCAGGCGAACACGGCGATGCCGAGGCCGACGCCGACCGCGTCGGTGAGCCAGCCGCCGACGATCAGGGTGAGCGCGGCGGCGGCCAACGCGACGCGCGGCGGGATGGCCAAACGGCCGAAGAACCAGCCCTGCACGGCGCAGGCGAGGAAGTAGGTGCCGATCACGGCGGTGACGCAGACGTGCAGGATGTCGAACCATGCGCCCTGCATCAGCATCGCCGGGCTGTAGAAGAACATGAACGGCACGATGAACGCGGCGAGGCCGAACTTGAACGCCGTGACCGAGGTGCGCATCGGGTCGGAGCCGGAGATCGCGGCGCCGGCGTAGGCGGCCAGCGCGACCGGTGGCGTGATCGCCGAAATCACTGCATAGTAGAAGATGAAGAAGTGCGCGACGAGCGGCTCGATGCCCATCCGCACCAGCCCCGGGGCCACGACCGACGCCGCCACCGCGTAGGCGGCGGTCGTCGGCATCCCCATGCCGAGCAGGATCGCGATGACCATGGCGAAGACCATGGCGAGGAGCTGGCTCGTATCGGCGACGGCGAGAAGCAACGCGGCGAAGCGCGCGCCGACGCCGGTGAGCGCGATCACGCCGACGATGATCCCGGCGCAGGCGCAGACGGCGATGATCTGGATCGCCATGACCGCGCCGAGCTCGAAGGCGCGCAGGAAGCGGACCGGTCCCACCCGGTGCGGGGTCAGCCAGCTCACCACCACTGCCGAGGCCATCGCCAGCGTGCCGGCGCGGATCACCGAATAGCCCATGAAGAGCGCGCCGATGAGGATGATCACCGGGATGAACAGGTAGACCTGGCGGACGAGGTCGGAGAAGAGCGGCAGCTCCTTCTGCGGCAGGCCCTTCATCCCGAGCTTCACCGCCTCGAGATCGACCATGTAATAGATCGCGACGAAGTAGAGCAGGGCCGGGATGACCGCGGCGATGGCGATGTCGGTGTAGCGGATGCCGGTGACCTCGGCCATGATGAAGGCTCCGGCGCCCATGATCGGCGGGAGGATCTGCCCGCCCGTGGAGGCCGCTGCCTCGATGGCGCCGGCACTCTGCGCGCGGTAGCCGACGCGCTTCATCAGCGGGATGGTGAGCGAGCCGGTGGCCACCACATTGCCCGCCGAGGTGCCGTTGATCATGCCCATCAGCGCGGAAGCGAAGACGGCGACCTTGGCCGGGCCGCCGCGGGCGCGGCCGGCGCAGGCGAAGGCGAAGTTGATGAAATAGTCGCCGACCTTGCTGGCCTGGAGGAAGGCCGCGAAGACGATGAACAGGATGATGTAGGTCGAGCTGACCGCGGTGGTCGGGCCGAGCACGCCGTTATCTGTGTAGATGTACGTGAAGAACCGTGTCGCCGTGTAGCCCTGATGGCGCAGGAACCCCGGCAGCCATGGGCCGAGGAAGGCGTAGGCGATGAAGACCACGGTGATCGCGACGAGGGCGAGGCCCGCGACGCGTCGCGTCAGCTCCAGGATCAACAGCACCCCGACCAGCGCGGCGTAGAAGTTCTGCACATCGGCGAGCGGCGTGCCGGCGCGCATCCGCAGCGCGGCGCCGTCGAGGCTGAAGATCAGGAACCCGCCGACGGCGAGTGCCGCGGCCGCGAGGACCGCGTCGAACCAGGCGATGCGCTCGCTGCTGCCGCGGCGCAGCCAGCCGGCGGCGATCGCGATCAGCACACCGAGCAGGAGCGGCTGGCCCCAGACCGCGAACAGCCACGGTGCGGCACGCATTTCGCCCGTCGCCCAGCGCCCGACGAACGCCCAGAGCACGCAGAGCAGCGGCCAGCCGACGGCGACGGCGGCCAGCACCGCCAGCGGCCGCTCGAGCGGGCGCAGCAGCTCCTCGCGCATCGGCCGGTCGAACGGGAAGGCGGCCATGAGGACAAAGCCGATCGCGAGCCCGCCGGCGACGTGGAGCAGCCGGTAGGTCCATGTCTCGATCGGATACAGGTTCAATGAGACCAAGTGGAAGGCGGTGTAGAGGATGCAGGCGACGTACACCGCCCAGCCTTCCCATCCGCCGAGCAGGCGCTGGTTGCCGACCGCAGGCTCGTCGTCGGTTCCGACCGCGCGGATCGGGGCGGTGGCGCCTTCGGCGGAGGCTGCGGCGACCCGTTGTTCCTCGGACATGGCGCCTTCCCGCGATCCGGCGCGGGCCTCGCCCGCGCGGTGCTCTAGCCGCGCAGCTCCTCCGGGATGGCGTGGCCGTTCTCCTCGAACCAGCGCACGGCGCCCGGATGCCACGGCAGGAAGGTGTTGTGGACGTAGGCCTCGGGCAGGGTCTCGACCGCCGCCGGGTGGATCTGCACCATCCGCTCGTTGTTCTCCATCACGGTCTTGACGATCGCGTAGACGAGATCCTCGGGCAGCGCGGCGTTGGCGACAGCGAAGTTCCACATCGCCACGGTCTTCTGCTCGCCCGCGACACTGCGATAGAGCCCGGCGGGGATGGTGTACGGCGCCAGGGACGGAATGGCGGCCGTGACCGTCGCCACCTGCTCATCGGTCAGCCCGAAGATGTTGACCGGGATCTGTGCTTCCAGCTCGTTGAACGCCGGGAAGGGGAAGCCGGCGGCGAAGCAGAAGGCGTCGAGAAGGCGGTCCTGCACCTGGCTCGCCTGGTCACCGGCGCCGCCCTGCCGCGCCGTCACCTTGATGCCGAGCGCGTCGAAGATCCGCGGCCAGTAGGTTCCGGGCGTCCCGCCAGCCGGGCCCACGCCGACCGTCTTGCCGTCCAGATCGGCGACGTTCTGAATCCCCGACGACTGCAGGGCGATGCACTGAAAGCCCGTCGTGTACATCGGGAAGATCGCGCGCAGCTGGTCGTGCTTGACGCCAGGAGCGAGCTCGCTCTCGCCGATCCAGGCGTCGTAGGCCGGTCCCATCGTGACCATGCCGAGGCTGAGGTCCCCGGTGTGCACCAAGGTCGCGTTCTGCACAGGGCCGCCGGTCACCTCGGCGCTCGCGCTGATCTTGAGCTCCTCGGCGACCATGTTGAGCCAGCCAGACCCGTAGATGAAATAGGTCCCGCCCTGGCTCGCGGTGCCCAAGGTCAGCGCGGTGGGCCAGTTGCTGCGGTCCTGCGCGTCGACGGCACCGGCGCCGAGCCAGCAGACCAGACCAGCGATACCCGCCATGAGAATGGCGTGGCGCCTCGTTGCCATGACGCTTTCCTCCCCGGTCCGGTGAAGCGGACAGATGCCCAGTACAATGTCCTTGTAGGCCCGCGTCAGCATCGCGCAAGCGTGCCGCACGGGCAAGAACGCCCCGAGCGGTCAGTCGGTGCCGATACGGTGATGACCGGGGCGGCTCGGCCCGAAGGAGCGGGCGAGAACCCGGCTGCTGTCCTCGGCGAGATCGATGCACTCGCTGAGCAGCGTCAGGATCCGCACGTCGTTGCTCAGCACATGGCGCGCCTCGGGCCGCTCGTCGTCGACGATCTTGCCCATGCGCACGACCAGATCGCGGCGCAGTGCGTTGAGCAGGTCCTCGAGCCGGTGGCCGTCGGGATGCTCCGCGGTCGGCAGGAAGTGGGTCATGCCCGAGCTCCGCAAGCAGCGCGGAGGGTAGGCCGGCAAGGGTTAACGCTGGCTTACGGCCCGTCGATCAGGAGTCGCACGGCGGCCAGGGCATCGGGTCCGTCCCATGCGGCAATACCGAGCACACGCCCAGCCTCCCGCCCCTGACGGTCGATCAGGAGTGTCGCCGGCAGCCCGGGCACACGCAGCTCGCGCGCCGCGGAGGCCTTCGGATCGCGTCGGACGATCAGCCCTCGCACCGCGATCTCGTCGAGGAATTTCTGGACCCGTTCGGGGCCGGCGCGATCGACCGAGAGGGCGACGACGACGCCATCGGCCGGATCGAGCTGCGCCGCCAGCCGTTCCAGGCTCGGCATCTCCTCGCGGCACGGCGCGCACCATGTCGCCCAGAGATTGAGCACGACCACCTTGCCGGCGAATTCGTCGAGGCTGGTCTCGTTGCCCTGCATGTCGAGAAAGCGTAGAGCCGGCAGGGCCTCGCCGCTGCCGGGCGCGATCTCCAGCGCGGCCGCCGGCTGGGCGACGAGGACAAGCCAAGCGAGGGTGGCCGTGAGCAGGCGCATCGGGATCTCCGCGAGGGCAGGGTGAGCGGCGGCGGCAAAGGCGCGCGCGATCTCTGGGGCGGCCACTACAGCAGCGGCCCGGCACCCCTCATGGAGCGGATAAACGCGTCGATTCCGTTCGACAAGCTGCTCTACGCTCACGACATCGTGGGCTCGCAGGCGCACGCCCGGATGCTCGCCGCCGTCGGGATCATCAGCGCCACCGACCGCGACGCGATCCTGGTCGGCCTCGACGCCATCCGCGCCGACATCGAGGCCGGGCGGTTCGAGTTCTCGACGGCGCTGGAGGACATCCACCTCAATGTCGAGGCAAGGCTGACCGAGCGGATCGGCGAGGCCGGCCGGCGCCTGCACACCGCGCGCTCGCGCAACGATCAGGTCGCGACCGACTTCCGGCTCTGGGTCCGCGACGCGATCGACCGCGCGGACCGCGCGCTCGCGGCACTCGTCACGGCCTTGCTCGACCTCGCCGAGGTCCACGCCGAGACGGTGATGCCCGGCTTCACCCATCTCCAGGCGGCGCAGCCGGTCACCTTCGGCCACCACCTGATGGCCTATGTCGAGATGCTGCGGCGGGATCGCGGGCGGCTGGCGGACGCGCGCAGGCGGCTGAACGAATGTCCGCTCGGCGCCGCGGCGCTGGCGGGGACGAGCTTCCCGATCGATCGCACGATGACGGCGCGTGAGCTGGGCTTCGCCCGGCCGATGGCGAACTCGATCGACGCCGTCTCGGACCGCGACTTCGCCCTCGAATATCTGGCGGCGGCGGCGATCTGCGCGGTCCACCTGTCGCGCTTCGCCGAGGAGCTGGTGCTGTGGTCGACGCCGCAGTTCGGCTTCGTGCGGCTCGGCGAGGCGTTTACCAGCGGCAGCTCGATCATGCCGCAGAAGCGCAACCCGGACGCGGCCGAGCTGGTCCGTGGCAAGGCCGGCCGGATGATCGGCCACCTCATGGCGCTGCTGGTCGTGCTGAAGGGTCTGCCGCTCGCCTACTCCAAGGACCTTCAGGAGGACAAGGAAGGCGTCTTCGACGCCGCGGCGACGCTGGAGCTCTGCCTCGAGGCGATGGTCGGAATGCTCGGCACGCTGCAGGTCGACACGGCGCGGATGCGCGCCGCCGCAGGCGTCGGCTACACGACCGCCACCGATCTCGCCGACTGGCTCGTCCGCGTGCGCGGCTGTGCGTTCCGCGACGCGCACGGCATCGCCGCCCGAGCGGTGCGTCTGGCCGAGCAGCGGGGCTGCGGGCTCGAGGACCTGACGCCCGCGGAGCTCGCCGGCATCGACCCGCGTCTCGACCCCGGTGTACGCGAGGTGCTCGGTGTCGAGCGCTCGGTCGCGAGCCGCACGAGCCTCGGCGGCACCGCGCCCGACCGGGTTCGCGAGGCGATCGCCGCCGCCCGCGCCGAGCTCGCGTCGACGTAGACCAGCGCTCGGGGGTCCTGAAATGGCGCAGCGCGACCCCGGGATCGGGACATCCAGCGGCTCGCTGACGCGCCGCGCCTGCTGGCTCGTCCTGGCGCTGGCAGCGCTGGCCGCGTGCGGGCGCAAGGGGGATCTCTACCTGCCCGAGGGCCGGACGCCGGCGCCGACAGCCGAGGAGGGCGACGAGCTGCCGGATCGCACCGACGAGACCGACAATCTGGAGGAGCGGTGAGCGGCGTCGCGTATCGGCGCGGCGAGCTGCATGTCGACGAGGTCGCCCTGCCCGGCCTCGCGCGCTCGCTGCCGACACCGTTCTACGTGTACAGCGCCAGCGCGATGCGCGACCGGTTGCGGGGCCTGCGCGCGGCCTTCGCCGAGCTCCCGGTGCGGCTCTTTTTCGCGGTCAAGGCGAACAGCAACCTCGCCGTCCTGCGGACCCTCCACGCGGCCGGGGCGGGGATGGAGGTCGTCTCCGGCGGCGAGATCCGCCGCGCCTTGGCGGCGGGCGTGCCCGGTGCGGCGATCGTCTACGCCGGTGTCGCCAAGACCGCGGACGAGATCCGCCTGGCGCTCGAGGTCGGCGTGGCGCAGCTCAACGTGGAGTCGGTTCCCGAGCTGGAACGCATCTCGCGCGTGGCGACCGAGCTGGGTTGCGCCGCCCCGATCGCGCTGCGCATCAATCCCGACGTCGCCGCCGCGACGCACGACAAGATCGCGACCGGTCGCAAGGGCGACAAGTTCGGCATCCCCTTCACCGAGGCGGGCGAGGTCTACGCCCTGGCGGCCCGGCTGGGCGGTTTGCGCCCGGTCGGTCTGCACATGCACATCGGCTCGCAGATCACCGACCTCGCCTCGTTCGAGGCGGCCTATCGACGTGGCGCCGATCTGTTCCGTGCCCTTCGCGGCCAGGGGTTCGCGCTGCGCCGTCTCGATCTCGGCGGCGGCTTCGGGGTGCGCTATGCCGACGAGCGCGCGGTGACGCCAGCGGACCTCGCGCGCCTCGTGCGCCGCTGCACCGAGGGGCTGGACGCGGAAATCTGGCTCGAGCCGGGTCGCTATCTTGTCGCCGAGGCCGGCATGCTGGTCACCTCGGTGATCTATGTAAAGGACAGCGACGAGCGCCGGTTCGTGATCGTCGATGCGGGCATGCACAACCTGCTGCGGCCGGCGCTCTATAACGCGTACCACGCGATCCTGCCGCTGCGCGAGATGCCGGACACCGTTGCCACGCCAGCCGATGTGGTCGGGCCGGTCTGCGAAAGCTCCGACGTCCTCGCGCGCAACAGGCCCCTCCCGCCACTGCAGGAGGGCGATCTGCTGGCGATCGCGACGGCAGGCGCCTATGGCGCGGTGATGGCTTCGGACTACAATAGTTTCCCGAGTGCGTCGGAAGTGCTGGTCGACGGTGCGCGCTGGGCGGTCGTCAAGCCGCGGCGCGACGCCGAGGCGCAGTTCGCCGACGAGGTGATCCCCGACTGGCTGCGGGTGGCGACGCCGCGGTCCGGCTGACAGGAGAGCGGTGATGGCGAGCGCCCCGCCCGACCCCCGGACGACCGCCGGCTACCGCCGCCGGGTCTGGCTCGCCCGAGCGGCCCTGGCGTTCGAGCGCGCTTGGCCTGCGGCATGGCCGACCGTCGCCGTGGTCGGGCTGTTCCTCGTGCTCTCGCTCCTCGGTGTCTGGCATCGCCTGCCATGGTGGTTGCACGGCCTGGGGCTCGTGCTGTTCGTGGCCGCCCTTGGTGTGGCCGTCGTGCGCCTGTTGCCGGCGCTGCGTTGGCCATCGCGTGCCGCCGGCCTTGCGCGGATCGAGGCCGACAGTGGCGTGCGGCATCAGCCGCTCCGCGCGCTCGAGGATCGGCTGCCGCACGAGATCGACGATCCGGTCAGCCGTCGCCTGTGGCAGGCGCATCGCGAGCGTCTGCTGGCCGGGCTCGCCCGCCTGCGCCTGGCCCCGCCGCGATCGGATCTGCCTCGGCGCGATCCCTGGGCGCTGCGCGCGGCGCTGCTGCTGTTGCTCGTCGTCGCCTTCGTCGACGCCGGGCCGCTCGTCGGCCAGCGGATGGGCCAAGCGTTCTCGCTCAACCGCGTCGCTTCGCCGCCAGCGACGCCGCTGGCGATCACCCTGTGGATCACACCGCCGGCCTACACCGGTCGGGCGCCACTGTCGCCGGAGCATCTGCCGGCCGGCCAGCCGGTCAACGTGCCGCAGGGCAGCGAGGCTCTGGCCCAGCTTCACCACCTTCCGCCCGACGCCGCACCGATCCTGGCGCTGGCGGAGAGCGAGGTCGCCTTCGCGCGCCTCGGTGACGCCAGCGCCGAGGCGCGGCTGACGCTCGCGAACGACGGCGAACTGACCATTCGCCTCGGCGACGGCATTGCGCTCGCCGGTTGGCCGATCCAGCTCGTGGTCGATCGACCGCCCGAGGTGTCGTTCGACGGGGCACCGGGCGTCACGCATCGCCGCGCTCTGCGGCTCGCCTACCTGGCCGAGGACGACTATGGGGTCGCCGAGGTCGCCCTGGTGCTGGCACCGCGTGACCGTGACGACGAGAGCGAGCGCCTCACCCTGGCCCGACCGAGCGGGCAGGCAACCCGGCTCGGCAGCGCCAGCTATCTCGACCTGACCGCACACCCGCTGGCCGGCCTGCCGGTGACGCTGCGCCTCGAGGCGGTCGATGGCATCGGCCAGACGGGCCTCAGCGAGCCTTTGGAGATCACGCTCCCGGAGCGCGAGTTCCGCCACCCCCTGGCGCGCGCGATCATCGACGAGCGCAAGACGCTGATGGGGACACCCGACCGGCAGGACGAGGTGTCGGCGCGGCTCGGCGTGCTGGCCGAGACGCCGAGCGCACGGCAGCTCGGGGCGACGGTCGAGCTGAGCCTGCGCAGCGGGGCCGCGCGCCTCGACAACACGCCGCGCGGCGAGGAGGGCCGCGAGGGCCGCCGCGCCGTCGCCGCGCTCCTGTGGGATCTCGCGCTGTTCATCGAGGACGGGGCGCTCTCGGTCGCCGAGCGCGAGCTGCGCGAGCTGCAGGACGCGCTGGAGCGGGCGCTCCTGGAAGGGGCCGACGACGCCGAGCTGGAGCGGCTGATGGCCGAGCTCGAGCAGGCGATGTCACGCTATCTCGAGGAGCTCGCGCGGCAGGCCATGGAGAACGCGCAGCAGGCCGGCCGCCAGGAGCAGCCGCCGCTGTCGCTCGATCCCAACCAGCTCGTCGACCGCCAGGACCTGCAGCAGATGCTGGATCGGGCACGCGAGCTGATGCGCAGCGGGGCGCGTGACGCGGCCCGGCAGATGCTCGCCGAGCTGCGGCAGATGCTGGAGAATCTGCAGGCGATGGCGGGCCAGCAGCAGATGTCGCCGCAGCAGCGTTCGCTCAGCGACCTGCAGAAGATGATCCAGCTTCAGCGCGATCTGCTGCAGCGCAGCTTCGACATGGAGCGCCGCGAGCAGCAGGGGGAGATGCAGCCGCCCGGCGGGCGCCAGGAAGGCAATCAGCAAGAGGGCCCGACCGGCATGCCGCAGGACGGGCAGATGGGCCAGGCCGCCGGGGAACAGGAGGCGCTACGCCGTGCCTTGGGCGAGCTAATGCGGCGGCTGGGCGAGCAGGGGATGGAGATCCCCCGCGCGCTGGGGCAGGCCGAGCTGGAGATGCGCGGTGCGCGCGAATCGCTGCAGCAGGGCTCCCCTGGCGCCGCCGCGGCGAACCAGGCGCAGGCGCTCGACCTGATGCAGCAGGGTGGACAGGCGCTGCTCGAGCAGCTGCAGCAGCAGATGGCCGACCAGCCGGGCCAGGGGCCCGGCGATCCGCAACGGGCCGAGCAGCGACGCGGGCGCGACCCGCTCGGCCGCTCGGTGCGCAACGAGGGCGGCTGGGACACCAACGGCGAACTGGTGCCCGAGGAGAGCGACCTGGGTCGGGCGCGAGGTGTCCTCGAGGAGCTGTTCCGCCGCTCGGGCGAACGCAACCGGCCGCTCCTCGAGCTCGAATATTACGATCGGTTGCTCGACCGCTTCTAGGCCGGCGGTGCCAGCACGGCTGCATCTCTCGCCGAACTGGGACGAGCGCGCAGAAGGGGCCGGCGTCCGGCACGTCGTGCTGCACTATACGGGCATGCCGTCGGGCGCATCCGCCTTGGCCCGTCTGTGCGATCCTGAGGCGAAGGTCAGCGCGCATTACCTGATAGACGACGACGGTACTGTCCGGCTGCTGGTGCCGGAGGCCAAGCGAGCCTGGCACGCCGGCCGCAGCGCCTGGGCCGGCTTGAGCAACCTGAACGACTGGTCGGTCGGAATCGAGCTCGTCAATCCGGGTCACGAGTGGGGCTACCGGCCGTTCCCGGCGCGCCAGATCGAGGCCCTGGTCGAGCTGTGCGGCGATCTCCTCGCGCGGTATCGCCTGCCGCCGGAGGCGGTCGTCGCGCACGCGGACATCTCGCCCAACCGCAAGGAGGATCCGGGCGAGCTGCTCGACTGGCGGGCGCTCGCCATGCACGGCGTCGGCATCTGGCCCGAGCGCAGCGAGCCGCGCACGATCGACCCGATCCAGGCGCGTCGGCTCCTCGTCCGGATCGGCTATGACCCGACCCAACCGGGCGTGACCTTCGTGCAGATGGTCACCGCCTTCCAGCGCCGGTTCCGGCCTTCGCGCGTCGACGGTGCCCTGGATCGGGAGACGATGGGGCGCCTCGCCGCGGTCGCGGCCTTGCTCGACGATCGCGAGGCGACTACCTGAAGCCTGCAGGCGGCCGGACGGCCGCTCCCGTCGGTGACGGCGGGGGAGGAAAGTCCGGGCTCCACGGAAGCGCGGTGCCGGGTAACGCCCGGCGGGGGCGACCCCAGGGAAAGTGCCACAGAGAGCAGTCTGCCCGCCGGGGCGACCTCGGTCGCCTGCGGGTCAGGGTGAAAGGGTGCGGCAAGAGCGCACCGCGCCGGCGGCGACGTCGGCGGCACGGTAAACCCCACCGGGAGCAAGACCGCATAGGGACGACGGCGCCCGCGGGCGCAGGCCCGCTTCCGGGTCGGTCGTCCGGGTAGGTCGCGCGAGGCGTGCGGCGACGCACGTCCCAGAGGAATGGCCGTCCCCTGGCGGCACCGCCGTCAGGGACAGAACCCGGCTTACAGGCCGCCTGCACATGAGCGAAAGGAACAAAGGTAGAACATTGGTGCGCGGCAGGTCCGCCCCCACTGACGGTTGTCGAGGTTCGAAGTCCCGGAGTTATCCACAGATCTGTCCATAGGCCTCTTAAGGGCTTCCGGGCAGCGGATTGGCGTCGTGACCTCGCAACTTGGATTAGCTCGCCTGGATCCCTTGCGCGCGCCGTCCATGCTGTAGCGATCGGCGGGAACATGGGTGAAACAACGCTTCGACTTGATAAGGCATCGGCGTATAGTTTGATGCTGAGGATCTGACACGCCTATTTGAGCATAGATTCCCGTCTTGTTTTTGTTCTATTATTGTCTGCCCCCGATGATCTTTGGACCTCTTGGCCATCAACCGGCGCGTGCGCGCTCGCGAGGAAATGCTCAAGGACCGACTTTTTCCCTTGATCCTGGCCGGCAAGACAGGCAAGAGGAGGGTTAAGCGAGATGCCCGTCACGGGCCTGAGCGGCGGCGTCATGCGACGCGATCAACCTGCGGTTGACAAGATGCTGTGGATAACCGGCGATGTGGGCAGCTGACGGCGCGCATGTGCCGGTGCTGCTCGACGACGTGTTGGCGGCCCTGACGCCGCAGCCGGGTCAGGTGATCGTCGACGGGACGTTCGGCGCGGGCGGCTACACTCGGGCGCTGCTGGCCGCCGGGGCGCGGGTCGTCGCCATCGACCGCGACCCCGAAGCCGTGGCGCTAGGGCGCGCGCTCGCGGAGCGCGAGCCGCGGCTGGCGATGTGTCTCGGCCAGTTCGGCGACATGGCCCGCCTCGTCGCCTGCGCCGGCGCGGAGCGGGTCGATGCCGTGGTCCTCGATCTCGGCGTCTCGTCGCGGCAACTCGACCGGGCCGAGCGCGGGTTCTCCTTCCAGCGGCCGGGACCGCTCGACATGCGGATGGGGGCGGACGGTCCGACCGCCGCGGCGCTGCTGGCCGCCGCCCCACCGGACGAGCTGGCGCGCGTGTTGCGCGACTATGGCGACGAGCCTGACGCCCGGCGCATCGCCCGCGCGATCGTGGCGGAGCGCGCCGTCCGTCCGCTGGCGACGACGGATCAGCTCGCCGCCCTGGTCGCACGGGTGAAGGGTGGCCGCCGCGGGCCGCGCGATCCGGCGACCCGCACCTTCCAGGCCCTGCGGATGTGGGTCAATGACGAGATCGGCGAGCTGGACCGTGGGCTGGTTGCGGCCGAGGCGCTGCTGCGCGACGGTGGCCGTCTGGCGGTGGTCAGCTTCCATTCCGGCGAGGACCGCCGGGTGAAGCGCTTCATTGACGAGCGCGGCGGACGACCGTCGGCATCGTCCCGGCATGCACCGCCGACCGAAGCGGTGCCGCGCGCCTGGAGCTGGGTCACGCGCAGGGCGATCACGCCCGGTTCCGCCGAGGTCCAGGCCAACCCGCGCGCCCGCTCGGCGCGGCTGCGCGTCGCCGTGCGTCACCGCGCCGCCGGCGAGGACCGCGCCGACGAGCCGACGGTGGGCTGGAGGGCCGCCGCGTGAGCCCACGGCACGCCGCCGCCGGCCTCGTCCTCGTGCTGGTCGTGGCCGCCTCCGTCTTTCATCTCAAATACGTCGTGCTCGGGTTGGAGCGCGAGCTCGTTGCCTTGCGCACCGCGATCGAGGACGAGCGGTGGCGGCTGCAGCAACGACGGGCGGATCTGGCCTACCTCACCCGCCCTGACCGGCTGGCGGCCCAGGCGGCGCAGCTCGGTCTACGGCCCGCGCGAGCGCACGACATCGTCGCCCTCGAAGGCATCGGCAGCCGCGCCCAACTGGAGCTCGCCAACACGCCGCTGGAGGTGCCGCTGCCCAGAGGCGGACCTGGCGTCCTGCGGGCGAGACCTGTTGCGCCGGTGACGGGCCGATGACCGGCCTCGGGATGCCGATCGCCCGGCCAGTGTCCCCGGCGCTCGTCGTGGGGCGCCGGCGGATCCGGGTCGTCGCGGCGTGTTTCGCCATCGCCTTCGTCAGCATCGCCGCGCGCCTCGTCGACATGACGATGCAGCGCCCGAGCGAGCCGAGGGTCGCGGGCGGTGAGCCAGTTCCCGCCAACGCCCCGGATCCGCGCCGCGCCGACATCGTCGACCGCAACGGCGAGCTTCTCGCGACCAACATGCGGGTCCCGTCGATCTATGCCGACCCGGCGCAGATCCACGACATCGACCGGGCCGCCGACGAGCTCGCCGCGGTGCTGAGCGGCGTCGCCGCCGACGAGCTGAAGCGCCGCCTGCGCGCCGCCAAGCGCTTCGCCTGGGTCAAGCAGGAGAGCACCGCGGCGGAGCAGGCGGCGGTGCTGCGCCTCGGCATCCCGGGCGTCGGCTTCCGCTCGACGGAGAAGCGCGTCTATCCGCGCGGCCGGCTCGCCGCTCATGCGGTGGGCTTTGTCGACATCGACAACCAGGGCCTCGCCGGGCTCGAGCATGCCGCGCAGGCGGTGCTCGTCGGTGGCGCGCCGAGCGGCAAGGCGCCGCTCGTGACGAGCCTTGATCTCCGGGTGCAGCAGGTCGTCCGCGAGGAGCTGCTGCGCGCCCACGAGCGGTTCCATACCAAGGGCGCCGTCGGCATCGTCCTCGACCGCGAGACGGGGGAGCTGCTGTCGCTGGTCAGCCTGCCCGACTTCGACCCCAACCAGGCGCGGCGCGCCTCCGCCGACAGCCGCAAGAACCGCGCGACCGGCCAGACTTACGAGCTGGGCTCGGTGTTCAAGGTGCTAAGCACGGCGATGGCGCTCGACTCGGGCAAGGTGGCGCTGCGCGACGGGTTCGATGCGACGGAGCCGTTGCGGATCGGCCGGCATGTGATCCGCGACGACCACGCCAAGAAGCGCACCCTCAGCGTGCCCGAGATCTTCATGTACTCGTCGAACATCGGCACGGCGAAGATGGTGTTCGCGGCGGGCGGCGGCGAGGCGCTGCGCGGCTTTTTCGAACGGGCGGGGATGCTGACCAAGCCGGTGCTGGAGCTTCCGGAGCTCGCGAAGCCGCAGTTACCGAAACGCTGGGTCGACATCACCACGGCGACCGTTGCCTTCGGCCACGGGATGGCGGTGACACCGCTGCAGTTCGTCGATGCCGTGGCGGCGCTTGCCGGCGACGGTACCCGTGTCCCACCGACGCTGCTGCGGCGTGCGCCGGACGAGGTCCCGCCACGCCAGCGGGTGATCGAAGCGCGGACCGCCGAAGATATGCGCTGGTTGATGTGGCTGACGGTCGAGAAGGGGACCGGCACGCAGGTTCGCGACACCGGCTACCTGGTCGGCGGCAAGACCGGCACCGCCGACAAGTTCAACCCGAATGGCCGGGGCTATCTGCGCGGTGCGGTGATCGCCTCGTTCGTCGCCGTCTTTCCCCTCGAGGCGCCGCGCTATGTCGTCCTCGTCATGCTCGACGAGCCGCGCGGTGACGCGGGCAGCCGTGGCCTGCGCTATGGCGGGTGGACCGCGGCACCGGTGGTGCGCGAGATCATCTCGCGCATCGGTCCGGTGCTCGGCGTGCCGCCGTCGAGTGCGCTCGCACGGGCGGAGTTCGAGGATCGGTTGCTCACCGCGCAGCGCGGGCAGCCGGGACGGCGCAAGGAGGCGTGGGTTGCGGCTGTCGTCGCTCGTGATTGACGGGACCTGCCTGGTCGGGAACGGCGACGTCGAGGTCGGCGGTCTCAGCGCCGACTCGCGGGCCGTGCGCCCTGGGGACCTGTTCGCCGCCCTGCCCGGCGGGCAGCACGACGGCCGCAGCTTCGTCGCCGAGGCGCTGCAGCGCGGTGCCGTGGCGGTGCTCGGGGCCGCCGGGCTCGCGGGGTCGTTCCCGGGCGTCCCGGTGCTCGAGGCGGTCGAGCCGCGCCGCGCTCTGGCGCTTATTGCGGCGCGGATGTTCGCGCGTCAGCCAGAAACCGTCGTCGCCGTCACCGGCACCAACGGCAAGACCTCGACGGCCGTGTTCACCCGACAGCTGTGGCGCGCCTGTGGCCACGCCGCGGCGAGCCTCGGCACCTTGGGCCTGCAGGCGCCGGGCATCGACCGGCCCGGCTTCCTCACCACGCCCGATCCGGTTTCCCTGCATGCTGCGCTGGCCGAGCTCGCCGATGCGGGCGTGGATCGCCTCGCCATGGAGGCGTCGAGTCACGGCCTCGACCAGCGACGGCTCGACGGCGTGCGCCTCGCCGCGGCGGCGTTCACCAACCTGACCCGCGATCATTTCGACTACCACGGCTCGGCCGAAGCCTACTTCGATGCGAAACGACGCCTGTTCCGCGAGCTGCTGCCGCGCGGCGCGGTCGCGGTACTGAACGCCGACGTGCCCGAGTTCGCCGTGCTCTCAGCCGACGCGCGTGCGCGCGGGATCGACGTCGTCGACTATGGCCGCGCTGCCAGCTGCCTGCGCATCGTCGAGCAGCAACTGGACGCTGGCGGGCAGGTGCTCACCTACAGCCGGGCCGGCCGCGAGTTGACCGTCCGCCTGGCTCTGGTCGGCGCCTTCCAGGCATGGAATGCACTGGCAGCTCTGGGCCTGGTGATCGCTACCGGTGGCGACGCCGACGTCGCCGGTGGCGCCCTGTCGCTGCTCGAGGGTGCGCCGGGACGGATGAAGCTGGCGACACGCCTGCCCAACGGTGCGCCGGTCTTCGTCGATTACGCCCACACGCCGGACTCGCTGGAGAAGGCCCTGACCTCGCTGCGCGCCCACACCGAGCGACGGCTGCATGTCGTGTTCGGCTGCGGCGGCGACCGTGATCCGGGCAAGCGACCACTGATGGGAGCGATCGCCCAGCGCTTGGCGGACCTCGTCTACGTGACCGACGACAATCCGCGCTCGGAGAACCCAGCGGAGATCCGTCGCGCCGTGCTCGCGGCGGCACCGGATGCCATCGAGGTCGGCGACCGCGCCGAGGCGATCGCCACGGCGATGGCCGGGCTGCAGAGCGGCGACATCCTGCTCGTCGCCGGCAAGGGCCACGAGCGGGGGCAGATCATCGGGACCCGGACGCTGCCCTTCGATGACGTCGAGGTGTGCCGCGCGGCGGCCGCGGCGTTGCGGGATCGAGCCGCATGAGCGCGCTGTGGACCGCGGCCGAGGCGGTGGCGGCAACCGGCGGCCGGACCTTCGGCGGGTGGACCGCCCAGGGGATCGCCATCGACAGCCGTGCGGCGCAGGCGGGCGATCTGTTCATCGCCCTGCGCGGCCCGAACCACGACGGACACGGCTTCGTCGGTGACGCACTGCGCCGTGGTGCCTGCGCCGCGGTGGTCCACCGGCCGATCGGCGAGCCGGCCGTGCTCGGCCGGCTGCTCGAGGTCGAGGATACGCAGCGTGCGCTCGAGGCGCTGGGCGCCGCGGCGCGGCGGCGCTCGCGGGCGCGGTTCATCGCCGTCACCGGCAGCGTCGGCAAGACCGGCACCAAGGAGGCGCTGCGCCAGGTGCTCGGCCGCCAGGGACCGACGCATGCGAGCAGCGCCAGCCACAACAATCATTGGGGCGTGCCTCTGAGCCTCGCGCGGCTCCCGCTCGACACGCGCTTCGCGGTGCTCGAGCTCGGCATGAACCATGCTGGCGAGATCGCCGCGCTGACCCGCCAGGCGCGGCCCCATGTCGCCATCGTCACCACCATCGCCCCGGCGCACCTGGAGCATCTCGGCTCGCTCGACGCGATCGCCGCCGCCAAGGCGGAGATCTTCGAGGGTCTGGAGCCGGACGGGGTCGCGATCGTGAACCGCGACAACCCGCAGTTCGCCCGGCTCGCCGCGCTGGCGCGGCACCACGGTGCGCGCGTCGTCGGCTTCGGGACCGCCGACGACGCCGACTGTCGGCTGATCGCCGCGGAGTTGGACGGCGACGGCAGCGAGGTGCACGCCGAACTGCACGGCCGTGTCCTGCGCTATCGGGTCGGCCTCGCCGGGCGCCACTGGGTCGACAACAGCCTCGCGGTCCTCGCTGCGGTCGAGGCGGTCGGCGGCGATGTCGCCGCGGCCGCCGACGCGCTCGCCGGGCTCCTGCCCCTGGCCGGCCGCGGAGCCCGCGTGACGATCGCCGTCGGCGACGGGACGGCGCTGCTTCTCGACGAGAGCTACAATGCCAATCCGGCCTCGGTTCAGGCCGCGCTGCGCGTTCTGGGCAGCCTGCCAGGGCGGCGCATCGCAGTGCTCGGTGACATGCTGGAGCTGGGCGAGGCGGGACCACGCCTCCACGCCGAGCTCGCCGAGAGTGTGACCGCCGCGGGGGTCGACCGCCTGTTCACCTGTGGCCCGCTGATGGCGCACCTCCACGAAGCGGTCGCCCCCGCCCGACGGGGCGCCCACGCGCCGGACGCGCAGGTGCTGCTGCCGCTCGTCGCCGCCGCCATCGAGCCCGGCGATGTGATCCTCGTGAAGGGCTCGCTGGGGAGCCGCATGGCGCCGATCGTCGAGGCGCTGCGTCACGGCCCGCATGCCGATCGTCGCGCCGGCTGAGCCATGATCTACCTCCTCACCCAGCCGCTCGCCGATCAGTTCACTCTGTTCAACGTGTTCCGCTATCTGACCTTCCGCACCGGTGCGGCGGTGATGACCGCCCTCCTGGTCAGCTTCGTGCTCGGGCCGCCGATCATCCGCTGGCTGCGCAGCAAGCAGCGCGAGGGGCAGCCGATCCGCGAGGATGGTCCGGAGAACCATCTGTTGACCAAGAAGGGCACGCCGACGATGGGCGGGCTGCTGATCCTGCTCGCCCTGACCGTCGCCACCTTGCTCTGGGTCGATCTGCGCAACGGCTATGTCTGGGTGGTCCTGATCGTCACCCTGGGCTTCGGGATCGTCGGGTTCCTCGACGACTATCTCAAGCTCACCAAGCGCAACAGCAAGGGCCTCCCGGGACGGGTCAAGCTCCTGGCGCAATGCCTGATCGGTCTGTCGGCGGCGTTCGTCATCGTCTCGATCACGAACCCGCCGCTCGCCACCGGGGTCGCCATCCCGGTGCTCAAGGACGTACTGATCCCACTCGGAATGGCCTTTCCGTTCTTCGCGATGCTGGTCATGGTCGGCTCGTCCAACGCCGTGAACCTCACGGACGGGCTGGACGGCCTCGCGATCGTGCCGGTGATGATCGCCGCCGGCTGCTTCGCGCTGATCGCCTACTTGGTCGGTAACTCGGTGTTCGCGAACTATCTCGGGATCCCCTACGTGCCCGGGACCGGCGAGCTGGCAGTCTTCTGCGGCGCGATGGTCGGCGCATCCCTGGGCTTCCTCTGGTTCAACGCGCCGCCGGCGATGGTCTTCATGGGCGACACCGGCTCGCTCTCGACCGGTGGCGCGCTCGGCGCCATCGCCGTCATGGTCAAGCACGAGCTGGTGCTCGCGATCATCGGCGGGCTGTTCGTGCTCGAGGCCGTCTCCGTGATCGTGCAGGTGATCTCTTACAAGACCACCGGTCGGCGGGTGTTCCGCATGGCGCCGCTGCATCATCACTTCGAGAAGCTGGGCTGGGAGGAGCCCACGATCGTGATCCGCTTCTGGATCATCGCGTCGATCCTGGCCCTGGTCGGCCTGTCGACGCTGAAGCTGCGATGAGCGGGGAAGCTGCGATGAGCGGGCTCGCCGGTCTCGACCGCTTCCGTGGCCGCCGCGTCGGCGTGCTCGGCCTCGCGCGAAGCGGGGTGGCGGCGACGCGCGCGCTTCAGGCGGCCGGTGCGACGGTGCTGGTCTGGGACGACGATCCGGCGATCCTCGCGCGGCATCCGGAGCTTGCGCCAGGACATACGGCCGACCTCGCCGGTCTCGCCGCCCTGGTGGTGAGCCCGGGGGTGCCGCTCACCCATCCGGCACCGCATCCGCTGATCGAGGCGGCGCGGGCCGCCAACGTCGCGCTCACCTGCGACGTCGAGCTGTTCTGCGACGGCCTCGGTCCCCGTCCGCTGGTCGCGATCACCGGAACCAACGGCAAGTCCACGACCAGCGCGCTGTGCCACCATCTGCTGCTCGAGGCCGGGCGCGACGCGATCCTCGGCGGCAATATCGGGGTCCCCGTGCTCGACCTCGATCCCGGCCCGACGGCGCGGGTCGTTGTGCTGGAGACGTCGTCGTTCCAGCTCGATCTCTGTTCGCGGTTGCGGCCGCACGTGGCGTGCTGGCTGAACCTCACGCCGGATCATCTCGACCGGCACGGCGATCTCGCCGGCTACGTCGCCGCCAAGCGACGGATCTTCCGCAACCAGCGGGCCGGCGACACCGCCGTCATCGGCATCGACGACGCGCCGAGCCGCGAGGTCGCCGCGGGCCTGCAGGGCCCGCGGGTGATCGCCGTGTCAACACAGGTCCCGCTCGCGCAGGGGGTCTACGTTCGCGACGGGATCCTGATCGATGCCAGCGACGGAGCGGCGCGCGAGGTCGCCGACCTGCGCGAGCTGCCGATCCTGCCCGGCCGCCACAATCAGCACAATGTGGCCGTCGCCTTCGCCGCGCTGCGCGCGCTCGGCCTCTCCGCCGATGCGATCGTCGCCGGGCTGCCGAGCTTCCCCGGGCTACCGCATCGCCTGGAGGAGGTCGCGCGCGGCGGAGGGGTGCGGTGGATCAACGACAGCAAGGCGACGAACCCTGAGGCGGCCGCGCGCGCGCTCGCGAGCTTCCGCGACGTCTATTGGATCGCGGGCGGCCGCGCGAAGCCCGGCGGCTTTCGTGCTCTGCGGCCGCACCTCGCCTCGGTGCGCGCGGCCTTCCTGATCGGCGAGGCTGCCGCGGCGATCGCCGCGGATCTGGGCGATCTCGTGCCGACGACCGAGGTCGGCACGCTGGACGCCGCTGTCGCGGCGGCAGCGCGAGCCGCGGCGGCGGACGGGCTCGGGGACGCCGTCGTCCTGCTCGCCCCGGCCTGCGCCTCGTTCGACCAGTTCCACAGCTACGAACATCGCGGTGACCGGTTCCGGCGTCTCGCCAGGATCCAGGCCGCGGCGCGGGCGGCAGCATGATCGCGCTCCCGCGCACCGATCGGACGCTCGTCGGCTCGTGGTGGTGGACGGTCGACCGGGTTCTGCTCGCGAGCATCGCGGCGCTGCTTCTCGTCGGCACGATCCTCGTCTTCGCCGCCAGCCCGCCGGTGTCCGAGCGCATCTACGGCGACGGGACCCGCTTCATCGTCAAGCATATCGTTTTCCTCGGTCCGGCGCTGACCCTCCTGTTCGGCGTTTCGCTGCTGGCGCCACGCGGCGTGCTCCGGCTCGGCGTCCTGATGCTCGGCCTGTTCACGTTGCTCCTCGTGCTCACGCTGTTCCTCGGGTTGGAAGTGAAGGGCGCGCGGCGCTGGCTGATCGTCGCCGGCACGCAGATCCAGCCGAGCGAGTTCGTGAAACCGGCGCTCGCGGTCGTGGCCGCCTACCTGCTCTCGCGCCGCGACGGCCTGCAGGGTGCGCCGGAGGCGGTGGCGCTCGTCGGGCTCGTACTCTTCGTGGTCGTGCAGCAGCCCGACCTCGGCATGGCGGCGGTGATCGGCTTCGTCGCCGGCTTGCAATTGTTCGTCGCCGGGCTTGCCTGGCCGTGGCTCGCCGGCCTGGCCGGGCTTGCCGCGCTCGGCGCGATCCAGGCCTATCTGGTCTGGCCGCACTTCCAGCAACGCGTCGACGCGTTCCTCGACCCCCACTCGGTCGGCTATCAGGTCGAGCAGGCCCTGCGCGCGGTGACGGCAGGCGGGATGCTCGGCCGCGGGCCCGGCGAGGGGCGGACGAAGTTCCTTCTGCCAGATGCCCATGCCGACTTCATCTTCGCCGCGACGGCCGAGGAGTTCGGTGTCCTGGCCTGCCTTCTGCTGCTCCTGCTGTTCGCCTTCGTCGTCCTGCGCGGGCTTTGGGGTGTGCATCGCGCCGCGGATCGGTTCACCCAACTCGCCGCCGTCGGGCTGATCGGCCAGATCGGGATCCAGGCGGTCATCAACATGGCGGTCAATCTCAACCTCGTGCCGACCAAGGGGATGACTTTGCCGTTCGTCTCCTATGGCGGCTCGTCGCTGCTGGCGCTCGCCATCGCCGCCGGGATGCTGCTCGCGCTGACGCGCCGCAATGCACGCCTGGAGATCGACCGATGAGCGGGCCGGTGGTGATCGCCGCGGGCGGCACGGGCGGGCACATGTTCCCGGCGCTGGCTCTCGCCCGTGCGCTGCAGGAGCGCGGCCGGGCCGTGGCGCTCATCACCGATCGACGCGGGGCCCGGTTCGTCAAGGCGGGTCTCCCGCTGCATCTGGTCTCCGCCGGCAGTCCGTCCGGCTCCATCAGCAGCCGCCTGCTCGGTCTCGGCCGGCTCGCCGCGGGCGTGGTGCAGAGCCTGCTGCTGTTCCGTCGGCTCCGCCCGACGGCGGCAGCCTGCTTCGGTGGCTACGCCTCGGTGCCACCAGCACTCGCCGCCGCCGCGGTCGGGCGGCCGCTGCTGCTGCACGAGCAGAATGCCGTCCTCGGCAAGGCGAACCGCCTGGTGGCGCGGTTCGCGGCGCGGGTCGCGCTCAGCTTCGCGGACACGGCGCACGCCGAAGGTGCCGCCGCGGCGACGGTGACCGGCAATCCCGTGCGCCCCGAGTTCGGCGTGCAGCCCGCGCCTTATGTGGCGCCGCCGGGGGACGCGCCGGTCCAGCTGCTCGTGCTCGGCGGCAGCCAGGGTGCCCGGGTCCTCAGCGACGTGCTGCCCGCCGCCGTGGCGCTGCTCCCGGGCGAGCTCCGCCGGCGTCTCCGGATCTGTCAGCAATGCCGCCCGGAGGACCTCGAGCGGGTGCGTGCGGCCTATGCCGCGCTGGCGGTCGCGTGCGATCTCGCGACGTTCTTCACCGATGTCCCGGAGCGGATGGCGGCGGCCCATCTGATCGTGAGCCGGGCCGGCGCATCGAGCGTCGCGGAGATCCTGACCGTGGCCCGACCGGCATTGCTGATCCCCTACGCCCACGCGGCGGACGACCATCAGCGCGCCAACGCGGCGCGGCTGGCCGCGGCCGGCGCCGCCGAGATGCTCGTCGAGAGCGACCTTTCGGCGGCGCTGCTCGCCGAGCGGCTGGCGGCGTGCCTCGGCGATCCGTTGCGGCTGACCGACATGGCCGCACGGGCGCGCAGTCTCGCATGTCCCGACGCGGCCGGGCGGCTCGCCGAGCTGGTCATGGAGCTGGCGCCGGAGGAGGGGCGGTCATGACTCGCCTGACGCACGAGGTCGGGCCGATCCACTTCATCGGTATCGGCGGGATCGGGATGAGCGGGATCGCCGAGATCCTGCGCAATCTGGGCTTCACCGTGCAGGGCAGCGACGTCAGCGAGAACGCCAACGTCCTCCGCCTGCGCGCCCTGGGCGTCACCTGCGCGGTGGGTCACGCGGCGGAAAACCTAGCTGACGCCCGGGTGGTCGTCGTCTCGAGCGCGGTGCCCGCCGACAACCCTGAGCTCGCGGCGGCCCGGGCCCGGCGCCTGCCGGTCGTACGACGTGCCGACATGCTGGCCGAGCTGATGCGCCTCAAGCGCTCGATCGCGGTCGCCGGAACGCATGGCAAGACCACCACGACGGCGATGTGCGCGGCCCTGCTCGACGCGGCCGGCCTCGATCCCACCGTGATCAACGGTGGGATCATCAACGCCTACGGGACCAACGCGCATCTCGGCCAGGGCGAGTGGATGGTGGTGGAGGCCGACGAGAGCGACGGCAGCTTCCTGCGCCTGCCGGCGACGATCGGCGTCGTCACCAACATCGACCCGGAGCACATGGAGTTCTGGGGCAGCTTCGATGCGGTTCGGCAGGCCTATTACGGCTTCGTCGAGCGCCTGCCGTTCTACGGCTTCGCCGTGCTCTGCATCGATCACCCCGAGGTCCAGGCGCTCTACAGCCGGATCACGGATCGCCGGGTCGTGACCTATGGCTACAGCCCGCAGGCCGACATCCGTGCCCTCGACCCGGTGCTCGACCAGGGTGGAGAGCTGTTCGACGTCGTCGTGCGGCACCGAGCCGGCAGCGGCGTCGACCGCTTGCGCAAGCTGCGTCTGTCACTCCCCGGCCGGCACAATGTGCAGAACGCGCTGGCGACCATCGCGATCGCCCGCGAGCTCGACCTGAGCGAGGCGGCGATCCGCAAGGCGCTCGGCAACCTCAAGGGTGTGAAGCGCCGCTTCACTCGCACCGGAACGGTCGACGGCATTACCGTCATCGACGATTACGGCCACCATCCGGTCGAGATCCGTACCGTTCTGCGCACCGCGCGGGCGGCGACGTCGGGTCGGGTGCTCGCGGTCGTTCAGCCGCACCGCTACACCCGGCTGAGCTCGCTGTTCGACGAGTTCTGCACCTGCTTCCACGATGCCGACGCGGTGATCGTGGCGCCCGTCTACCCGGCCGGAGAGCAGCCGATCCCCGGCGTCGACCGCGACCATCTGATCGCCGGCCTGCGCGCCCACGGCCATCGCGAGGTCCTGGCGCTGGCGGAGCCGAGCGAGCTCGCGGCGCTGGTCCGGGACCTGGCACGGCCCGGCGACATGGTCGTCTGCCTCGGTGCCGGCAGCATCACGGGCTGGGCGAATGCCCTGCCCGGCGAGCTGGCGCGGCTCAAGGGGCTGGAGGCGGCGGCATGACTCCGCTGCCGGAGGTCCGCGGGACATTGCGCCGTGACGTCGCGCTGGCGCCGCTCACCTGGCTGCGCGTCGGTGGGCCTGCCGACTGGCTGTTCCAGCCAGCCGACACGGAGGATCTCGCGTCGTTCATGGCCAGTGTCGGGCCCGAGCTGCCGGTGCTGCCGATCGGCGTCGCCTCCAACCTGCTGGTGCGCGACGGCGGGATCCCCGGCGTCGTGCTGCGCTTCGGCGGGGCGATGGCCCGCGTCGTCGTCGAGGACGACGTGATCATCGCCGGCGCCGGGGCGCTCGACCAGCGCGTCGCCCAGGTGGCGCGCACGGCTGGTCTCGCCGGCCTCGAGTTCATGATCGGCATTCCTGGAACGGTCGGCGGGGCGGTACGGATGAACGCCGGCGCATTCGGCGGGGAGACCGCCGAGCGGCTCCTGTGGGTCGAGCTGGTCGATCGCTCCGGTGCGCTCCGGCGCCTCGCCGCGGCGGAACTCGGGATGCGCTACCGTGCCAGCTCGCTGCCACCGGACACGGTCGTGGTGCGCGCGGCCTTTCGCGGCGTGCCCGGCGATCACGACCGGATCGGGCAGCGCATGGAGGCGATCCGGGAGGAACGCGAGGCGTCGCAGCCGCTGCGCGTCGCGACCGGCGGGAGCACGTTCAAGAATCCGCCGGGCCAACGGGCCTGGCAGCTGATCGACCGCGCCGGCTGTCGCGGGCTGCGCCTCGGCGCCGCGATGGTCTCGGAGAAACACTGCAATTTCCTGGTCAACCTCGGCGGCGCGACGGCGGCCGAGGTGGAGGCACTGGGCGAGACGGTCCGCAAGCGCGTCCACGAGACGAGCGGCATCTGGCTGGAGTGGGAGGTCGTCCGGGTCGGGCGCCCGGCGCCGGCGGAGGCGCTGGCATGAGCCTGCACGTCGCCGTGCTGATGGGCGGCAGCTCGGCCGAGCGCGAGGTGTCGCTCGTGAGCGGCGAGGCCTGCGCCGCCGCGCTCGAATCGCGCGGCTACCGGGTCAGTCGCATCGACGTCGGGCCCGATCTGCCGTTCCGCCTCGCGGCGCTGCGTCCCGACCGGGTGTTCAACGCGCTGCACGGCCGCATGGGTGAGGATGGACGGGTCCAGGGCCTGCTCGACCTGCTGCGCCTGCCCTACACCCACTCGGGTGTGCTCGCCTCCGCGTTGGCCATGGACAAGCCGATGGCCAAGCGCGTGTTTGCGCAGGAGGGGCTGCGCTGTGTCGAGGGCGTCGAGGCGACGCTCGGTTCGCTGGCGGACGGCCTGCCGCTACCCTCGCCGGTGGTGGTCAAGCCGGCCGCCGAGGGCTCGAGTGTCGGGGTGACCATCATCCTCGATGACGATCCACGACCGCTCTTCGCCCGCAACGATCTCGACCGCGGCGACCGGGTGCTGGTCGAGCGCTACATCCCGGGCCGCGAGCTGACCAGCGCGGTGATGGACGACCGAGCGCTCGCCGTCACGGAGATCCTACCCCGCGAGGGCTTCTACGACTACCGCGCGAAATACACCGAGGGGCTGGCGACGCACGAGATCCCGGCGCGGCTCTCGGAAGGCCTCTACGCGCAGGTGCTCGACTGGGCGCTGCGCGCGCATCGCGCGCTCGGCTGCCGTGGCGTGAGCCGCGCCGACTTCCGCTTCAATCCCGACGAAGGCGAGGCCGACGGGCTCTACATCCTGGAGGTCAACACCCAGCCAGGGATGACCCCGTTGTCGCTCGTCCCGGAGCAGGCCGCCTATTGCGGGATCTCGTTCGAAGACTTGGTCGAACAGCTGGTCCGTGAGGCGCGATGCGACAGTTGAGCTATCGCATCCGGCGCCGCCAGCTCGCACCGCGCCAGCGGCCGCGACCGCGCTGGGTCAGACCGGCCCAGGTGCTGTTGGCCGCGCTGCTGACGATCGGCGCTCTGGCCGCAGGGGTGCGCCATCTCGCGGACAGCGGCGCGTTCGCCACCGCCCGCGAGCGGGTGCGTGCCGAGATCCTTGCCGGCTCGGTAGCCGCGGGACTCGTCGTGCGCGATCTCATAGCCGAGGGGCGGCGGCGGACGACCGAGGGCGAGATCGTGCAGGCGCTCGCCCGTTATCGCGGCATGCCGCTGCTCGCCGTCGATCTCACGCTCGTGCAGCAGCGTCTCGAGCAGCTGCCTTGGGTGCGGACCGCGACCGTGCGGCGCGAGCTGCCGGACACGCTCGTGGTGCGCATCACCGAGCATCGCCCGGTGGCGATCTGGCACCAGGGCGATCGGCGGCGGCTCCTCGGCAGCGACGGGGAGGTGATCCCGGTGCGCGATCTGCGCGGCTTCGCCGCTCTTCCGGTGATCGCCGGCGCGGCTGCGCCCGAACGCATCGGCGCCCTGCTCACCGCGCTCGCGTATGAGCCGGAGCTCGCACGTCGCGTCCGCCGTGCGGCCCTGGTCGGAGGGCGGCGCTGGACGGTGTGGCTGGATCCGCAGATCGAGGTGCGGTTGCCCGAGGACGAGGTGGAGGAAGCGTGGCGGTACTTGGCGGCACGGCAACGCGAGGACGCGATCCTGGCGCGGGCCATCGAGCTGATCGACCTGCGGCGACGGGACTGGCTGGTGGTGCGGACCGCGGCCGAGCCGCCCAGTCCACGGCCGGCACCGGGACAGGGCGCATGAGCGTCGATGTCGCCACCATGGGGTGGCGGCGCGTCGTCGCCGCGCGTCCCGCAACGCGCGCGACCCCGCTCGCCGTGCTCGATATTGGCACGAGCAAGGTCTGCTGCTTCATCGCGCGGCCGCGGGCCGGGCGTGGCTTCGCCGTGATCGGACGCGGCTATCAGGTCGCCGAGGGCATCCGCGGTGGGGACATCGCCGACGCCGAGGCGGCGGACGCCGCGCTCCGCGCGGTTCTCCACGAAGCCGAGGAACAGGCGGGGGAGCGGCTACGCGAGGTGGCGGTCACCCTGAGCGGTGGCCGGCCGCGATCGACTCATGTCCGGGTGACCAGTGAGCTCGCCGGCCGCAGCGTCACGGATTTGGACCTCCGCCGGCTGCTCCGCCTCGCCCATGATCGGGTGGAGGACGATCGCCGTGCGGTCGTGCATGTCGTCCCGCTCGCGGTGACCATCGACGGCGGGCGGCCGTTGGTCGACGCCCGCGGCATGAGCGGTCAGCAGCTCGAGATGCTCGCGCATGTGGTCACGCTGCGTCGCGAGGCGCTGCACGACGTGCTGGAAGTGCTCGACCGCAGCCATGTAACGGTCCGCGCCGTCAGCGTCGCGAGCTACGCCGCGGGGCTCGGCTGCCTGACCGCCGATGAGCTCGACCGCGGCTGCCTCGTTCTCGACATGGGTGCCGGAACGACCGGCATCGCGCTGTTCGCGGACGGTCGGCTCGCCTTCGTCGATCAGGTGCCCTATGGCGGGGACCATGTCACCGGCGACCTCGCCTTCGGTCTCTCCACCACCCGGGCCCACGCCGAGCGGATCAAGAGCCTCTATGGCAGCGTGCTGTGGCGGGCATGCGATGACAACGAGCGGATCGCGGTCCCGCTGATCGGCGACTCCGCCCATCATCCGACCGGGGAGGTCCCGCGCACACGGCTCACCCAGATCGCCCGCGCGCGCGTCGAGGAGATCCTCGATCTTGTCGGGCAGCGGTTGGGCGACGCCGGCGAGCTCGTCGCCGCCTGCCCGCCGCGGAGCGTCGTCCTCACGGGCGGTGCGAGCGAGATCGAGGGCTTGGCCGAGCTGACCCAGGAGCGCTTCGGCTTGCCGACCCGGCTCGGCCGCCCCGACGCGGACTGCGGCGTAGGACCGGACATGGGACCCTGCTGCGCCAGCGTCAGCGGCGCTCTCGTCCTGGCGGCCGGCGACGATCGCGGTCTCGCCTGGAGCGACACGCGGGAGCGGGATGCGATGACCCGGATGGTGCAACGCGTCCGCCGCTGGATCGCGGAGAACTTCTAGGTTTCTTGAAGTAGCGACGGGTGCCTTGCCAGTGCCCGTCCCCGGTCACCGAACGAACATCGGGGCCGCCACGCGGAGGAGGAGAAGAGGGAAAGAGCATGACGATCAACCTGAGCCTGCCCGTCACTCACGAGCTGAAGCCCAAGATCACCGTGGTCGGCGTCGGTGGCGCCGGCGGCAACGCGGTGAACAACATGATCACCTCGCACCTCGAGGGGGTCGAGTTCGTCGCCTGCAACACGGATGCGCAGGCGCTCGCCGCCTGCCTGACCGACCGCAAGATCCAGTTGGGCGCCACCATCACCCACGGCCTCGGCGCCGGCGCCCGGCCGGAGGTCGGCGGCGCCGCCGCCGAGGAGGCGCTCGACGAACTGCTCGACGCGCTCTCCGGCAGCCACATGGTGTTCATCACCGCCGGGATGGGCGGCGGGACCGGCACCGGCGCCGCGCCGGTCATCGCCCGGGCTGTGCGCGAGCAGGGGATCTTGACCGTCGGTGTGGTCACCAAGCCCTTCCACTTCGAGGGTGCGCACCGGATGCGCCTGGCCGAGAAGGGTCTCGAGGAGCTGCAGCAGCACGTCGACACGCTGATCGTCATCCCGAACCAGAACCTGTTCCGGCTGGCGAACGAGCGGACGACCTTCGCCGAGGCCTTCAAGATGGCCGACGAGGTCCTGCACATGGGCGTGCGCGGCGTCACCGACCTGATGATCATGCCGGGCCTGATCAATCTCGACTTCGCCGACATCCGCACGGTGATGAGCGAGATGGGCAAGGCCATGATGGGGACCGGCGAGGCCGAGGGCGAGCGCCGCTCGATCGAGGCCGCCGAGGCCGCGATCTCCAACCCGCTGCTCGACGAGGTGTCGATGCAAGGCGCGCGGGCGGTGCTGATCAACATCACCGGCGGGCTCGACATGACCCTGTTCGAGGTCGATGCCGCGGCCAACCGCATCCGCGAGGAGGTCGATCCCAACGCCAACATCATCTTCGGCTCGACCTTCAGCGAGAGCATGCAGGGCCGGATGCGCGTGTCGGTGGTCGCGACCGGGATCCTCAGCGAGGCGGAGCGTGCCCGCGGCGCCGCCACCGCACCCGCGACCGCCGAGGCGCCACGCGTCGCGCCGATCGTCTCGCCGGTGTCGGTGTTCCGCTTTCCCGCGGCGGCGCAGCGGGCCGCGGCCGTCGCGCCGCCGCCGCCGGCCAGCGCACCCGTGGCGCCGCGGCCGAGCGCCCGCCCGCTGGAGCCCGTTGCGGCGCCGTCCGTCAGCAGTGCCGCTCGGGCCGATAGTGGCGCCGAGCGGGAGCCGCAGAAAGCCTCGGGCCTGCGTGAGATGTTCCGAGGTTTCGGCCTTTCCCGGCAGCCGCCGGTGGCCGCGCCCTTGCGCCCAGGGCGGCCGGGCGAGGCCGTGGAGCCCGCAGGTCGCACCGAGCCGTTCGCCGAGCGCGACGAGGTCGGCGACATCCCGGCCTTCTTGCGGCGCGAGCGCGAGACCGTGTGACGCGCACCGCATCGACCGTGGTGCGCTGCAACATTGTGTAACGAGCTGTGATTTGGCAGACCCCCGCCATCGGCCCATGGTCCGATGGCGGAGGGGCTGCATACCCGTACCCGACTGCCCACGGGCCGCCACAGCCCGCTGGGAAACGCGAACAAGCCCGACGATGCAACAGGATCCCGCGAAGGCTGAACTCGCACAGCGAACGCTGCGGCACCCGATCGGGTGCGTCGGCGTCGCGCTGCACAGCGGCGCGCGCGTCGCTCTGACGCTTCACCCTGCGCCCGATGGCAGCGGCATACGGTTTCGGCGGGCGGATCGCCCCGGAACGCCGGCTTTCCGCGCTTCGCTGGACCGCGTCGTCGAGGACAGCGACGAGACCGTGCTCGCCGCACCGGGCGGCGGGCCGCGCGTCGCGGGAGTCGATCATCTGCTGGCGGCTCTGGCCGCTTGCGGCGTCACGAACGCGCTTGTCGAGGTCGGCGGGCCGGAGATCCCGGCGATGGACGGCAGCGCGCGGCCCTTCGTGCTGCTGATCGAATGCGCCGGCCTCCTCGATCAGGGGAGCGCACAGCGAGACCTCGCGGTCGAGCGGCGGCTCGCGGTGCAGGAACGCGACGGCTGGGTCGCGCTCGAGCCGGCGGACGAACTGCTGATCGAGTGCCGGATCGATACCCGGTGCCGGCGGCTCGGTGTCCTCGAGCGCAGCCACCGCTTCGATCCGGCGCGCTTTCGCACGGAGATCGCGCCGGCGCGCTCGTTCCGGCACATCCGCGACCTGGAGGCGGTCCGCGCGACCGGCCGCGCCGGCGGCGCGAGCCTCAAGAATATGGTCCTCCTCGATGATCGCGAGCCGCTCAATCCCGAGGGCTTGCGCTTCGCCGACGAGCCGGTGCGACATGCGCTTCTCGACTGCGTCGGCGCCCTGCAGCTGCTCGGCGCCCGCCTCCGCGGCCGGCTCGTCGCTCGCGACGCCAGTCCTCGACTGCTTCGGCGGGCACTCCTCGAACTGGCCCGATCCGCGACCGGCGCCGGCGAGGCGCGGGTCAGCGCCGCCGGTTGACCGGCACCGTCAGTGGGCGAGTAGGACAGGCAGCGTCATGTGCTCGATCAGGTGCCGTGTCACACCGCCCAGGACCAGCTCGCGCAGCCGCGAATGACCGAACCCGCCCATCACGAGCAGATCGGCCGCCCAGTCGGCCGCCTCACCGAGCAGCACGTCACCGACGGCCAAGCCACCGGTGGCGACCGCGCGCACCGTCACCTTGACGTCGTGCCGCGCCAGATGACGCGCCATGTCGGCGCCCGGTTCCTCGCCGATCCGACCGACCAGGGCGCCCGGGTCGACGACGATCAGGCCGACATCGTCCGCGCGGCGCAGGAACGGCATCGCGTCCCCGATCGCACGCGCGGCCTCGCGTCCGCCGTCCCAGGCGACCAGGACCCGGCGCGGCGGCATGTCCCGGGCGCCGATGTAGGGCACGAGCAGCGCCGGTCGCCCTGTCTCCAGGAACGCGGCCTCGACAAGCATGGTCTCGTCGATGCCGTTGCTCGCGGGCGGCTGGCCGACGATGCTGAGATCGACGTGCCGCGCATGGCGCGCGAAACGCCGCGGCAGGGTGTCGATCGGCGCCATCTCGAACCGGCTTTCGAACGAGATCCCGGCAGCGTCCGCGGCGGCGCGAAACCGGGCCAGGATCGCTTCCCCCTCCGCCGTGGCCTCGGCCCGCTGGCGCTCGAGGACGTCGGCGCCGATGGCGACCCCCAGCATGGGTGGGATCACCGGCTCGGCCATCAGGCACAGACCGGTCAGATGGGCGTTCCAGGCCGCCGCAAGCGCCAGGGCGGCGTCGCTCCGCGCTTTGCCTGCGTCCGTGCCGTCGAGGTGTACGAGCAGATCCTTGTAGCCCACGGCTCTCTCCCCTTCTCGCCGCCCGCGCGGTCAGGTGCGGCAACCTAGCCCGCTGTGCCATCGCGCGTCTTGATCTGGCGCAGGGGCTAGGCTCATACCAGGACGAGAGTAGCCGCGCGGGCGCGGAGCGGGAGGTGCGCCCGGTTCGGACAATCGAAAAAAAAGGGGTGTCTCGTGTCCGCGGCTCCCATCGAGCAGGAGCTCAAGCTGGTGTGCACGCCGGCCGCGTTGGAGCGGATCGCGGCCAGTGGCGTGCTCGATTCCCACCTCGTCGGCGAGCCTTCTGTCGCTCACCTGGTGAACATCTACTTCGATACGGACGACCTGCGGCTGGCCCGCCGCCGGGTGTCGTTGCGCCTGCGCCGCAGCGGCAACCGGCGTTACCTGACCTTGAAGTGCGAGGGAGGCGGCGGACCGTCGCTCGATCGGCGCTCCGAGTGGGAGGTCGAGATCACGGCCGACTCGCCTGATCTCGCGGCGTTCCGCGACCCGGCGGTCCACGATGTCGTCGGCGCCGTGCTGCCGGGCGAGCTGCAGCCGCGTTATGTGAGCGAGATCGAGCGTCGCACATTGCCGGTCGCCTGGATCGACGCACAGGGCCGCCCGGGGCGTGTCGAGGTGGCGTTCGACCGCGGGCGGATCGCCGCGGGTCGCAGCGAGGAGCCGGTCGCCGAGGTCGAGATCGAGCTGGTCGGGGGCAGCGCCCAGGTCCTGTACGAGATCGCCGAGCGGCTGCGTGCGGTGGCGCCGTTGCGCCTCGGGGCGATGCCCAAGGCCGCCCGCGGCCACATGCTGCTGACCGGTGAGCCGCCCCGGCCGCGCAAGGCCGGTCGCATCGTCCTCGAGCGTGCCGCAACGGTCGCGGACGCGATGCAGACGGTGTTCCGCCGCTGCATCGCGCATGCCCTGGCCAACGAGGTGCCGGCGCGGATCGGCGCCGACATCGAAGGCGTTCACCAGCTCCGCGTGGCCCTTCGCCGCCTCCGCTCGGCGCTGTCGCTGTTCGCCCCGGCGCTGCCGGAGGCGGGTCGCCAGCGGTGGGTCGACGAGGCGCGCTGGCTGCTGGGCTGCCTCGGGCCCTGCCGCGATCTCGACGTGCTTGGCGAGGAGCTGCTGCCGAGCCTCGCGGCGGCGGCGCCGCTGCTGGCCCCGCGCTTGGAGGCCCTGCGCGCGCTCGCCGACGCCGAGCGACGGCGCGCACAGGGCGAGGTCAGCGCCGCGATCGACAGCCAACGCTGCGGCGACCTGTTCTTGCAGCTCGCCTGCTGGACCGAGCAGGGGGGCTGGCGATCGGCGGCAACCGGCACGGTCCTCGCCACCCAACAGGCCCCCCTGCTCGACTTCGCGGCCGGCGTCCTCGATCGGCAGCACCGCCGGGTCCGCAAGCGTGGGCGACGCTTTGCCGAGCTCGACGCCGCGGGCCGCCACCGCCTCCGCTTGGCCGTCAAGAAGCTGCGCTACGCCTTGGAGTTCTTCGCCGACCTGTTCGCAGGCAAGCGTGTCGACCCCTATCTCGACCGGCTGGCCGACCTGCAGGAGGTGCTGGGCGAGCAGAACGACATCGCCGTCTCACGCCTGGTGGCCGAGCGTCTCGCGACCGACGCGACGGGGCCGGCGCTGCCCGAGGTCGCGTTCGGGGCCGGTATGCTGGTCGGCTGGCAGAGCCATCGCGCGGTCGTTCTCGAAGCGCGCGTTGGTAGGCTGTGGGAAGAGTTCCGCGCCGCGCGTCCGTTCTGGTCGCCAGGGGAGGCCGCCGCATGATCGCCGTCCTTGTGACCAACACCAAAGGCGGGTGCGGGAAGACGACGATCGCGACCAATCTCGCCGCGGCGTTCGCCGCGAGCCGTCTCACCACCGCGCTCGCCAATGTCGACCGGCAACGCAGCGCCATGCAGTGGCTCGCGGCGCGTCCGTCGCGTCTGCCGGCGATTCGCGGGCTCGACTGGCGCAAGGACATCGGTGAGGTACCGGACGATGTGCAGCGGCTCGTGATCGACGCACCGGCCGGGCTGAGGCTGCGGCAGGTCGACCAGCTGCTGACCGAGGCTGACGTCGTGCTGGTCCCGGTGCAGGCCTCGGCGTTCGACGTCGACAGCACGCGCCGGTTCCTCGACCGACTGGGCGAGCTCAAGCCCGTCCGCAAGCAGCGCAAGGGCGTGTTCCTCGTCGCCAACCGGGTACGGCCGCGGACGCGGGCCAGCCGGCGGCTCGACCAGGCGCTTGCGGAGCTGGGCCATCCGGTCGCGGCGCGGCTGGCTGACCGCGCCCTCTATGCCGAGCTGGCGGCGACGGGGCTCGGCGTGTTCGATGTCGGCGGCTCCGTCGCCGTCGAGGCGCGCCGCGAGTGGTTGGATCTCGTCCACGCCGTCGAGGACTCGCTAGCCTAGGCGACGGCCTTCCCTGCCGGCGCGGCCCGCGGGGCCCGGGCCGTCGCGGATACCCGGGGCGCGCTGCTCTTTCGCAAGCTCGACCGCCACCCGCAGCTCGATCGCGTCGAGCAGTGCGTCCAGCGCCGCCGAGCCGCTCGGCTCGCGCTCCTCGGCGAGCGCTTGCTCCATATCCTGCCATGCGGCCCCCTCGTCGGCGAGCGACAGCAGCGCGCGCTGCCGGCGCGCGAGGCCGTCGAGCAGCCGATCCGCCCGGCGAAGGGCGGCGGGCGCCGGCGAGACGCGAGCTTGCGCCTGCTGCACTGCGAGGAGACCGCCCGGCGCCGCGATCGGCATGCCCGAGCCGGCGGCGCCGGCAACTGCCGCACCTCGGCCGACCAGCCGCGCGAAGGTCGTGGCCTCCGCCCGGCTCGCGGCGGCGTTGCCGGTCGGCTGGGCCGTGCCCGGAAAGGCGGGTTGGACGCGCATCGGCGCATCGTGGCGTCGGCGCGGTTAACCGGGCGTTAGCGCTGCTGGTGGAGAGTCCCTGCGTGGACCCGGCAGGACCTGCCGAGGGCGGCAGCCCTTGCCGATCGTGATGGACGCCAGGGCGGTCCGGGCGTGCCGCCGATGCCGGTGGGGCCGGGGCTGGCACGGAAGTGGCTGGGCGGATGGGGGACTGCGGCGGGAGACGTGGGTGGGCTCGGGTGCGGTGACCTCGGTGAAGCAGCGTGTCGGTGCGGTCCTGGCCGCGCTGCTGCTGTGGGCGGTGCCGGCGCTCGCGGCCGCGCCGTCGCGCATCAAGGACATCGCCGATTTCGAGAGCGTCCGCGAGAACATGCTGGTCGGCTACGGCCTCGTCGTCGGGCTCAAGGGGACCGGCGACTCGCTGCGAAACTCCCCGTTCACCCAGGAGAGCCTGACATCGATGCTCGAGCGGCTCGGGGTCAGCACCCGCGGCAACCTCCTCAATACGAAGAACGTCGCCGCCGTCATGGTAACCGGCACCCTGCCGGCATTCGCCCGGCGCGGCAGCCGGATCGACGTCAAGGTCAGCGCGCTCGGCGATGCCAAGTCGCTGCAGGGCGGCACGCTGCTGGTGACGCCGCTGCTCGGTGCCGACGGCGAGGCCTACGCCATCGCCCAAGGGCCGCTCAGCGTCGGCGGGTTCGCCGCGGAGGGCGAAAGCGCGCGGGTCGTTCGCGGCGTGCCGACGACGGGGCGGATCTCCGCCGGTGCGATCGTCGAGCGCGAGGTCACCTTCGCCTTGAACGATCTGCGCGAGGTGCGGATCGCCCTGCGCAACCCGGACTTCACGACGGCGGAGCGGGTCGCGTCGGCGGTCAACGGCGCGCTCGGCGGGAGCTTGGCGCAGCTGCTCGATCCAGGGACGGTTCTGGTGACGGTTCCGGCCGGCTACGCCGGCCGGACCGCGCAACTGCTGACCGAGATCGAGCAGCTCCGCGTGCAGCCGGACGCGCCCGCGCGGATTTTGATCGACGAAGACACCGGGACGATCGTCATCGGCGCCGACGTCCGGATCAACCGCGTGGCCGTGGCGCAGGGCAACCTCACCGTGCGGGTGACCGAGACGCCCCAGGTCTCGCAGCCCAATCCGTTCGGCGAGGGCGAGACGGTCGAAGTGCCGCGGACGACGATCGAGGTCGACGACCAGGGCGACCGGCGCGTGGTCGTGCTCGACGGCGGCGTCACGCTCAACGACCTGGTCGAGGGGCTGAACGCGCTGGGCGTTGGGCCGCGCGACCTGATCGGGCTGCTCCAGGCGATCCGCGCGGCGGGAGCGCTGCAGGCCGACATCGAGGTCATGTGATGGATCTGCGAACCATTCCCGCGAACGGCCTCACCGCGGACCCTACCTTGCCGCAGCGCGGCACCCCGATGATGCGGGCCGCGGCCGAGTTCGAACGCATGGTCCTCGGCCAGCTGCTGCGCGACCTCACCGCCGGCACCTTGCCCGGGGACGCGGCGACTTCACCGTTCGCCTCTCTGCTCCAGGACGCGTATGCGGCGGCGATCGCCGACCGCAGCGATCTCGGCATCGCCGAGAGCCTGCTCGCCCGCCTCGGCGGGACGGGAGGCGGGCGATGACCGATCCCCTCGAGCGAGCGGCCGTCCTGCTGACCCTCATCCGCGAGCTCCAGGCGGTGATGCAACGGGAGAACGCGCTCCTTCGCGACCTGCGGCTCGCCCGCCTCGAGGATCTGGCCGCGACCAAGACGACGCTCGCCGAGGCCTACGAGCGAGAGGTCCGCAGCCTGCGCGCGGCGCCGCAAGTGATCGGCGCCCTGCCGGCCGAAGCGCGAATCGTCCTCGAGCAGGCCACCCGTGACCTCCAGGCCGTGCAACGGACCAACCTGCATGCACTGGAGGCGGCCAAAGCCGTCGTCGAATCGATTCTCCAGCGGCTGGGCGACAGCCTCGCCGCGCATGAGCGCCGCGCCGCGCCCTACGCGTCGTCCACCGCCCGGCGCGGCGAGCCGCGCGGTCGGGTGATCGCGGTTGCATTCGACCGCCGGGTCTAGGAGACGCGCCGATGTCGCTCACCGCTGCTCTCAACACGGCCCTCTCCGGGCTGACGCTCGCCCAGCGGGCGCTCGGCGTGACGGCCAACAACATCACCAACGCCGGCACCGAAGGCTACGCACGCAAGCAGCTCGAGCCGCAGACACGGGTCGTCGCCGGGCAGGGCCGCGGCGTGTTCGACACCGGCCCAGCGCGCGCGCTCGACCAGTATCTGGCCGCCGAGCTGCGCCTGCAGCAGGGACGGCTGGCGGCCGAGCAGGAGGTCGCGGATGCGTTGGATCGGGCACAAAGCCTGATCTTCGGCACGCCGGGTGACAGCGAAGCCGGTCTCACACCTAGCCTGGAGCGCCTGCGCCGCTCGCTCGAGGGGCTCGCCAACACCCCCGAGCGCGCGGCGCAACGTCTTGCGGTCATTGGCGCGGCCAGCGATCTGTTCGCCCGGCTCGCCGACAGCGGCGCGCTGGTCCAGCGCCTTCGCCGGGATCTGGACCAGGAGATCGCGGTCGCCGTCGGTGGCGTGAACAGCGCCCTGTCAGCGCTCGAGCAGATCAACGCGGCGATGAGCCGCCACGGGCCGACCGCGGACCTGCTCGATCAGCGTGATCGGCTGGTCGCCGACATCGCGCGCGAGATGGACGTGCAGGTCCACGTCCTCAGCAACGGTACCGTCGAACTCCACGGGCCGGGTGGTGCACCCCTGCTCGACGGGGCACCGCGTGTCGTCGTCTACCGGCCGGCGGCGAACGTCGGTTCCACCAGCAGCTTCGGTGCGATCGCCGTGTATCGGGCCGAGCAGTTGGACCCGGCGAGTGGCCTGCCCTTGTCCGGTGAGACCGGCGCGGTGCTTGTCTCCGGCGGCGTTCGCGCCGCCCTGACCCCGGAGCTTATGGGCGACTCGGTGCCCGACGCCGACCAGCTCATCAGCTCGCAGATCACCACCGGACGCATCGCGGGCTTGCTCGGCGCGCGCGACGACGCCCTGCCGCGGCTCGACGACATGCTGGGCGAGATCTCGCTCCTCGCGATGCACGTGCTCAATGCCGCGCACAACGCCGCCGTCGCCGTTCCGCCCCCGAACCGGCTGGTCGGGACCCGCACCGACCTTGCCGGCTGGAGCCCGCCGGACAATGCCGGCACCGCCTACCTCGCGGTCGTCGACCGCACCACCAACAGCACCTTGGCGACCGTCGCGATCGACGTCACCGTGGCCAGCGTCGGTGACGTCATCGCGCAGCTCAATGCCGGGCTTGGCGGTCTCGGCACGGCAGTGCTGAACGGCGACGGGGCGCTGCAGATCGAGCTGGTGGATCCGGCACACGGACTGGCCCTCGCGGAGGGCGACAGCGTGGTCGCCTTCCCGGATCCGGCCGGTCGCGAGCGACCGGCCGGCTTCGCCCACGCCTTCGGTCTCAACGACCTGATCGCGCGCGATCCGACCAGCGGGCGACTGGCCCTCCGAGCCGACATCGCGGCCGATCCGGCACGCCTCGCGACGGCGCTGCTGGATGTCGATCCCGGCCCGCCGCTGGCCGCGACCTTGGCTGGTGCTGGCGACAATCGCGGCGCGCAGGCGCTGGCGGCGGCGCTCGATCGTCCCGTGGCGGTGATCGCGCGCGGTGGGCTGCCGGCCGGCGCCGCGACGCTGGGCGACTACGTCGCCGATGTCACGGCGCTGGCCGCGCGGGCTGCGGCAAGTGCCGGGGAGCGCAGCGCCGCACAGGGCGCACTGGTCGACGCACTGGCTCTGCGCCACGGCGCGGTCGCCGGGGTGAACCTCGACGAGGAGTTGGCCCGCCTGCTCCAATACCAGCAGGCCTACGCGGTGGCGGCGCGGCTGATCTCGGTCACCGATGAGCTGCTCGACGAGCTCATCGGCATCGCTCGGTGATACGACCATGGTGACAGCTCGGCTCGGTGACGCGGCGCACGCGACGCGCATCTCGGCTCTCATCCAGCAGGTTCAGACCCGCGTCCGCGACACCCAGGCGGCCGCCGCCTCCGGCAAGGCCGCCCGCAGCTACGCGGAGATCCCCGATAGCGCCGCCGCGCTCGTCCGCGGCCGCGACCTTCAAGCCCAGATCAGCGGTCTTCTCGCAGAGGCCGACCTCGTTGGAGACAGGATCAATGCCATGGACGGCGCGCTCGGGGCCATTGTCGCCGTCACGGACCGGATGCGGTCGCTGGTCGTCAATCGCCTCGACGGTGGAACCGGCGCGGCCGTGCCGCTCGCCGGTGAGAGCCGCGCCGCCTTGGCGGAGATCGCAGCGCAGCTCAATGTCCGCGTCGACGGCCGGTACCTCTTCGCCGGGAGCCGCACCGATGCGCCCGCCGTCGCCCTGCCCGATCCGCCACCGACGGTCTCCGACCCGGATCTCTATTACAATGGTGACAGAGTGGTCCTCGGGCTGAGGACGGGCGCAGATACAGAGCTGGCCTACGGGATCACCGCGGCGGAGCCGACATTCGCGCTGCTGATCTCGGCGGTCGCGCGAGCCGGCGTGGCCCATGAGACGGGCGATCGGGCGGCGCTGGAGACGGCGCTGAGCGATCTCGGCCGGGCCCTCGACGGGCTCGGTGAGTTGCGCGGCGCGCTGGGCGCCAACGCCGCGCGGCTCGACGCGGTGCGCGAGCAGCAACGCGGGGCGCTACTCTACCTCGAGGAGGCACGGAGCCGAATCGAGGACGTCGACCTGCCCGCGGCACTGAGCCGGCTCGCTGCCGATCAGGCGCTGCTCGAGGCGAGTTACCTCGCCGTAAGTCGGGTGCAGGCGATGTCCCTCGCGGACTATCTCCGTTGAGCGCCGTTCAGCACGGATTAACCATCGATCCTTACGGTCGCCCCGCCGTACGCCGGCGAGAGAGAGGAACTGAGCTGATGTCGACAGGAGCGTCGCCGATCGCCGTCCCAGCGCCTCACCCCGCTGTCCTTGCCGGCCCTGCCGGTGCGGTCGGGCGCGAGATCGTCTTCCCCGAGGGCCTGCTCGGATTCGCCGGTTGCCGTGAGTTCCGCCTTCAGCCGGAACTCGCCGCGGGCCGCTTCCTGCGCCTCCAGGCGACCTCCAGCGACGGCGTCGAGTTCCTCGTCGTTCCGGTGGAGCCGGGCCCCGCGACCCTGGCCCCCGCCGATATCGAGGAGGTGGCCGCCGAGCGCGCCATCGGCCCGCAGGACCTTCTGCTGCTCGCCGTGGTCGCGGCCCGCCTGGTCGCCAGCGGCATCGAGGCCACGGTCAACCTCCGCGCGCCGATCTTCGTCGATGTCGCCCGCTCGCTCGCCTGGCAGGTCGTCCTGCGCAACCCGTCCTATCCGGTGCGACTGCCGCTGAACCGGGTGTCGTGACGGTCGTGCGGCAGGGTTTGCAGGGTCCCGCTGACGGCAGGGCGGGCTTGCCGGCGGTCGACGTACCGTCGCGGGCAGCGGTCGCTGCGGCCCACGGCGCCTGCGCGCTCGGCCTGGCACGACATCGTGCCGGCGATCTCGATGCCGCCGAGCGCCACTATCGCGCCGCGATCCGGTGCAGCCCGGACGACGTCGACGCGCTGCATCTGCTCGGCGTCGTACGTGGTGCGAAGGGTGACGCCGTCCAGGGCGAGCGGCTGATCCGCGCCGCGATCGCGCGCTGTCCCGACCGGGCGGAGCCATGGTCGAACCTCGGCAGTCTGCTTTTGCGGAGCCGGCGGCCCGCGGAAGCGGCGATGGCCCTGCGCGAGGCCTGTGCGCGCAACCCGGATCTGCCGGACGCGCTGGCCAATCTCGCCGGAGCGTTGCTCGAGTTGCAGCAGCCGGTGGCGGCTGAGCACGCCGCCCGCCGTGCGCTTGTGAATGCGCCCGAGCATGCTCTGGCGTTGGCCAATCTTGGTGCGGCGCTGCTCGCTCAGGGGCGGCTGGCCGACGCCCAGGTGGTCCTCCGCGCCGCTGCGGCGAGCGGGCACCTGAGCGTCGCCCTGTTGCGCAATACGGGCCAAGCGCATCTCGCGGCGGGCGACGTGGGCGCGGCCCACGATGCCTTCCGGCAGGCGCTGGAGATCGACGCCGCCGATCTCGAATGCCGCCGCGGGCTGGCCTTTGCGCTGGCCCGCCTCCGGCGGGTCAGCGAGGCCGAGGCGCTGCTGGTCGACTATGTGGCACGCCGGCCCGAGCCCTCGAACGCGCATTTCATGCTCGGTCACCTTCGGGTCCTCGCGGGGCGGCAGGAGGACGGGCGGGAGCTGCTCCGCTCGGGGGCATTGCGGCCCGACGCGCCGGCCGCGGAGGCCTCCACCTATCTGTTCGACCTCAGCTACATGCCGGATGTCACGCCGGCGGCGCGCCGGGCGGCGCACGAAGCCTGGGATCTCCGCTATGCGCGCGGCTTGGCGTGGTCACCGCCGACACGCGACCGCGATCCGAGCCGCCGCCTGCGCTTGGGTCTCGTATCGCCCGATCTGCGCGCGCACGCCGTCAGTTTCTTCCTCCGCCCCCTGCTCTCGGGCCTCGACGCGGCGGCGTTGGAAGTGATCGCCTATTCGAACGTCGCGCGGCCCGACGTCGTCACCGACGAGCTGCGCCAGCTCGTCGCCGGCTGGCGTGACATACGCCCCTGCAGCGACGACGAGGCCGCGCGAGCCGTCCGCGCCGACGAGGTCGACATCCTGATCGATCTCGCCGGGCACACGGCCGACAACCGGCTGCTCGTGATGGCGCGGCGGCCAGCGCCGGTGCAGCTCTGCTATCTCGGCTACCCGGCGACCACCGGCATGGCCGCGATCGATGCGCGGATCGTCGACCGCTGGACCGATCCGGACGGCGCCGAGGCGCATGGCAGCGAACGCCTGCTGCGCCTCGACCGCTGCTTTCTCGCCTATGCGCCGACGGCCTATCCCGAGATCGTCGCCCCGCCCGTCCGGCGCAACGGCCACGTCACGTTCGGCTCGTTCAACAATCTCGCGAAGCTCAACGCCGGCGTGATCGAGCTGTGGGCACGCGTACTGCACGCGGTCGACGGATCGACGCTGGTGCTCAAGCACGACGCGACGGCTGACACCGGCGTCCAGCAGCATCTCTCGGCCGTGTTCGCGCGACACGGCGTCGGCGCGGACCGGCTCCGTTTCCTGTCACGCACGCCTGATCTTGTGTCCCATCTGGCCGCCTACTCCGAGGTGGACATCGCCTTGGACCCGTTTCCTTACAACGGGACGACGACAACCTGCGAGGCCCTCTGGATGGGGGTCCCGGTCGTCACGCTGAGCGGCGACCATCATGCCGCGCGGGTCGGCACAAGCCTGCTCACAGCCGTCGGCTTCGTGCCCGGCATCGCCGCCGACCCGGACGAATATGTGCGCACCTGCGCCCAGCTCGCGCGCGCTCCGTCGATGCTCGAGGCCTTGCGCACGCTCCTGCGGCCGCAGATGGTCGCTTCCCCGCTCTGCGACGGCGCCGGGCTGGCGGCGGCCATCTCGGAGGCGCTTCGGTCGCTCTGGCGGGAATGGTGCGAACATGGCCGGATCGCTCGGCCACCCGGCACCGCCGACGACCTTGAAGCGGCGTGCGCACCGTGGTCGTCCTCAGCCGTACGAGAAGCTGCCGGACGATGCAGCGTGACGGGAGCCCGAGGGCATCGCGGTTCGACGCGCGCGGCGCGGATCGCCGATGACCTGGCCGAGCGTGGGGGCGTCGAGGCCGCTGCACCGCCTGCAACCGTGCGCGACCGGCGTCCAGCGCCGCAAGGCGACGAGACACACTCAGAGGAGTCGTAGACATGCCCCTTACTGGCACGACGAACACGTCGGCGCAGACGGCGTTGCGCTATCTGGCGCAGAACCAGGCGATGGCGTCGAGCTCGCTGGCCAAGCTGTCGAGCGGCTCGCGGATCGTCAAGGCGTCCGACGACGCCGCGTCCCTGG
>CALKJU010000013.1 GCA_937995535.1 uncultured Alphaproteobacteria bacterium
GGCCGTCCTCGGCAGCACGGTGCGCGGTGGCGACGACCTGCTCTCGGGCGGCGCCGGGGACGACTACGTGGTCGGCGACGCCTGGCGCAGCTTCGCCGGCGAGACCGACATCAACCTCCGCGGTGGCGACGACGTCCTCTACGGCAAGGCCGGCAACGACACGCTGATCGGCGACGCCGGAGGGGATCTCGGCGTGACCTCCGTGGACGGGTCCGGCGGGAGCTTCCGCGGGGGCGGCGACCGGCTGTTCGGCGACGCGGGGAACGACACGCTGATCGGCGACGCCGGCGGCGACCTCCGCTCGAATTTCGCACAAGCGGTCCTCGGAGATGGGACCACCGGCGGTCCCGACACACTGTTCGGCGGCGCCGGGAACGACCTGCTCTACGGCGACGCGCGCGGCGACCTTTTCGCCGCGGGGAGCGAGTTCAACACGGCGCGCGGCGGCGACGACACGCTGATCGGCGGCGCCGGCAACGATACGATGTGGGGCGACCAGGGCGGCGACCGGCTGGCGAGCGACGGCGCGCTCGTGCGCGGCGGCAAAGACGTCTTCGTCCTGAATCCCTACAACGGCCGCGACGTGATCATGGATTTCGAGGGTGGCGAGGGGCTCGGCTTCGGCGTCGGCGACCGGCTCGACGTGCGCGGCTTCGGGTTCGCCGACGCGACCGCGGTCCTGGCGCTGGCGACCGTCAGCGGCGGCGACACAATCCTCGACCTCGGCTTCGCCACCCGTGTGACGCTCCGCGACTTCACCGGGCTCGTCGCGGACGACCTGATCGTCTGAGCGCGCGGCCGCCGCACCGGGCGCGCTGGCCAGCGGCGCGCCCCGCCGTTATCGTCCGCGCCGCCTGGGTGACGCGGGAGGACGAGCGGGCGATGACCATCACGGTGTTCGACAAGGCGCGGCTGCCGAGCCGGCACAGCACGGTCGGGCCCGACCGCGCGCCGCACCGCTCCTACTACTACGCGATGGGGCTGTCGAAGGACGACATCGCCCGGCCGTTCGTCGGCGTGGTCACGACCTGGAACGAGGCCGCACCGTGCAACATCGCGCTGGCCCGGCAGGCGCAGGCGGCCAAGCGCGGGGTGGCCAGGGCCGGCGGCACGCCGCGCGAGTTCACCACGATCACCGTGACCGACGGCATCGCCATGGGCCACCAGGGCATGAAAAGCTCGCTGGTGAGCCGCGAGGTGATCGCCGATTCGACCGAGCTGACCGTGCGCGGCCACGGCTACGACGCGCTGGTCGGCCTCGCCGGCTGCGACAAGTCGCTGCCCGGGCTGATGATGGCGATGGTGCGGCTGAACGTGGCGTCGGTGTTCATGTATGGCGGCTCGATCCTGCCCGGAAGGTTCCAGGGCCGCGACGTGACCGTGCAGGACGTGTTCGAGGCGGTCGGCATGCACGCGGTGGGCAGGATGTCGGACGCCGAGCTCGACGAGCTCGAGCGCCACGCCTGCCCGTCCGCCGGCTCCTGCGGCGGCCAGTTCACCGCCAACACCATGGCCTGCGTCAGTGAGGCGATCGGCCTGGCGCTGCCCGGCTCGGCCGGCACGCCGGCCCCCTTCGAGGCGCGCGACCGCTGGGCCGAAGAGTCGGGCGAGGCGGTCATGGCGCTGCTCCGCCAGGGGATCCGCGCGCGCGACATCGTGACCCGCAAGAGCCTGGAGAACGCGGCGCGGGTGGTGGCGGCGAGCGGTGGCTCGACCAACGGCGCGCTGCATCTGCCGGCCATCGCCCACGAGGCGGGGATCGCCTTCGACCTGCACGACGTGGCGGCGATCTTCCGCGAGACGCCCTACATCGCCGACCTCAAGCCGGCCGGGCGCTACGTGATGAAGGACCTGGCCGAGGCCGGCGGTGTGCCGCTGCTCATGAAGGCCTTGCTCGACGGCGGCTATCTGCACGGCGACTGCCTGACCGTGACCGGGCGGACGATCGCCGAGAACCTCGCCGAGGTGCGCTGGAACCCCGACCAGGACGTGGTCCGCCCCACGAGCGCGCCGCTGACGAGCTGGGGCGGGGTGGTCGGGCTCAAGGGCTCGCTCGCCCCGGAGGGCGCCATCGTCAAGGTGGCGGGCCTCAAGAACCTGAGATTCAAAGGTCCGGCGCGGATCTTCGAGTGCGAGGAGGACGCGATGGCCGCGGTCCAGGCGGGGAACTACCGCGACGGCGAGGTGCTCGTGATCCGCTACGAGGGGCCGAAGGGCGGGCCGGGGATGCGCGAGATGCTGGGCGTGACCAGCGCCATCTACGGCCAGGGCCGCGGCGACAAGGTGGCGCTGATCACCGACGGGCGCTTCTCCGGGGCGACGCGCGGCTTCTGCGTCGGCCATGTCGGGCCCGAGGCGGCGGTCGGCGGACCGATCGGGCTGTTGCGCGACGGCGACGTGATCCTGCTCGATGCCGAGGCGGGCACCCTCGACGTCGAGCTGAGCGCCGAGGAACTGGCCGCGCGCAAGGCCGCGTGGCGGCCGCGGCCGTCCTTCTACACCTCCGGCACCTTGTGGAAGTACGCGCAGACCGTGGGCCCCGCGGAGAAGGGTGCGGTGACCCATCCCGGAGCGGCCGCCGAGGCGCATGTCTACGCGGATCTCTGAAACGCTGGAGCACGTCGAGGCAGGTCTCCGGGCAGCGCTCGATCGGCAGGGCGTTCCGGCGTGGCAGGGCTGCCCGGCGTGATGTGCGGCAGTGGCGTTGCGTCGGCGGCTGCCGCCGACCAGGCCCGGCCGCCGGGGCTGCGAGGGAGCGGGGATGGACTGGTTCGAGGAGCGCTTGTGGCCCGACTGGGCGCAGAGGATCCGCGTGCGCGAGGTCCTCTATCGCAGCACCACCGCGCATCAGGACCTGATCGTGTTCGAGAGCCCGGCCTGGGGTCGGGTCCTGGCGCTCGACGGCGTCGTGCAGACGACCACGATGGACGAGTTCGTCTATCACGAGATGCTCGTGCACGTACCGCTGCTCGCGCACGGGCACGCCGAGGAGGTGCTGATCGTCGGTGGCGGCGACGGCGGATGTCTGCGCGAGGTGCTCAGGCATCCGGGCGTGCGACGGGTCACCCAGGTCGAGATCGACGCCAGTGTCATCGAGCTCTGCAAGCGCTTCCTGCCGAGCCTCAGCGACGGCGCCTTCGACGACCCGCGCGCCGAGATTGTGATCGCCGACGGTGCGGCGTTCGCCCGCGAGACGGCGCGGACGTTCGACGTGGCGATCGTCGATTCGACCGATCCACTGGGGCCGGGCGAGGTCCTGTTCAGCGAGGCGTTCTATCGCGATCTGCGCGCCCGGCTGCGGCCCGGTGGGGTGATGACGACGCAGTGCGGCAATCCGGTGATGCGCCCTGACGAGCTTGAGAACGCGCTGGCGCGCCAGCGCGCCGCAGGCTTCGCGCTGGTCGACTATTACTTCGCCGCCGTGCCGACCTATGTCGGGGGTAACATGGCTCTTGGCTTCGCCACCGACGATCTGGAGTCGCGCCGGCTGGATGCCGCCGATCTCGCGGCGCGCGGCGTGCCGGCCGGGCTGCGCTACTACACACCGGAGATGCATGTCGCCTCTTTCGCCCATCCGGCTTGGCTCGTAGGTCGGACCGGTCTCTGAGATGGCGCGCATCGCCGTCGGCGGGCTGCACCACGAGACCAACACCTTCGCGCCGCAGCCGGCGACGTTCGAGCGCTTCGCCGAGGCGGATGGCTGGCCACCACTCTCGCGCGGGCCGGAGCTGTTCGAGCGTACGGCCGCAATCAACCTGCCGGTCACCGGCTTCATCGACGCGGCCAAGGCCGCCGGGCATGAGCTCGTGCCACTGCTTTGGGCCAACGCCGTGCCTTCGGGGAGGGTGACTCGGGATGCCTTTGAGCGGATCGTCGGCTGGCTGCTCGAGGATCTCGCTGCGGCGCGCCCGGTCGACGCGCTGTTCCTCGACCTGCACGGCGCCATGGTGACCGAGCATCTCGACGACGGCGAGGGCGAGCTGCTGCGGCGTGTGCGAACCGTGGTCGGCGATGCGCTGCCGATCGTCGCGGCGCTCGACCTGCACGCGAACCTGTCCGCGGCCATGGTGACGCAGGCCGACGCGCTCGTCGCCTATCGGACCTATCCCCATGTCGACATGGCCGAGACCGGCGCCCGCTGCCTCGCGCCGCTGGAGCGCCTGCTGCGCGGCGAACGGCTGGCCAAGGCCTGGCGATGCGGCGAGTACCTGGTCGGTCTGCCCTGGCAGTGCACGCTGGTCGAGCCGGCGCGCGGCCTCTACGAGCTGACGACGCGGCTCGAGCAGGGCGGGCGGCGCTGGGTCTCGCTGACGATGGGCTTTCCGGCGGCCGCCGTGCCGGACTGCGCCCCGGCCTTTCTCGCCTTCGGCGAGGCTGCGGCGGAGGCAGTCGACGAGCTGGCCCGAGCATTCGCCGAGGCAGAGCCGGCCTTCGCCGGCGAGGCATGGGAGGCCGAGGCGGCCGTTCGGGAGGCGATCGCCAGCTATCGCGGCCGGCCGATCGTGCTCGCCGACACCCAGGACAATCCCGGCGGCGGCGGCACCGGCGACACCACGGGTCTGCTCGCCGCGCTGATCGCCGCACGCGCCGAGGGGGCGGCGCTGGCGCTGCTCGCCGACGAAGAGGCCGCGCGCGCCGCGCACGCGGCCGGGCTGGGCGCGGTGCTCCAAGGTCTGCCCTTGGGCGGCCGGCACGGGCCCGAGGGCGTGGTCCCGCTGCTGGACGATTGGGAGGTGGTCGCCCTCGGCGATGGACGGTTCACCGCGACCGGTCCGTTCTACGGCGGGAACCGGATGGAGCTGGGGCCGATGGCGGCGCTGCGCCCGGCGCGGGCGCCCGGCGTGCGGGTCCTGGTCGCGAGCCGCCGGGTCCAGGCGGCCGACCGGGCGATGCTGCGCCATCTCGGCGTCGAGCCCGCGAATCAGCGCCTCCTGGCGTTGAAATCCTCGGTGCACTTTCGAGCCGACTTCGCGCCGCTCGCGGATCGCGTGCTGATCGTGCGCGCACCCGGCGTGGTCGTTGCCGATCCGGCTGAGCTGCCGTTCCGGCGGCTGCCGGAGCGGATGCGGCGCGCCCCGCGCCGGCATGGAGCATAGGCAGGTGCGGCAGAGCGGGCGGATTCGCACCTCCGGCGGATCGCCCAGTCATTGTCGGGTTGAGGTTACGGATCGTTAAGGTTAATGGGCTAGGTCGAGAAGCAGGACGGGCGCCGCTAGTTGCGCGCGGAGGTTGCGCGGCGGGCGCAGGAAGGCAGGCAAGGTCATGGCAGCACAGTCCAACGGTGCGGTCGATGTCGGCTTCGACGACACCGAGATTCCGCTGCCGGGCGAGGCTCGGCAGGCGGCGGTGGTCCCTGGCACCGAGCCCTTGACGCTCCGGCTCGATGACCTGCTTCAGGACGAGAATGGCGAGGTCGTGCTATTCAATGATTCGGCGCTGCCCGTGCTGGCGCTCGAGGCGAGTGCCGGGATCGTCGCCGAGGGCACCAGCGGTGCGCACCACACCGCCGCCGGCGAGGACGTCACCGGCTTCCGTTACGTCGCATTCGACAACGGGTTGACGCTGTTCTACCAGGACGGACTGGACCTGGTGATCCGCTCCGAGGGCGGCTGAGCCGGCCTCCCCCACGGCGGGCGGGCGGCGTCGGCGGGACGCCGGGTTTCAACCTGAGATAGAAATCTGCTAGAGCGTCGGGCGCATGCTGGACGACGGGACGTCGCACGCCGGCGGGGACGAGATCGCCGCACTGCACGCCGCGCTCACCGCTGCGCTCGAGCGCGACCGCGATCGCCTCGCCTTTCTCGCGACGACCAGCCATGAGCTGCGGGAACCGATGAACGGCGTGCTCGGCATGGCCCGGCTGCTCGCCGACACCGATCTGACCGAGGAACAGCGCGGCTACGTCGCAACGATCATCGACTGCGCCGAGTCGCTGCTGACGGTGATCAACGATCTCCTCGATCTGACGCGGATCGACGCCGGGCGGCTGGAGATCGTCGAGAGTGTGTTCGACCTGCCGGCGCTGCTCGGGCGCATTGCCGCCTCGGTCGAGCCGCGGGCGCGGGCGCGCGGCCTCCGCTTCACGCGGCAGCTCGCGCCGGATGTGCCGCGCCGCCTGCGTGGCGATCCCGGCCGGCTGCGCCAGGTACTCGTCAACATCCTCGGCAACGCGGTCAAGTTCACCGAGCAAGGCGGGATCGCCGTGAGCGTCGCCGTGGCGCGCGAGGATCCGGGCGCGCCGCGACTGCGGATCGAAGTCGCCGATACCGGGCCCGGCATCGCCCCGGAGGCGTTGGAACGCCTGTTCGCCGCCTACGCTCAGGCTGACCCGGCAACGACCCGCCTGTTCGGCGGCAGCGGCCTCGGCCTGATGATCGCGCGCCGGTTGGTCGAGGCGATGGACGGCACATTGCGGCTGACGAGCGCGCCCGGCGCGGGCACCCGCTTCACGATCGACCTGCCACTGCGGCCGGTGGCCGAGGCGCAGGCCAGCGCGCCCGGCGCGACCCTGGCCGGGCAGTCGATCCTCATCGTCGAGCCGCAGCGGGCGACCCGCGAGCGGCTCTGCGCCCTGGCGGCGAGCTGGCGGATGCTGCCGCGGCGCGCCGCCGGCCTCGGCGAGGCGCTGGGCGTGCTGCGCGAGGCGGCCGACCGGCGAGCGCCGGTCGATCTCGTGCTCGCCGAACGTCAGCTGCGCGACGGGACCGGCGAGGAGCTGGCGCGGAGCATGCGGCGCGAGCCGGCCCTTGCCGCCACCCCGATCGTGCTCATGGCGGCCGCCGGTCTGCGCGGCGACGCCGCGAGCGCTGCCCACGCCGGTGTCGACGCCTATCTGACCAAGCCGGTCACGGCCTCGACCTTGATCGCCTGCCTCCAGGCCGTGCTCAGCGCCGAGCGGCGGCGCGGCGACGGCTTGATCACCGCGCACAGCTTGGCCGAGGCCCGCCCCGACCCGTCCGAGGTTCTCCTGGTCGACGACAACCCGGTCAATCTGCGCCTGGCCGGGATCATGCTCGAGCGGGCCGGTCATCGCGTGACCACGGCGAGCGACGGTGCCGCGGCCGTCGCCGCCGTGGCCGGCCGGCCCTTCGACATCGTGTTGATGGACATCCAGATGCCGGGGATGGATGGTCTGGAGGCGACACGCCGGATCCGCGCCCTGCCGGATGCGGAGAGGGCCACGGTGCCCATCGTCGCCGTGACCGCCAACGCGATGCGCGGCCAGGCCGACGAGTGCCTGCGGGCGGGCATGAACGGGCATCTCGCCAAGCCGTTCGACCGGCCGGCCCTGCTTGCTGCGGTCGAGCGCTGGGCGCGGCCGCCCGGGGTCCGCGGCGCTACGCCGGCCCACGCCGGCGGCTGACCGAAGGACGCCGCCAGGGTGCCGGGCGCGCTGCCACTGGCGCCCACGTGTCGATCGCCAACTTATGCGACGCCGCGCGCCGCGCACCGCGGTGCTGCGCTCGGTGCGGCCGGCCGTCGCCCCGGTGGCCCGGCACGAGGACCATCGGCACCGGCCGACCGGCGCTCGCCCGTTCAGCCGGCGCGCTGGCGCTCGGCATGCTCGCGCAACCGGCGCTTGGCGACGTCGAACGCCTCGTTGAGCGCGAGCCGCCACTCGCCGACCGGCTCGCGTGACACGACGATCTCGCCGCCGGGTACCTGCATCTCGATCCGCACGGCATAGGTCTTGCCGCGCGCGTTCGGCGTGCGGTGCGGGCTGTCGACGACCACCCGGCAGCCGTGCAGCCGGTCGTGGACCAGCTCCAGCTTCGCGACCCGGGCACGGATCTCCTCCTCCAACGCGTCGCTGTGCGGCAGGTTGTGAAATGTCACCTGGAGGGGCTGCTGCATGATCGGTGCTCCTTGGCGGCCAGGCTGCCGGTGAACCCCGGAGGGCCGAGCTTCGATCCGCGGCAGCGATCGGTCAAGACCCAACCATTGAGCGAGAGAACGCGACGAAATCACTTGATACGCGAAGTTGGATGTGATCTATCCCGTATGGGTAGAGTTGCCGTCAGAGGCGCGCGCCCATGCGTGGAGTGCACCCGATGCTTCGCCTCGTGCCAACCCGTGCGATGCTGGTGGCGATCCCGCTCGCCTGCGCGCCGCTCGGCGCGCTCGCGGCCACCGCGACGGACCGGCTGACCGTCACCGCCACCGTGCAGAGTTCCTGCGCGCTGAACGGCGGCACCATGGCCTTCGGGACCTATCTGTCCGGGCAGAGCACCAACCTCGACGTGGTCGGACGCATCCACTACGTCAATTGTTCCGGCACCTTGACCTTCGAGCTCGATGGCGGCCAAGCCGGCGATGTCAACAACCGCGTGATGCTGTCCGGCAGCAACCAGCTCCGCTACCAGCTTTACCGCAACGCTTCGCGCAGCGCCGTCTGGGGCCTCGGGGGCCAGGCGCACCAGATCCAGCTCCTGACGCCGCTGACCGGGACGGTCGACGTGTTCGGCCGCATCCCGAGTGGCCAGGCGGTGGCACCGGGCAGCTACAGCGACACCGTCAACATCACCCTGACCTTCTGATGCGCCTGCCGCGGTGTCGAGGGAGCTGGCTGGCCGCCATGGGGTTGGCTCTGCTGGTCGCCGAGGCCGCAGGCGCGGGCAACCTTACCGTGGCGCCGACCCGGATCGACCTCGCCCCCGAGCGCGCCGGCGGCAGCGTGACGCTGGAGAACAACGACTCGCAGCCGACGCTCGTGCAGGTCGAGACCTTCGCCTGGAAGCGAACGCCGCTGACGAACGATCTCGAGCCGACCCGCGAATTGGTCGCCGTTCCACCGGTGTTCGAGCTGGCGCCCGGGGCGCGGCAGATCATCCGCGTCGCGCTGCGCCAGCCGCACACCAGCCAGACCGAGGCTGCCTACCGGCTGGTGATCACCGAGGTGCCGCCACCCGGCGGCGGGGGCGGCGTGCGCTTCGCGTTGCGGTTGAGCCTACCGGTGTTCGCGACGCCACCCGGCGCCGTCGCCCGGCCGCAATGGCGGCTGCAGCGCGACGGGAGCGCGTTGCGCCTCGAACTCGCCAATCTCGGCTTCGCCCACCTGCTGGTCCAGCGCCTACGGCTGAGCGCGGCGGGGCGCAGTCAGGAGTTCGACCAGCCGACCTACGTGCTGGCCGGCCAGCGCCATGCCTGGACTCTAGCGCTGCCTGTCGCAGCGGGTGGGACGGTCGAACTCGCTGCTGAGACCAGCCTTGGACCGTTCACCGACACGCTGGCCGCTCAGGGAGGCTAGGCTCGCCCTGACCCTGCTGCTGGCCGCCTGCTGGTCCGAGCCGCATCAGGTCGTCGACGAACCGTCGGCGGGAGCGCTCCCGCCGACGAAGGGCGGGCCGCCGCCGGGCCGTCGCGCTGGCCTGCCGCTGCCCCCGCCGCTCGTCACGTCAGCGCCGCAGGCGACGCTCGTTCGTCCGGCCCTCCCCGAGCCGGGTGAGCCGGAGGTCCATTCGGTGCGGGTGTGGCCGCCCGAGCCGGCGGCCGGGCCGCTGCCGAAGGAGATGGCCGCGACGGAGGTCGAGCGGGTCTGGCCGGCTCAGGGCGGCGGACCGCAGCCCACGGTGGGACCGCGCCGTGATCCGGTCGAGCCGCCCCTGCTCGACGGCGACGCCACGCGGAGCTGGGTGTTCGCCGTGCGGCTCAACGGCGAGCCGGTCAGCCTCGGGAGCGTGTTCCTGGAGGAGCCGACGACCGGCCGCCTCCTCGCCCAGGTGGCGCAGCTCCGCCTCTGGCGGGTGCGGGTCGACGAGACGCGCGTTCTCGCCTTCGAGGGCGAGGCCTTCTACCCGCTCGACGCGATCCCGGGCGCGCGGGTCGAGGTCGACCGTGCGCGCCTCGAGCTTGCGCTCACCGTGCCACCCGACGGGCTCGACGCGTTCGTCGCCGGCGCCGGCGAGACCGAGCGCAGGCCTCCGAGCACCGGGAGCGGCGGCTTCCTCGACTACGACGTCCTGCTCAGCGCCGGCGACCGTGTCGAGGAGGGCCTCAGCGGGCTGTTCGAGGTTGGTGCCTTCGGTTCTCTGGGTGTCGCCACGACCAACCTGCTGGCCGAAGACCTGACCGGATCGCCCGCGCTGACCCGGCTCGAGACGACCTTCACCCGCGATCTCCCCGAGAGCCGTGCAAGCCTTCGCTTCGGCGACACGCTCACCGGTGGCGGCGCGCTGGCGCCCCCGGTCCGTCTAGGCGGCATCCAGTGGGCGACCAACTTCGCGACCGACCCGAGCTTCGTGACCTTTCCCGTGCCGGCGATCGGCGGTCTCGCCGAGCAGAGCGCGGTGGTCGACGTGTTCATCGACAATCTCCGCCAGGCCACGGCCGACGTGCCGGCCGGCCCGTTCCGGATCGACAACGTTCCGGTGGTGACGGGCGCCGGCGAGGTGCAGCTCGTCGTCCGCGACCTGCTCGGTCGTGAGACGATCGTAACGCAGCCCTACTATGTGAGCTCCCGGCTGCTCCGCGAGGGACTCCACGAGTACAGCTACGAGGCCGGGTTCCTCCGCCGGCGCTACGGCGAGCGCAGCTTCGACTATGGCGACCCGCTGGCCTCCGCGACCCACCGCTACGGCGTGAGTCCCTATCTGACCGTGGAGGGGCACGCCGACGCGGCTCCGGACGTGCAGAGCGCGGCCCTCGGCGCGGCCTTGCGCCTCGGCCAATGGGGCGTGCTGGACGCAGGCATCGCCGCGAGCCTCGACGAGGGCGACCCGGGCGGCTCGGTCGGGGCTGGCTACGAGTACCTCGCGCGGCGTTTCAGCGTCGGCCTGCGCAGCCGTTACGCCAGCGACGACTACGCCCAGGCCGGCGAGCCGCGGCGCAGCGGGCGGACCGACCAGCTCAGCCTCGGCCTCAACCTGGGGTCGTTCGGCAACATCGGTCTGTTCGCCGTCAGCCAGGAGGCCGGCGGCTCGGACAATGCACGCTCGATCGCTGGGACGTGGAGCGTTCGGCTCGGGCCGGGCAACCTGATGCTGCGGGCTGCCAAGTTCTTCGAGCCGGACGACGACTATGTCGTCGCGGCGGTCTACAGCGTCCCGCTCGGCGGCCAGCGCAGCGGCTCCCTCGATCTGGAGAAGCGCCGCGACGGCTGGCGCGCGCGGCCGCAGATCCGCCAGGGTCGCGGGGCGAGCGATCTCGGCATCGACTACCGGATCGGGGGCGAGGTCGGCGACGATGCCAACGGTGTCGACGGGCGGATCAGCTACCAGGCGGTGCACGGCGCCGCCGAGCTCGAGGTCGAGCGCTTCGATGGCGACAGCAATCTGCGCGCGGGGCTGAACGGCAGCATCGGCCTGGTCGACGGGACGGTGCGCGCCTCGCGCCGGCTGGGGCGCGCCTTCGCCGTGGTGATGGCGCCGGGCTTCGCCAATGTCCGGGTCTATCTCGACAACCGCGAGGTCGGCCGGACCGACGCCGCCGGCAAGCTGATGCTGCCCGATCTGCGGCCGTACGAGGTCAACCGGCTGCGTCTCGAGGTCGCCGATCTGCCGCTGGAGGCACGGATCGGCGACGCCGAGGCGGTGGCGATCCCCTACGACCGTAGCGGCGTGACGGTGGCGTTCGACGTCGCGCTGGAGCGGCAGGCGACGGCGGTCCTCGAGACCGACGGTGGCGCGCGGCTCGCCCCCGGGACGCGTCTCGCCGACGCGGCCGGCCGGGTCAGCGCGATCGTCGGGCGCGACGGCTTCGCACAGATCGTGGTACGCGGCCCAGGCGGCACGGCGCAGCTCGAGGGGCGGAACGGCGAAGCGACCGTGCGCTGCGCCGTGCCGGAGCTGCCTGAGGGCGATGGGCCGGTGCCCGACCTGGGCCGGATCGTGTGCCGATGATGCGGCTTGTGGCTGCCGTGGCGCTGGCCCTGTTCGCGACGCGCACGGCGGCGTGCCAGATCGAGCTCGCCCCGGTGAGTTTCGGGATCGTCGAGCATGACCGGCGCACCGACGGGACCGGCCGGATCACCGTCGACTGCGATGCGCCACGGCCGTTCCTGATCGGCATCGGGCCCGGCCAGGGCGGGTCCGAGCGGCGGATGACGGGCCCAGATGGCGCGACTTTGCGTTACGAGCTCTACGCCGACCCCGGCCGGAACTTCCCTTGGGGCGACGACCAGACGGGTGGCAGCGCGGTCGGCGGCGTCAGCGACGGCGTGCACCCGGATACGTTCACAGTCTACGGCCGGATCCCTGCCCAGGGCGGCAAGCCGCCGGGCATCTACACGGACTCGTTGCTGGTCACGCTGAGCTTCTAGAGCATCTATGGCTAACCGCGCTTAACGCGCGCCCTGGGCTCCTGTGCTAGGGTCGTCATCAGGGAAGAGACGCCGCCCTCGGCGGCCTCGTTGGGACGACCGGATGTCGGGCTGCCACAGGCGTATCGTCGCGTCGCTGCTCGCCGCCATGGCCCTGGTGCCGCCGGGGGCCATGGCGGCTCAGCGCACCGGCACATTGCGCGTGACGGTTGAAGTCGTGGCCCGGTGCTCGGTTGCCTCCGGGCACGGGGCGGCGCTGACCCAGACCTGCACCGCGGCTCGGACCGAAGGCGTCGTGGTCGCCACGCCGCTGACGAGCACGGCGCCGACCAATTCGGATCCGGTGCAGCGGCAGCATGCCGACGGGCTCCTGACGGTCGTCTACTGACACCGCACGACCGCCGATTCGGGTTCCCAATCGCTCAACCATTGGTAAAATGCGGTCATGGAGTTCGTGGCCCGCCGTGACCTGCTCGCACTCGCCCTCGGCCTCGCCGCCGCGCCCTGGCCGGCGCGCTCGGCCGGCCGTTTCGACCCGTGGCTCGACGAGCTGCGCCGCGAGGCGCGCGCAGCCGGCGTCAGCGCCACGACGCTCGAGCGCGCGCTGCGTGGCCTCGAGCCGATCCCGCGGGTCATCGAGCTCGACCGCAAGCAGCCCGAGCGCCGCTTCACCTTCGCCGAGTATCGCCAGCGTGTGGTGAACGCGACGCGGATCGACCGTGGCCGGCGGCTGCGCGCCGAGCACGGGGCACTGCTCGCTCAGGTTCAGGCCGAGTACGGCATCCCTTCCGACATCATCGTGGCGCTGTGGGGGATCGAGTCGAACTTCGGTGAGACCCAGGGCTCGTTCCCGGTGATCGCCGCGCTCGCCACGCTCGCCTGGGAAGGCCGCCGGGCGAGCTTTTTCCGCAAGGAGCTGCTCGCCGCCCTGCGGATCCTCGACAAGGGCCATGTCACCCCTACGCGGATGTACGGCTCGTGGGCCGGCGCCATGGGGCAATGTCAGTTCATGCCGACGACCTTCCTCGCCTACGCGGTCGATGCCGACGGGGACGGCCGGCGTGACATCTGGGAGAGCCTGCCGGACGTCTTCGCCTCGATCGCCAACTACATGCGCGGCGCGGGCTGGAGCAGCGGCTATCGCTGGGGCCGCGCGGTGGTTCTGCCCCGCGGCGCCTCCGGCCTGACCACCGGGCTGGAGCACAAGGCGAGCCTTGCGCGCTGGTCCGAGCTGGGCCTGCGCCGGGCTGACGGAGCCCCGCTCCCCGACGAGCCGATCCGAGCCTCGCTGGTGACGCCCGACCCTGGGGACAGCACGGCGTTCCTCGTCTACGACAATTTCCGCTCGCTGATGGTCTGGAACCGCTCGACCTATTTCGCGCTGAGCGTCGGCCTGCTCGCGGACGAGTTGCGTGAGGGTTGACGGAGCACCCAGGGGCTGGCAACCCGCGTGCGGCAGCTCGCGGAGGGATCGTTGCGCGTCCTCGCCCTTGTCGTTCTTGCCCTCGTCCTCGGCGCCTGCAGCTCGAAGCCTCCGCCCGCACCGTCAGCCCCGACCGCCGCACTGCCGGCGAACGTCAAGATCGGCAAGCCCTACCACATCGACGGGAGATGGTACCATCCGCGGCACGAGCCCGACTACGACCGGGTCGGGATCGCGTCCTGGTACGGCTCCGACTTTCACGGCCTTGCAACCGCCAACGGCGAGGTGTTCGACATGCATGCAGTGAGCGCGGCGCACACGACGCTGCCGCTGCCCAGCCTCGTGCGTGTCACCAACCTCGAGAACGGCCGCTCGATCGTGCTGCGGGTCAACGATCGCGGCCCGTTCGTCGGCGATCGGATCATCGACCTGTCGCGCGCCGCCGCGCGCGAACTCGGTTTCGAGCGCGCCGGGCTCGCCAAGGTGCGGGTCCAGTTCGTCGGCTTCGCCGATGACAGCACACGGATCGCCGCGCCTGTGCGCCTGCCGGAGCAGCGTCCGGCGCGGCCAGGTGACCGGGCCGCCACCGTGGTCGCAGCGGCACCCGCGGGCGGCGCGCAGGTGCCGCGCCGAGCGATCTCGGCGGCCGGCCCAGCGACGGCGCAGCCCGGCGCGCAGAGCGGCGTGCCGGGCGGCTGCACGAACGGCTGGGTCGTCCAGGTCGGTGCGTTCCGCGACGTGGCGCGGGTGCGCGCGGCGGCCGCCGAGGTCAGCCATCTCCACACCGTGCAGATCGAGCCCGCCTTCGCCGGCGATCAGGCGGTCGTTCGGCTGCGCCTCGGGCCCGTGCCGATGCGCGACGAGGCGGTCACGCTCCTCCATCGGGTCCGCCACGGCGGGCACCCGGCCGCGTTCGCGGCGTGCGCGAAGCCGCCGGCGCCGCTGCGCGTGAGCTGACCCGCCCCGCTCGGGAGAGTCCCGGTCATGCTGCTTTCGCGTCTGCTCCTCGGCCTGTGGCTGGCGGCACTGCTGGTCCTGCCCGCGCGCGCCTTCGAGACGGCGGCGAGGTCGGCGATCCTGGTCGACTTCCGTAGCGGTCAGGTGCTGTTCGCCAAGGAGCCCGACCTGCCTCTGCCACCGGCCTCGATGAGCAAGCTGATGACCGCCTACATGGCCTTCGAGGCGCTGCGCGAGGGGCGGCTGCGCCTCGACGACATGCTGCTCGTCAGCGAGCGCGCCTGGAAGATGGGCGGCTCGCAGATGTTCCTCGAGGTCGGCAAGCGTGTCGCGGTGAGCGATCTGTTGCGCGGCATCATCGTCCAGTCGGGCAACGACGCCTGTGTGGTGATCGCCGAGGCGCTGGCTGGCAGCGAGGAGGCCTTCGCCCAGCGGATGAACGAGAAGGCCGCCGAGATCGGGCTGACGAACAGCAACTTCGTCAATTCGACCGGGCTCGACGCGCCCGAGCATCTGATGAGCGTACGCGACCTGGCCACGGTCGCCCGCCGCATCATCCAGGATTTTCCTGAGTTCTATTCGATCTATTCGGAGCGCGAGTTCACCTACGCCGATATCCGTCAGCCGAACCGTAACCCGCTGCTGCAGAACGACGTGCCGGGCGTCGATGGGATGAAGACCGGCTACACCTCCGGTGCCGGCTACGGTCTCGTCGCTTCGGCGCTCCGCGATCAGCGCCGGCTGATCCTCGTCGTCACCGGGCTCACCTCGCTGCGCGAGCGCCGCCAGGAGGCCGAGCGGCTGCTCGAGTACGGCTTCCGCGAGTTCGAGGAGTACCGCCTGTTCGAGGCCGGCCAGGCGGTCCGTGACGTGGCGGTCTGGATGGGCGCGGCGGACCGGGTGCCCCTCGTCGCGCAGCAGACGGTCGCGGTGACCCTGCCGCGCGCCGCGCGCGGCTCGCTCGCGGCGCGGCTGAGCTTCGACAGCCCCGTGCCGGCGCCGGTTGCGGAGGGCCAAGCGGTCGGCCACATCGAGGTCGAGGCCGAGGGTGTGAGCCCGTTCCGTGTTCCGCTGGTCGCTGGCGCCCCGGTCGCCGCGGCCGGACCCTGGCGGCGGCTGATCGGCATGGCCGGGTACCTGATCTGGGGTGCGCCGTCCTGAGAGTCGGGCGCTTCATCAGCTTCGAGGGTGGGGAGGGGGCCGGCAAGACGACGCAGCTCGCAGCACTGGCGACGCGCCTCGGTGCAGCGGGCCACAGCGTCGTTGCGACGCGTGAGCCGGGGGGCACGCCGGGCGCCGAGGCGATCCGTGACCTGCTCGTCCGTGGTCCCGCCGAGCGCTGGCACCCGGCGACCGAGCTGCTCCTGCTGACCGCCGCCCGCGACGACCATGTCCGCCGCGTAATCCGCCCGGCACTGACCCTGGGGCGCTGGGTCCTGTGCGACCGTTTCGTCGATTCGACGCGGGTCTACCAGGGCATCGCCTCGGGGCTGGGGATCGATCTGGTCGATCGCCTGCATGGCCTGATGCTGGAGGGTCTGGAGCCCGACCTGACGATCGTCCTCGACCTCGACCCGGCGCTCGGCCTCGCCCGGCACGGCGGCGGACGCGAAACCCGCTTCGAGCGCAAGGGCTTGGAGTTCCACAGGCGGGTACGGGAGGGCTTCCGCGCGCTCGCCATGGCCGAGCCGCGGCGGATCGTGATGCTCGATGCCACCGATGCGACCGAGCGCGTTACCGAGTTGGTTTGGGCAGCGGTCACGGAGCGCCTCGGGGTATGAAGGACGACGGCCCCGGCGGCGCTGCGGCGACGGCCGAGCTGATCGGCCATGAGGCGGCCGAAGCGGCGTTCGAGGCGACGCTGTCGCGGGGTCGGCTGCCGCACGGGTGGCTCCTCACCGGCCCACCGGGCGTCGGCAAGGCGACGCTGGCCTACCGGATGGCGCGGCGTCTCCTCGCCGCGCCGGAGGAGCTCGCCCACTGCCAGGACCCGGCAAGCGCCGTGTTCCGCATGGTCGCCGGCCGCCATCATCCCGACCTCAAGATCATCGACGAGCCCATCAACCCCGAGGGCCGGCGGCTCAAGACCAGCATCCCGGTCGACCTGGTCCGCCAGCGGCTCGACGAGCTGCATAGGACCGCGGCGCGCGGCGGCCGACGCGTGCTGCTGATCGACCCGACCGTCGACCTCGGGCCGAGCACCGCCAACGCGCTCCTGAAGACACTCGAGGAGCCGCCCGACGGGCTGGTCGTGATCCTGGTCGCGCAGAGCTATGTCCGCCTGCCGGCAACGGTCGCGTCGCGCTGCGCACGGCTGCGGCTGCGGCCACTCCCGGCCGCGCAAGTGGCGGCGGCCGTGCGCCGGAGGCAGCCGGCGATCACCGCCGAGTGCGCGGCGCAGCTGGCGGAGCTGGCGCGCGGCTCGATCGGGCGTGCGCTCGAGCTGGAACGGCTCGACTGGCCGACGGAGTACGGCCGGTTGGTGGTGGCCCTCGGGCAGGGCGGCGGGCAGGTCCTCGCCGTTGCCGACAGCCTGCTGCGCCTCGCCGGCAAGGGCGGCGTTCTCGAGGCGGCGCGGCTGCTCGGCGACGTGCTGCGCCGCGCCGCCCATGTTGCCTCGGGCCGGCCGCCGGCATGCCCGCTGGTGGCGGACGAAGCGGCACTGCTCGCCCGCTTGCCCGGGGCGGCGAGCCTTGATCGCTGTGTCGCGCTGTGGGACAAGCTCGCCCGGTCCGCCGCCGAGGCCGACCAACTCAACCTGGATCCGTTGCAGACCCTCGTCGGGATCGTCCACGGGCTTGCCACCGAGCCGGCCCGGGCAGGCGGGGGAAGCCGCCCCTAGGCCCGCCCGGAGTCGCGATGCCCGCGCCCTTTTACATCACGACCCCGATCTACTATGTCAACGACTCGCCGCATATCGGGCATGCCTACACCACGCTCGCCTGCGACGCGGTGGCGCGGTTCATGCGTCTCGACGGGCGCCGCGTGCGCTTCCTCACCGGTACCGACGAGCACGGCCAGAAGGTGGAGAAGGCGGCGCGCGACGCGGGGCTCGACCCGCAGGCGTTCACCGACCGCGTGTCGCAACGCTTCCGCGACCTCGCCGCGGCGATGCGGGTCAGCAACGACGATTTCATCCGCACGACCGAGCCGCGGCACAAGCGAGCGGTCACCGAGCTGTGGCGCCGGCTGGTCGCGTCTGGTGACATCTATCTCGGCAAGTATGCCGGCTGGTATTCGGTGCGTGACGAGGCGTTCTACGCAGAGAACGAGCTGGTCAACGGCCGCGCGCCGACCGGCGCGCCCGTCGAGTGGGTCGAGGAGCCCTCGTACTTCTTTCGCCTCTCAGTGTGGCAGGAGCGGCTCCTGACCTTCTACGAGGCCAATCCGGACTGCATCCTGCCACTCAGCCGGCGCAACGAGGTGGTCAGCTTCGTCCGCTCGGGCCTGCAGGACCTGTCCGTCTCGCGGACCAGCTTCCGCTGGGGCATCCCCGTCCCGGACGACCCGGCGCATGTGATGTATGTGTGGCTCGACGCGCTGACGAATTACCTCTCCGCGGTCGGTTATCCGGACACCGAGGGCGCCGAGTTCCGCTCCTTCTGGCCTGCCGACCTGCATGTCGTCGGCAAGGACATCCTGCGCTTCCATACGGTCTACTGGCCGGCGTTTCTGATGTCGGCGGGGCTCGCGCCGCCGCGGCGGGTCTTCGCGCACGGCTGGTGGACCAACGAGGGGCAGAAGATCTCCAAGTCGCTCGGCAACGTCATCGACCCGCACGAGCTGATCGGGCGCTACGGGCTCGACGCGACGCGCTACTTCCTGCTGCGCGAGGTGCCGTTCGGCGCCGACGGCGACTTCAGCCACGCCGGCATGGTCCGCCGGATGAATGCCGATCTCGCCAACGACTATGGCAACCTCGCGCAACGGGTACTGGCGATGATCGCGCGCAACTGCGGCGGTCGGCTGCCCGTGCCGGGTCCACTCCTCGAGACGGACGAGGTCCTGCTCGCGGCCGCGGCGGCGCTGCTGCCGCGGCTGCGCGCCGAGATGTCGGTCCCGGCCCCGCATCGCGCGCTCGAGTTGATCTGGGAGGTCATCGGCGAGGCCAACCGCTGGGTCGACGCCCAGGCGCCGTGGACCTTGCGCAAGACCGATCCGGCGCGCATGGCGACGGTGCTGTGGGTGCTGGCGGAGACGCTCCGTCGCCTCGCCATCCTGACCCAGCCCTTCATGCCGGACGCGTCGGCCAAGCTCCTCGACCAGCTGGGCGTGCCGGCCGAAGCGCGCGACTTCGCCGCGCTCGCCAACCCGCTGGCCGCCGACTCGCCCCTGCCGGCGCCCGCCGGCGTGTTTCCGCGCTATGTCGAAGCGGCCGCCTGATGTTCGTCGATTCGCATTGTCACCTCGACTATCCCGGGCTCGCCGAGGACGAGGCGGGAGTGGTAGCCCGGGCGCGTGCCGCCGGTGTCACGGTCATGCAGACGATCGGCACCAAGCTCTCGACGTTCGAGCGCGTACTCGCCATCGCCGAGCGGCACGAGGGCGTGTGGTGCTCAGTGGGCGTCCATCCGCACGAGGCTGGGCGCGAGGGCCTGGACGATCCTGAGGCGCTGCTGCGCTGGGCGCAGCATCCCAAGGTGATCGGCATCGGCGAGAGCGGGCTGGACTATTTCTACGACCACAGTCCGCGCGACCGGCAGGCGGCGAGCTTTCGCACGCACATCCGGGCGGCGCGGGAGAGCCGACTGCCGCTCATCGTGCATACCCGTGACGCCGACGAGGACACGGCAGCGCTTCTCGAGGCGGAGATGGCCGCGGGCGCTTTCCGTGGAGTCCTGCATTGCTTCAGTTCGAGCCGCGAGCTGGCGCGGCACGCCGTTGCCCTGGGGCTGCATCTCGGCATTGGCGGCATGCTCACGTTCAAGCGCTCGGACGAACTGCGCGCGATCGTGGCCGAACTGCCCCTCGAGCGCCTGCTGCTGGAGACCGACTCCCCCTACCTCGCGCCGGTGCCGAAGCGCGGCCGGACCAACGAGCCGGCCTACATCCCGTTCGTGGCGCAGACGCTGGCCGAGCTGCGCGACACCGACACCGCAACGATCGCCCGCGTCACGTCCGAAAACTTTTTCCGTCTCTTCGCCAAAGCCGCGAGCGCGCACGTGGCGGCCGCATGAGGGTCACGGTCCTCGGCTGCGGCACCTCCTCGGGTGTGCCGATGATCGGCTGCGACTGCGCCGTGTGCCGCTCACCGGACCCGCGCAACCACCGGCGGCGCTGCGCGATCCTCGTCGAGACCCGCGGCTTGACCATCCTCGTCGATACCGGGCCGGATCTCCGCCAGCAGCTCCTCGATGCGAACGTGCGGGCGCTCGATGCGGTGCTCTACACCCACGCCCACGCCGACCACGTGCACGGCATCGACGATCTGCGGGCGCTCAACAATGTCATGGGCCGCCCGATCGACGCCTACGCGCATCCGGCGGTGTTCGCCCGCGTCCGAGCGCGGTTCGACTACGCCTTCCAGAGCAGTGAAGGGGCGCATGGGTTCTGGCGGCCGGCGCTGCGGCAACACGATATCGACGGGCCGTTCCGGATCGGCGCGGTGGAGGTGGTGCCGATCCGCCAGGGCCACGGGCGCGGCGAGAGCTGGGGCTTCCGCTTCGGCCCGTTCGCCTACTCGACCGACTGCGACCAGCTCGACGAGGCCGCCTTCGCGGCGCTCGCCGGGATCGAGGTGTGGCTGGTCGATGCGCTGCGCGACGATCCCCATCCCAGCCATTCGCACCTGCACCGCACCTTGGGTTGGATCGAGCGGCTGCGCCCGCGCCAAGCCTACCTCACTCACCTCAACCACGAGGTCGACTACGCCAGCTGGGCTGCGCGCCTGCCGCCCGGGGTACTTCCTGCCCATGACGGGCTCACGATCGATCTCGCTGACGCGACGAACGAGCCCCTGCTGGCGACAAGCCCGAGCTGACCGCCTCCGTCAGCGTGCCGCTGCCAGCGGGCGGCGGAACGGGCGGGCGCGGCATGGTTCCATGCCAGGGATCAGACTCACCCCTTCGACAAACTCCGCGCAGGTCACGAAGCCGGCCCGCTGATAGTTGGGCAGGGCCGCCGGGTGGTCGAGGTCGCAGGTCTGGACCAGGATGCGCCGGGGCCCGGCCTCCCAGGCGCGGCGAACCGCCCAGTCGAGGAACCAGCGGCCAAGGCCGGCGCCGATGAAGTCCGGCATGAGCCCGAAATAGGCGATGAACGCCTCGGCGGCGCCCGTGTCGCGCTCGATCTCCACGTAACCGGCCGGCACACCCTCGACCCAGAGCACATGGATCTCGACGCCGAATGCACGGACGCGGCGCAGCAGTTCCGCATCGTCGATCAGCCGCCGCCCGGTCCAGCACCAGGGCTCGCCCACCGTGTCGTAGAGAAAGCGATAGAAGGCCGCGCTGATCCGGCGCGCCTCGACGACCGTCACCCCAGGGCGCGGCGGCGGCCCCAGCGGCGTCTCCGGCCGGATGCGCATCTCCAGACGCGTCACCAGTGTCTCGACCGTACCGGTGACGGGTGGCGGGACATAACAACTCACTGCGCGACCGGCGTATCGCTGCGGGCGCCCCACTCGGCCCAGGAGCCGTCATAGACCGCCGCGTCGTCGACACCGAGTTGGTAGAGCGCCAAGGCGACCACCGCGGCGCTGACGCCGGAGCCGCAAGTGGCGACCACCGGGCGGGCCAGATCGACGCTGGCCGCGGCGAACAACCGGCGCAGCTCTGCCGCCGGCTTGAGCGTGCCATCGTCGGCGATGAGCTCGCCGTAAGGCAGGTTGCGGCTGCCGGGAATGTGGCCGCCACGCAGGCCGGGGCGGGGCTCCGGCTCGGCGCCGCGGAACCGACCGGCCGAGCGCGCGTCCACGACCTGCTCACGCCGTAGCGTCAGGTTGGCGCGCATCTGGTCGAGCTCACGAACGAGCAGATTGTTCTGCCGGGCGGTGAAGTGACGCTCCAGCGGCCGCGCCGGGCGGTCGTCGACCGGGCGTTCCTCGGCCAGCCACTTGCCGAGGCCGCCGTCGAGCACGGCCACGTCCGGATGCCCGAACAGGCGCAGCATCCACCAGACCCGCGCCGAGGCGCAGAACCGGTTGCTGTCGTAGACGACGATCCGGGTGCCGTCGCCGAGCCCTAGCCGGCGGACCCGGGCGCTGAACTTGATCGCACTCGGCAGCATGTGCGGCAGCAGACTGTCGCTGTCGGCGATCTCGTCGATGTCGAAGAACACGGCACCCGGGATATGCGCCTCGGCGTGCTCCGCTTTGGCGTCGCGGTCCACCGTCGGCAGGAACCAGGTGGCGTCGACGACGCGAAGATCGGGGCTGCCGAGGTTCGCGCCCAGCCAGTCGGTGGAAACGAGAGCGTCGGCCATGGCTCGCCTCACGCCAGCCAGCGCGGAACGGGCAAGCCCTTCTCGCGCAGGAAATCCGGATTGAACAGCTTGCTCTGATAGCGCGTGCCGTAATCGCAAAGGATCGTGACCACGGTGTGGCCGGGGCCGAGCTCGCGGGCGACGCGGATCGCGCCGGCGATGTTGATCCCCGACGACCCGCCGAGCACGAGGCCCTCCTCGACGATCAGGTCGAAGATGATCGGCAGGGCCTCCTCGTCAGTGATCTGCATTGCGTCGTCGACCGGGGCGCCGTCGAGGTTCGCAGTGATCCGGCCCTGGCCGATGCCCTCGGTGATCGAGCTGCCTTCGGCCTTCAGCTCGCCATGCTTGTAGTAGTGGTAGAGCGCCGCGCCCATGGGATCGGCCAGGACGATCCGGATCGCCGGGTTGCGTTCCTTGAGGAACATCCCGACGCCGGCGAGCGTTCCGCCGGTACCGACCGCGCAGGTGAACGCGTCGATGCGACCGCCTGTCTGCGCCCAGATCTCCGGCCCGGTGGTCCGGTAGTGGCCCATGCGGTTGGCCGTGTTGTCGAACTGATTGGCCCAGACCGCGCCGTTCGGCTCGGTGAGCGCCAGCTCCTCGGCCAGCCGCCCGCTGTACTTCACATAGTTGTTGGGATCCTTGTAGGGTACGGCCGGCACCAGGCGGAGGTCGGCGCCGACCAGCCGCAGCATGTCCTTCTTCTCCTGGCTCTGCGTCTCGGGCATGACGATGACACAGCGATAGCCGCGCGCATTGCCGACGAGCGCCAGCCCGATGCCCGTGTTGCCGGCGGTGCCCTCGACGATCACCCCGCCGGGGCGCAGGAGCCCGCGCTCCTCGGCGTCGCTGATGATGGCCAGCGCCGCGCGGTCCTTCACCGAGCCGCCGGGGTTGAGGAACTCGCACTTGCCGAGAATCTCGCAACCGGTGGATTCGGAAGCGCGCCTGAGGCGCACCAGTGGCGTGTTGCCGATCAGCTCCACGAAGCCCGCATGAACCTTGCGCGTCACGTCGTACCGTCCGCTGTCTGCGCCGCTGGGCCATGTACCGCTCGCGCCGCGGCTGTCGCAAGGCCGGGTTCCCTCGCACCGGATGGGAGGGCAGGATCGTCCGCATGTGCGACCAGGGCGAAGTGATCGCGTTCCTCGAGCGGGAGGCTTTCGCGCCGCCCGTGACACGTATCGACACCCACGCCGCGATCGTCTTCCTCGAGGGCGAGCGGGCCTGGAAGATGAAGCGCTCGGTCGCTTACAGCTTCCTCGACTTCACGACGCTCGCCGCGCGCGAGGCGGCGTTGCGCGCCGAGCTGCGGTTGAACCAGCGGACGGCCCCCCAGCTCTACCGGCGCGTCGTGCCGATCGTGCGCGGGGCCCGCGGGCTCGCCATCGACGGTCGGGGCGAGCCCGTCGAGTGGCTGCTGGAGATGACCCGCTTCCCGCAGGATGCGCTGTACAGCCGGCTCGCCGAGACGGGCGCCCTGGACCTCGCGATGTGCGACGAGCTGGCCGAGGTCGTGGCGGGCTTCCATCGCAGCGTCGAGCCGCGGCCGGACAAGGGCGGCAGCGCCGGGATGCGCGAAGTGGTCGAGGGGAACGCGACCGATCTCGGCCGACTGGTCGGCAGGGTGCTCGACGCGGAGGCGGTGACGGCGGTCAACCGACTGAGCCGAGAGGCTCTCTCTCGCGCGCATGAGCAGCTCGAGCGGCGCCGTCACGAGGGAGCCGTGCGCCACTGCCACGGCGATCTGCACCTGCGCAACATCGTCCGGCTCGACGGCCGGCCGGTCCTGTTCGACTGCATCGAGTTCGACGACGACTTCGCGTGCGTGGACGTGCTCTACGACCTCGCCTTTCTGCTCATGGACCTGCTCGAGCGCGGCCTGCCGGCACACGCTCAGCGCGTGCTTCAAGGCTATGTCGAGCGGACCCTGGAAGGCGGAGGGCTGGCGCTCCTGCCGCTGTTCATCGGCTGTCGCGCCGCGATCCGCGCCAAGGTCGAGGGCTTCGCCGCGATCGTGGAGGCGGATGAGCGGCGGCGCGCCGCGCATGCTGCGGCGGCCCGCGACTATCTGGCACTGGCCCGTCGCGCGCTGTCCCCGCCGCCGCCGCGGCTCGTTGCCATCGGCGGACGCTCGGGTACGGGAAAGTCGACGCTGGCGGCGGCCCTGGCCCCGTCCCTGGGGCCGCTGCCGGGCGCGGTGGTGCTGCGCAGCGATGTGATCCGCAAGCGGCTGCTCGGCCGCGAGCCGAAGGAGCGGCTGCCCGAGGAAGCCTACCGTCCGGAGGTCTCGGCCCGCGTCTTCGCCAGCATCGCCGAGCGTGCCGGGGAGCTGCTCGGCGCAGGCCACGCCTGCATCGCCGACGCCGTCTACGGCGAACCAGAACAGCGTTCGGGGATCGAGGCGGTCGCGCAACGGGCCGGCGTGCCTTTCACCGGGTTGTGGCTGGAGGCGCCGGAGCCGACGTTGGAGGCACGGGTGACGGCGCGACGCGGCGACGCCTCGGACGCTGATGCACGCGTCGTCCGCTTGCAGCGTGCCATCGACGAGAGCCTCGTGCGCTGGCGGCGCTTGCGCGCCGATCGCCCGGTCGACGTGCTCGTCGCCGAGGCGCGCGCGGCGATCGAGGGAGCCTGATCGCGATGTGCGGACGCTTCAGCCTCTCGGTCACACCGCAGGGGTTCCAGATGGTGCTCGGACTGCCACCACCGGACGGCTACCGGCCGCGCTGGAACATCACCCCCGACAGCGACATCGTGGCGATCCGTGCCGATGAGGACGGTGCGCGCGCGATCTGGATGCGCTGGGGGCTGCTCGGGCCATGGATGAAGGCGGTCAACGAGCTGGGCCGGCAGATCAACGCGCGCAGCGAGTCCGTTTTCGAGAAGCCGATGTTCCGCGAGCCGATCCGCCGCTGGCGCTGCCTGATCCCGGCTGACGGCTTCTATGAGTGGCGCAGGGAAGGGCAGGGGCCGAGCACGCCATTCCGCATTCACCTCGTGGGCGACGCGCCCTTCGCCTTCGCCGGCATCTATCGCCCGTCGCGGCTCGCCGACGGCAGCCGCCTCGTGAGCTGTGCGATCCTCACGACCGACGCCTGGCCGTCGCTCCGCGGTATCCATGATCGGATGCCGATCATCCTTCCAGCCGCGGCGCATGCGGCTTGGATCGACCCGTCGTGCAGCGACCCGACGACGATCCGCCGGCTGTTGGTATCGCGCCGGGAGACCGAGCTGCACGCCTACGAGATCGACCGCCGGGTCAACAACCCGCGCAACGATGACGCCGCGATTTGGGCTCCGGTCCAAAGCGGACGGTGCGCGCCGGCCCAGGGCGAACTGCTGTGAGGCTTGCCGTGGTACTTCGAAGCATGGGCAGACGGCGCTGGACAGCGCTCGCGCCGCGGGCCTAACCACCCCCGGGCCGCCAAGAGTGCGATCAAGCGTGGCCGCCAGGAGTCATGCCGTGCGTGCCCTTGTCGCGTTGCTGCTCGCGCTGCCCCTCACGGCTTGCGACGATCCACCGGGTCCAGTCCCCGAGGCGGTCCGGCCGGTGCGCGCGGTGCAGGTCGAGCTGCGCGAGGTCGCGCGGCCGGTGGTGCTGAGCGGCACGATCCGCGCCAGCGACGAGGTGGCGCTGGCTTTTCGCATCGGCGGGCGGCTGATCGAGCGTGCTGTCGACAACGGCGACGTGGTCGAGCCCGGCCAGTTCATCGGCCGGCTGGAGGCGCGGAACGAGCTCAACATGCTCCGCTCCGCCGAGGCCGGGTTGGTCGCGGCGCAGGCGCAGCTCACCGAAGCGCGCAACAACTACGCTCGGCAGGCGACGCTGCTGGAGCGCGGCTTCGCCGCGCAGGCAGCCTACGACGCCGCGCGACGCAACCTCGATACGGCCGAGGCGCAGCTCCAGGCCGCCATGGCGCAGGTCCGGTTCGCCGAGGATCAAGTCCGATTCACCGAACTCTACGCCGACGCCGAGGGTGTCGTCACGGCGATCGGCGCCGAGCCCGGGGAGGTCGTCCAGGCCGGGCAGATGATCGTCCAGCTCGCCCGCGCCGGCGGCCGCGATGCGGTGTTCGACGTGCCAGCTCAGATCCTCCGTACAGCGCCGAAGGATCCGGAAATCGAAGTGCTCCTCACGGAAGATCCAACGATCCGGGCGGTCGGCCGGGTGCGCGAGGTGGCGCCGCAGGCGGACCCCGTCACCCGCACCTTCGAGGTCAAGGTCGGGCTCATCAGCCCGCCAGCGGAAATGCGGCTCGGCGCCACCGTGACCGGGCGCATGCAGGTCGCACGCGGCGCGGTCATCGAGATCCCCGCGGCCGCGCTGACCCGCGAGGGAGATCAGCCGGCGGTCTGGGTGATCGACCCCGAAACGATGACCGTCGGGATGCGCCCGGTCGTGGTCGGGCAGTTCAATCCCGCCTCGGTGGTGATCGCCGAGGGACTGGAGCCCGGTGAGACGGTCGTGACGGCGGGGGCGCAGGCGCTGCGGCCGGGCCAGAAGGTGCGCGTGCTGGGCGCCGATTCGTGAGGACCTTCAATCTCTCGGCCTGGGCGCTGCGCAACCGTCCGCTGGTTGTCTACTTCATGCTGGTTGCCGTGCTGGCCGGCGTCTTCGCCTACATCAAGCTCGGCCGGAACGAGGATCCGCCATTCACCATCCGGACAATGGTCGTGCAGGTGGTGTGGCCGGGCGCCACGCTCGACGAGACCGTACTCCAGGTCACCGAGCGCATCGAGCGTAAGCTGCAGGAGATCGAGCCGATCGACGTCCTGCGCAGCTATACCAAGGCCGGGCTCGCCGTGATCTTCGTCGACCTGACAGACGCGCTGCCGGCGGCGGACATTCCCCTGACTTGGCAGCGTGTGCGCAACGACGTCGGCGATATCTGGCACACCTTGCCACAGGGCGTCGTGGGGCCGTTCTTCAACGACAGGTTCGGCGATGTCTTCGGCACGATCTACGGCTTCACCGCGGACGGTTTCACTCATCGCGAGCTGCGCGATCATGTCGAGCACATCCGTTCGGAACTGCTCAAGATCCCCGACGTCTCGATCGTCGAGATCATCGGCGCCCAGGACGAGGTGATCTTCGTCGAGTTCTCGACGCAGGAGCTGGCGACGCTGGGGATCGACCGGCGCGAGCTGCTGACCGCGTTGGCGACACAGAACGCGGTCCGCCCGGCCGGCGTGATCCGCACCGGTGAGGAGAACATTTCGATCCGCGTCACCGGGGCGTTCGGTTCGGAGCAGGACCTGCTCGACATCAACTTCGTCGCCGGTGGGCGGCTGGTGCCACTGAGCGACATCGCCGAGGTTCGCCGCGGCTATTCCGACCCGCCGCAGCCGATGTTCCGGGTCAATGGCAAGCCGGCGATCGGCCTGGGCGTCGCCATGCGCGACGGCGGCGATATCCTGGCGCTGGGGCAGAACCTCCGCCAGCGGATCGCCGAGTTGACCGTCGACCTGCCGGTCGGCATCGAGCCGTTCCTCGTCGCCGACCAGTCGATCGTGGTCGACCAGGCGATCGCCGAGTTCATGGAATCACTGTGGCAGGCGATCGGCATCATCCTCGCCGTCAGCTTCATCAGCCTCGGCGTCCGCCCGGGGCTGGTCGTCGCCTTCGCCATCCCGCTCACGCTGGCGGTCGTGTTCAGCCTGATGCAGGTCACGTCGATCGACATGCAGCGGATCTCGCTGGGGGCGCTGATCATCGCGCTGGCGCTGCTGGTCGACGACGCGATGACCACGACCGACGCGACGCTCCGCCGGCTCGGCGCCGGTGACGAGAAAGCGGTCGCCGCGCAGTACGCCTTCGACAAATATGCGTTCGCGATGCTCGCCGGGACACTCGTGACCATCGCCGGCTTCGTCCCGGTTGGCTTCGCGCAGAGCTCGGCGGGCGAGTACACTTTCTCCCTGTTCGCCGTGGTGACGATGGCGCTGCTCGTCTCCTGGCTGGTCGCCGTGCTGTTCACCCCGCTGATGAACGTGCTGATCCTCCGCCCGCCGAAGGACCAGCAGCCGGCGGACGCGGCGCCGCGCGGTGTCGAAGCGGTCTATCGCCGCTTTCTCATCCTGGCGTTGCGCCTGCGCTGGGTCACGATCGCCGTCACGGTCGGGCTGTTCATCCTGGCGATCCTGCTGATGCCGCTGATCCCGCGCCAGTTCTTCCCGTCCTCCGACCGGCCCGAGCTGGTTGTCGATCTCACCTTGCCGCAGCAGGCCTCGATCTTCGCCAGCGAGGCCGTGGTCCAGCGGTTCGACGCCGCGCTCGAGGGTGATCCGGACGTGGCGAGCTGGAGCGCTTATGTCGGCCGCGGCGCGATCCGCTTCTACCTCCCGCTCGACGTGCAGCTCGCCAACGACTTCTTCTCGCAGGTCGTGATCGTGGCCAAGGACGTGGCGGCGCGCGAACGGCTCCGCGCCCGCCTGGAGGAGCGGCTGACGCTCGACTTCCCGGAGCTGATCGCGCGGATCTACCCGCTGGAGCTGGGTCCGCCCGTCGGCTGGCCGGTGCAGTATCGCGCCCTCGGGCCCGACCCCTCGCGGGTGCGCGAGATCGCCTTCGACCTCGCCCAGGTGGTGGCCCGCAGCCCCAAGACCGAGAAGGTTCACTTCGACTGGATCGAGCCGGCCCGGCAGGTCCGCATCCGCATCGACCAGAACGAGGCACGGCGGCTCGGCCTCAGCTCCGAGGCGCTGGCCGGCGTGCTCAACACGATCATCACCGGTGCGCCGGTGACCCAGGTTCGCGACGACATCTACCTCGTCGACGTCGTCGTCCGCGCGACCCAGGAACAGCGCGTCTCGTTGACCACCCTGCCGCTGGTCCAGGTGGCCACGCCGAGCGGGCGTACGGTGCCGCTCAGCCAGTTCGCCACCTTCGAGTATGATCAGGAGCTGCCGCTGCTGTGGCGCCGCGACCGGGTACCGACGCTGACCGTGCAGGCGGACGTCGTCCGCGGCCACCTGCCGGAGGCGGTGGTCAATGAACTCGCCCCGGATATCGCCGAGTTCGCCCGCACTTTACCACGGGATTACCGCATCGAGACCGGCGGGACGGTCGAGGAGAGCCAGCAGTCGCAGGCCTCGGTGGCCGCGGTGGTGCCAGCCATGCTGCTCATCATGCTGACCGTGCTGATGGTTCAGCTGCGCAGCTTCCAGCGGTTGGTGCTGGTCCTGATGGTGGCACCTTTGGGCCTGATCGGGGTGGTTGTGGCGCTACTGCCCTCGGGCCGACCGCTCGGCTTCGTCGCCATTCTGGGGATGCTCGCCCTGGTCGGCATGATCACCAAGAACACCTTGATCCTGATCGGCCAGATCGAGGACGAGCGGGCCGCGGGCAAGAGCGTGCGCGAGGCCGTGATCGACGCCTGCACGGTGCGTTTCCGGCCGATCATGCTCACCGCGGTGTCCACCGTGCTGGGAATGATCCCGATCGCCTTCACGGTGTTCTGGGGGCCGATGGCGTTCGCCATCGCCGGCGGCCTGCTCGTCGCCACCCTGCTCACGCTGATCTTCTTCCCCGCGGCCTACGTCGCTTGGTTCGAGCGCCAGGAGGCCCGTGCCGCGCTTGCGGCCCGAGCGAACTCAGGCTGACATGCGGGCGCGAGCTTGACCGCTGCGAGGGGTGTCGCGTGACCCTCAGGGGCGATGGCGGGCCCGGCCTAGTGACCGCGCAGGAACCACGCCAAGGCAAAGATCACCGCGGCGACCCCGAGACCCAGCGAGAGCATGTCGCGCTCCACGCCCCAGGAGAACACCTGTTCGAGAAACAGCACGCCGAGCAGGACGATGACGATCCCTGCGAGCCGATTCTTCAGCTCGTCGAAATCCTGGGCGACCAGCCAGCGCGGTACCGGTAGCTCGCGGTCGACGAGCAAGCCGTAGAGGCCGATCGCGATCACCTGCATGATGCTGGCGAGCAGGACCAGATCGACGAGCTTGATCGCCGGCAGGAACAGCTCGCGGGCGGACAGGCCCTGGCTCCCGGGCAGGAGGAGCTTGACGATCTCGACCAGCGTCTCGATGGCGCCGAGCAGGATGATCGTCGCCGAGGCAAGGAGCAGCGCCGCGACTCCGATCAGCGTGACGACCTTGAGCGCACCGGCGACGAGCCCAGCGGTATGCAACCGGGCCGGCGGCGCCGCGGGGTCCCCTCCCGGCGATCCGCCGGCAGGTTCGGTCACGCGTGTAGCTCGCGGCGCGTGGGCTGGCGCATGGCGGGATACCTCTCGCCCAACCCGTCGGGCGGCGCAAGCGGGGCAGGGACCGCCCACCGGCTGGAGCCCGCGCGCCCAATGGTCGCGTCGAGCGGTTGGCGGTTGGACAACCTCCTGGCGCATGGGAAGAGGACATGCGGCCGAGCTCGGCCACGCGGGCGATGCCGCGCCCAGCGCCGCACGACCACCGGCCGAGTGCGCAATGGGAGCCACCACACGTGAGTGAGCCAGCGAGCAAACAGGCCGGTGCGCGGGCCCGCCGGCCGAGCCCCACGGCCACGCCGGCCGAGGCGTCGGCAACGCTGCCCCCGGCCCGCCTGCCGGTCGACCTCGCCCTGCAGGGCGGCGGCTCGCACGGCGCGTTCACCTGGGGGGTGCTCGATCGCCTGCTCGAGGAGGACGAGCGTCTGCTGATCGAGGCGATCTCGGGCACCTCGGCTGGGGCGATGAACGCCGCCGTGCTGGCCTCGGGGTTCGCCACTGGTGGGGTGGCCGGGGCGCGCGTTGCGCTCGAGCGGTTCTGGCGCTCGGTCTCGCGGGCGGCGATGCTGAGCCCGCTGCAACGCGGCCCGATCGACATCCTGCTGGGCCGCTGGACACTCGACTCCTCGCCAGCGTTCATCGCCATGGACCTCGCGAGCCGGCTGGTCTCGCCCTACGACCTCAATCCTGGCGGCTTCAACCCGCTGGGCGACATTCTCGCGCACAGCATCGACTTCGAGCGGCTCGGTGCCTCGCCGATCAAGGTGTTCGTCACGGCGACGAATGTCCGCACCGGCCGCGGGCGAGTGTTCCGCAACGCCGACATCACGCCTGACGTGCTGCTCGCCTCGGCCTGTCTGCCGTTCATGTTCCAGGCCATCGAGATCGACGGGGAGCCTTACTGGGACGGTGGCTACTCGGGCAATCCGACGCTCACGCCGCTGATGCGCGAGAGCGAGGCCAACGACATGATCCTCGTCGCGATCAACCCGGTGGAGCGGCCGGGGATCCCGCGCTCAGCGCGCGACATCCTCAATCGGCTCAACGAGATTTCGTTCAATTCCGTGTTGATCAAGGAGCTGCGGATGATGGCGCTGCTCCGCCGGGTGATCGAGCCGGGCGACGTCGAGAGCAAGCGCTGGGCGCAGCCGCGGATGCATCTGATCGCCAGCCCGCTGATGGTCGAGCTCGGCTACTCCTCGAAGCTCAACGCCGAGTGGGCCTTCCTCGAGATGCTCCGCGACGAGGGCCGACGCGCGGCGGACGAGTTTCTGAGCACCAAGGGTGACAATCTCGGCAAGCGGCATTCGATCGACATCGACGTGCTGCTGGACGGCGTCTGAGCCGATGGGGCTCCTCGGGATCCTCGTCGGCCTCGGCCTGCTGATCGCGCTCGCCTACCGCGGCTGGACCATCCTGCTGCTGGCACCGCTCGGCGCGCTGATCGCCGCCGCGGCCGCGCGTGAGCCGCTGCTCGCCCACTGGACCCAGACCTTCATGGTCAGCGGTGGCGGCTTCTTCGCGCAGTTCTTCCCACTCTTCCTGCTCGGCGCGGTGTTCGGCAAGCTGATGGACGACACCGGCTCGGTCCGCTCGATCGCCGACTACATGTCCGATCGCCTCGGGCCGAGCCGGGCGATCCTCGCGGTCGTGCTGGCCGGCGCGGCGGTGACCTATGGCGGGGTCAGCCTGTTCGTCGCCTTCTTCGTCATCGTGCCGATGGCGCAGGCGCTGTTCCGCGCCGCCGACATCCCGCACCGGCTGATCCCGGCGGCCGTGGCGCTCGGCACCTCGACCTTCACGATGTCGGCGATGCCGGGCACGCCGGCGATCCAGAACGCGATCCCGATGCCGTTCTTCGGCACCACGCCGTTCGCTGCGCCCGGCCTCGGAATCATCGCCTCGGTGGTCATGCTGCTGCTTGGGCTGTGGTGGCTGCAGGCGCGCGCCGGCGCCGCCCGCCGGGCCGGCGAGGGCTATGGCCACGACGCCCCGGGAGCGCACGAGACGGCGGCGGCGGATCCGCTGGTCCGCGAGCGCGCGACGACCGCGCGCGAGTTCGACCCGGCTGAGATTGGCCACGGCGAGCACAGCCGGGAGCTGCCGCCGATCGCCATCGCGGCGTTGCCGCTGGTCCTCGTCGTGGTCGTCAACTTCGCCATGGTGATGCTCATCCTGCCGGCGCTCGACACCGCGTTCCTGGCCGAGGAGCGGTGGGGCGGCACGTCGCTCTCGGCGGTCGGCGGGGTCTGGGCGGTGGTCACGGCGCTAGCGGCGGCGATCCTCGTCCTGCTCGCGGTGAGCGGCTGGCGGCTGCCCTCGCCGCGGGCGACGATCGACGCCGGCGCCAACGCCTCGGTCCTGCCGGCGGTCAGCGTCGCGAGCCTGGTCGGCTTCGGCGCGGTGGTCGCGGCGATGCCGGCGTTCGAGCTGGTCCGCGACTGGGTCCTGTCGATCGAGGGCGGGCCGCTCGTCTCGCTCGCGCTCGCCACCAACGTGCTGGCGGCGCTGACCGGCTCCGCCTCGGGCGGGCTGACCATCGCGCTCGACGCGCTGGGTGCCACCTATCTGCAGATCGCAGCCGAGACCGGCATCGATCCGGCGCTGATGCACCGCGTCGCGGTCATCGGCGCCGGCACGCTCGACAGCCTGCCGCACAACGGTGCCGTGGTCACGCTGCTCGCCGTGGCCGGCTCGACCCACGGCAAGAGCTATCTCGACCTGTTCATGGCCGCGGTGGTCAGCGCCCTGGTCGCGCTGGTGGTGGTGATCGCGCTGGGCACGCTGTTCGGCTCGTTCTGAGCCTCGGCGAGCCTTCTGGTAGAGGGCGAACGCCATCCGCGCGGCGTGGGGCCCGCCCCCGTGGCGCAGGGCGAGGCCGGGCAGCGGCCGCGCCTTCAGCCCGGACAGGCAGCCGGCCGGGATGACGCCGCGCTCGACCAGGTCGATCTCGCCACCGGGATAGCCGTAGGTCCGGGTGAACACCGGACCGGTCATCGCCCGCGACGGCCGAGTTGAATGGCAGGCCGGTCGCATTCGCACCCAGCCACGCACGGCGACCAAGTTGACGCCGAACAGACCGGAGTCGCATCGCTCGAGCGCCGGAAAGACGGTCGAGGCTGCGCCCTCGTCGTCGGCCTTGAACTCGCCGGGACGGCGCGAAGCAGCACGCGAACCAAGCCGGGTGTCGGGAGACGACCTGTCGAGACGGCATCGGCAAGGGCCGTCCCGCCGAGGTCAGGCGGCGACCGCGCGCGTCGAGCTGCTGGCAACGGCCCCAGCAACGAAGTGACGGGCGACCAGCTGTCCAGCCGATACCAAGGAACGATCGCAGATTCGATCGTGCAACGCGGCGCGTCAGCGAGCCGTCATGAAGCTGCCCGCTCCGTACGGCCGTCAAAACTCTGGCGACACTCTGCTGGCGTGCCGGTAAGAGACCGCCTCGGGGCCGAGCGAGCGAGCAACCGGAGCGGCGCCATGGTGGCGATGTATCGATCCATCTGGCGCGTCAGCGGCCGCCGGCAGATCCTGCTGATCCTGCTCGCGGTCATGGTGGCCGCGCTCGCCGCGGCGCCGTTCAAATTCCAGCAGCTCGTCATCAATGCGCTGATCGAGGGGACGGATCGCTATCGCCTCGTCTGGCTCTGCGCCGGCTTTCTCGGCGTGGTGCTGCTCAGCGCCGGGCTGAAATTCCTGCTCGGCCTGAGCGTGGCGACGGTCGGCGAGGGGGTCGTGCTGCGGATTCGCGAGCGCCTCTACCGCAATGCCGTCCGGGCGCCGGGCGACGGCGCGGAGCGGCGCTCGGGCGCGGGCTCGCTGCTCACCATGCTCAGCGCGGAGGCCGAGGCGGTCGGAGCCTTCGTCGGCGGCGCGATCGCCATGCCGCTGGTCCAGCTCGGCACGCTGGTCAGTGTGGTCGCGTTCATCGCCGCCAACCAGCCGCGCCTCGGACTCCTCGTGGCCGCCGTGATCCTCCCCCAGGCCATGATCGTGGTGGCGCTGCAGCGGCGCATCAACCGCCAGGTCCGCGAACGGGTCCAGGCGCTACGCGACGCGTCGGGCCGGATCTCGGCTGGCGACCTGAGCGAGTGGGACGCCGCGGTCGGCGCGGACTTCCGCCGGGCCTACGCGGCGCGGCGGCGCTCGTTCGTCCTCAAGCAGGGTTCGAAGCTGGCGCTCGGCGCCATCTCGGCCGTCGGCGCCGCGCTGATCCTGCTTGTCGGCGGGAACCTCGTGCTCGACGGCCGCAGCGACGTCGGCATCGTCGTCGCGAGCCTCACCGGCCTCGCCCGGATCCAGGCGCCGTGGCGTGAGTTCGTGGCGTTCTTTCGCAGCCTCGGCGCGGTGCGGGTACAGTACGAGATGCTGCAGCCGGCGCTCTATGGCATCGAGGCCGAGCGATCGGCGTCGCGGCCGAGGTGAGCCGGCGGCGGGCCGTCGAGCAGCTCGGCGAGACCGCGCAGCGCCGGCTGGCCGGCGCAGATCGTCTGCACCGCGATGAGGATCGGCACGCCGATGACGGCGCCCGCCACGCCCCATATGAAGTACCAGAGAAAGACCGACAGCAGCACCACCAAGAGCGACAGCGACAGGACTCGCCCGGCGCCCGCGGCTCGATGCAGCTGCCCGAGAGAGACGGGATGGCCTGCAGGCCGAGGAAGACGGGCAACACGCCGGCGAGCGTGTCGAACCGGGCGATGGCGAGCAGGGTCGGGAACAGGGTGGCGACGAGCGGGCCGAGGAACGGGCTGTGGTCGAGCGCGAAGGCGATCATGGCCCAGATGCCGGCGAGCCCCAGACCGGCCAGGGCGGCGAACGCCCAGACGGCGAGGCCGGTGACGATGCTCATGCCTGTGCGGACCAGCATGACGCGCTGGGACTTCGCGGCCCTCTCGGCCGTCATGGCGGCGACGGAGAAGCCCGACGCGCCTGCGGCGTGGCGGGCGAGCTTGCCCGCGACCACCTCGACCTCGACCAGCCCGATCATGACCAAGACCAGAATCAGGAGCGCGAAGCTCAGCGAGCCCTGCAGCCAGCCGGTGACTTGGCGGACGACGCGGAGAATGGTCGCGGTGTCGAGCTGTTCGGCGAGGATGCCGGCGAGATAGATGCCGTGCTGCTCGAACCAGGCGGCGAGGCCCTGATAGAGGCCCTGCAGACGCGGCGCGTTGGCCACCAGCCACTGTCCGATGCCGCGCACGCCCCACGCGACCAGCGAGCCGAGCGCGCCCACGACCAGGACGGCGGCGAGCAGCGTCAGTGCCAGCGCGAGCAGCTTCGGCAGGCGCACCCCGAGTCGGCCGTGGAGCGACCAGACCACGGCGATGGTGAACAGCGCGAAGGCGAGCGGGGCGGCGATCGGCTGGGCAAGGTGCAGCGCGGCCAGGGCCAGGATCGTGGTCGCGACGGCGAGGAGTGCCACAAGCACGCGGTCGGACCTGGGGCGGGTCAAGCCCGCGACCGGTCGCGGCGGCTGTGCCGGAGGCCGAGGCTCCGACCGCGCGCAGCCCGCGCTGGTTCCTCGCTGCCGCCCGGGCACGACGTCAGGGCGGTGGAGAATGCTCGCGTCGAGGGGCGGTAGCGCGTCGTGCTTGCCCGGCCCGGAATGGCGTGATGATCTCGCGCCGTCGTCGCGGTGCGCCGTGACGGGGAGGGCGGTCATGGCGTGGGTGCGGGTGTGCGGCGTCGACGAGATCGAGCGCGAGGACGTCCTCCGCTTCGACCACGGGGTCCGTACCTTCGCCATCTACCGCTCGCCGGAAGGCGAGTTCTTCGCCACCGACGGCCTGTGCACGCACGAGAAGGCGCATCTCGCCGACGGACTGGTCCTGGGGCACCTGATCGAATGTCCGAAGCATATCGGGCGGTTCGACTACCGCACCGGAGCGTGCCGCCGTGCGCCGGTCAAGCTGCCGCTGCGCACCTACCCGACCCGGGTCGAGGACGGATCGGTGTTGATCGAGCTCGAGGGCGACGACGGCTGAGCGCCTATTCAGCGGCCAGCGCCGCGGGCGCCGACGGCGAGGAGGGTCTGGCCCCCGGCGGCAGCTTGCGCTTGACGTGCCAAGTCGGGTCGCGGCGCTGGCGGAGTAGGGCCGGGATGATCTCGCGGTAGGCCTCGAGGAACCCGCGGTAGGGCGGCGGCGTGTCGGCCCGCATCAGCTCGTGCAGCTCGGGCAGGCGGTGGTAGGGAACCATCGGGAACATGTGGTGCTCGATGTGGTAGTTCATGTTCAGATAGAGGAAGCGGACCACGGGGTTCATGTAGACGGTGCGGGTATTGAGGCGATGGTCGAGGACGTCCTCGGCCATCCCGGCGTGCTGGGTGAGCCCGGTCAGCACGTAGAGCCAGGCACCGTAGAAGGAGGGCAGCCCGACATACATCAGCGGCAGCATGGTCTGCGCGGCGATCGCCCAGCAGATCACCGTCAGGTAGACCGCGAGGTGGATACGGGCGGTCCAGAACAGCTTGCCGTGATCCGATTCGGGAATGAAGGTCGCCTCGTCCGGGCGCAGCCGGCCGCCGACGTGCAGCAGCAGGCGCGGGAAATAGTCGAGCGCCTGCTTGATGCCGACGAAGCTCAGCAGGATCCCGTGGATGTCCGGTGGCCGCGGCACAGCGATCTCCGGGTCGCGGCCGACGATGATCGTGTCGGTGTGATGGCGGATGTGGCTCCAGCGCCAGACCACCGGCTCGCGCAGGATCATGAACGACGCCACCTGATAGACCGCGTCGTTGAGCCATTCAGTGCGGAACGCGGTGCCGTGCCCGCATTCATGCCAGCGCGCATCCGTCGAGGAGCCGTAGAGCACGCCGTAGGCGGCGAAGAACGGCACCGCCCACCAGCTGCCCCAGGAGATGTAGCCGCCGCTCCCGGTGACGAGGAACGCGGCGAGCCAGATCGCCAGATGCAGCAGCGCCGGGTGATCCGAGCGCTGCATCAGCGCTTTCAGTTGCGCGCGCGGGATCGGGCTGCGGTACCAGTCGGCGGTGGCGAGGCCGCGGGCGACGGCGCGGCGGCTCTCTTCGCCGACCAGGCTGTAATCCCGCTTCGGCAACGCTTCCATAGGCCCGCTCCGCGTGCACGATCGCGTCGCCAGACTAGCGCCGCGGCTCCGCCGACGGCAAATCGTCGCACAGATGCCGCGCTCCGATCAGGGCCTGGCGGTGTTGCCGGCGTCGCGCGGCGGGGCGGGAGGGCCGCGCGGGGACACGGACGCACGGCGCGGCGGCCTCGTTCTGGATGCGGTGCTTCAAGCGCCGCGGCGGACGATCGGTCTGCCGCCGCGCCGTCTCCGGGTCGGAGGGCTGCCTGAGCCGACCTCGCCCCGGCATTCGGCGGCCGAAGCACTCCGCGGCCGGCGGCGCTTCGCCGACCCGGCGAACCATGGGTGGAGAACCACCATGTCTGGCAGCAGCACGGCATCCGTGACGCCCCTGAGTGCAGCGGGCGTGGATCGGCGGCACGGGGCCGCCAGGCGTCGCTGCTGTGCGAGCGCCCGCGGGACGATCGCCCGAGCGGCGAGCGGCGCCCAAGTGGGGGCGCGCGTTCGCGCTTGCGGGTCCGGGCGCTGCGCCGCTCACCGCCGGGTTCGGCGGCGGACGCGCCCGCGGTCTCGGCCGTCGCTGGACGTCCCGTGCGACGTCGGACGGGAGTGGGCGCCCCCAGCGCCGCCGTTGGCGTCGTCACTCCGTAGCGCGGCCACCCGCAGCGCGCCGTGGAGGCGGCAGCGGTTCCGTCACCGTCGAGCCGACCATCGGCCGGCCTGCCCCGCGGAGGACACTGCAGCCCAGCCGGATGACGTCTGCCGCCTCGCGCCGGGGCGCATGCGGCCCATCAGCGGCATGCGTCGCCATGCCGCAGCGCGGCCTTGACGCTGATCGAACGGACGCTAGCCCTTGATGAGATTGTCGTAGACCTGGAGCATCGCCGGCCCGGCCAGGACGATGAACAGCGTCGGCAGGATGAACACGATCATCGGCACCGTCAGCGTCGCGGGCAGGCGGGCGGCCTTCTCCTCCGCGCGCAACATCCGCTGCTCGCGGAACTCCGCCGACAGCACGCGCAGTGACTGCGACAGGGGCGTGCCGTACTTCTCGGTCTGCATGAGTGTGTTGACCGCGCCGCGGACGGCCGGCAGGTCGACGCGCTTGGCGAGGTTGGCGAGCGCCTGCCGTCGCTCGGGTAGGAAGTTCAGCTCGACGCTGGTGAGGCCCACCTCCTCGGCGAGTTCCGGCGCGGAGGGTGCGATCTCCTCGGCGACGCGGTTGAGAGCGGTATCGAGGCTGAGCCCGGCCTCGGCGCAGATCACGAGGAGGTCCAGGCCGTCCGGCAGGGCCTTGGCGATCGCGTGCTGTCGTTTCTTGGCGAGGTTGTCGAGATAGAGATCCGGACCGTAGAAGCCGAAGAGCGCAGCGGCGGCGCAAGCCGCCGGCTTGAATTGCGTCGGCAGCCCGCCGAAGTCCAGCCCGTAGACGAGGGCGGCGCCCGCTGCGCCGAAGACCAGGGGAAGCACCGGCTTGCAGAACAGATAGACGATCATTCCTTCGCGGTCGCGCAGTCCGGCACGCAACAGCTTCAGGCGAAGCTTCTCGGTCTGGCTGACGCGGGCGAGTTTGAGCTGCGAGACGATCCGGGTCATCGTGCCGCGTTGTCGTCGCTCGCGACGCGATACCGGCTGTCGTGCAAGGCCTCGCAGCTCCGCGCGTCGTCGGGCCACCGCCTCGATGCGCGCGCCCACCGGGCCGCCCGTAGTGAGGCTCGACCAGGTCGCCATGATGCTGGCGAAGGTCGCTCCGGCCACGAGCAGCATGAGCAGGGTCTCGGCCGTGAGGCCGAAGGGCAAGAAGGCATCGACCGGGTTCATATCTCGAACCTCACCATCTTCGCCATCACCGCCATGCCGAGGGTCATGCTGGTGAGCCCGATCCCCAGCAGGAGCCAGCCCCGCGGATCGATGACCAGCTGCAGGATGTAGTCCGGATTGATGATGTAAATGAGAACGGACATGACGAAGGGTAACGATCCGACGATCATCGCCGAGGCGCGGGCCTCCGACGACATCGCCTTGATCTTCAGCTTGACCTGCTCACGGCGGCGGATCATCGTGCTGAGGTTCTGCAGAATCTCGGCGAGATTGCCGCCGGTCTCCTGCTGGATCGACAGACTGATCACGAAAAACTTGAACTCCTGGATCTGGAGGCGCTCGGCTACGGTCCACAACGCCTCATTGAGCGGCATGCCGAGCCGCAATGCACCGGTGATCTCGCGAAAGCAGCTCCCGAGCGGCTCCTCCATCTCCTCGCCGATGGCGTTGATCGCTTCCGCCACCGGAAGACCGGAGCGCACCCCGCGGACGATGAGGTCGATCGCGTCGGGCAGCAGGGCCACGAAGCGTCGCGTGCGAGCGCCGATGCGGCGCGCGAGGACGAGGTTGGGCACGCCGGTGCCGGCGATGATCCCGACACATGCGGCGAGCAGCAAGGGCAAGCCGAGCTTGAGCCAGGCCAGCATGCCAACGACAAGGCCCAGGCCGGCAAAGATCATCACGAAGTCGGAGACGCCGAGTGTGAGCCCGGCGCGGGCCAGTCGCGCCTGCAGCGTCGAGGCGCGCGGGACGACCCGCTGCAGCCGCCGGCCGAGCCCACCGAGCACCGGTCGGGGCGCAGCGCGACGGACGCTCGTCTCGCCGGCAGGTTGCCCGACCTTGGCGTCTGGGCGGATGCCGGCGATCATGTCCAGGCGCCGTCGTAGGGCGGCCGGGCGGCTCGGCATGAACGCGAGGGCAAGTATCATCACCGCGGCGAGCACCGCGAGGAAGATGATCGCCGTGAGCGTCTCCGGTGCGAGTTCCGGCGCGGACGTCATCCGGACATCACCGCGAGCAGGGCGCGGTCGAGGCCGTAATAGGCGGCGCGCTTGGTGAAGTGCGGCCGGATCGGCGCCGCGCGGAACTCGCCCTGGAGGGTCCCGTCGCGGTTCTCTCCTTGATACTCGAAGGTGAACAGATCCTGAAGCGTGACCACGTCACCTTCCATGCCGACGATCTCGGTTACGTGGGTCACCCGCCGGATGCCGTCGCGCATCCGCGAAACCTGGAGGATCAGGTTCACGGCGCCGACGATCTGTGTTCGGATCGCCTTGGTGGGCAGGGTCGCAGCGGCCATGCCGACCATGTTCTCCAGCCGGGTGATGGCTTCGCGGGGGCTGTTGGCGTGCAGGGTGCACATCGACCCGTCGTGGCCGGTGTTCATCGCCTGGAGCATGTCCATGGCCTCTGCCCCACGCACTTCGCCACAGATGATGCGGTCGGGGCGCATGCGCAGCGCGTTCTTGACCAGTGCGCGCATGTTGATTTCGCCCTGGCCCTCCAGGTTCGGCGGACGGGTCTCGAGCCGCACAACATGCGGCTGCTGGAGCTGCAGCTCGGCCGCGTCCTCGATCGTGACCACGCGCTCGCCTGGATCGATCAGCTGCGACATCGCATTGAGGAGCGTGGTCTTGCCCGAGCCGGTACCACCCGAGATGACGATGTTCAGCCGGCAGGCGGCGGCAATCTTGAGAACCTTGGCGACGTTCTCGCTGATGTTGTTCTGCCGGGCCATGACATCGAGCGTAATCGACTTCTTGGAGAACTTGCGGATCGAGACCGAGCAGCCATCGATCGCCAGTGGCGGCGCGATGATGTTGACGCGGCTCCCGTCCTCGAGCCGGGCGTCGCAGATCGGCGAGGTCTCGTCGACGCGCCGGCCAACCTTGGTGACAATCCGCTGCGCCACATTCATGACGTGGGCGTTGTCGCGGAACCGGACGTCGGTGAGCTCCAGCTTACCTCGCCGCTCGACGTAGATCTGATGCGGTCCGTTGACCATGATGTCGGTGACGGTCTCGTCGCGGAGCAGCGGCTCCAGCGGGCCGAGACCGACCATGTCGTCGACCAGGGTCGCGCCGAGCGCCTCCTGATCCCGAGCGTTGAGCGACAGGCGCTGCTCGCTGACGATCTCGCCGATCAGCTCGAGGATCTGCCGATGCAGTTCGTCGCGTGGCACCTTTGCCGCGGCCGCCGCATCGATCCGCTCGTAGAGCGCCTGCAGCACCCGCGAATGGCTAGCTTTCAACGCCTCCGTGCGGCGATCGTCGCCGGCCGCGCGGGATGGCGCAGGTGCGGGAGAGGCCGGCTCGACCTGCGGGGGGGGCGTAGAGTGCTGCACCGCTGGATGCGCCTCGCTGGACCTCCGCCCGAACATGGCCGTCACTCCTTGCCGCCGAGCCAGGCGGGCAGGCTCAGTAGCCGCCGCTTGGCAGCTTGCGGCGCCCCGCAAACGATGTCGGTCAACTGGGCAATCCCCCGCGCGACCGGGCTCCGGCCACCGGCTACCGGCTGCCCGCTGTTGACGGCCCCGGCGATGGCGCGCGGATCGAACGGCAGCAGCACGTCGAGCGGGCGGCCGACGCCCTTCTCGAACTCGGCGCGAGACAGCTCGCCGGTCTTGTGCTCACCGACACGGTTGGCAACCAGTGTCAGCTGGCAGGACGCGTTGCAGGTCGGCAACAGCGACATGATGCGCAGGGTATCGCGCATTGCGGCGAGCGACGGCTCGCTGACCAGCACGAGATTCGACGCGGACTGCAGCACGTACTGCCAGGCCGGTGACACGACCCGCGGCACGTCGAGGACGACGTAGTGGAAGCGTGCGCGAAGCTCCTTGAGCAGCAGATCGAGCGCCACGCTGTCGGTGAGGAGGGTGTCGTCGAGCGGCTCTTCGGCGCTCAGGACGTGGAGCGTCTGCGACTGCTTGATCATGGCGCGCTCGAGGTAGAGTCCGTCGACGCGGCTCGAGCTCTCCATCGCCTCGCGCAGGCCGTGGCTGGGCTCCAGGTCGAGCGCTAGGCCGAGGCTGCCGAACTGCAGGTCGAGGTCGACGGCCGCGACCCGACGCTGCCGCAGGTTGGCGATCGACCAAGCGGTGTTCGCCGCCAGCATGGTGGTGCCGACGCCGCCTCGGGCACCGACGAAAGCGACCAGCCGGCCGAGCCGATTGGTCTGCCGCGGTGCGCTCGTCCCCTCGGCCGCGTTGAGCAGCGAGCGCTGCAGGAGGCTCGGCGTGACCGGCTTCACGAGGTAGTCGAAGACGCCGCGGGAGATCAGATCCCGGAACAGGCCGACATCGTTGCGGTCGCCGATAGCGATCACCGTCACACCCGGCTCGCAGACGTCAGCCAGCTCGTTGATCGCGGAGAGCGGCAGCTCCAGGCCCGCGATGTCGACCAGCAGGAGCCGTGGTGAGCGGTTTCGCCCGAGCGCCTCGATCGCCTTCTCGATGCCGCCCGAAACGACCGTGGCGTGCGGGATCATCAGCTCGCCGATGACCTGCTCGACGACCTTCCGGGTTGCGTCGTCACGAAGGAACGCGCGAAACTGCGCGACCTCGTCGCCCTGGGCGGGCGGGCTCGGCGAGAGGGTCGCCGTGCTCATGGGATCACCCCTGCTTCGTCCTGCAGCTGCTTCACCTTGTCCGTGCGATAGCGGACGATCGCCTCGGCCTCGCGGGTCGCGTCGGCCGGGCCGAGCGGCTCGCCCGCGATGAGATGACGGGGATCGTCGACCATGCGGGCGAGGTTTTCGAGTGTCGCACAGCCGAGCCCGGGCAGCGGGTGGTTTGCGCCCGTACTGGTCAGGTCGGCTCCTCCGTGGGGGCAGCCGCCGACCCGCGCGACCACGACCTCGGCGGTCAGATCGACCCGACGGTTGCGCTGGAGCGCGGCCGGCGAGCGGCCCGGCGCGATGGGAGCGAGCTCTCCGAAGGAGCGGGTCGACACTGCACTGTCGCCGAAGCCGGCTCGGCGGATCACGCTCCGTACCGCCGCTGCGCGGCGGGCGGCGAGATCCTCGTTGGCCGCCAGTGAGCCCCGCTCGTCAGCGTGACCGGCGACGACGAAGCTGAACCGGCCGCCGCGCGGCAGGCCCGCGAGGAAGTCGCCGAGGCGGTCCTGCTCGCCGGGCCGCAGCGCCGCCGAGCCGGTGTCGAACTCCACCGTGTGGCGCAGGACCTGCGAGGCCACGTCGAGGCGCGGCGGGGTGGGCGCGACGGTCGGTAGCGGCTCGAGCCCGGCGCAGCCGACGGCGAGCAGGAGACACGGCAGGATCGCGATGGACCGCAAGCGGGCAGGGGACCTGATGGACATGGCAAGCCTCCACCGGCTCAATCGAGCTCGAACCCGGCCGGGCCGGTCAGCTGACCCAGGGGTGGCGTGCCCCCGCTGCCGACATAACCCGTGGGGCTGTTCAGCCGACCCAGGAGGACGCGCTCCAGGTCGCTGGCAGCGGCAACGCGATCGGTCGGGACGGCCAGGGTCGGGGCGGAGACCGGCCGGACCAGGTAGGGTGTGACGATGATCACGAGCTCAGTCTCCTGGCGGCGGAAATTGCTCGACCGGAACAGGGTCCCGAGCACCGGGATATCGCCGAGGCCGGGCAGCTTCTCGAGATTCGTCCGGGTGGCGTCGGAAATCAGCCCGCCAATCGCGAAGCTCTGCCCGCTGCCGAGCTCGACGGTGGTCTCGGCGCGCCGCGTGCTGAGCGCCGGAATGACGAGGTTGCCGAGCTTGATGGCGCCCTTGTCGGTCAGCTCGCTGACCTCCGGGCGGACCTTCAGGCTGATCCGGCTGGGGTCGAGGACCGTCGGAGTGAATGCCAGGCTCACACCGAACTGCTTGAACTCGATGGTGATGTCGTTGTCGTCGACGCCGACCGGCACGGGAAACTCGCCACCGGCAAGGAAGCTCGCGGTCTCACCGGACAGGGCGGTCAGGTTCGGCTCCGCCAGGACATTCACCAGACCGTCGCGTTCCAGCGCATCCATGACGCCGTCGATGTTGATGTTGTTGCCGTCGTAGGAGCCGGAGACAGCCCCGGCCGCGCCGTTGGTGTCGATGAACCGTGAGCCGATCGCGTTGCCGCCGAGGAGGGGCCTGCCGGTCGCCAGGCCGAAGACGAAGTCGCCCGGTGTCCACAGGGCTTCCCAGTTGAAGCCGATGAGCTTGAACACCTCGCGCGAGACCTCGGCGACGCGGACCCGCAGGTTGACCTGGGTGGGCCCATTGACCGAGAGGCGGTTGACGATGGTTTCCTCGGCGCCGAGGAAGCGACCGACAGCCTCGCGGAGGTCCTGCGCGACGCGCGCATCGGCGACCGCGCCGCGGAGCAGGATGCCGCCGTCGATCGAATCGACCTCGGCGCTGCCATCGGGCGCGATCTGCGCGACGACGCGGCGCAGGGCGCCGAGGTTGTGCTCCACCACGATGTCCCGACGGAACAGGATCCGATCGCGGTCGTCGACGGCGTAAAGGCTCGTCGTGCCAGCCCGCCGGCCGAGCAGGTAGATGAGCGACGGCGAGTGAACCTGAACGTCGGCTGTGTCCGGGTCGGCGATGAACACCGCGGCCGCCCGCTGCGGCAACCGGATGACCCGGCCCTTGCGCACCTCGATGGTGAGTGGCGCGTCGGGGCTGAGCACCTCGGCCGCGGTCGACGGGAGGGCCTCCTGGGCCCGGCCGGGCGGGGCGGCGGGCACGAGCGCCAGCAGCGCCGCCAGCGCCCAGAACGCCCAACTCCGGCCGCGGCGCGACGATGTTCTCATCGAGTGATCCCCCTCTGCACGGTGAGCAGCTGTGTTTCGCCACCGCGGATCAGCGCCATCGAGCCGACCGGCTGGTTCTCAGGCAGCAGCGTCCGGGCGACCTCGTCGTCCCAAGTGAACGCGCCGGCCGGATCGCGGCCTGGGTCGGATGCTCCGTCCTGCGCCAAGCTGCGCAGGCTCAACGAGAGGCGGCCGAGATCGGCGACGAGCGCCACCTTCTCGGCCTCGGCAGGTGTCACCTGGAGGGTTGCCGTCTTGCCCTGGCCGGAAGTCAGATCCTCGGTCGCCGTGGCGCTCAGGCGCCGACCGATGGCGATCACGCGGACGTCCTGCAGGACGGTCTCGCTCACGCGACGGACGGCCTGCTGATCCTCGCCCCCGATGGTCTGCGTGACGATCACGTCGACCCGGTCCCCAGGCAGTACGAGCCCGGCATTGCCGGAAGCCTCGTCGATCGGCAGCGACACGGCGCGGGTGCCGGGCTCCAGCACGGCGGCGAGAAAGCCCCGCTCGCCGGGCTTGACGAGGAGCGCCGCAGTGACCGGCTGGCCCGCCGCGATCTCGCGCCGGACCACGGCACCGGCGAGGCTCGTGGGATCGGCCGAGCCCTCCACGAGATAACCGTCCGGGGTCGCCACGTCGGGCCACTCCTGCCAGCGGAAGAGGTCGGGCTGGACGAACTCGCCGGTGCGCAGATCGCGTACCGCGACCAGCACCGCCTTGGTCGGCCGCGGCGGTGCCTCGGCGACGACCTCGACGGAGCGGCGCTGACTCTCGAGCCAGCTTCGCGCGAGCAGGGCTGCACCGCCGGCGAGGGCGAGCGCGATGATCGGCAGGACGATGCGACGGGCGGACATGGCCGGCAGCCTTTCAGGCGAAGGTGGTCATGAGCCAGACCCAGACGGCGCCACCCGCGATGGCAACGCCGTAAGGCACGCCGGCCGTCGCGCCGGGCGTACCGACCCGCGTCCGGCTCCCGGCGACGGTCGCAGCAGCCGTGGTGGCCGGCTGGCCCCGGCCAATCTGCCAGAGCGCGAGCAGCGCCAGCCCACCGCCGAGTAGCGCGGTAGCGCCGAGCAGGGTGACGAGCCGCTGCGGCCCGGCCCAGATCGCCACCGCGGCGAGCAGCTTGGCGTCGCCGCCGCCGAGGAGGCGCGCCTGCCAGGCGAGCATCCCGGTCAAGAGGAGGGAGAGCCCGGCGATCGCCGAGCCTAGCAGCCGTTGCGTCAGCGCCGCCTCGACGAGGGCGAGGAACGCGATGGCGAGGCAATGCGAATTGGGTATCCTGCGGTGTTGCCAGTCCTGCCAGGCGGCGTGCCCGAGGAGGGCCGCGACGGGAAGGCCGAGCCCGGCGACGAGCCACGCAGCATCCATCCGAAATCTCCCCTTGCTCGGCGGCACCGTGCGCGCTTGAGGTCGGCCTACAGCTCGGGCGGCCCGGCGCGGCCTCGCGGCGCTCGGCGCGACGGGGCCCGGCGCAGCGGAGCGGATCCGCCCCCGGGCCCCGCAGCGTCGTGTCGGACGATCAGCCGGCGCCGCCGAGCTCGGTGGCGATCGTCGTGAAGGTGGTGATCAGGTTGTCGCCGAGGGTGCCGAGGATGCCGATGATGGCGACCGAGACGAGGGCCGCGATCAGGCCGTATTCGATGGCCGTGGCGCCGGCCTCGTCGGCGACGAAGCGACGAAGGAAGCTCATGGGAGTGTCTCCTGCTGAGTGAGCCCGCAACATCGCCAGTCTCGCGCCCCTTCGCTAACATCCGGTTAACGGCATGAAACCGAGGCCAGGCCGGCGCGGTCGGCTGTCGCGCGCCGGTGCCCATCGGCAATGAGGCAAGCGAACCCGGCTCCGGCCGCCGCGGCGCCCGCGACGCCGGACGCGACGGCGCCGCCGGGCGGGCGGACCGGACCGCACCCGCTGCCGTTCTATCTGGCACTGGCGGGCGCGGACGGGGCGGCGGCCATGTGGCGAGGCGCGCACACGCTGGAGCGGTTCGTCGCCGGCGTGCGGGCCTACTGGCGTCACCCGCTGCCGCGCCCGCGGCAACGCGGGACACCGGTCGCCGCCTTCGGTAGCGCGCGGCTCCTCGATCTCGGCGGCTCGGGGCGGCCCGTTCTGCTCGTGCCGTCGCTGATCAACCGTGCCTACATCCTCGATCTCCTGCCGGAGCGCTCCCTGGTGCGCGCCCTGGCACGGGATGCGCGCGTGCTAATGGTCGACTGGGGCCCTCCGGACGCCGCGACGAGCGGCGCTGGCCTAGTCGAGTGCGTCGCCGGGCGCCTCGAGCCCGCCGCCGAGCTCGTCACGCGGCAGTTCGGCCGGCGCCCGATCCTGGTCGGCTATTGCATGGGTGGCCTGCTGGCCCTCGCCGCGGCCGTGCGGCGGCCGGACCTGGTCGACGGACTGGCGCTGCTCGCGACGCCATGGGATTTCCGCCGCAGCGCGTTGCGCGCGCCGCTCGTGCGGCTCGCCACGGGCCGGCAAGGGGCGTTCGTCGCCGCGGGCCCGGAGCTACCGCGGGTACTCCTCGACCTGCTGTTCGCCACGGTCGCGCCCGAGGCGGTGATCGCCAAGTACGCCACGTTCGGCGAGCTCGATCCGGGCTCGCCGCGCGCGCGGACCTTCGTCGCGATCGAGGACTGGCTGTCCGACGGCGTGCGCGTCCCCGCCGTGATCGGGGAGGAATGCGTGGACCAATGGTATCGGCGCAACCTGCCCGCAACCGGCCGCTGGCGCCTCGGCGGCGTGCCGATTCGGCCCGACCGGCTGCGGATACCTGTGCTCGTCGCTGCCCCGCGCCATGATCGGATCGTCCCGCGTGAATCGGCGCTGGCGCTGGCGCCGGCGCTGCGCGACGTGCAGGTGCTGGAGCCGGAGAGCGGCCATGTCGGGATGATCGTCGGTGCTGGCGCACCGACCTCGCTGTGGGCGCCCTTGTCCGCCTGGCTGCGACGGTTCGCCTGAGCGGCGGCGTCATCCGTCGCTGGCCAGCGGCAGCGGCGGGAGTATAAGCGGGCCACCCTCGACGCCCTGCCGCGCCCGATCCGTGCGTGGTGGCAGCGATCACGCCCACCATCCCAGGGGAGCATCTCGTCCATGAGCGATGTCGTCATCGTCAGCGCCGCCCGCACGCCGGTCGGGTCCTTCAGCGGCGCCTTCGGCAGCCTGCCGGCGCACGAGCTGGGCCGGGTTGCGATCAGCGCCGCGCTCGAGCGCGCCGGCGTCGCCGCCACCGAGGTGTCCGAGGTGATCATGGGCCAGATCCTCGCCGCCGGGCAGGGCCAGAACCCGGCCCGGCAGGCCTCGATCAACGCCGGGCTGCCCAAGGAGGTGCCTGCCTACGGCGTCAACATCCTGTGCGGCTCCGGCCTCAAGTCGGTGGCGCTGGGCTACCAGGCGATCAAGAACGGCGACAGCGCGATCGTCGTTGCCGGTGGCCAGGAGAGCATGAGCATGGCGCCGCATTGCGCCTATCTGCGCCAGGGGCAGAAGATGGGCGGCCTCGAGCTGGTCGACACCATGCTCAAGGACGGCCTGTGGGATGCCTTCAACGGCTATCACATGGGCAACACCGCCGAGAATGTGGCGCAGCAGTGGCAGATCACCCGGGACGAGCAGGACCGCTTCGCCTGCGCCTCGCAGAACAAGGCCGAGCGGGCGATGAGCGCCGGCAAATTCAAGGACGAGATCGTCCCGGTGACGGTCAAGACGCGCAAGGGCGACATCCTTGTCGACACGGACGAGTACCCGCGTGCCGGGACTACGCTCGACGCACTCGCCAAGCTGCGCCCGGCCTTCGCCAAGGACGGCACGGTGACCGCGGGCAACGCGTCGGGCATCAACGACGGCGCCGCCGCCGTCGTGCTGATGACGGCCGAGGAGGCCGAGCGGCGCGGGTTGACCCCGCTGGCGCGCATCGTGTCGTGGGCGCAGGTCGGGGTCGACCCGGCGATCATGGGCACCGGGCCGATCCCTGCCTCCCGCCGCGCGCTGGAGAAGGCCGGCTGGAAGCCCGGCGACCTCGATCTCGTCGAGGCCAACGAGGCGTTCGCCGCCCAGGCGATCGCGGTGAACAAGGACATGGGCTGGGACACGGAGCGGGTGAACGTCAACGGCGGCGCCATCGCGATCGGCCATCCGATCGGCGCGTCCGGAGCGCGGATCCTGACCACGCTGCTGCATGAGATGCAGCGTCGCGACGCGAAGAAAGGTCTCGCCACGTTGTGCATCGGCGGTGGGATGGGTATCGCCATGTGTGTCGCGCGCGACTGAGCGGCAGCCGACGGCGCGGATCGCGGCCGGCCCGCCGCAGGCCGGCCGCAGCGCGACGAGGAAACCGGAACAGGGAGGACAGGGATGGCCCGGGTGGCGTTGGTGACGGGTGGCAGCCGCGGCATCGGTGCCGCGATCTCGAAGGCGCTGCAGGCGCAAGGCTACAAGGTCGCGGCGAACTATGCCGGCAACGATGCGGCCGCTCAGGCGTTCAAGGACGAGACCGGGATCCCGGTCTTCAAGTGGAGCGTCGCCGACTACGATGCCTGCGTCGCCGGCATCCGTGAGGTGGAGGCGGCGCTTGGGCCGGTCGAGGTGTTGGTCAACAATGCCGGCATCACGCGCGACGCCTTCTTCCATCGCATGACCCGCGAGCAGTGGAGCGAGGTGATCTCGACCAATCTGACCGGTCTGTTCAACATGACGCATCCGATCTGGCCGGGGATGCGCGACCGCAAGTTCGGGCGCATCGTCAACATCAGCTCGATCAACGGCCAGAAGGGCCAAGCCGGGCAGGCCAACTACTCGGCGGCGAAGGCCGGCGACATCGGCTTCACCAAGGCGCTGGCCCAGGAAGGTGCCCGCGTTGGGATCACCGTCAACGCGATCTGCCCGGGCTACATTGGCACGGAAATGGTCCGCGCGGTCGACGAGAAGATCCTGAACGAGCGGATCCTGCCGCAGATCCCGGTCGGACGGCTCGGCGAGCCGGAGGAGGTTGCCCGCTGCGTGGTCTTCCTCGCCAGCGACGACGCCGGCTTTATCACCGGTGCGACGATCTCGGCCAATGGTGGCCAGTACATGATCTGAGCCGGCGCGGGACGCGGTGCCCGGATTGCTCAGGCGACGCGGCGCTGCTCCCAGGCCAGGTCGCGGAACGAGCGGGCGATGACCCGCTCCGCCTCGGCCATGTAGCGGATCTCGCTGACGGCGGCGGCGATCGACAAACCCGACGGTCCGTCGAGGTGGCCGGCGAGCGCCGAGGTCAGCGCCCCACGCAGGCGCTCCAGGACGGGTCCGCCGGTAGACGGGTCCTCGGCGACGAGCGCCACCACGAACTGACCGCGACCGAGATGGGCGGCGAGATCCTCGGCCCGAATCGCTCGCCGCAGGGCGTCGCCGGCGCGCGCGACGAGCCGACTTGCCGGACCGTGCCCATGGGCGCGACCCAGGCCATCGAGCCCGGCGAGGCACAGGACCACGATCGGCTGGCGCAATGGCCCTTCGGCACGCGCGAACCTCTCGGCCAGATGATCGAGCAAGAACCCCTCGTGAAACAGGCCGCTCGGCGCATCCAGCGCATAGCGGGCGCCGGGGTGCCGCTCGGGCTCGCGCAGCGACCGGCGCAGACGCTGCAGGTGCCGCCAGAACTCGAAGCGCAGGCGGATCGCCTCGGGTCCATCGGACAGTGGCACGAGGTCGTCGAAGCCGGCGGCGATGGCGTCGGCGGTGCCGCCGGCATCGGGCAGGGAACCGGCGAGCAGCTTGGCACAATCGCGGGTGAGCGCGGCGAACGGGTCGCTTCCGGGCTCGACCAGCGGGGCGGCGCCGGGCTCGGCCAGCGTGACCACGAGAAGGTCGAAGCGCCGCTCCTTGAGCATGCGGCGGGCGATCGCAGCGCTGTCGGCGTAGCTGAGCGTGGCCGGTCCGACTCCGTTGGCGATCCGTACCTGCTGCTCACCCGCCGGACCGACGAGCAGAACCTCGGCACGGGGCGGCTCCGACTCGGCGCGGGCGCGCGAGCTTCGCACGGCGGGTTCGGCGTAGGTGGCGAGGAGCGCCTGACGACGCTGATGCTCGCGATGCGCCAGGGCGAGCGCCGACAGGGCCGCGACGCGCAGGCGCAGCTCGTCGTCCCGGAGGGGAAAGGCGAGCGCGTCCGCGCAGCCCAGCGCGAGCGCCTGCGAGAACACAGTGGGATCGTCCCTGCGGGCCAAGGCCGCCACCGGTGGGCCGCCGCGGCAGCGGCCGACCACCCGGCGCAGGGTGTCGAGGCCGGGCTGGCTGCCGGCGTCGATCATCGCCAGGTCCATCGCCGCGCCGGGCTCGACAAGCTCGGCCGGGGTCAGCAGCCGGGAGGCGTACCCCCAGCGCGCCAGAATGTCGGGGAAGCCGGCGAGGCTGCCGGGAAAGGCCTCGACGATGCCGAATCGGCAAGGGCTGCGCATCACGTACCGCACGCTCGGAGCGACCTTCGTGCATTAGCTGCCGGCGACAGCACAGGCCAATGCGAAATAGCCGCGGTAGGGTTAAGGCTCTGCCAACGCGCGGCGACGCGCCAGGCTCAGCGGGTGCCGTAGATCCGGTCGCCGGCGTCACCGAGGCCGGGGAGGATGTAACCGTGATCGTTCAGGCCCTGGTCGACGGCGGCGGTGTAGACCGGCACGTCGGGGTGTGCGCCAGTCATCCGCGCCACGCCTTCCGGGGCGGCGAGCAGGCAGGCGAAGCGGATGTCGGTGGCGCCGTCGCGCTTGACCCGCTCGACCGCGGCCACGGCGGAGTTGGCCGTTGCCAGCATCGGATCGACGACGATCACCGGGCGCTCGGCGATGTCCGCGGGGACCTTGTAGTAATATTCGACGGGCAGGAGCGTCGCCGGGTCGCGGTAGAGCCCGATATGGCCGACGCGCGCCGAGGGCAGCAGGTCGAGCATCCCATCGAGCAGCCCGTTGCCGGCGCGCAGGATCGACACGAGGCACAGCTTCTTGCCGGCCAGCACCTTCGCCCGCGTCGTCATGAGCGGGGTCTCGATCTCGGTCTCGGTGAGCGCCAGGCCGCGGGTGATCTCGTAGCCGAGCAGGAGCGCCACCTCGCGCACCAGACGGCGGAACTCGGCCGTCGGGGTCGTGCGCATCCGCATCAGCGTGAGCTTGTGCTGGACGAGCGGATGGTCGACGACCACGAGCGATGCCATCGGCGGCTTCCGTTGCTTGCGGGGCTTGTCCCGCGAGGCTTAGAAGACGGCACCTCGCGAGGCAATCGGCCGTGGTGGCCATCCCGCCCGGGCTTGTACCGGCGAGGAGCTGGAGCTGTCGTCCTGCCATGGGCCGCGACCTGACCGTCGGCGTGATGGGCGGCCTCGGGCCCGAGGCGACGGTCGACTTCATGGCCAAGGTGATCGCGCTCACCGACGCGGCCCGCGACCAGGATCACCTGCACCTGATCGTCGACTGCAACCCCAAGGTGCCGAACCGCAACCTGGCGATCGCCGGGAGCGGGCCGTCACCGGCCCCGGAGCTGGCGGCGATGGCTCGCCGGCTCGAACAAGCGGGCGCGGAGCTCCTTGTCATGCCGTGCAACACGGCGCACGCCTTCGTCGGCGAGATCCGCGCCGCCGCGGCCGTACCCTTCGTCAGCATCATCGAGGAGACGGTGGCGGAGCTGCGGCGGCTGCCGGAGGCGCGACGGATCGGCCTGCTGACTGCCGGGGGCTGCCGCCAGGCTCGCCTCTACGAGGGTGCGCTCGGCGCCGCGGATCTGCAGCCGGTGACCCTCGACGATGCGCAGCAAGGACGCTTCATGGAGCTGCTTTACACGATCAAGGCGGGCCGCCGCGACGCGGCCGTCGCCGACGCGATGCGGGCGCTGGCGGTCGAGCTGATCGCGGGCGGCGCCGAGGTGATCGTCGCCGGCTGCACCGAGGTGCCGCTCGTCTTGCGGGACGGCGACCTGCCGCGACCCTTGATCGACAGCACGGCCGTGCTGGCTGCGGCCACAGTCGCCTACGCCAAGCGCCGTCGGCCGCTGCCGCCGCCGCGAGGCTGAGCCGAGAACGAGGGAGGCCCTTCATGCATCTCGCCCGGTTCCCGCGCCTGCACCTGGCGCATCTGCCGACGCCGCTGGAGCCGATGGAGCGCCTGACCCGGCTGCTCGGCGGGCCACGGCTGTGGATCAAGCGCGACGACTGCACCGGCCTCGCCACCGGTGGCAACAAGACCCGCAAGCTCGAGTTCCTGATGGGCGAGGCGCTGGCCGAGGGTGCGGACTGCGTGATCACCCAGGGTGCCGTGCAGACCAACCACGGGCGGCAGACCGCGGCGATCGCGGCACGGCTCGGCCTGCGCTGCATCATCCTCCTCGAGCATCGGGTCACCACCGAGGACCCGGACTATCTCTACAACGGCAACGTCCTGCTTGATCGCCTGCTCGGTGCGGAGCTCCGTGACTATCCCTCGGGCGGAGACATGAACGCCGCCCTTGAGCCCGTGGCCGCGGAGGTCCGTGCGGCGGGTGGGCGGCCCTATCTGATCCCAGGCGGCGGGTCGAACGTGACGGGTGCGCTGGGTTACGTCGCCTGCGCGGAGGAATTGCTCTACCAAGCGAATGCGCGCTCGTTGCGCATCGACTACGTGGTGCACGCCACCGGCAGCGCGGGCACCCAGGCGGGCCTCGTCGCCGGCCTGGAGGCGATGAGCAGCGGCATCCCGGTGCTGGGCATCGGCGTCCGCGCGCCGCGCGAGAAGCAGGAGGAGAACGTCCACCGCCTCGCCGAGGCGGTCGCCGAGCGCATCGGCCTCAAGGGCGGCATCCGTCGCGAGCGGGTGATCGCCAACTGCGACTATGTCGGCGCGGGCTACGGCATCCCGACCCCGGGCATGATCGAGGCGGTCGAGCTGTTCGCACGGCAGGAGGGCATCCTGCTCGACCCGGTCTACAGCGGGAAGGGCGCTGCTGGCCTGATCGACCTCGTGCGCAAGGGCTACTTCTCGAAGAGCGACAATGTCGTGTTCGTCCACACCGGCGGCGCCGCGGGGCTCTTCGCCTATCGCCGCACCTTTGCGCCGGCGGCCGGCTGAAACCGGCGCTCAGTCGACGGTCGGCCAAGCCTCGGCGAGGCGACCGCCGAGTCGCAGCGGTTGCACGCTGCGCGCGAGGCCCGTCCGATCGTCCGTCTCGAGATAGACCGCGCACAGTGTCGCCGGGCCTTGCGCCGCCTCCAGCTTGGGCTGCGGCACATCGCTGCGCCAACGCGCCACGGCAAGGGCCTTGTCCATGCCGATCACCGAATCATAGTCGCCGGTCATGCCGACGTCGGTGATATAGCCGGTGCCGCCCGGGAGGATCTGCGCATCCGCGGTCGGGATGTGGGTGTGCGTCCCGGCGACGAGCGAGACGTGCCCGTCGAGGAAGTGACCGAGTGCGGTCTTCTCGCTGGTCGCCTCGCCGTGCACGTCGACCAGGATGGCGTCGGCCGTGATGCCGAGCCGGAACCGCTGTAGCTCGCGCTCGATGGCGCGGAAGGGGTCGTCGGCGAGCTTCATGAACAGCCGGCAGAGCACGTGGATCACGATCAGGCGCTTGCCGGCCTCGGTGCGGACCTCGGCGACGCCGTTGCCTGGCGTGCCCGGAAGCATGTTGAGCGGGCGCAGCACGCGCGGCTGGCTGGCGATGTAGCCGATCAGCTCCTTCTGGTCCCAGACATGGTTGCCGGTCGTGATCAGGTCCACGCCGGCGGTAAACATCTCGATGCAGATCTTCGGCGTGATGCCGAATCCGGCGGCCGCGTTCTCACCGTTGACGATCACCGCGTCGAGGCGCAGCCGGCGGCGCAGCTCGCCAACCCGCTCGAGCAGCAGCGTGCGCCCGGAACGGCCGACCACATCGCCGACAAACAGCACGCGCACCCGCTCAGGCTCCGGCCACGCGCAGCGCTGCGGTCTCGGTGACGATCCAGTCGAGGCGCTGGTCGCGCTCGGTGGCCGGCACGCGCTCGACCTCCTGCAGCGCGAAGGCGAAGCCGATCGCCAGCACGGTCGTCCCTCGGCGCAGGCTGCTGAGCGTTCGGTCGTAGTAGCCGCCGCCATAGCCGAGCCGGTAGCCGCGCCGGTCGAAGGCGAGCAGCGGCACCACGATCACCTCGGGAACGACCTCGGGCTGCTCGGGCAGCGGCTCCTGCACTCCCATCGCCGCCCTGCGCAACGGGTCGCCTGGCGACCAGCGATGGAAGCGCAAGGCCGCATCGCGGCCGACCATCCGCGGCAGGCTCAACGCCGCGCCGAAAGATCGCAGCCGCCGCGCGAGCGGGCGCGTGTCGATCTCGCCACGCAATGACAGGAACAGGGCTACCTCCCGCGGCGCCAGCCCCAGCGCCACAAACAGTCCCAAGACGCGCTCGGCGGCATCGCGGGAGGCGGACGCTGCCGCTTCCGCCGGCAGCTCATGCCGCAGCACACGCATCCGCATCCGCAGCTCGGCCTTGGCTTCGACCGCCTCGTTCAATACCGAGCCATCCAGACGGGGTCAGCGAGAAGAGCTGGCGGCGCCACCATGGCCGTCCCGTCGCATCCGTCCCTGGGACCTGCTCAGCAGGTGGGCGCCATGTGCCATGACCAGGGTCATGACAGGGACAGCTCCCGTTGGGAACGAATTAGGCCCAAGGCGAGTGAAACGACGTTCACGAACCGGGCAGCAACCGCCATCTGCTGACTTAAGGCCTCTGCAGGGCGTCCGCAAGCTGCTCCAGCCGGGCGGCCAGCCGGTTCATCGCCTCGGCGGCCTGCTCCTCGCCCTGCCGCGTCTGCGCGTCGACCGCGCCTTTCAGCCGCTTGATCTCGTCATAGGCGTCGGACAGTTCGTCGGCGATCAGGAGGCTCGTCAGCACGAGCAGCCGCGCGTCGCCGACCTGGCCGTGCTGTTTGGCGAGCTCGGCCACCCGGGCGTCGACATAGGCGGCGAGCCGGCGCAGCCGCGTCTCCTCCCCCTCGGCGCACTGCAGCTGGTGGCGCCGTCCGTTGATCGAGACCTCCAAGGTCGGCACGGCTGCTAGCCCTCCACGATGTCGCTCAGCTCGCCGATGGCGCGGTCGAGGCGCCGGGCCACTTCGTCCGCAGCCTCGGACAGGCGGCGGTTGCGCTGCTCGGCCATGTCGAGCGCCTGCCGCAGGCTGTTGCACTCCGCCTCGAGCAAGCTCAGCTCGCGGGCTGCCGCAGCGCCTGAGGGAGCCTGCCGCAGCGCGGTCTCGAGCCGCATCACGGCCGCTTCGAGTCGCCGGCTCGCCTCGGCGAATGTTGACATATCCGTCCCGCATCCCCGCGTACGCTGTTGAGCCTGCTTGACCTTTCGCGGGATTGCAAGGTGCCGATCGGCGGCGGCCATCTCCCCGCCGCCCGTGATGAGACGGTTTGCCGATTGATTTTTGGGCCGCGCGCGGCAACGTGCGGCTCCGTCGGTCGCTAGACGGTCGGAGTTGCGCACTCGGTGCGCCGCGTCCGGATCTCCCTTCGAGCGGAACTCGTGCATGAGCGCCATGGACCACAATAACCTCGCCAACGCCGTCCGCGCGCTGGCGATGGATGCGGTCGAGCAAGCCAAGTCAGGTCATCCCGGCATGCCGATGGGGATGGCCGACGTGGCCACCGTCCTGTTCACCAAGCACCTCAAGTACAGCGCGCAGCATCCCGACTGGCCTGACCGCGACCGCTTCGTGCTGTCGGCCGGTCACGGCTCGATGCTGCTCTACGCGTTGCTGCACCTGACCGGCTACCCGGACATGACCCTCGACGAGCTGAAGCGGTTCCGCCAGCTCGGCTCGCGGACCGCCGGCCATCCAGAGTTCGGCCACGCTTTCGGCGTCGAGACGACGACCGGGCCGCTCGGCCAGGGGCTGGCCATGGCGGTCGGCATGGCGATCGCCGAGCGTCATCTCGCGGCGCGGTTCGGCAGCGAGCTGGTCGATCATCGCACCTGGGTGATCGCCGGCGACGGTTGCCTGATGGAAGGGATCAGCCACGAAGCGATCTCGCTCGCCGGACATCTGCGCCTGTCGCGGCTCATCGTGCTGTTCGACGACAATGGAATCAGCATCGACGGGCCGACCAGCCTCGCCGTGTCCGACGACCAGGTGGCGCGCTTCGCCGCCTGCGGCTGGAACGCGTGGCGGATCGACGGCCACGACCCGGCGGCGATCGACGCCGCGCTGGAACGTGCCAAGGCCTCCGATCGCCCGGTGATGATCGCCTGTCGCACCACGATCGGCCACGGTGCCCCGACCAAGGCCGGCAAGGCCGCCGTGCACGGCGCGCCCCTCGGGCCCGAGGAGATCGCAGGGGCCCGGCGCAACCTCGGCTGGGTGCACCCGCCCTTCGAAGTGCCGGAGGAGATTCGTGCCGCATGGCGCGCGGCCGGGGCGCGCGGCGACGCGGCGGTCGCGGCGTGGCGGGCGCGGCTCGAGGCGAGCCTGCACCGCGCTGCGTTCGAGCGCGCCATGTCCGGGGACATGCCGGAGACGGTCGAGCCGGCGATGGCTGCCTATCTGCGCCGACTCGCCGTGGAGCGGCCAAGCTGGGCCAGCCGCAAGTCGAGCCAGGAGGCGCTCGAGGTCCTCACCGCTGCTTGGCCAGAGCTGCTCGGTGGCTCGGCGGATCTGACCCACTCCAACAACACCAACACCAAGGCCACGGCGGTCATCACCGCTGAATCGTTTGCCGGGCGCTACCTCCACTACGGCGTGCGCGAATTCGGCATGGTGGCGGCGATGAACGGCCTCGCGCTGCACGGCGGCGTGGTTCCCTACGGCGGGACCTTCCTGGTCTTCACCGATTACGCCCGGCCGGCGCTGCGGCTCGCGGCGCTGATGCACCAGCGGGTCGTGCTCGTCGGGACACACGATTCGATCGGCCTCGGCGAGGATGGACCGACACACCAGCCGGTCGAGCATCTGTCCTCGCTACGGGCGATCCCGAACATGCTGGTGTTGCGACCGGCGGACGCGGTGGAGACCGCCGAGTGCTGGATGGTCGCCCTGGCGCACCGGACCGGACCGTCGGTCCTCGCGCTGACCCGGCAGAACCTGCCGCCGGTACGCCTCGCCTACAGCGCCGAGAATCTCTGCGCGCGCGGCGCCTACGTGCTGGCCGAAGCCGAGGGTCCACGGCAAGCGACGCTGCTCGCCACGGGCTCGGAGGTGGCGCTTGCCCTGCAGGCGCGCCAGCAGCTCGCGGCAGACGGCATCTCCTGCGCGGTCGTGTCGATGCCGAGCTGGGAGTTGTTCGAGCGACAGGATCCCGATTATCGCGCGGCGGTGCTCGGCGATGCGCCGCGAGTCGCGGTCGAGGCTGGCGCGCCGTTCGGTTGGACGCGCTACGTCGCGAGCGAGGCCGATGTCATCGGTATGACCAGCTTCGGCGCCAGCGCCCCTGGCGACGTACTGTACGCGCATTTCGGCATCACGGCCGAGGCGGTGGCGGCCCGCGTCCGCGCGCGTCTCGGCGAGCATTGACGGGAGGGACGAGCATGGCCGTTCGCGTCGCCATCAACGGCTTCGGACGCATCGGGCGCCATATTCTGCGGGCGATCCACGAGTCCGGACGCACCGACATTGTCGTCGTCGGCGTCAACGATCTGGCGCCACCGGCGACCAACGCGCACCTGCTCCGCTACGACAGCGTGCACGGCCGCTTTCCCGGCACCGTGCGGCTCGAAGGCGACAGGATGGACATCGGGCGCGGCCCGATCCGGGTCACCGCCGAGCGCGACCTCGCCAAGCTGCCCTGGCGCGAGCTCGAGGTCGACATCGTGCTGGAATGCACCGGTGCCTTCACGGCGAAGGAGAAGGCGTCGGGGCATCTGGCCGCGGGCGCGCGCAAGGTGCTGATCTCCGCCCCCGGCGAAGGGGCCGATCTCACCGTCGTCTACGGGGTCAACCACGACGCGCTGAAGGCCGAGCACAGCGTGGTCAGCAACGCGTCCTGCACCACCAATTGCCTCGCCCCGGTGGCCAAGGTGCTGCACGACGCGGTCGGCATCGAGCGCGGCCACATGACCACCATTCACGCCTTCACCAACGATCAGAACCTGCTCGACGTCTTCCACAAGGACCTCTACCGGGCGCGCGCCGCGACCGCCTCGATGATTCCGACCTCGACCGGGGCCGCGCGCGCGGTCGGTCTCGTCCTGCCCGAGCTGAAGGGCAAGCTCGACGGGGTGGCGATCCGCGTGCCGACGCAGAACGTCTCGCTCGTCGATCTCACCTTCGTACCCAAGCGAGAGACGAGCCTCGAGGAGATCAACAGCGCGCTGCAGGCGGCTGCAGCCGGCGCACTGAAGGGCGTCCTCGCCACGACCCGCGAGCCGCTGGTCTCGGTCGATCTCAACCACGATCCGCATTCGAGTACGGTCGATCTCAACGCGACCAAAGTGATCGAGGGACGGCTCGTGCGCGTCGCGAGCTGGTACGACAACGAGTGGGGTTTCTCCAACCGGATGTGCGACGTCGCGGCGCTGATGGGGACGCTGTAGCACCGGAGCCCGGGCCCGGCGGCGTACCCGTCCCGTCACGGGAGCATCGCCGGTCTGTCATCGTCGATGGTTAGTTGCGCGGCCAGCCGCAACCAGCGGGATGGTCGCCTTGCCCACGGCCGCCACGACCGAGACGCTGATCGTCTCGGATCTGCATCTCGGCATCCCCGCGGCACGCCCGCGTGACCTTCTCGGTCTGCTCGAGGAATGGCGCTTCCAGCGCCTGATCCTGCTGGGCGACGTCCTCCACGATTACGGCTTCCGTAATTTTTGCGCGGACACCTGGGCGCTGCTCTATCGGCTCCGTCGGCTGGCCAACGATGGCGCAGTCGAGATCGTGTGGATCAAGGGCAACCACGATCGCGAGCTGAGCCCGATCGTGGCGACCCTCACCGGGATCCGGATGCGTGAGAGCTTCCGCTGGACCTGTGGCGAGCGCCACTTTCTCGCCCTGCACGGCGACCGCTTCGACCGCTTCGTCACCTGTAACCGCCGGATCAGCCGGCTGATCTCGCACGGCTACGGGTTCTGCCAGCGCCGCCTCTCGCGCCACGGGCGCTGGCCTGCCGTCCTCGATCGGATGCACGGCCGCCTGTCGGACCTCGGCGAGCAGGTCGCCGTCCGTGCGGCGCGGTTCGCGCGGCGCCGGTGCGTCGATGTGGTGGTGTGCGGGCACACCCACGAGCCGGTTCACCGCCGTTTCGCCGGGGCTCGCGACGTCGACTACTACAACGCCGGCTCCTGGGTCGGCGGCTCGACGACCTTCCTTGCCGTCGACGCACGCGGCGTGCGCCTCGAGCGGCAGCTCTGCCGGGCAGCCTGAAGGAGCCCTCCGCAATGGCCCGATCCTTGGTTCACGAGGCGGCCGCCTCGCACGGTCTCGCGACCTCGCGCGGTCTGCTCGAGCGGCTCTTCGCCCGCGCATTCGAGGGCCTCGTCTACCCGCAGATCTGGGAGGATCCGCTGGTCGACATGGCGGCCCTCGGGATCGGCCCGTCGACACGGCTCGTCACCATCGCCTCGGGCGGCTGCAACGTGATGAGCTACCTCACCGCCGATCCGGCGGAGATCGTCGCGGTCGACCTCAACCGCCACCACATCGCGCTGCTGCGGCTCAAGCTGGCGGCGGCGTGCGCTCTGCCGGACCACGCCGCGTTCCATCGCCTCTTCGCCGACGCGGCCGACCCGGCGAACGTCGCGGCGTTCGATCGCTGGATCGCACCGGCGCTCGACCCGCAGACGCGTGCCTACTGGAACGAGCGGATCGGGCTGCGGCGGCGGATCACCGTGTTCGGGCGCGGCTTCTACCGCACCGGCCTACTCGGGCGGACCATCGGCCTCGCGCATCTGCTGGCCCGGCTGCACGGCCGCGACCCGGCACGGCTGGTCCAGGCCCGCACGCCGCAGCAGCAGTGGGAGATCTACACGACGACGCTGGCCCCGCTGTTCGAAAGCCCGCTGCTCCGAGCCGGCTTCCGCCTCCCGGTGGCCTATTTCGGGCTCGGCATCCCGCCTGCCCAGCTCGACGCGATGAAGGCCGAGGCCGGCGGCGACATCGTCGCGCTGGTCCGTGACCGGGTGCGCCGGCTCGCCTGCGATTTTCCCATCCAGCGTAACTACTTCGCCTGGCAGGCATTCGGCCGTTGCTACGATCCGGCGGGTGGATCGCTGCCACCCTATCTCGAGCCGGAGGCGTTCGGCTTCCTCGGGGCGCGCGCCGAGCGCGTCACGGCGCGGCTGATCTCGATCACGGAGCTGCTGGCGGAACGCCCGGCGGCGAGCCTCGACGCCTATGTCCTGCTCGACGCGCAGGACTGGATGACGCCGGCGCAGCTCGGCGCGCTGTGGGCGCAGATCGACCGCACGGCGGCGCCCGGGGCACGCGTCATCTTCCGCACGGCGGCGGCGCCGTCGCCGCTGGAGGCCGTGCTGCCGCGGCGGCTGCTCGACGGCTGGGCCTACGAGGCGGAGCGCAGCCGCGAACTGCACGCGCGCGACCGATCGGCGATCTATGGCGGATTCCACCTCTATCGCCGGGTCGCCGCGTGAGCGAGGTGCCGACCGCCACGGCGGACGCCGTCGCCGGTCGGATGGACCGGATCTACCGGCCGCAGCGCCACATCTACGATCTGACACGGAAGTATTACCTGCTCGGGCGGGACCAGCTGCTCAGCGAGATGGCCGTGCGGCCGGGCGAGACCGTGCTGGAGATCGGCTGCGGCACCGGCCGCAACCTGCTGCACCTCGCGCGGCTCTACCCGGGGGCGCGGCTCATCGGTGTCGAGCCCTCAACGGCGATGCTGGAAACCGCCCGCGCCGCGGTCGCGCGTGCCGGTGCGCCGGTGATGCTGCGCCATGGGACCGCCGAGACGCTCAGCCCGGCCGTGACAGGCGCGCCTGATGGTGTGGACCACCTGCTGTTCTCCTACGTCCTCTCGATGGTCGACGAGCCGGCCCGGGCGATCGACCAGGCCCTGGCGCTGTGCCGCAAGGGTGCAGCGCTCCATGTCGTCGACTTCGGCGCGATGAGCGGCCTGCCACGCGTGGCGCGCGCTACCCTGCGTGCTTGGCTGCGCTGGTTCCACGTCGTGCCACGACCGGACGCCGGCCGCCATCTTGCGGCGCTCGCGGCCGCCGGAGTGGGGACACTGGAAAGGCGAACGATTGGTGGTGGTTACGCCGAGATGCTTCGCTTTCGTTTGAGTTGAACCAGCGCCGCACCCGTTCTGGGCGCGGCGTCTGCTCCGCCGAGATGCCGACAGCGTCCACTATTACGCCCGACCAACATTCGGGCGACACGGCAGCCCCCGAACCGCACTAAGATCGCCGCACCCGCCGGAAAGGCGGGACAGGTACCGGGTGGGGAAACGTCGTGTCGCGTCCAGGCGTCCCGCGTCGTCGCGGGCGGTCCCGCTTTGCGGCCATGTGGCTCCTCGTCGCGGTCGGCTACGCGGGGCTGGCGACCCACGGGATTGGGCCGGTGTCCTTGGGTGCGGCACGGACGGTGGCAGCCGAGCCGCTGGTCGGCCGCGCCAGCGTGATCGACGGCGACACCATCGAGCTGCGCGGCGAGCGGGTCCGTCTGTGGGGAATCGACGCGCCGGAGAGCCGGCAGCTCTGCGAGCGTGGCGGGACGCGCTGGCGCTGTGGCCAGGCCGCGGCGCTCGCGCTCGATGAATGGCTCGGCGGACGGCCGGTCCGCTGCGAGGGTCGCGACCGCGACCGCTGGCGGCGGCTCATCGCCCTGTGTCGGGTCGCCGGTGAGGATCTCGGCCGCTGGCTGGTGCGCAACGGGCACGCCCTGGCCTTCCGTCGCTACAGCCTCGACTACGTCGCCGACGAGGCGCTCGCTCGCGCGGATCGGGTCGGCGTCTGGCAGGGCTCGTTCGCGTTGCCCTGGGATTGGCGGGCCGACGGCGACGCCGCGCCGATGATCACCGCGGCGGCGGAGTGACCTCGCGCAGGACCTCGGTGAGACGCTCGTAGATGGCCGGATTGCCGGCGACGAGCGTGCCCGGTTCGAACAGGTCCTCACCGCCCTCGAGATGCCCGACCCGTCCGCCGGCCTCGCGGACGAGCAGGATTCCAGCGGCGATGTCCCACGGCTTGCAGTCGTATTCCCAGAAGCCATCCTGGCGGCCGGCGGCGACGTAGGCGAGATCGAGCGAGCAGACGCCGAGCCGTCGCAGGCCCGCGACCTCGTCGGCGACGCGGTCCATCTGCCGCGTGAAGCCCTTCGCACGTCCAGGCCAGTCGCGGACCGGCAGGCCGCAGCCGACCAGCGCCCGGTCGAGCTCCCTGCGCGCCGAGACCCGAAGCCGCCGGTCGTTGAGGAACGCGCCACGGCCCTTTTCGGCGTGGAAGAGTTCGTCACGAAGCGGGTCGAACACGACGGCTGCGGTGATCTCGCCATGCTGCTCGAGTGCGATCGAGATCGCCCAGTGTGGCAGGCCATGGAGGAAATTGGTCGTGCCGTCGAGCGGGTCGACGATGAAACGGTTGTGCGGGCTCGTGCCCTGGACCTCGCCGCCCTCCTCGAGCAGGAAGCCGTAGCCGGGCCGGGCCCGGGCCAGCTCCTCGCGGATCGCCGCCTCGGCCTCTCGGTCGGCGATCGACACGAAGTCGCCCGGACCCTTGATCGACACCTGGAGCTGCTCGACCTCGCCGAAATCGCGGACGAGCCGACGCGCGGCGCGCATCGCGGCGCGGGCTAGGATCTCGACGCTGGCACCGCGGCGGACGGGAGGCATGACGGTCGGCGATCCTGCTCTGCGCGCGGGTGGGCACGCGGTTGTGCGGTCAAGCTTCGGCGTCGCTCCGGGCGACGAGAGCGGCGAGCTGCCGGACCCGCGTCGTGTCGGTGAGCTCGGCCAGGAGGAAATCGAGCCCGCATCGGCGCAGCGCTGCCACCCACGCATCCGGCACCGGTCCAACAGCACAGGGCAGCACGAACAGCTCGCTCCACCAACGAACCAGCTGCGCAAGCCGCTCCTGGTCGGGTGGGCCGCTCAGAAGACAAAGCTGCACATAGTCGGCGCCGGCCTCGCCGGCAACCATGGCGAGATGCCGCGACTCGCCGACACAGACGCCGAGAAGCCGGCGCTCGCCGAGCCGTCGGCGAGCCTCGGCGATGCCCTCGGCACGGCGCAGGTGCACGCCGTCGGCGTTGGCGGCCACCGCCGCCTCGACATCGTCGAGGGCGAGCAGCGCGCATCCCGCCGTCCGGCAGAGCGCGCGCCAGGAGGGAACGGCCGCCGGCGGTACCACGATCGCGGCGAGCGGCACAGCGGCCAACGCCTCGCTCAACTCCGGGTCGTCGGGCGGTGCACCGGACGCGGTCAGGATCAGGCGGAGGCCGGCTTCCGCCGGGTCGATCCACTCGTTGTCGTGGCTCACGCCTTGCCGAGATAGATCTTGGTCACCTCATCGAGCAGCTCAAGCGCCTGCTCGCGCGGCCGCTGGAAGCTGTTGCGGCCCATGATCGAGCCGTGGCCGCCGCCGGCCGCGATCTGCCGTACGTCCTCGAGGATCCCCTCGGTGTCCTTGGCCTCGCCGCCCGAGAACACGACCAGCCGCTTGCCGTTGAACGCGCATTGCATGACGTGCCGGACCCGGTCGGCGAGGGTCTCGTCGGGGACCTTGGCCTTCTCGTAGGTCGGTTTCGCGGCGTCGAGGTCGATCCCCTTGGTCGGTGGCTTGACCTTGATGATGTTGGCGCCCATCAGCGCCGCCATGTGCGCGGCGTAGGCCACGATGTCGAGCGCCGTCTCGCCCTGCTTGCTGACCTTGCCGCCGCGGGGATAGGACCAGACCACCACGAGCAGGCCCTTGCGCTTGGCCTCGCGGGTGATCTCGCGCAGCTCCTCCATCTGACCGTAGCAGGCATCCGCGCCGGGGTAGATTGTGAAGCCGACCCCGACGCAGCCGAGGCGCAGCGCGTCGTCGACCGTGGCGGTGACCGCCTGGTCCTGTAGTCCGGACAGCGAGTTGGCGCTGTTCAGCTTGAGGATCAGCGGGATCTGTCCGGCGAAGCTGTCGCAGCCCTGCTCCAGCGGGCCGAGCGGGGCAGCGTAGGCGGACAGTCCGGCGTCGATGCCGAGTTGAAACAGGTAGTGCGGATCATAGGCCGCCGGGTTCGGGGCGAAGCTGCGCGCAGGCCCGTGCTCGTAGCCCTGATCGACCGGCAGGATGACGAGCTTGCCGGTCCCGGCGAGGCGGCCTTGCATCAGCAGCCGGACGAGATTGGTCTTCACGCCCGGATACTCGCCCTCGTACCAGCCGAGGATCTCCTTGACCCTGCGCGTCACCTGCATCGGCACGTACCCCCAGGCCCATTCGGTCCGATCATCCCGCGCCTGGACCATACACAGGGCCGGTCCGCGAACCAAGCCGAGCGGCAGGTTTCAAGCGAAGGAGGCGAGGGGGCAGGCTGTAACCTGTCCCACAGCGATCGCTCCACATCGATAGCGGACGCGATGTCACGACGCCGACAGGCTGAAGCAACCTGACCTGGGCAGCGAGCCACCCGGGCGGCCGCTCAGCGCCAGATCGGCCGGCCGGTCCCGGGCAGACCGTAGCTCGTCCAGCGCGCCGTCACCTTCGCGACGATCTCCTCGCTCATGCGGATCTTGCGGCCCCATTCGCGCTTCGTTTCGGGCGGCCACTTGTCGGTGGCGTCCAGGCCAAGCTTCGAGCCGAGGCCGGATTCCGGCGAGGCGAAGTCGAGATAGTCGATCGGTGTGTGCTCGATCACGACGAGGTCGCGGGCCGGATCGACGCGGGTGCTGATCGCCCAGATCACGTCCTTCCAGTCGCGCGCGTCGATGTCCTCGTCGACGACGATGACGAACTTGGTGTACATGAACTGGCGCAAATAAGACCAGACGCCCATCATCACCCGTCGGGCGTGACCGGGATAGGCCTTGCGGATCGAGACGACCGCGACCCGATAGGAGCAGCCCTCCGGCGGCAGCCAGAAGTCGACGATCTCAGGGAACTGCTGCCGCAGCAGCGGCACGAACACGTCGTTGAGCGCCTCGCCGAGCACCGAGGGCTCGTCCGGCGGCCGACCGGTGAAGGTCGAGAGGTAGATCGGCTCGCGCCGCATCGTGATCGCCGTCACCTGAAACACCGGAAAAGGCTCGACGCTGTTGTAGTAGCCGGTGTGGTCGCCGTAGGGTCCTTCATCGCCCTGCTCGTCGAGCAGGACCTCGCCCTCGATGACGATCTCGGCGGTCGCCGGGACCTTGAGTGGCTGGCTCACGCAGTCGACCAGCTCGACCCTTCGCCCGCGCAAGAGCCCGGCGAACTGGTACTCCGACATGGTGTCGGGCACCGGCGTCACGGCCGCGAGCGTGACGCCCGGATCGGCGCCGATCACGGCGGCCGCGGGCAAAGGCTCGCGCCGGGTTTCCTTCCAGCGCCGGTAATGCTGTGCGCCGCCGCGATGCTTCAGCCAGCGCATCAGCGTGCGGTCGCGGCCCAGCACCTGCATGCGGTAGATGCCGAGGTTGAAGCCGTCCTCGCGCGCGCCCGACGGGCCCTTGGTGACGACCAGCGGCCAGGTGATCAGCGGCGCCGGCTCCCCGGGCCAGCAGGTCTGCACCGGCAGGAGCCCGAGGTCGATCTCCGTGCCGCGCAGCACCACCTCCTGGCACGGCCCGCGGGTGACGGTCTTCGGCTTCATCGCCAGCGCGACCTTGACCAGCGGCAGCATCTCCAGTGCTTGGCCGAAGCTCTCCGGTGGCTGCGGCTGGCGGAAGAACGCCAAGGTCTCACCCAGCTCCCTGAGCTGGTGGGGTTCACGATCCATTCCCCAGGCGACCCGTTCGACCGTGCCGAACAGGTTGACCAGGACGGGCATGGAGAAGCCCTCGACCCGCTCGAACAGCACCGCGGGTCCCTGCTCCGCGAGCAGCCGCGTCTGGATCTCGGTCATCTCGAGGACCGGCGAGACCGGCGCCGTGACTCGCACGAGCCGTCCGCGGGCCTCCAGATGGTCGACGAAGTCGCGTAGCGAGGCGAACGGCATGGGCGGTTCCGGCTGGTCGGGGCCGCGCGCAGTCTAGGTCCCGATCAGGCCGGAGACGACACCGGCGCGTTGCTCTCGGTCTGGACGTAGCGCTCGATCCGGACGGGCACGCGGCGAGCGCCCCATCCACCCGGCTGCGTCTCGAACACGCCGGCGCAGCGCGTGGCACAGCTCGCGCAGCGGGCGTCCGGGGTCAGGTTCCAGCCATCCAGGACGTACCCTTCGCGGCCGATCAGCAAGGCGCCGCAAACATGGCACCACGTGCTCTGACCGGAAGGGTCGTGGACGTTGCCGGTGTAGACGTGGCGCAGACCGGCTGCTCTGGCGATCCGGCGCGCCTCGATGAGCGTCCGCGCCGGCGTCGGCGGTCGGTCGCGCAGCTTCCAGTCGGGGTGAAAGGCGGTGAAGTGGAGCGGCACGTCCGGCCCGAGCGTGTCCAGGAACCATCGGCAGAGGGCCTCGATCTCGGCCGGGCTGTCGTTCTCGCCGGGAATCAGCAGCGTCGTGACCTCGAGCCAGCAATCGGTCTCGCGGTGGATGTAGGCAAGTGTCTCCAGGACCGGCTGCAACGCTCCGGCGCACAGGCGCCGATAGAAGCTTTCCGAGAAACCCTTGAGGTCGATGTTGGCGACATCCATCCAACGGAACAGCTCGGCGCGCGGCTCGGGCGTGATGTAGCCGGCGGAGACCGCGACCGTACGGAGCCCCCGCGCGCGGCAGGCGGCCGCCACGTCGATCGCGTATTCGAGAAAGATCACCGGATCGTTGTAGGTGAAGGCGACCGAGCGGCAGCCCGTGGCCAGGGCCGCGGTGGCGATCGTCTCGGGTGTCGCCGTGTTGGTCAGACGATCCCATGCCCGGGCCTTGGAGATGTCCCAGTTCTGGCAGAACTTGCATGTCAGGTTGCAGCCGGCGGTGCCGAACGACAGGACCGGGGTGCCGGGCAGGAAGTGGTAGAGCGGCTTCTTCTCGATCGGGTCGATGCAGAAGCCCGAGGAGCGACCCCAGGTCGTCAGCACCAGACCGTCGTGTCGCCGGGCGCGCACGAAGCACAAGCCCCGCTGCCCGTCTTGCAGGCGGCAGAAGCGCGGGCACAGATCGCACTGGATGCGGCCGTCCGGCAGACGGTGCCAATAGCGGGCCGGGCGGCCTTCCATGATGTCGTCCGCAGGCATATCTGGCAGATCGGCAGGGCGCGGGTGCCCTGCAAGATGGAGGCTGAAGTGCATGTGCGGCCGCCGGCGGTGGCCGGCAGCTTCTATCCCGCCGAGCCCGGCGAGCTGCGGCGCTATGTCGAGACGCTACTGACGACGGCGCGCGGGCCGGAACTCGCGGCGACGACCGTGATCGCGCCGCACGCCGGCTACATCTACTCAGGGCCGATCGCCGCCAGCGCGTTACGCTGTCTCGCACCGCATGCCGGACATATCCAGCGCGTCGTGGTCGTCGGTCCTTCGCATTTCGTGGCATTTCGCGGCATCGCCTTGCCGCACTGGACAGTGTTCCGGACCCCGCTCGGGGAGCTCATGGTCCCTGATGCCGCGCGCAACGGGCTGCTCCGACTCCGTTGGGTCGTCGAGGACGATCGACCGCACGCTCGGGAGCACGCCATCGAGGTCGAGCTGCCCTTCATCCAGTGCGTTCTCGGGACGCCGGAGCTGGTGCCGCTCGTTGTGGGCGAGGCATCGCCGGCCGAGGTGGCGGTGGTCCTCGCCGCCCTCGCCGGTCCCGGCACGGCTCTCGTGGTCAGTTCCGATCTGTCGCATTTCGAGCCCTACGCTCTCGCCGCCGCGCACGACCGGCGCACCGCCGAGGCGATCGAGCGTCTCGACGAAAGCGCGCTCGGTCCGTCCGACGCCTGCGGCTGGCTGCCGGTCGCCGGCATGCTCCGTCTCGCCAGAACGCTGGGCCTGACCGCGCGACGGCTCGATCTGCGCAGTTCCGGCGACACCGCCGGCCGGCGTGACAGCGTCGTCGGTTACGGCGCTTGGGCATTCACGAGTTGATCCGCCGGTTCTAGCCTTGGGCGCATCAGGCGGGGCAAGGAGTGGGGCAGGGCGCATGCAGTGGCGGATCTACGCGCCGGCCGCGCTCGTCGTGCTCGCCGGGTTCGCCGCCGCCTACGCCTTCGTCGAGCCGGCGCCGCCGCGCTCGCTGACCATGGCAACGGGGCAGGACGGTGGCGCCTACGCGCTGTTCGGCGAGCGCTACGCCGCAGCCTTGCGCGAACGGGGGGTGACGCTCGAGTTGCGGGCCACGGCGGGATCGGTCGAGAACCTCGAACTGCTGCGCGAGCCTGCCTCCGGCGTCGTCGCGGCGCTGGTTCAGGGCGGCATCACCGACGCCATCGTCGCGCCCGGCGAGGATGCGGGCCTCGTCTCGCTGGGCGCCGTGTTCCTCGAGCCGTTCGCCTTGTTCACCACGCTGGATCCGCCGCCGCGCCGGCTGACCGAGCTGGCCGGCCGGCGGATCGCGGTCGGCGTCGCGGGGAGTGGCACGCGCCTCCTGACCCTGCGGCTGCTCGCTCTGGCAGGCATCGACGCGGAGCAGGCCCACCTCCTGCCGCTCGGTGGCGAGGCGGCCGCCGAGGCGCTCGAACGTGGCGAGGTCGACGTCGTCGCGGTGGTCGCCGCACCCACGGCGCCCCTCGTTCGCCGGCTGGCCCGGCAGCCAGGGGTGACGCTGGTGGGCCTCGTCGAGGCGGCGGCGCTGGCCAGGCACCATCCCGAGGCGACCACCGTAGTGATCCCGCGGGGCCTGATGGACGTCGCCGAGATGCGTCCGCCGGGGGACGTGACCCTGGTCGCCGTGACGGCGAACCTGGTGGTCCGCGAGGAGCTGCACCCGGCGCTGAAGGAGCTGCTACTGCAGGCGGCGCGCGACACGCACGCGGCGGGAGACATGGTGAGCCCGCCGCGGCGGTTCCCGTCACCCTTCGAGACGAGCTTTCCGCTCGCCGCGGAGGCGGCCCGCTTCTATGAGCGCGGACCGCCCTTCCTGCAACGCTACCTGCCGTTCTGGCTCGCGGTGTTCGTCGACCGGACGGCGATCCTGATCATCCCGGCGATCACGCTGCTCGTGCCCCTGCTGCGGCTGCTGCCGCCGGCGGTGCGCTGGCGGTTCGAGCGGCGCGTCTACCGTTGGTACGGACGGCTCGGCGAGATCGAGACCCTGGCCGGGCAGGGCGACGCGACGAGCCGAGCGACGGCGCGCGCGAGGCTGGCCCAGCTGGAGGTCGACATCGCCGCGATCCGGGTGCCGCTGGGCTACCAGCACCTCGTCTACCATCTCCGGCAGCATGTCGACCTAGTCCGGCGACGCGTTGAGGACCGCGCTGCTACGCCGCCTCCTTCCACTTGATGCTGCAGCCCATCGAGGCGTGCTGTTCGGCCGGGCCCTTGCCCGTCTCGGCCACGAGCCGCATCGCCTCGAACAGCTCGCGCCGCGCGCCGGGCACGGCCTCGCGCTTGGACTCGTCGAGCCGGCCGCGATATTGCAGTTCGAGATCGGCGTTGTAGCCGAAGAAGTCGGGCGTACAGACGGCACCGTAGGCACGCGCCACCTCCTGGGTCGCGTCGTGCAGATAGGGGAAGGGGAAGCGCTTCTCCTCGGCCCAGCGCCGCATCGCCGGCAGGTCATCCTCCGGGTAAGCGACCGGGTCGTTGGAGCAGATGCCGACCAGATTGACCCCGATCGCCTTCAGGTCGGTGGCGTCGCGGATCAGCCGGTCGATGATCGCCTTCACATACGGACAGTGGTTGCACATGAAAACGATCACGGTGCCCTTGGGGCCCTTGAGCTCGTCGAGGCTGTAGGTGCGCCCGTCCGTGGCCGGTAGCGTGAAGGGCTTCGCCTTCTCGCCGAAATTGCACAGTGGTGGAGTTGCTGCCATGAAGGCCCTCCCGGTGATGATCAGCTTCGCCACACGTTTCAGCTTGCGGAGCACGTCGCGCTTCGCCCAGGCTCGCCGCGTCTGACCGCTAGATGGCACCACCGGGCGGAGATGCAAGCATGGCCATCCCCGCCCCTGCGACCGGGACGACACCGGCCACGCGAGGGCAGCTCTGGGCGTGGGCCACCTACGACTGGGCCAGCACACCCTTCTTCGTCGTCATCATCACCTTCGTCTTCGCCACCTACTTCACCGAGGGGGTGGCGCCCGACACGGTCTCGGGCACGGCCTGGTGGGGCTGGGCGATGACGGTCAGCGCGCTGCTCATCGCGGCGCTCAGCCCGTTGCTCGGGGCGATCGCCGATACCGGCGGGCGCCGCAAGCCGTGGCTCTTGGTGCTGACCCTCGCCTCGGCCGTGGCGACGGCGGCGCTCTGGCAAGTGCGGCCCGAGGCGGCGGCAGTGCCGCTCGCACTGCTGCTCGTCGTCGTCGCCAACACGACGCTCGAGATCGGTCAGGCGTTCTACAACGCGATGCTGCCCGACCTCGCGCCGCGCGAGCAGGTCGGGCGCTGGTCGGGGTGGGGCTGGGGGCTGGGCTACGTCGCCGGTATCGTCGCACTGGTGGTCTTGCTGCTGCTCTTCATCCAGACCGACAATCCGCTGTTCGACCTGGACAAGGAGCAAGCCGAGCACGTGCGCATCGCCGGTCCGGCGCTCGCCCTTTGGTTGCTCGCCTTTGCCGTGCCGCTCTTCTTGATCACGCCCGATCGGGCGCGCAGCACGCTGCCGGTCGGCACGGCGATCCGCCGGGGTCTGGCGATGCTCGTCGAGACCGTGCGCGACCTGCGCCACTATCGGCAGATCGCGCTCTTTCTCCTGGCGCGGCTGATCTACAATGACGGGCTGAACACGCTGTTCGCGTTCGGCGGGATCTACGCGGCCGGCACGTTCGGGATGGGCACCGCCGAGATCATCCAGTTCGGTATCGCGCTCAATGTCTCGGCCGGGCTGGGTGCGTTCGCCTTCGCCTGGATCGACGACCGCATCGGCAGCAAGCGGACCATCCTGCTGGCGCTGGCCGGGCTGCTGCTGTTCGGCACCTGGGCGCTGCTCACCACAGAGAAGGACACGTTCTTCTGGATCGGCGTGGCGGTCGGGATCTTCGTCGGCCCGGCGCAGTCGGCGAGCCGCACGCTGATGGCGCGGCTCGCTCCCGCCGACCGCCGGACCGAGATGTTCGGGCTCTACGCGCTGACGGGCAAGGTCACGGCTTTTCTGGGGCCGTTCCTGTTCGGTACGGCGACGGCCTTGTTCGCCACCCAGCGCGCCGGCATGGCGGTGATCCTCGTCATGTTCGTTTTGGGCGCGGTCCTGCTGACCTTCGTCCGCGAGCCCGGTCGTGGCTGAACCCTGGCAGGTCTTCACGGTCGGCTACGAGCAGGCGCCGCTCTCGGCCGTCCTGGACGACCTGCGGACCGCCGGTGTCGGGCTGCTGGTCGACGTGCGCGCGGTGACCGCCTCGCGGCGTCCGGGCTTCGCCAAGCGCCAGCTTGCCGCGGCGCTGGCCGAGGTCGGGATCGACTATCTGCACCTGCGGGCGCTCGGGACGCCCGCGAGCGGCCGGGCGGCGGCACGGACCGGCCGCTACGACGAGCTAGCGCGCATCTACGCGGGTCAGCTCGCGACACTGGAGGCACAGGCCGAGCTCGCGGACCTCGTGCGGATCATCCGCGCCGGGCGGCGCGTCTGCCTGCTCTGCTACGAGCGCGAGGCGGCGCGTTGCCACCGGCGGCTCATCACCGAACGGCTCGTCCTCGAACTGCCGGTCGTCGTCCGCGATCTGGTGCCGACGGTCGTCGCCTCGTGACGCTCTCGTGCGTCGGCCGCCCGGCTGGCGGGCGAGCACGGCCGTTCTTCACCGGACCTTAACCGCTAGCCGCTAGCTCGATCGAACGGGGCCGCGTGGCCGCGGCGGCGGGCAGGCGAGATGGACCGGGCAGCCACGCAGGACGGTGCCGACGACGGTCATAGGGTGCGCGACGACGCGTTGGCGGAGAACCCGCGGCGCCAGCGCGCGTTGCGGCTCACGGCGGTGCCGCGCGGCTGGCTCTACCTCCTGCTGCTGATCGGTCTCGGCGGGCTCGCCTGGGGTGCCTGGCGTGGCGCGGCCGTGGTGCAGGCGGCGGTCACCCAGGCGGCGCGCCACGAGGTGCTGACCGCTTGGCCGATCTCCCAGGGTGCCCTGGAGGTCGAACGCTTCCGCGCGGTGCTCGGCGCGCATGTCGCCGGCGAGCCTTCGGCGGACTGGCCGGAGGTGCTCGAGCGCTTCGAGATCCTGTGGAGCCGGATGCCGCTGCTCGCGACCGAGGTGCGCGACGACGTGCCGATCGTCGGCATGACGCCGCGCGGCCTGCGCGAGCTCGCCATGGCCGCGGTCGCACGGGTCGAGGAACAGCTCGACGGCCGCGCCGGGGCCGTTGGTGACGTCGCGCTGCTGCGCGCCGTCGACGCGGAACTGCGACCGCTGGCGGAGCGCCTGCGGCACACCGCCGTGGAGCTGCACAACGCCGGCCGCGAGCTGCGCGCGTCGACCCTGCACAGCGTCGTGGCGCTCGGCCGGCGGCAGAGCCTCGTCACAGCGGGCTTCTTCGCCGTGGTCGGAATTCTCCTGCTCATCGCCTTCGCCGAAACCTACGCCGCCCGGCGGGCCAACCAGCGGGCCCAGGCGGTGGCGCTCGCCGCGCGCCGGGCGGAACAGCGCTTCCGTCACTTCGCGGACAGCGCTTCCGACTGGCTGTGGGAGTGCGATGCCGAGCTGCGCCTGACCTTCCTCTCGGATCGCTGGCGGGCGATTTTCGGCTTCGCCGACTCGGCGGCCTGCGGCCGCCGCTGGTCGGATCTCGCCGCCGACGATCTCGAGAGCGCCGCATGGCGCCGCCACCTCGCCGATCTCGCAGCGCGCCGACCGTTCCGCAACTTCGTCTTCGTGCACCGGACCGCGGGCGGGGGCAGCCGCACTGTGCAGCTCTCGGCCAGCCCGGTGGTCGACGTCGCCGGCCGGTTCCTCGGCTACCGCGGCGTCGGCGCCGACATCACCGACCGTCTGGCGCAGGAGCGGCGCATCGAGTTCCTCGCCCGGCACGACGCGATGACCGGCCTGCTCAACCGCTCCATGCTGCACGAGGAACTCGCCGAGGGCTTGCGCGCCGCGGAGCGCGACGCCTCGGAGCTCGCCCTGTTGCTGATCGATCTCGACGGCTTCAAGGACGTCAACGACACGCTCGGGCACGACAGCGGTGACGCCCTGATCACCGCGGTCGCCGGACGGATCCGCGCTGGGACCCGCGCCCAGGACCGCGTCGCTCGGGTCGGAGGCGACGAGTTCGCGGTGCTGATCGGGCCGCGGTCCGTGGTTCGCGCCGACGCCGAAGCCGCTGCCCAGCGCCTGATCGCGGACCTCGAGCGACCGTTCTCCATCGACGGTCACGAGGTCAAGGTCGGGGCCAGCGTCGGGATCGCCCTGTTCCCGGCGCATGCGGCGACGACGGAGGACCTGCTCAAGGCTGCCGACCTCGCGCTGTACCGCGCGAAGGCGTCGGGCCGGCGGACCTTCTGCCTGTTCAGTGCCGCGCTGCGCGAGGCACTGGCCCGGCGCCGCGCGCTCGAGCGCGACCTCGCCGAGGCGCTCTCCGCCAGCCGCCTCGAGCTCCATTTCCAACCGATCGTGCGCGCTCGCGACCGTGGCGTCGTCGCAGTCGAGGCACTCGCCCGCTGGCATCATCCCGAGCACGGCGAGGTCGGGCCGGACACCTTCATCCCGATCGCCGAGGAGACCGGGCTGATCCGCGAACTGGACCGCTACGTGCTCGAGCGCGCCTGCAGCGAGGCGGTCGGCTGGCGCGGCCCCTTTGCCGAGGCATCGGTTGCCGTCAACCTCTCGCCGGCGCGGATCGGCACGGAGCTGCTCGCTTCCGTCGACGCCGTGCTGGCATCGACCGGGCTGAGCGCGGACCGGTTGATGCTGGAAATCACCGAGACCATTTTGATGCGCGACCATCCGGCCACCCGCGAAACGCTGGCCGGGCTGCGCGCGCGGGGCATCCGTCTCGCCATCGACGATTTCGGGTCGGGCTACTCCAGCCTCTCATATTTGCGCATGTTCGAGATCGACACGCTCAAGCTCGACCGGGCGTTCCTGCAGGCGCTCGACGAGGAGCCGCGGCACCGCGAGCTGCTCCGCGTGATCGTCATGCTCGGCCACTCGCTCGGGCTGGAGGTGGTCGCGGAAGGGGTCGAGACCGAGGCGCAGCTCGCCACGCTGCGCGAGGTCGGCTGTGATCTGGTCCAGGGCTATCTCCTCGGCCCGCCGCAGCCGGCGGCGGAGTTCCGCAATGCGCTCAAGGACCCTGCCGCGCCGCGCGCGGCGACCCCTGTCGCGAACAGCCCACGCCCCTTCCGCGAGCCTGTCATCGCTCGGCTCTAGCCATTCTAGAGTGGCTTCGGACGAGGAGGGGGTGATGACGTCGACTCGTTGGCGTTACGCGCGGCGGACCCTGCTGCGCGATGGTGGGCTGGCAGCGTTCGGCCTGGGACTGGTCGCGCCCGCCGGTCGAGCCTTGGCGCAGGCGGCGCCGGCCATCGTCGTGGCCGATTCGATGCGGGTCGCGATGCCCTATGGCGTCCAGGTCGGGGACGTCGTCGGCGACCGGGCGATTCTCTGGAGCCGCGCCGACCGGCCGGCGCAGATGCTGGTCGAGATCGCCACCACGGAGAGCTTCGCCGACGCCCGCGAGCTGCGCGGGCCCGCGGCACTCGAGGACAGCGACCTCACCGCCAAGCTGGATGTCGGCGGCCTGCCACCGGGGCAGCGCGTGTTCTACCGCGTGCGCTTCCGCGATCTGGCGGACTTCACCACCGACAGCGAGCCGGTCGTCGGCAGCTTCGTCGTGCCACCGGCGTGGCGCGCGCCGGTGCGCTTCCTCTGGTCCGGCGACACCGCCGGCCAGGGCTGGGGCATCAACCCCGACTTCGGCGGCATGCGGATCTACGAGGTGATGCGTCAGCGTCGGCCCGACTTCTTCATCCATTCCGGCGATACGATCTACGCCGATGGGCCGATCCCGGCCGAGAAGGAGATTCCCGGCGGCGGCATCTGGAAGAACCTCACCACCGAGGCGAAGAGCAAGGTCGCCGAGACGCTCGACGAGTTCCGCGCCAACTACGCCTACAACCTGATGGACGACAACGTCCGGCGCTTCAACGCCGAGGTCGCAATGTTCGCCCAGTGGGACGACCACGAGGTGACGAACAACTGGTACTGGCAGAAGCGGATGGACGCCGACGAGCGCTACAAGGAGAAGAGCGTCGCCGTGATGGCCGCGCGCGGCTCCCGTGCCTTCATGGACTACATGCCGGTCCGTCAGCACCCGCTCGAGCGCGACCGGATCTACGACAGCTTCCGCTGGGGACCGTCCCTCGAGGTGTTCCGGATCGATCTGCGCAGCTATCGCGGGCCGAACACCGACGGCCTCGAGACGGAGCTCGGGCCGTCGGCGCGGATCCTCGGCGCTGAGCAGGCCCGCTGGCTGAAGCGAGCGCTGCTTGCCTCCGACGCGACCTGGAAAGTGATCGCGTGCGACATGCCGATCGGTCTGATCGTCTGGGACGACTTCCGCAATCGCCGCGGCTCCGAGGCGATCGCCCAGGGCGACATGGGCGAGCCCAAGGGCCGGGAACTCGAGTTCGCCGACCTGCTCACCTTCATCGCCCGCAACGACGTCCGCAACGTCGTCTGGCTCACCGCCGACGTCCACTACACTGCGGCGCATTACTACGATCCGGCGGCGGCTCGCTATCGGGACTTCAAGCCGTTCTGGGAGTTCGTCTCCGGGCCGCTCAACGCGGGCAGCTTCGGACCCAATGAGCTCGATGCCACCTTCGGTCCGCAGGTGCGCTTCGTGAAGGCGCCACCGGAGGGTCAAGCCAATCTGCCGCCGTCCGCGGGGCTGCAGTTCTTCGGCCAGGTGGACATTGACGGGACGACCGAGCAGATGACGGTGTCCCTGTGTGACCTCGCCGGTGAGGTGCTGTTCAAGCAGGAGCTGACGCCAGAGACGTAGGCTCCTGCTCAGGGTGGCGCGGGCGGCAGGCTCAAGGTCGCGGCGAGCCCGCCGCCCGCGCGATTGGCCAGGGTGACGTCGCCGCCATGCGCCCGGGCGATCGTCCGGGCAATGGCGAGGCCGAGCCCGATCCCGCCGGTCTCCGGGCTGCGCGAGCCCTCGAGCCGGACGAACGGCGCGAAGGCGGCCTCGATCTTGTCGGTCGGTATTCCCGGGCCGTCATCGTCGATGACGACGGCGACGCCCCGGGCATTGGCGGTCAGCCGGATTCGTGCCCGCTCGCCATAGCGCACCGCGTTCTCGACGAGGTTGCGAATGGCCCGGGTCAGCGCGGTTGCGCGGCAGGGGTAGGGGAGCCGCGACGCCGGCTCGAGGCGCACCTCCGCGCCGAGGTCGGCGAGCTCGCCCACGACGCTCTCCAGCAGGCCAGCGAGATCGACCGTCCGCGTCGTCTCGCGCGATGCCTGCTCGCCGGCGAAGGCGAGGGTCGCCTCGACCATCCGCTGCATCTCGTCCAGCGTCGCCAGGAGCCGCGCGCGGGTCTCCTCCTCCTCGACGAACTCGGCGCGCAGCCGCAAGGTCGTGATCGGGGTGCGCAGATCGTGACTGATCGCCGCGAGCAGCCGGGTGCGATCGTCGATGAACCGGTGCAGCCGCTCCTGCATCGCGTTGAACGCCGCGGTCGTGCGGCGGATCTCCTCGGGCCCGCTGTCGGGCAAGGGGGCGACGGTTTCCCCGCGTCCCAGCCGCTCGGCGGCGACCGCCAGCGCGCGCAGCGGCGCGATCAGCCGCCGCACGACGAGCATCGCACCGCCGCCGACCAGCGCCGCCATCAGGAGGACCGTGAGCAGGGCGGAGCGGGCCGGCCCGGCCGCCGGCGAAGGGGCCACACCGCGTGCGTTGAGCCAGCGGCCGTCCGCGAGCTTGACCGTGACGACCAGCCCCGCGGTCCGCTTGTGCGGCGGCCGGCCGTCGCCGCGCGCCTCGTCGTCGCGTGGCCGCCACGGACGCCAGACCCCGGGCGGCGGCTCGGCCCGGCGCACCAGGACATCGCCGGCAAGACCTTCGAGCCGCTGCAGGAGGTAGCGTTCCACCCGGCTGCGGCGACCATCGAGCTCGACCGGATCGATGGCGGGGCGGGCATCGACGCTGAGGCGCAGCTGGCTCGTCCCGGCGCTGCGCAGCAGGCGCGCCTCCTGCGCCTTGGGAAGCACCGCGAGGAGCTCGACCGCCGAGACGACCCGGCCCAGCATCTGTTCGTGCTGCTGCACCTCCAGCGCGCCCTGGCGCTCGTCGCTGAAGATCGCGAAGGCCGCCCCCAGCGCGAGCAGCAGCGCCACCAGCACGACCGCCACGAGCTGCCCGGCGACGCCCCGCGGCCAGAGCCGGATCATCCGCGGAATGGCTCCACGGCAAGGCTGTAGCCACCGCCCCAGTGGGTCTTGATCAGCTCGGGCCGCTTCGGATCGCGCTCGATCTTGCGCCGCAAGCGGCTCACCTGGTTGTCGACGCTGCGGTCGAACGGCACTGCCTCCCGGCCGCGTGTCAGGTCGAGGAGCTGATCTCGCGACAGCACCATCTGCGGATGGGCGAGAAAGGCGCTGAGCAGCAGGAACTCGCCGGTGCTGAGCGGCACCGCGACGCCGTCCTCGCCGACCAGCTCGCGGCGGCCGACCTCGAGCAGCCAGCGGTCGAAGCGGATCCGCTGTGCGGGCAGGCTGCCACGCTGCGGCGGCAACGCCCAGGCCCGCCGCAGGACCGCCTTGATCCGCGCCAGCAGCTCGCGCGGGCTGAACGGCTTGGTGACATAGTCGTCCGCACCCATCTCCAGGCCGACGATCCGGTCGGTCTCCTCGGCCACGGCGGTGAGCAGGATGACCGGCACGGCACCGCTCTCGCGCAGGCTGCGGCACAGCGCCAGCCCGTCCTCGCCGGGCATCATGATGTCGAGGATGACGAGGTCGACGGCGCCGGCCTGCAGGATCCGCCGCGCCGTCGACGCGCTGTCGGCGGTGCTCGTGCGATAGCCATGCTTGGCCAAGTAGCGCCCGAGCAGGTCGCGGATCTCGCGGTGGTCGTCGACGATGAGCAGATGCGGGATGGATCTGTCCATGGTTCGGCCTGGGCCGGGCTATGCCAGCATGAGGGCGGCTTGCGGCGCAGCACGTGTAAGCCCCTGTCAGGAGGCGCGACGCCGCGACAGCTTGTTACACTTTTCCCGATCGGCGCGGACAGACCGGCGACAGGTCGCGGTCCATATCGACTTCAGGCCCACGGCATGAGGAGCGACCATGCATCCGAGAACGACCCCCTGGCTCGCCACCGGCCTCGCGGCCGCGGTGGTGCTGACGGCGAGCGCCGCGCTCGCCGACCCGCGCTGGGGCCGCGGCGACGGCCACGAGCTGCGGGCCATCGAGCTGTTCGAGACCTTCGACGGCGATGGCGACGGACGTCTCACCCAGGCCGAGATCGACGCCGCGCGCGACGCCCAGTTCGAGCGGTTCGACGCGGACGGCGACGGGCGGCTGTCGCTCGAGGAGTATCAGAATCTCTGGATGGACGCGATGCGCCGCGCGATGGTCCGCCAGTTCCAGCGCCACGACAGCGATGGCGACGCGGCGCTGACCAAGGAGGAGTTCCGCGAGCGCTATGCGCGGATGATCGTCCGCTTCGATCGTGACGGTGACGGTGTCATCACGCTCGAGGAGCTGCGCGCCCGGCCGGGCGACGGGCGGCGCGGTCCCGGTCGCGGCGGCCCGCCTTGGGGTGGCGACGACCGCGGCGGCTGAGGCGCCGCCCGGGCCCGTCGGGCTCAGTGCCGGAAGTGGCGGGTGCCAGTGAAGACCATGGCCACTCGGGCGGCGTCCGCGGCCGCAATCACCTCGCTGTCGCGGACGCTGCCGCCCGGCTGGATCACGGCGGTGGCCCCCGCCGCGATCGCCGCCGCGAGCCCGTCGGCGAATGGGAAGAACGCGTCGGAAGCGGCCACCCGCGGCCCCTGATGGCCGGCCCGCTCGGCCTTGTGCGCCGCGATCCAGACGGCATCGACCCGGCTCGTCTGGCCGCCGCCGATGCCGACCGTGGCGCCGTCGGCGGCGAGCACGATCGCGTTCGAGCGCACATGCTTGACCACGGTCCAGGCGAAGCGCAGGTCGCGCGCTTCGGCCGGCGACGGCACTCGCTGCGTCACGACGCGCCACGGCTCGTCCGCGGCGACGAGGCAATCGCGGTCCTGCACGAGTAGCCCACCGGCAAGGCTGCGCAGGACGCGGCCGGATGCGCGCGGGTCCGGGAGCCCGTCGGTCAGCAGCACGCGCAGCGCCGCTTTGCCGGCGAGGCGCTCAAGCGCTCCGGGCTCGGCCCCGGGCGCGATCACGACCTCGGTGAAGATCTCGGCGATACCGGCCGCGGTGGCGGGATCCAGCGACCGGTTGCAGGCGACGATCCCGCCGAAGGCGCTCTGCGGATCGCCGGCCAGCGCCTTGCGCCAAGCCTCGGCCAGCGTCGTGCCGACGGCCACACCACAGGGCCCGGCGTGCTTGACGATCACCACCGCAGGCTCGTCGAGTTCGGCAACGAGCTCGAATGCCGCATCGGTGTCGTTGAGGTTGTTCCAGGACAGCGCCTTGCCCTGGAGCTGGCGCGCTGTCGTGACGCCGGCCCGCACTGGTGCGGTTGCATAAAGGGCCGCCTGCTGATGCGGGTTCTCGCCGTAGCGCATGGTCTGCCGCAGGCTCGCGGCGAGAACGAGGCGCTCGGGCCAATCCTCGCCGGCGAGCCAGGAGGCGATGGCCGCGTCGTAGGCCGCGGTGTGCGCGAACGCCTTGGCGGCGAGCCGCCTGCGCAGCTCGAGCCATGTCCCGCCGTCCGCCGCGAGGGCCGCGAGCAGACCCGGGTAGTCGGCGGGATCGACGAGCACGGCGACCCCATCATGGTTCTTGGCCGCAGCGCGCAGCATCGCCGGGCCGCCGACGTCGATCTGCTCGATGCAGGCCGCCGGGTCGGCGCCGGCGGCGACCGTCCGCTCGAACGGGTAGAGATTGACGACGAGCAGGTCGATCGGTGCCAGGCCGTGCGCGGTCAAGGTGGCGACATGCTGCGGATCGTCGCGCCGCGCGAGCAGCCCGGCATGTACCGCCGGATGGAGGGTCTTCACACGGCCATCGAGGATCTCGGGAAACCCGGTCAGCTCCGCGATTTCGCGCACCGGCAGGCCGGCCTCCCGCAGGGCGCGGGCGGTGCCTCCCGTGGACAACAGCTCGACGCCCCGCGCAACGAGCTCTCGCGCCAGCTCGACGATGCCGCTCTTGTCATGCGCCGAGAAGAGCGCGCGACGGATCGGGCGCAGTGTCACCGCTCATGCCTCCCGGCGCAGCCGCGCGATGAAGAACCCGTCGAGCCCACCGCTGGCGGCGAGCGCGGACGGGAAGGTGCGCACCTGACCTTCGGCGTCGACCGCGGCCTCGAGCCCCTTCAGCTCCGGGCGGCGGATCGGCACGCGGGCGAGCCGACCTTCCGCCATCGCGCTCTCGACGACTCGCTCGCCCTCCTCGGGTTGCAGCGAGCAGACGGCGTAGACAAGCACGCCCCCAGGACGGAGCAACGTGGCCGCGCGTGCGATCAGGCGCTTCTGCACCTCGGCGAGACGGCGCACGTCGTCGGGGCTCTTGCTCCACGGCACGTCGGGGTGACGGCGGATCGTGCCCGTGGCGGTGCAGGGTGCGTCGAGCAGGACCAGGTCGAACGGCTCGCCGGGCTGCCAGTCGAGCACGTCGGCGGTGACGATCTCAGGCGCGAAGCCGAGCCGGGCGAGGTTGCCGGCGAGAATCGCCGCGCGCTTGGGCGAGCGCTCGACGGCCGTGACGAGGGCGCCGGCGGCGCACAGCTGGGCGGTCTTGCCGCCCGGCGCGGCGCACAGGTCGGCGACACGCCGGCCGGTGACATCACCCATCAGCACCACGGGCAGGGCGGCGGCGACGTCCTGCACCCACCAGGCACCCTCCTCGAAGCCGGGCAGGCTCTCGATCAGCCCGCCGGCGCGGCGGCGAAGCGTCCCGAGGGGTAAAGCTTCCGCACCGAGCTCGCGCGCCCAGTGCTCGGCGTCGCGCAGCGGGTGGATGTCGAGCGGGGGCTCATGCAGATGCGCCGTCGCGATCGCCCGTGTCGTCTCCTCGCCGTAGGCCTCGATCCAGGCGTCCCAGAGCCAGCGCGGCGTGTTGAGGCGCGCCTCGTCCTGGCCACCGAGAGCGGCCGCGCCCTCCAGGGCAAGCTTGCGCAACACCGCGTTCAGCAGGGGTGCCTGGCGGGCGAAGCGCTGCGCCGCGAGCCGCACCGTCTCGCCGACCGCGGCATGCGCCGGAGTGCCGAGGAACAGCAGCTGCGCAGCACCTAGCCGCAGCAGGTTCTCGACCGAGAGCTCCTTCGGCCGATAGCGCAGCAGTGGGGCGAGCAGGCGGTCGATCTGGCCCAGCCGACGCAGCGTCGTGGCGATCAGCAGCCGGGCGAAGGCGCGATCGCGTTGCGCCAGACATTCGAGGCCGGGATGAGCCTCGAACGCCTCGTCGAACGGGCGGTGCTGCGGCCCCAGGGTCAGGTCGAGCACATCCAACGCGACACGGCGCGCGCTGGCCGCCTGTGGGCGTCGCGCGGGCAGCGTGGCCGCGACGGCCGCGTCGCGGCGCCGCGCAAGGCCATCCCGCTCGGGTCGCGCGCTATGGCGACGCTCGGTGATGGTCACGCGGCTGCGTCCAGTCGGCCGGCCAGCGCCGTCTCGATCAGGCGGCAGCTGTTGTCGATGCCGTAGAGAGCGAAGAAGGACCCCATCCGCGGCCCTTCGCCCTGGCCCAGAAGCACTTCATACAGAGCCTTGAACCACTCCCGCAGGTTGGTGAAGCCATGGCGCTTGCCGATCTCGTAGATCTCGTGCTGCAGGGCTTCCGCGGAGGTGGTGTCGGGCTGCTGACGGAGCCAGCCGAGCAGCTCCTCCAGCGCCGCCCGCTCGTTCGGATCGGGCGCCCGGTAGGCCTTCCGCGGCTTCACGAAGTCCCGATAGTAGGCGATCGCGTGCTCGACCAGCACGGCGAGCCTCGGGGACGATGCCGGGCTCGCGCCGGGCACGTAGCGGCTGAGGAAGCCCCAGAGCACCTCGGGATCCTCGGTGTTGGCGACGCCGGCGAGGTTGAGCAGCATAGTGAAGGTTACCGGAACCGGCGCCACCGGCGGGTCGCCATCGTGAATGTGCCAGACGGGATTGCCGAGCTTCTGCTCGTCGGACTGGCTGGGATAGGCGTCGAGAAACTGCTGGTACTCGTCGACGTGGCGCGGAATCACGTCGAAATACAGGCGCTTGGCCCTGCGCGGCTCGCGGTAGAGGAACAGCTCCAGGCTCTCCTCGGTGGCGTAGCGCAGCCACTCGTCGATCGTGATCCCATTGCCCTTGGACTTGCTGATCTTCTGCCCATGCTCGTCGAGAAACAGCTCGTAGACGAAACCTGCAGGCGGCTCACCACCGAGGATCCGGCAGATCCGTGTCGACAGCTCGGCCGTCGGGATCAGGTCCTTGCCGTACATTTCATAGTCGACGTCGAGCGCGACCCAGCGCGCCGCCCAGTCCGCCTTCCACTGCAGCTTGCAGTGCCCGTCGGTTACCGGCAGCTCGGTCAGGCTGCCGTCCTCGTCACGGAATACCACGGTGCCCTGCGATGGCCGACATTCCTCGATGGCGACCTGGAGAACCCGGCCGGTGCGCGGGGAGATCGGCAGGATCGGGCTGTAGGTCCGCTGGCGCTCCTCGCCGAGCGTCGGCAGCATCACCGCCAGGATCGCGTCGTGCCGTTCCACTACGCGCAGCAGTACCTCGTTCAGCGCCCCGGATCGGTAGCACTCGGTGGCGCTCTTGAAGGTGTACGGGAACCCGAAGCGGTCGAGGAAGGAGCGCAGGCGCGCGTTCATGTGGTGCCCGAAGCTCTCATGCGTCCCGAACGGGTCGGGGATCGCCGTCAGCGGCCGGCCGAGATAGGGCCGGAGCTGGTCAGGATTGGGCACATTGTCCGGGATCTTGCGCAGCCCGTCGAGATCGTCCGAGAACGTGTAGAGTTCCGTCGGCAGGTCGCAGATGCGCTTGAAGACCCGGCGAACGAGTGTGGTGCGGAACACCTCGCCGAACGTGCCAATATGCGGCAGACCGGATGGTCCGTAGCCGGTCTCGAAGAGCACGAACCCCTTGCCGGGCGGGCGTCGGATCACGCGCTCGCGCAGCCGCAACGCCTCCTGGATGGGCCAGGCCTTGCCGGCCTCGATGAGCGCGCGGTCGATCGGCATCGTGACGGGGTCCGGAGACGACAGGGGACGCCCCGCCGACCAGGATCGCGAGGCATCCGCACCATAGCGGCTCGCCGCCTAGCTTCCACCCCCCTGCGCGATGTGGCCGCGGCGCAGCGCCTCGAGCGCGGCAACGACGGCAGCGACATCGTCGCTCCGGGCCCGCGGCGGTCGCGCCGTGGCGACATCGCGTGCGACCGGCGCTGCGCCAACACCTGATTTGCCAGGCCGCGCGACGATCACCGTGCCGAGCAGGATCAAGCCAGTGCCGAGGAGCGGCATGACCAGTGGCGGCATCTCCGGACCCGGCCCGAAGGTGAGGAGCGCCAAGGCGCTGCCGAAGAGCAGGCCGGCCACAAACGCGACGAGGAAGCGAGCGGTCATGCTGAGCTGCATGGCCCCGCAGCTTGCCGCGTCACAGTTTCTCCGGCGTTAACGCCGCACACGCCTCGCCGCATGACGAACACGCCTGCTGCCCCGCCAGACGTCGCTCTGCCGCCACCCTTCGCCGCATGGTTCGCGGCGCGCGGCTGGCAGCTTCGTCGCCATCAGGCGGCAATGATCGCGGCGGCGCGGGACGGCGTCGATGCGCTGCTCATCGCGCCGACCGGTGGCGGCAAGACGCTGGGCGGGTTCCTGCCGAGCCTGCTGGAGCTCGCCGCCGGTGCTGCCGGTGGCGGGCTGCACACGCTCTACGTGTCGCCGCTCAAGGCGCTTGCCACCGATATCGGCCGCAACCTCGCGACGCCGATCGAGGAGATGCGGTTGCCGGTACGCTACGAGGTCCGCACCGGCGATACACCGCAGAACCGCCGCCGACGGCAGCGCCGCGATCCGCCGGACATCCTGCTGACCACGCCGGAATCGCTGGCCCTGCTGCTCTCCTATCCCGACGCCGCGGGGTTCTTCGGCGCCCTGCGCCATGTGGTCCTCGACGAGGTCCACGCCTTGGCCGAGAGCAAGCGCGGCGCCCTGCTCGCCCTGGGGCTCGCGCGGCTGCGCGCCCTGGCTCCGGCGGCGCGCGTCGTCGGGCTCTCGGCGACCGTCGCCCGCCCCGGCCAGCTCCTGCGCTTTCTCACGCCGGCACCGGAGCGGGCGCGGATCGTCCAGGGCGAGGGCGGCGCCGCGCCGGTCGTCGAGCTGCTGCTGCCTGCGGCCACCATGCCCTGGGGCGGTCACATGGCGCTGTTCTCCGCGCCGGACGTCTACGCGCGGATCGAGCAGGCGCGCACGACGCTGGTCTTCGTCAACACCCGAGCCCAGGCGGAGCTGGTGTTCGCGGCGCTGTGGCGGCTCAACCGGGCGGGCCTGCCGATCGCGCTCCACCATGGCAGCCTCGCCGTCGAACAGCGCCGCCGTGTCGAGGCGGCGATGGCCAAAGGGACGCTGCGCGCGGTCGTCTGCACCTCGTCGCTCGACCTCGGTATCGACTGGGGCGACGTCGACCTCGTGGTGCAGATCGGCGCGCCGAAGGGCGCGGCGCGGCTGACCCAGCGAATCGGCCGCGCCAACCATCGGCTCGACGAGCCGAGCCGGGCGGTGCTGGTGCCGGCCAACCGGTTCGAGGTTCTGGAGTGCATCGCGGCCAGCGCTGCGCTGGCCGACGGCGAACTCGACGGCGGTGGGGTCGCGCATGGCGGTCTCGACGTGCTGGCGCAGCATCTGCTTGGCGTGGCCTGCAGTGGTCCGTTCGACGCCGATGCGCTCTACGCCGAGGTGCGCCACGCCGCGCCCTTTGCCGAGCTCGCGCGCGCGACCTTCGATGCCGTGCTCGACTTCGTCGCGACCGGTGGCTACGCGCTTCGGGTGTACGACCGCTACCGCCGGCTCGCGCGCGGGCCGGACGGCACTTGGCGTCTCGCCGATCCGCGCCTCGCCCGTGCCTACCGGATGAACGTCGGCACGATCGTCGAGGCGGCGGTGATGTCGGTCAAGCTCGGCCGCGGCCGCAAGCTCGGCGAGATCGAGGAGTACTTTGTGGCCGGCTTGGTTCCCGGCGACACCTTCCTGTTCGCCGGCCGGCTGCTCCGCTTCGAGGGGATCCGCGAGAACGACGTGCTGGTCACGCTCGCCCGCGACGCCCGGGAGCCGAAGGTGCCGGCCTATGCCGGGGGGCGGCTGCCGCTCACCACCATGCTCGCCCAGCGCGTGCGCGGGATCCTTGCCGATCCGACGCGCTGGCCGGCGCTGCCCGAGCCGGTCCGCGAGTGGCTCGACTGGCAGCGGTATCGCTCGGTGCTGCCGGCGCCGGACGAGCTGTTGGTCGAGACGTTCCCGCGGCGTGGTCGGCACTTCCTCGTCGCCTACGGCTTCGCCGGGCGCAACGCGCACCAGACGCTCGGGATGCTGCTGACCCGCCGGATGGAGCGCCGCGGTCTGCGGCCGCTCGGCTTCTCCGCCTCGGACTATTGTCTCGCGGTGTGGGGGCTGGCGCCGGTCGACGACGTCGCCGGGCTGTTCGATGTCGACATCCTGGGTGACGATCTCGAGGAGTGGATGGCCGAGAGCTCGATGCTCAAGCGCACCTTCCGGAACTGCGCGGTGGTCGCCGGGCTGATCGAGCGCCGCCATCCCGGCCTCGAGAAGACCGGCCGGCAGATCACCTTCAGCGCCGATCTGATCTACGACGTGCTGCGCAAGTACGAGCCTGACCATGTGCTGTTGCAGGCGGCGCGCGCCGAGGCCGCCACCGGGCTCACCGACATCCGCCGGCTCGCCGACCTGCTGGTGTCGATCCAGGGGCGCATCCGCCATGTGCGGCTCGATCGCATCTCGCCCTTCGCGGTCGGGATCATAGCCGAGATCGGCAAGGAGCAGGTCGTGGGCGAGCCGCTCGACACGGCACTCGACGCGTTGACCGCCGAGCTCGTCGCCGAGGCGCTGGCGGCGTGAGCTCCATGGCCATGCTCGCTGTCGGTGAAGCCGAGCTGCGGCTCGATCCCGCGGGTGCCGTCTGGTGGCCGCGCCATCGCCTGCTGGTCGTCGCCGACCTGCATCTCGAGAAGGGCAGCGCCTACGCGCGGCGCGGCGCGCTGCTGCCGCCCTACGACACGCACGCCACGCTGGCCAGGCTGGAGGCTCTCGTCGAGCGGCTGGCACCGCGCATGATCGTCAGCCTCGGCGATGCGTTTCACGATGCGCGGGCGGCCGAGACGCTCGACGAGAACGCGGTGCGACGGCTGCTGCGGCTGATCGCGGCGGTCCGCTGGGTCTGGGTCGCCGGCAACCACGACCCGCGTCCGCTGCCCGGTCTCGGCGGCGAGGCGGTCGACGGACTGGAGATCGATGGCGTCCGCCTGCGCCACCTTCCGAACGGTGGCGATCGCCCCGAACTCGTCGGCCATCTGCATCCCAAGGCGCGGATGGCGGGCGCCGGGCGCAGCCTGACACGGCCCTGCTTCGTCGGCGACGGCCGGCGGCTCGTCCTCCCGGCGTTCGGCGCCTTCGCCGGCGGGCTCAACGTCCTCGATCCGGCCATTGCCGGGCTGTTCGCGTCGGGCTTCTCGGCTTGGCTGCTGGGTGAGGCACGGGTGTTCGAGGTTCCCCACGACCGGCTCGTCGCCGAGCCGCCGGGCCGGGTGCGGCGATGACGCCGCCCGCCCTGGTCTGGTTCCGCCAGGACCTGCGCCTCGCCGACAACCCGGCGCTCGCCGCGGCTGCGGCAGGTGGCCGGCCGGTGCTGGCGCTGTTCGTCCTCGACGACGAGGCCCCGGGCCGCTGGCGCCTCGGCGGTGCTGCCCGCTGGTGGCTGCATCACAGCCTCGACGCTCTCGGGCGCGCGATCGCGGCGCGCGGCGGCCGGCTCGTGCTGCGTCGGGGTGCCGCCGCTGCGGTCCTCGACGAGCTGGTCGCGACGAGCGGTGCGACCGCCGTCTTCTGGAACCGGCGTTACGAGCCCTGGGCGGTCGCCCAGGACCGGGCGATCAAGGCGGCGCTCGCGGCCCGCGGCGTCGCGGTGCGCAGCTTCAAGGCGAGCCTCGTGCGTGAGCCGTGGGAGGTGGCCGCGGCGGAGGGGCTTCGTGTCTTCTCGCCGTTCCACCGCCGCTGGCTGGAGCTGGGGCCGCCCGACCCGCCGCTGCCGGTGCCGGACCCACTGCGTCTCGTCGGCGACGTGCCGAGCGAATCCTTGGCCTCCTGGGACCTGCCGCCGACGCAGCCCGACTGGGCCGCGGGCCTGCGCGAGACCTGGCGGCCGGGCGAGGCGGGGGCCTGGGAGCGGGCCGAGCGGTTTCTCGCCGTCGCTGCCGGCCGCTACGGCAGTGCACGGCACCGGCCCGACCGCGACGGGGTCTCGCGCCTCTCGCCGCATCTGCGCTTCGGTGAGATCTCCGCCCGCGCGCTCGTCCACCGCGCTGGCCTGCATTCCTCCTTCGCCCGGCAGCTCGCCTGGCGGGAGTTCGCGGCGCAGCTCCTGTTCTACCAGCCCGACCTGCCGGAGCACGAGCTGCAGCCGGCCCTGCGCGGCTTCCCGTGGCGCGACGATGCGGCGGGCCTGCGCGCCTGGCAGCGCGGCCGCACCGGCTGGCCCATGGTCGATGCCGGGATGCGCGAGCTGCGCCGGACCGGCTGGATGCACAACCGCGCCCGGATGATCACCGCCTCGCTCCTGACCAAGCACCTGCTGCTCGACTGGCGGGCCGGGCAGGACTGGTTCTGGGACAATCTCGTCGACGCCGATCTCGCCAGCAACGCGATGAGCTGGCAGTGGGTCGCCGGGACCGGCACCGACACGCGCGGCTTCGCGCGGATCTTCAACCCCGTGAAGCAGGGTGCCGAGCAGGACCCGCAGGGCGCCTATGTCCGCCGCTGGATGCCGGAGCTGGCGGGCGTCCCCGACGCCTGGCTCCACCGCCCGCACGAGGCCCCACCCGAGCTTCTCGACGCCGCGGCCCGCGGCTACCCCCGCCCGATCGTCGACCTCGCCGCGGGCCGCGCCCGCGCGCTGACGGTGTACGCGGCGCATGTGGGCGGCATTGGCGCGGAGGAGTGACGCGGCGCCCCGATCGCGGGGCACCGCGTCGTCAGGCTAAAGAATGAAGTCCGAGGCGATCAGGCTCACCGCGGTCGACAGCTCGATCTCGAACTCGACCCCGGTGTCGTTGTCGATGCTCCCTTGGATGATCGTCTTGCCGCCGGAGATCACGTAACGCACCTGCGCCACGCCGGTCCCGGTGAACGCCCCGGTGCCGCGGAAGGCGAAGGCCTGGTCGCCGGCAACGTGGACGTTGGCGTCGATCCCACTCAGGTCGATCTTGTCGCCGTGGCTCCGTGTGAAATCGGTGATGATGTCGCGGTTGAGCGCACCGACACCGGTCTCGTTGTTGCGGAACACGAAGCGGTCGGCGCCGGCGTGGGCGGTCATGGTGTCCCGACCCAGACCGCCGATCAGGATGTCGTTGCCGCCATCGCCGAACAGCGAGTCGTTGCCGGAGCCGCCATCCAGCGAGTCGGCACTGTTGTCCAAACCACCCCAGAGGATGTCGTTGCCCGCCCCACCGATGAGTGTGTCGCTCCCCTCGCCGCCGCCGAGGGTGTCGTTGCCGATGCCGCCGAACAGGCTGTCGTTGCCGAGCCCCCCGCGCAGCCGGTCGTTGCCGGCATCGCCAGCGAGACCGTCATTGCCGTTGCCGCCCTCGAGCACATCGTTGCCGTCGTTGCCGCCGATATTGTCGTTACCGCCGAGACCATAGACGGTGTCGTTGCCGCCGAGCGCGGAGATGTTGTCCGGACCCTCAGTGCCGTAGAGCGTGTCGTCGCCGTTCGTCGGTGTGCCGTAGGGGCTGCCGACGCCGTCGGTGAATTGAAGAATGAAGTTGGAAGAATAGTATTGATAGTATTGAATAATGACCTGGTTGCCGCCAGTCACACTTTGAATGAACAGGTCAGGTCCGTCGAACTCATACGTGACGTCTCCCTTGCGGAGGTTCGTGAAGCGAACCGTGTTGGTGCCACTCCAGTCGTAAATCAGATCCTGGCCGAACGCACCACTCAAGACGTACACGTCGTTGCCCTGGCCCCCCTCCAAGCGGTCGTTCCCGCTGCCGCCGTCGAGCGTGTCAGCGCTTGCGCCGCCGTAGAGGGTATCGTTGCCGCCGAGTCCGAAGAGGACATCCCGGCCCTCGCCGCCCCAGTCGTTCGGACCGCCGTAGATGACGTCATCATAGTTCGAGCCGACGAGCGTGTCGTTCCCCACTGTTCCATAGTAATAGGCCATGGTTCCCCATTCCTTGTTCGTGGTGATTGGGAACGGCCGTCGCTGGGTGATGGATCAACGCTGGCACCCTCATTGCGAGCCCAGCGGGACCATCAACTCCACATTCCCCGAGGATACCGGGTAAATCGAACTTCGTTGCATGTCAACGATGATATCGTCAACTAACTAAA
>CALKJU010000014.1 GCA_937995535.1 uncultured Alphaproteobacteria bacterium
CACACTGCGCATGCCGCAGCCTTTGCTCGACCGGATGGAGATCATCCGCATCCCCGGTTACACGGAGGACGAGAAGCTAGAGATCGCGAAGCGGCACCTGATTCCCAAGCAGCGCAAGGAGAACGGGCTCGCCGAGCACGAATGGTCGATCACCGACGAGGCCTTGCTCGACCTGGTGCGGTACTACACGCGGGAGGCCGGGGTCCGGTCGCTCGAGCGCGAGCTGGCAGGTCTTGCACGCAAGGCGGTCAAGGAGATCGTCGCGGGCGAACGCAAGGAGGTGCGGATCACCCGCCGCAATCTCGAGAAGTTCGCCGGCGTGCGCAAGTTCCGCTACGGCGAGGCGGAGCTCGAGGATCTTGTGGGGGTCACCACCGGCCTCGCCTGGACCGAGGTCGGCGGTGAGCTCCTCTCGATCGAGGCGGTCTCGCTGCCCGGCAAGGGCAAGATGACGATCACCGGGAAGCTGGGTGACGTCATGCAGGAGTCGATCCAGGCGGCACGCTCCTTCGTCCGCTCGCGCAGCCGCGCGCTCGGAATCCCCGCCGAAGTGTTCGACAAGCTCGACATCCACATCCACGTGCCGGAAGGCGCGACGCCCAAGGACGGTCCGTCTGCGGGTGTCGCCATGGTCACCTCGATCGTCTCGGTGCTGACCAGGATCCCGGTCAGGGCGAGCGTGGCGATGACCGGCGAGGTGACGCTGCGCGGTCGGGTGTTGCCGATCGGCGGCCTCAAGGAGAAGCTGCTCGCGGCACTCCGTGGCGGCCTCAAGACGGTCATCATCCCGCGCGACAACGCCAAGGATCTGCAGGAGATCCCGGACAATGTGAAGAAGGGCCTCGATATCGTGCCGGTGGCGACGGTCGACGAGGTGCTGCGGCTGGCGCTGGCACGCGCGCCCGAGCCGCTCACTGAGGACGAGGCGGTGGCATCCCTGCCGCCCGCCGCCGATGCGGTGACGACCGGCACAGCCGTGCCGCTGAACTGAAGGCCGCGCTCTGCGCACAGCACGCGAACCGGCGGTAGCGCTGGTGCGGGCGGAAGGGTTCGAACCTCCGACACCGGCGGTGTAAGCGCCGTGCTCTTCCGCTGAGCTACGCCCGCTCGTCGCGCGATCTTAGTACGCGCGCGGGCGGCGGGCAACGCGCCGGGGCGGCGTTGACACTGTTCGTCGTGTTCACTATCTGCTGGTGGCCCTCGCGGGGGTGTAGCTCAGTTGGTTAGAGCGCCGGCCTGTCACGCCGGAGGTCGCGGGTTCGAGTCCCGTCACTCTCGCCATTTCACCGAATTGTTGAACGGGTTGGGCGCGCGGCAGTGACACTTTCGCGCGCGCTCGCTTCGCGCCTTGGCAGAGCGCCGGGCAGCCTCTAGGTTCCCGCTTGTGCGGCACCGCAGCAAGGCTCGAACGCAGCGCGATGCAGGCGTACCTCGCAGAATACCTGCCGATCCTGATTTTCCTGGCCATCGCCGTCGGGCTGGCCGTGGTGATCGTCGCCGCCTCGCTTCTCGTCGCGCGGCAGCGCCCCGATACCGAGAAGTTGTCGGCCTACGAGTGCGGCTTCGAGCCGTTCGACGACACGCGGGGACGCTTCGACGTGCGTTTCTACCTCGTGGCCATCCTGTTCATCATTTTCGATCTGGAAGTCGCGTTCCTGTTCCCGTGGGCAGTGGCGCTGGGCGACATCGGCCTGCTCGGCTTCTGGTCGATGATGCTGTTCCTGGGCGTGCTGACCGTCGGCTTCGTCTACGAATGGAAGAAGGGGGCTCTGGAATGGGAGTGACCAGCGCCACCCGACCCGACCTCTTCCAGCAGGTCGAGCGCGAGGTCGACAGCAAGGGGTTCCTCGTCACCACGCTGACCGATCTCGTCAACTGGGCACGATCCGGTTCGCTTTGGCCGATGACCTTCGGGCTCGCCTGCTGCGCCGTCGAGATGATGCATGCGGCCGCCTCGCGCTATGATCTCGACCGGTTCGGCTTGGTGTTCCGGCCCAGCCCGCGCCAGTCCGACGTGATGATCGTCGCCGGCACGCTCTGCAACAAGATGGCGCCGGCGCTGCGCAAGGTCTACGATCAGATGGCCGAACCGCGCTACGTGATCTCGATGGGATCGTGCGCCAACGGCGGCGGGTACTATCATTACAGCTACTCGGTGGTCCGCGGCTGCGATCGGATCGTGCCGGTCGACGTCTACGTGCCGGGCTGCCCGCCGACCGCCGAGGCCCTCGTGTACGGCATTCTGCAGCTGCAGAAGAAGATTCGCCGTACCGGGACGCTGGTCCGCTGAGCGACGGCGAGCCGTGACCCCGCGCGAGGCCAACAACGACGACGCGCTCCGCGACCTGCTAGCGCAGATCGAGGCGACGCTGGGAGCTGTGCTGCTGTCCGGCTCGATCGCCCGCGGTGAGGTGTCGCTGAGCATCGAGACCGCGCCGCTGCCGCGGGTGTTGACCTATCTGCGCGACGACCCGGCGATGCTGTTCCGCCAGCTCGTCGATGTCACGGCCGTCGACTACCCCGACGAGGAGCCGCGCTTCGAGGTCGTCTACCACCTGCTGTCGCTGCACCATAATCAGCGGCTGCGCGTGAAGCTGAGGGTCGACGAGGGGCAGCCCGTGCCGTCGGCCGTGCCGGTGTTCCGCTGCGCCAACTGGTTCGAGCGGGAGGTCTGGGACATGTATGGAATCCTGTTCAGCGACCACCCGGACTTGCGGCGCCTGCTGACCGACTACGGTTTCGAGGGGCACCCCCTGCGCAAGGACTTCCCCCTCACCGGCTACGTCGAGATGCGCTACGACGACGAGCAGAAGCGGGTCGTCTACGAGCCGGTGAAGCTCAAGCAGGACTTCCGGACGTTCGACTTCCTGTCGCCGTGGGAGGGTGGCGGAGGCCGGCTACCGGGCGACGAGAAAGCGACAGCGCCGTGATCCGCACCACAACGAGCGGGCGCTAGGGCGCGATCATGGCCGACCTGGAACTGCACAGCTTCACCGTGAATTTCGGACCGCAGCACCCGGCTGCGCACGGTGTGTTGCGCCTCGTCCTCGAGATGGAGGGCGAGGTGGTCGAGCGGGCCGACCCGCATATCGGCTTGCTTCACCGCGGCACGGAGAAGCTGATCGAGTACCGCCCCTACCTGCAGAACATCCCGTACTTCGACCGTCTCGACTACTGCTCCATGCTCTGTCAGGAGCACTCATACGTCCTCGCCGTCGAGAAGCTGCTCGGCGTCGAGGTGCCGTTGCGCGCCCAGTACATCCGTGTGCTGTTCGACGAGATCACTCGTATCCTCAACCATCTCCTCAACATCACGACCATGGCCCTGGACATCGGGGCCATGACGCCGCTCCTCTGGATGTTCGAGGAGCGGGAGAAGCTGATGGGCTTCTACGAGCAGGTCTCGGGCGCCCGGATGCATGCCAACTACTACCGGTTCGGCGGCGTCAACCGCGACCTGCCGGCCGGCATGGAGGACCGCATCCGCGCCTGGATGGCGCAGTTCGAGCCGAAGCTCGACGACGTCGACCGTCTGCTGACCGAGAACCGGATCTTCAAGCAGCGCACGGTCGATATCGGCGTCGTCTCGGCCGAGAACGCGATCGCGCTGGGCTTCTCCGGGCCGATGCTGCGCGCCTCCGGGGTCGCCTGGGACCTGCGCAAGGCTCAGCCTTACGAGGTCTACGACCGTCTGGACTTCGACGTGCCGATCGGCAAGCACGGCGATTGCTGGGACCGCTACCTCGTGCGCCTCGCCGAGATCCGGGAGTCGCTCAAGATCATGCGCCAGTGCCTCGACCAGATGCCGCCGGGGCCGGTCCGCACGGGCGACAAGAAGGTCACACCGCCGCCGCGCGCCGAGATGAAACGCTCGATGGAGGCGCTCATCCACCACTTCAAGCTCTACACCGAGGGTGTGCACGTGCCGGCCGGAGAGGTCTACGCGGCGACGGAGAACCCCAAGGGCGAGTTCGGCGTCTACCTCGTCTCCGACGGGACCAACAAACCGTACAAGTGCAAGATCCGCTCGCCGGGCTATGTGCATCTGCAGGCGCTCGAGGAGATGTCGCGCGGTCACACCCTGGCCGACGTCCCGGCGATCATCGGCTCGATCGACATCGTGTTCGGGGAGATCGACCGGTGAGTGCGCCTTCCGCTCCTGGCGCGAAGCCTTGGGCCGCTGCGTGCGCACCCGACGTGCCGGCGTTCGCCTTCTCGGAAGCCAACCAGGCCGAGGTCGCGCGGATCCGCGCCCGCTACCCGGCCGACCGGCAGGCCAGCGCGGTGCTCCCGCTGCTGCATTTGGCCCAGGCGCAGCATGGCGGCTGGCTCCCGCGCGCGGCGCTCGATCACGTCGCCGATCTGCTCGGGATGCCCCGGATCCGTGTTTACGAAGTCGCCTCGTTCTACGACATGTTCAACACCGAGCCGACCGGCCGGGTCCAGGTTCGGGTCTGCACGACGACGCCGTGCTGGCTGTGCGGATCGGACGAGGTGGTTGCCGCCGCCCGGGAGACGCTCGGGATCGAGGTCGGCGAGACGACCCTCGACGGGCGCTTTTTCCTGCGCGAGTTCGAATGCCTCGGGGCCTGCGCGAACGCCCCGGTGATGTGGATCGACGACGATTTCTACGAGGACCTGGACGGGCCGAAGGCGCGTGCCATTCTCGAAGCGGTCAAGCGCGGCGAGCAGCCGGTACCGGGGCCGCAGTCCGGCAGACGCGGGTCCGAGCCGCTCGGCGGTCCGACGACGCTCCTCCGCACGGGTGAATGATGCTGCGCGACCAGGATCGGATCTTTCGGAATTTGTACGGCAGCGAGCCGTGGCACCTCGATGCGGCGCGCCGCCGCGGCGACTGGGACGGCACGCGCGATCTGATCGCCAAGGGCCGTGACTGGCTGGTCGAGGAGGTCAAGGCTTCGGGCCTGCGCGGCCGTGGTGGCGCCGGCTTTCCGACGGGCCTGAAATGGTCGTTCATGCCGAAGCAGCCGACCGGCCAGCCGGTTTATCTGGTAGTGAACGCCGACGAGTCCGAGCCGGGTACCTGCAAAGACCGGGAGATCCTCCGGCATGAACCGCACAAGCTGATCGAGGGCTGCCTGCTCGCCGGGGCGGCGATGGGTTGCACCGCCGGCTACATCTACATTCGCGGCGAGTTTGTCCGCGAGGCCGAGGTGCTGCAGGCGGCGCTCGAAGAGGCTTATGCGGCGGGCCTGCTTGGGCGTGACGCCGCCGGTTCGGGCTACGATTTCGAACTCTACCTGCATCGCGGTGCCGGCGCTTACATCTGCGGGGAGGAGACGGGGCTGCTCGAGTCCCTCGAGGGCAAGAAGGGCCAGCCGCGGCTCAAGCCGCCGTTCCCGGCGGCCGCGGGACTCTACGGCCGACCAACGACGGTTAACAACGTCGAGACGATCGCTGTTGTTCCGACCATCCTGCGACGTGGAGCAAGCTGGTTCTCCGATCTCGGCAAGCCGAACAATACCGGTACCAAGATCTTCTGCATCAGCGGCCATGTGAACCGCCCGTGTACCGTCGAGGAGGAGATGGGCATCCCGCTCAAGGTGCTGATCGAGCGGCATTGCGGCGGTGTGCGGGGCGGCTGGGACAACCTGCTGGCGGTGATACCCGGTGGCTCGTCTGTCCCGCTCCTGCCCAAGTCGATCTGCGATACCGTCCACATGGACTTCGATTCGCTGCGCGAGGTGCGCTCCGGGTTGGGCACCGCCGGCGTCATCGTGATGGACCGGTCGACCGACATCGTCCGCGCGATCGCTCGCCTGTCCAAGTTCTATATGCATGAATCCTGTGGCCAGTGCACGCCGTGCCGGGAGGGCACGGGCTGGCTGTGGCGGATGATGACCCGGCTCGCCGAGGGGCGGGCGCGTTTGGAGGAGATCGATCTGCTCGACGAGGTCACCCGGGAGATCGAGGGACACACGATCTGCGCCCTCGGGGACGCCGCCGCCTGGCCGGTGCAGGGGCTGATCCGGCACTTCCGCCCCGAGCTCGAGCGGCGTATCCGGGCCGCCGCGTTGCAGCAGGCGCAACAGCGGCAGGCGGCCTGAATGCCGAAACTCACCATCGACGGCCAGACGATCGAGGTCCCACCGGGCTCGACGGTGTTGCAGGCCTGCGAGGCGGCGGGGCGCGAGATTCCGGTGTTCTGTTACCATCCCCGCCTGAACATCGCCGGCAACTGCCGGATGTGCTTGGTTGAGCTGGAGAAGTCGCCGAAGCCGATCGCCTCCTGCGCCATGCCGGCAGCCGACGGCATGGTGATCCACACCGATACGCCGGTGGTGCACAAGGCGCGCCGTGGCGTCCTGGAGCTTCTCCTCATCAATCATCCACTCGACTGCCCGATCTGCGATCAGGGTGGTGAATGCGACCTGCAGGACCTGACCCTCTTCTACGGTCCCGACCACTCGCGGTTCGCCGAGAACAAGCGGCCGGTCGCCGACAAGGATCTCGGACCGCTGATTTCGACGCACATGACGCGCTGCATCCACTGCACGCGCTGCATCCGCTTCCTGAACGAGGTTGCCGGGGTCGAGGAGCTCGGCGCGTGCGCGCGCGGCGAGCACATGGAGATCACCACCTGGATCGAGGCCGCGCTGACCTCGGAGCTGCAGGGCAACATCATCGACCTCTGCCCCGTCGGTGCGTTGAACTCGAAGCCCTACGAGTATCGCGCTCGGACCTGGGAGCTGAAGAAGACCGAGTCGGTCGACGTGCTCGACGCGCTGGGCTGCAACATCCGTGTCGACAGCCGCGGCAACGAGGTCATGCGGGTGCTGCCGCGGCTCAACGAGGCGATCAACGAGGAGTGGATCTCGGACAAGACCCGGTTCGCCTATGACGGCCTTCGCCGGCGCCGCCTCGACGTGCCGATGGTGAAGCGTGACGGCAAGCTGCGCGAGGCGAGCTGGAGTGAAGCGTTGCGTGCGGCCGCCGAGCGTCTGGCCGGTACGGGCCCGGAACGCGTCGCGGCGGTCGTCGGGGACCTCGCCGATCTCGAGAGCATGTTGCTGCTCAAGGAGCTGATGGCCGCGCTGGGCAGTCCACATCTCGACTGCCGCCAGGATGGAGCCAAGCTGGGCATCGGTCCGCGCGCCAGCTGGCTGTTCAACCCGACCATCGCCGGGATCGAGCAGGCCGATGTCTGCCTGCTCGTCGGCTGCGACCCGCGCTCGGAGGCGCCGGTGCTCAACGCGCGGCTGCGCAAGCGTTGGCGCCAGGGCGGGTTCCGGGTCGGCCGGATCGGCCCGCCGCGTGACCTCACCTACCCGGTCGAGGAGCTCGGTGCCGGGCCGCAGACGCTGCAGGAGGTGGTGGGCGGCGGTATCGCGTTCGCCCAGGCGCTGCGCGACGCTCGGGCGCCGCTGGTCGTCGTCGGCAGTGGTGCGGTCGCGCGCCCCGACGGCGCGGCGGTCCTCGCACTCGCCGCGTCCTTGCCAGTGCAGCGTGAGGCGTGGAACGGGTTCGCCGTCCTGCACCGCGCCGCGTCGCGCGTCGGTGGACTCGAGCTCGGCATTCTGCCCGGACCCGGCGGCCGCGACGTCGCCGGGATCCTGCACGGCGTCGAGGCCGGCGAGATCGAGGTGGTCTACCTCCTAGGTGCTGACGAGATCGAGGCTTCTCGGCTGCGGGGCGCCTTCGTCATCTATCAGGGTCATCACGGCGATCGCGGGGCGGCGGCCGCCGACATCGTCCTCCCCGGTGCCGCCTATACCGAGAAGCACGCAACCTACGTGAACACCGAGGGGCGTCCGCAACGAGGCAAGCTCGCCGTGTTCCCGCCGGGCGAGGCCAAGGAGGACTGGCGCATCCTGCGAGCGCTGCACGACGCGCTGGGCCTCCGCAGCGACGTCGCCACGCTGGGCGATGTGCGCGCCCGGATTGCAACGCTGGCGCCTCATCTCGCCCGGATCGACGAAGTGACGCCAGCCAACTGGGAACCACTGGCCGATGCCGGGGCGGTGGATCGGGCCCCGTTCGGCTATCCGTTCGACGACTTCTATCGCACCGATTCGATCAGCCGCGCCTCGGCGGTGATGGCCGAGTGCAGCCGGTTGGCCCGTGAGCGGCGCGCAAGCGAGGCGACGGGCACTCATGGCTGAGGTGCTCTACGTCGCGCAGACCGTCGTGATCGTCCTGCTGATCGTCGTGCCCTTGCTGCTGGGCGTCGCCTACCTCACCTACGCCGAGCGCAAGGTGATCGGGGCGATGCAGCTCCGTCAGGGGCCGATGACCGTCGGTCCCTGGGGCCTTCTTCAGCCCCTCGCTGACGGTCTCAAGCTGTTCCTCAAGGAGACGGTGGTCCCGTCCGGCGCCAACCGGGGCATCTTCATCCTCGCGCCGATGGTGACCTTCATCCTGGCGCTGATCGGCTGGGCGGTGATCCCCTTCGGCGACGGCCTGGTGCTCGCCGATATCAACGTGGGCGTGCTCTACCTGTTCGCGATCTCGTCGCTCGGCGTCTACGGGATCATCATGGCCGGGTGGGCGTCGAACTCGCGCTACGCCTTCCTCGGTGCGCTGCGCTCGTCGGCGCAGATGGTGAGCTACGAGATCTCGATCGGTCTCATCATCATCAGCGTGCTGCTTACCGCCGGCTCGCTGAACCTCTCGGCGATCGTTCGGGCACAAGAGGGGCTGTGGTTCGTCATCCCACACTTCCCCATGTTCATGCTGTTCCTCGCCTCGATGCTCGCCGAGACCAATCGCCATCCATTCGACCTGCCGGAGGACGAGGCGTCGCTGGTGACGGGCTACAACGTCGAGTACTCGTCGATGGCGTTCGCGCTCTTCTTCCTCGGCGAGTACGCCAACATGATTCTCATGGCGGCGATCTGCAGCATCCTGTTCCTCGGCGGGTGGCTGGCGCCGTTCGGCTTCGTGCCGTTCACCTGGATCCCGGGTCCGATCTGGTTTATCCTGAAGATCTGTGCCGTCCTGTTCATCTTCATCTGGGCGCGGGCGACCCTGCCGCGCTATCGTTACGACCAGCTGATGCGACTCGGCTGGAAGGTGTTCCTGCCGCTCTCCCTGCTCTGGGTGGTCGTCACCTCGGGCGTCCTGGTTGCGTTCGACCTGCTGCCGCGATGAGGAACTGATCGGCCATGGCAAGCCTCGACCGTGTTGCCCGGACGCTTCTCTGGCAGGAGCTGGTGACCGGTTTCGCCATGACCCTGCGCTACATGTTCAAGCGCAAGGTGACCCTCAACTATCCGTACGAGAAGGGTCCGCTCGGCCCGCGTTTCCGCGGCGAGCACGCGCTGCGCCGTTACCCGAACGGCGAGGAGCGGTGCATCGCCTGCAAGCTCTGCGAAGCGGTGTGCCCGGCCCAGGCGATCACGATCGAGAGCGAGCCGCGCGCCGACGGCAGCCGCCGCACCACTCGCTACGATATCGACATGGTTAAGTGCATCTATTGCGGCTTCTGCGAGGAGGCATGCCCGGTCGACGCGATCGTCGAGGGGCCGAACTACGAGTTCGCCGCGCAGACCCGCGAGGAACTCTACTACAACAAGGAGAAGCTGCTCGCGAACGGGGACCGCTGGGAAAAGGAGATCGCGGCGAACCTTGCCGCGGACGCACCCTACCGATAAGCACGGGGCCGGCGGCGCGCCTCCGGGGGCCGGGAAACGCGGCGGGAAGGTCGGATGTCCTTGGAACTGTTCGTCTTCTACGTGCTGGCGGGCGTCGCCGTAGGAGCCGCCGCGATGGTCATCTCGTCGCGCAACCCCGTCCACTCCGTGCTCTTCCTGATCCTCACCTTCTTCAACGCGGCCGGCCTGTTCGTGCTGATCGGCGCCGAGTTCCTCGGCATGGTGCTGGTCGTGGTCTATGTCGGCGCCGTCGCCGTCCTGTTCATGTTCGTCGTGATGATGCTCGACATCAACTTCGTCCGTATGCGCGAGGGAATGCTGCAATATCTGCCGGTCGGCGCCCTGGTGGGACTGATTCTGCTCGTCGAGCTGGGGCTGGTCTTCGGCACTTGGGCGCTGGTCGAGGACGTGACCCCGGCATTCCCTGCCCCCGCGCCCGACCAGGTGCCCAACACGCGGGCCTTGGGGCAGCTCCTCTATACCGACTACATCTATCTGTTCCAGGCCGCCGGCGTGATCCTGCTGGTGGCGATCATCGGCGCCATCACACTGACACTGCGCGAGCGCAAGGGCGTGCTGCGCCAGGACATCGGGCGGCAGGTGGCGCGCGACCGCGCCGCGACGGTCGAGCTGCGCAAGGTCAAGGTGGGGAGCGGCATCCAGTGAGCATCCCGCTCAGTCACTATCTGGTCCTCGCCGCGATCATCTTCACGATCGGCGTGTTCGGGATCTTCCTCAATCGCAAGAATGTCATCATCATCCTGATGTCGATCGAACTGATCCTGCTCGCGATCAACATCAACTTCGTGTCCTTCAGTGCCTATCTGGGCGATCTCGCCGGACAGGTGTTCGCCATGTTCATCCTCACCGTCGCCGCCGCCGAGGCGGCGATCGGGCTCGCCATCGTGGTTGTGTATTTCCGCAACCGCGGCAGCATCGAGGTCGAGGACATCAATCTGATGAAGGGCTGAGCCGGGTGCTGCACACGGTCCTCGTCTTCGCGCCGCTCGTCGGGGCGATCGTCGCCGGTCTGTTCGGCCGCGCCATCGGCGACCGGGGCGCGCAGATCGTCACTTGCGGGCTGATGGTGCTGTCCGCCTTGCTCGCGACGGTCGGCCTGTTCGCCAACGTCGGCGAGCCGGCCCGGACCGTGCCACTGCTCGAGTGGATCTACGTTGGCAGCTTCCAGGCCGACTGGGCGCTGCGCGTGGATCCGTTGTCGTCGGTGATGATGTTCGTGGTCAGCTTCTGCTCGTGCTGGATCCACATCTACTCCGTGGGCTACATGGCCCATGACAAGAGCATTCCACGTTTCATGGCCTATCTGTCGCTGTTCACCTTCTTCATGCTGATGCTGGTGACGAGCGACAATCTTCTGCAACTCTTCTTCGGCTGGGAAGGGGTCGGCCTCGCCTCCTACCTGCTGATCGGCTTCTGGTACACCCGGCCTTCGGCCTGCGCCGCGGCGATCAAGGCCTTCATCGTCAACCGCGTCGGTGACTTCGGCTTCGTCCTCGGGATCGCAGGCGTCTTTCTGGTCTTCGATACGATCCAGTACGATACGATTTTCCGGGGCGCGGCGGGCATGGCGAACAGCACCATCGTGCTGTTCGGAACGAGCTGGGACACGCTCGACGTTCTGGCCTTCCTGCTGTTCATCGGTGCCATGGGCAAGTCCGCCCAGCTCGGGCTGCACACCTGGCTGCCGGACGCGATGGAGGGGCCGACGCCCGTCTCCGCGCTGATCCACGCGGCGACCATGGTCACCGCGGGCGTGTTCCTGGTGGCACGGATGTCGCCGCTGTTCGAGTACGCGCCGGATGCGCTGGCCTTCGTCACCTTCATCGGGGCCAGCACGGCTCTGTTCGCTGCCACGATCGGGCTGACGCAGTTCGACATCAAGCGCGTGATCGCCTACTCGACCTGTTCGCAGCTTGGCTACATGTTCTTCGCCTGCGGTGTCGGCGCCTACGCCGCCGGCATCTTCCACCTCTACACGCACGCGTTCTTCAAGGCGCTGCTGTTCCTGGGCGCAGGCTCGGTGATCCACGCCATGTCCGACGAGCAGGACATGCGGCGCATGGGTGGTATCTGGCGGCTGGTCCCGGTGACCTACGCAATGATGTGGATCGGCACGCTGGCCTTGATCGGTTTCCCGGGTTTCGCCGGTTTCTTCTCCAAGGACGCCGTGCTGGAGGCGGCCTGGGCCTCGCACAACGCCTTCGCGCATTACGCGTTCTGGCTGGGCGTGACCGCCGCCGTGCTGACCGCGTTCTACTCCGGGCGGCTGATCTGGATGACCTTCCACGGCGAGCCACGCGCTGATCACGAGACGATGCACCACGTCCACGAGAGCCCGCCGGTGATGACGATCCCGCTGGGCGTCCTGGCCGTGGGTGCCATCTTCGCCGGTTGGCTCGGGCTCGGGATGCTCGACGCGGAGGGCCAGTTCTGGGCCGGCTCGATCTTCACCGGGCCGGACAATCACGTAATGCACGACATGCACGAGGTGCCGTTCTGGGTGAAGGCGGCGCCGTTCGTCGCGATGGCCTTGGGTCTTGGCCTGTCCTACGTCTTCTACATCCTTGCACCGGACCTACCGGCACGCGTCGCGAGCGCGTTCCGCCCGCTGCACAGCCTGTTCTACAACAAGTGGTACTTCGACGAGCTGTACGACCTCGTGTTCGTCCGTGGGGCCAAGGCGTTGGGCGTCGCGTTCTGGCGGGGCGGCGACCAGGGCGTGATCGACCGCTTCGGTCCGGACGGCGTTGCGCTCTCCACATTGGCCGCGGCGCGCCGCGCGGTCCGCATCCAGACGGGCTACGTCTACCATTACGCCTTCGCCATGCTGATCGGCGTCGCCGCGCTGGTCACCTGGTACCTGGTGTTCGTCAGGGGCTGACGCGATGGGTTACCTGCCGCTGCTGTTCCTGGCCTGGTTCGTGCCGCTGGTCGGCGCGGTCTTCATTTTCTTCATCCGCGGCGAGGAGGCCGTGGTCGCACAGAACGCGCGCAGCGTGGCACTCTGGACGGCGCTCGCGACCTTCATCATCACGCTCCTCATCTGGGGCGCGTTCGACCCGACCCAGGCCGGCTTCCAGCTCGTCGAGAAGAGCGTCTGGCTGCCCGGGCTGAACATCAACTACCACATGGGAATCGACGGCATCTCGCTGTGGTTCGTGCTGCTCTCGGCGCTCCTGACGCTCGTCTGCGTGATCAACTGCTGGCACTCGGCCGAGCGCTGGATCAAGGAGTATATGATCGTATTCCTGCTGATGGATGCGCTGATGATCGGCGTGTTCTGTGCTTTGGACATCGTACTGTTCTATATTTTCTTTGAGGGTATCTTGATTCCGATGTATCTGATCATCGGCATCTGGGGCGGCGGTCGGCGCATCTACTCGGCGTTCAAGTTCTTTCTCTACACGCTGGTCGGCTCGCTGCTCTTCCTGGTCGCCATCCTGGTCATGTATCTGGAAGCCGGAACGACCGAGATTCCGGCGCTGATGCAGCACGAGTTCCCGCCGGAGCTGCAGACCTGGCTGTGGCTCGCCATGTTCGCCTCGTTCGCCGTCAAGGTGCCGATGTGGCCGTTCCATACGTGGCTGCCTGACGCGCATGTCGACGCGCCGACCGAGGGTTCCGTGCTCCTCGCCGGCATCCTGCTGAAGCTCGGCGGCTATGGCTTCTTGCGCTTCTCGCTGCCGATGCTGCCGGACGCGTCGGCGTTCTTCACGCCCTTGATCTTCGCCCTGTCGGTGATCGCGATCGTCTATACCTCGCTGGTCGCGCTGATGCAGACCGACATGAAGAAGCTGATCGCCTACTCCTCGGTCGCGCATATGGGGATCGTGACGATCGGAATCTTCACCACGAACGCACTGGGCATCACCGGCGGGATCATCCAGATGCTGAGTCACGGCATCGTCTCCGCCGCCCTGTTCATGATCGTCGGGGTCGTCTACCACCGCCTGCACACGCGAGAGATCGCCCGCTATGGCGGCCTCGCCGAGAACATGCCCGTCTATGCCCTGACCTTCATGCTGTTCATGCTGGCCTCGGTTGGCCTGCCCGGGACCTCGGGCTTTATCGGCGAGGTGCTCGTCATCGTCGGCGTGTTCCAGATCAACAGCTGGGTCGCGCTGCTCGCCGCCACCGGAATGATCCTCGGCGCAGCCTATATGCTGTGGCTTTATCGGCGGGTCGTGTTCGGCGCGCTCGAGCGCAAGGACCTGCTGGCCCTGCGCGACATGCGCGTCAACGAGGTGGTGGCCTTCGCGCCGCTCGTCCTGCTGGCGCTGTTCATGGGCATCTACCCGTCGTTCTTCATCGAGCCGATGCAGGCCTCGATCGACAATCTGCTGGTCCAGATCGGCGCCTCCGGCACCGAGCTGGCGGCGCGCTAGGCGCGGCAAGGGGAGGAGAGGCGGCACCGATGGGCTTCGATCTCACTCCCGTGCTGCCCGAGCTGTTTCTGCTGGTCGCCGGGCTCGTCCTGTTGGTCGTCGGCGTGCTGACGCGCGAGGGCGAGGCAGCGCGCGTCGTGGCGACGCTCTCCGTGCTGGCACTCGTGATCGGCAGCATCATCATCGCGGCGTCGGACAAGTCCCCGCAGCTCGCTCTCGGCGGCCACTACGTCGCCGATGGGTTCTCCGCGTTCTTGAAGATCCTGCTGTTCGTCGGCGCGGCTCTGGCGATCCTGCTCGCCCAGGGCTTCCTGCACGACCGCCGCATCGCGCGGTTCGAGTACTCCTTGCTCGTGCTGTTCTCCACCCTCGGCATGAGCATGATGGTGTCCGCCAACAGCTTTCTGGCCCTGTACATGGGCCTCGAGCTGAGCGCCCTGCCGCTCTACGTGCTGGCGGCCTTCGACCGCGACAATCTCCGCTCGACCGAGGCCGGCCTCAAATATTTCGTGCTCGGCGCGCTCGCCTCCGGGATGCTGCTGTATGGCTGTTCGCTGGTCTACGGCTTCGCCGGTACCCTGTCCTTCGACGTTCTGGCGGACGCCTTCGGCGCGGCGACCGCAGAACGGCCGCCTGCGCTCCTGCCACTGGGTGCTGTGGTGGGTCTCGTCTTCATCATCGCCGGGCTTGCCTTCAAGCTCGCCGCGGTGCCTTTCCACATGTGGACACCGGATGTCTACGAGGGTTCGCCGACGCCGGTGACGGCGTTCCTGGCGACGGCCAGCAAGGTCGCCGCCGCCGGCTTGGCGGTGCGCGTCCTCATGCACCCCTTCGGCGAATGGACGGCGCAGTGGCAGCAGGTGGTGGTGCTCATCTCGATCGCCTCGATGCTGCTCGGCGCTTTCGCCGCGATCGGGCAAGCCAACATCAAGCGGCTGATGGCGTATTCGGGCATCGGCCATATCGGCTACGCGCTGGTCGGCGTGGCCGCCGGCTCGGAGCGCGGCGTCTACGCCGTGCTGGTCTACCTGGCGATCTACCTCGTCATGACCCTGGGAACCTTCGGCTGCATCCTGCTGATGCGTCGCCAGGGTCAGTACGTCGAGCAGATCAGCGACCTTGCCGGATTGTCGCGGCAGCGGCCGATGGCCGCGGCGGCACTCGGCGTATTCATGTTCTCCCAGGCGGGGATCCCGCCGCTGGCTGGGTTCTTCGGCAAGCTGCTGGTCTTCCTGGCCGCGGTCGAGGCCGGCCTGACCTGGCTCGCGGTGCTGGGCGTGCTGAGTTCCTGCGTCGCCGCGTTCTATTACCTGCGCATCGTCAAGGTGATGTACTTCGACGAGGCGGCCGAGCCGTTCGATACGGCGGTCCATCCAGCGGTGACCGGCATCACCGCCATCACGGCGCTCGCGACCCTCTTCTTCATCGTATGGCCCGGGCCGCTCCTGCGCGCCGCCGGAGCGGCGGCGGCGGCCCTGGTCCGTTGACGGCGGCGCGGTTCACCATCGTCCGTCGGCAGCGCGTCGGCAGCACCAACGAGGTGGCGGCCGAGCTGGCGCGCGCCGGCGCGCCGGCAGGAACGCTGGTCGTCGCCCGCGAGCAGACCGCCGGGCGTGGCCGCCACGGCCGACCCTGGCACTCGCCGCCCGGCAATCTCTACTGCTCCCTGCTCTTGCGACCGGAGCGGCCGTTGGCCGAGTGCGCGAGCCTGTCACTCGTCATCGCGCTCGCCGCGCTACGCGGCGTCGAGCGCTGCGCCACGCGGGATCTGGACCTCGCCTTGAAGTGGCCGAACGATCTCTTGCTACGCGGTGCCAAGCTCGCCGGGATCCTTCTCGAAGGCGTCGCCGACGTGCAAGGACAGGCGCCCTGGGTGGTCGCCGGGTTGGGAGTGAACGTGGCGAACTGCCCCGCCGGGCTCCCTTATCCCGCCACCTCGCTCGCCGAGGAGGGCTTCGAGGTCGGAATCGACAGGGTGCTCGACACCTATCTCCAGGAGCTCGATCCACTGCTCGAAACCTGGGAAGCCGAGGGCTTCGCTCCGCTCCGCGGTGCGTGGCTGGCTCGCGCGGCCGGCCTCGGTGCCGTCGTGCGCCTCAAGGTCGGCGACCAGCTCCACAGCGGCCGGCTTGCCGATCTGCACGACGACGGTTCGATTCTCCTCGAGTCACCAGCCGGCTGCCTGACGCGGTTTACCGCGGGCGAGCTGTTCTTCGCGCACCTCGCAGGGCTGGACGGATGAGGCCGAGGGTGGCAGAGGGCATGCTGCAACGCGGTACGGCACGCACACGGGCTTGACGCATGCTGCTCGCGATCGACGTCGGCAACACCAACACGGTGTTCGCGCTCTATCGTGGGCGCGAGCCGGTCGGGCAATGGCGGCTGTCGACCAACCGTGATCGCACCGCCGAGGAGTACGCGGCGGCGCTGATCCAATTGATGTCGCTCGAAGGCCACGGACGCGAGGACGTCCACGCGATCTTGATCTGCAGCGTGGTCCCGCAGGCGGTGCTGCCTCTGCGTTGGATGTCGCGCGACTTCTTCCACTGCGATGCATTCGTCGTCGGTGAGGATCTCGAGCTGCCGATCGAGGTCGCGCTGCCGAACCCGCGCGAGGTTGGCGCTGACCGGGTTGTCAACGCGGTGGCCGCGCTCAAGCTCTACCCGCCACCGCTGGTGATCGTCGATTTCGGTACGGCGACGACGTTCGATGTGGTCGACGGGCAGGGGCGGTACTGTGGCGGCGCGATCGCGCCCGGCATCAACCTGTCGCTCGAGGCGCTCTCGCGCGCCGCCGCGAAGCTGCCGCGGATCGCCGTCGCGCAGCCTGAGCGGGTGATCGGCCGTTCGACCATCGAGGCCATGCAGTCGGGCATCTACTGGGGCTATGTCGGTCTGATCGACGGCCTCATCGCACGCATCGAGCAGGAATACGGGACACCCATGACCGTGGTCGGAACTGGTGGCTTGGCGAAGCTGTTCGCCAAAGGCAGCGCTCGCTTGAGCCGGATCCATCCCGAGCTGACGATGCTCGGGCTGGTCGAGATCCATGAAAGCAACGCGTCACGCATGCGGCGCAAGCGCCGCTCGGGGACCTGAGCATGGCCGCACCCCTGCTGATGACCCCGCTGGGTGGGGTCGGCGAGATCGGCGCCAACTGCTACGCCTACGGGCTCGACGGCCGCTGGATGCTGGTGGACCTCGGGATCGGCTTCGCCGATGATCGACTGCCCGGCGCGGAGATCGTCATTCCCGATGTTCGCTTCGTCGCCGAACAACGCGAGCGGCTGGACGGCCTCGTCATCACCCACGCGCATGAGGACCATGTCGGCGCGGTGACCTATGTCTGGCCGCAGCTCGGCTGTCCCATCTGGTGCACGGCGTTCGCAGCCGCGGTCCTGCGCCGCAAGATCGCCGAGGCGAACCTCCGTCCCGCCCCGCGCGTGAACGTCGTCGAGCCGGGGGAGGAGTTCGACGTCGGTCCGTTCCGCTGCCGGTTCCGGCACGTGACCCACTCCGTGCCCGATTCCAACGCGCTCGAGCTGGTGACGCCGTTCGGCAAGGTGCTGCACACCGGCGACTGGAAGCTCGACCCGGAGCCGCTGGTCGGCGAGCGTACCGATGTCGAGGGGCTCGAAGGGTTCGGCCAGGGCGGGATCCTCGCCCTGGTCGGTGACAGCACGAACGTCCTCTCGCCGGGAACGTCAGGCTCGGAAGCCGAGCTGCGCGACAGCCTCGTCGAGCTGATCGGCCGCCAGCCCGGACGCATCGCGCTCACCACCTTCGCCTCCAACATCGCGCGGCTCGACAGCACGATGCGTGCGGCCGAGCAGGCCGGCCGGGAGATCGTCGTCGTCGGCCGGTCGATGCGACGCATGCTCGACGCCGCGAAAGAGGTCGGGCTGTTGCCCGACGGGCCGCGTGTCGTCGACGAGCGTGACGCGGAGACGCTGCCGCGCGGGCGCGTGCTCTATCTCGTCACCGGCAGCCAGGGCGAGCCGCGCGCCGCCTTGCAGAGGATCGCCACCGGCCAGCATCCGCGGGTCAAGCTGGAGCCCGACGACACGGTTATTTTCTCGTCAAAGATCATCCCTGGCAATGAGCGGGTCCTGTTCAACCTGCACAATCTGCTGGTCAGCCAAGGGATCGAGGTGATCACCGAGGAGGACCATTTCGTCCACGTTTCGGGCCATCCGTGCCGCGACGAGATGGAGCAGATGTATCGCTGGATGCGGCCGCGCATCGCCATCCCGGTACACGGCGAGGCGCGGCACCTGCACGCCCATGTCCGCCTCGCGCGTCAACTCGGCGTCCCGGAGGCGCTGTTGATCGGCAACGGCGATCTGGTCCGCTTGGCGCCCGGCCCCGCCGCGGTGATCGACGAGGTCCCAGTAGGGCGGATGGCGGTCGAGGACGACGACCTCGTCGCCACGGGCGACGAGGTCTACCGCGTGCGCCGACGGCTCAGCGGCCACGGGACGGTGGTGGTCGGGCTGGTCATGGACCGGTTCGGCAGTGTGCTGGCCCCGCCACAGCTGACCGGCCTCGGCGCGATCGAGACCGAGCGGTTCGACCGGCTGCGCGCGACTCTCGCGGAGGCGATCACCGACGCAGTCGAGGATCTCGCCGACCGGGATGCGCGCGACGACGAGCGGGTGCGCGAGGCCGTGCGAGGCGCGGTACGCCAGACGCTGGAGCTATCCCGGGCACGCCGACCGATCGTCGAGGTGCAGATCACGCGCCTGACGAGCGAGTCGCTGGACGCGTTGGAGGACGATCGGATGGAGGTGGCGCGGGCATGATCGGCCGACTGAATCACGTCGCGATCGCGGTTCCGGACCTCGCCAGCGCCGCGGCGACCTACCGCGACACCCTCGGCGCCACGGTCTCGTCGATCGAGGACCAGCCCGAGCACGGCGTCCAGACGGTGTTCATCGACCTTGGCAACACCAAGGTCGAGCTGCTTGGTGTGCTGGGCGCGTCGTCGCCGATCCGAGGCTTCCTCGAGAAGAACCCGGCAGGCGGCATTCACCACGTCTGTTACGAGGTGGACGACATTCGCGTGGCCCGTGATCGGTTGGTGGCGGCCGGCGCGCGGATCCTGGGCGATGGCGAGCCGAAGATCGGTGCGCACGGGAAGCCGGTGTTGTTCCTGCATCCCAAGGACTTTTGCGGAACGCTGGTCGAGCTCGAGGAGCGATGACGGTCACCGGCGCCATCGTCACCTATGGCGTCGTGTGGTGGCTGATCTTCTTCATGGTCCTGCCGTTCGGCGCGCGTCCCCTGGAGCGCCCGGAGCGCGGCCACGTCGAGAGCGCTCCGGCTCACCCGCGGCTGCTGCTCAAGGCTGCGATCACGACCGCCCTGGCTGGACTTGCCACCTGGGGCATCGCCTGGGTGATCGATAGCGGGCTCATCTCGTTGCGCCCGGGCGACTGACCCGAATGCCGACGCCCGCGCCGCCGCCACGGACGCCGGCCGCAATCTCTCTCGCCGAGGTTGAATCGAGGCAAGCCAACGGGATCCGGGCTCGATCGTCGTCAGGCAATTCCGGACAGATCTTTTGTTAGTCAAAAGTCTCGAAAATTTTAGTGAACTTTGGCTAGAGTTCCTATCCATGAAAAAATCGCGCGAAGCGGCGTCTGGTTAAAAATAACCCTTGCGCGAACTGACGCCCTGCGCTACGTAGGTACCGTGTTCATGGGACTTCCCCTGTGACACCCGACTTGAGGCGTTTCCTCCCTACCACTCGCCGGGGCGCAAGCCCCGGCTTTTTTCTTTCCGTTGCTTCCAACTGGGTCCTCGCATCGGCGCCAGTTGCGGCGTAGGGGGGGGGCTTGTCGTGGAGCGCGGGATCGGGGGGCGCCTGGCCTTGGCGTAGGGGTGCAGCCCGCCTATGGTGCGCGCCGTTTTCGCCACCCGGGCCCGCCGATGCGCCTGTCACGGTACTTCTTGCCTGTCCTGAAGGAGGACCCCGCCGAGGCGGAGATCATCAGTCACCGGCTCATGCTGCGCGCCGGGATGATCCAGCAGCTCTCGGCCGGCATCTACAACTGGCTGCCGCTGGGTTGGGCGGTTCTGCGCAAGGTCGAGCAGATCGTGCGCGAGGAGATGGATCGCTCGGGTGCCATAGAGATCCTGATGCCGACCATCCAGCCGGCCGACCTGTGGATCGAGAGCGGGCGCTACAACGCCTACGGGCCGGAGATGCTGCGCATCCGTGACCGCCACGAGCGGGCGATGCTGTACGGACCGACCAACGAGGAGAACGTCACCGACATCTTCCGGCGGCACGTGCAGAGCTATCGGCAGTTGCCGCTCAACCTGTATCATATCCAGTGGAAGTTTCGCGACGAGGTGCGGCCACGGTTCGGCGTCATGCGCGGTCGCGAGTTCCTGATGAAGGATGCCTACTCGTTCGACCTCGATTACGAGGGTGCGAGGCGCGCTTACGATAACATGTTCGTGGCTTACCTGCGGACCTTCCGGCGGATGGGCCTGACCGCGATCCCGATGCAGGCGGAAAGCGGCCCGATCGGCGGCAACATGAGCCACGAGTTCCAGATCCTGGCCTCGACCGGCGAGAGCGCCGTCTATTACGACGCCGCCTTCGAGGACATCGACCTCGCCGCGGACGAGGTCGACATGGAGCGCCTCAAGTCGCTCTACGCTGCGGCGGACGAGAAGCACGATCCGGACGCCTGTCCGGTCCCGGCCGAGCGCCTCCGTGCCGGCCGCGGCATCGAGGTCGGGCACATCTTCTACTTCGGCACGAAGTACTCCGAGCCGATGCGGGCGACCGTCGCCGGGCCGGATGGCGAGAGCGTGCCTGTCGAGATGGGCTCCTACGGGATCGGTGTATCGCGGCTGGTCGGTGCGCTGATCGAGGCCAACCATGACGCAAGGGGCATCGTGTGGCCGGACGCGGTGGCGCCGTTCCGCGTCGGTATCGTCAATTTGCGCCACGACGAGCCGGCCTGCACCCGGCTCGCAGATGATCTCTACGGCCGGCTGCGACGTGCCGGGGTCGATGTCCTGCTCGACGACCGGGACGAGCGCGCGGGCGCCAAGTTCGCCACCATGGAGCTGATCGGGCTGCCCTGGCAGGTCACGATCGGCCCGCGCGGCGCGCGGGCCGGGATGATCGAGCTCAAGCGGCGCCGGGACGGCGACATGGCCGAACTCGGTCTCGACGCGGCGGTGGAGCGCATTCTCGCCTGATGCCTTTCGGCATCGCGGAGCGGCTCATCGCCTGGCGCTACCTCCGCCCACGGCGCGAGGAGGGCTTCATCTCGATCGTGGCCGGGTTCGCGCTGCTCGGCATCGCGCTGGGCGTCGGCACCCTGATCGTCGTGCTGGCCGTGATGAACGGCTTTCGCGCCGAGCTGCTCGGTCGCGTGCTCGGCGTCAACGGCCATGCGACGATCGTTGCGGGTCCGCAAGGGATCACCGACTTCGATGCGCTGGCGGTGCGCCTCGCCAGCGCACCGGGCGTCGTCGACGTGATGCCCTATGTCGAAGGGCAGGTGATGGCGCAGGCCGGTGGAGTGGCCGCCGGTGCCCTCGTCCGCGGCGTTCGGGCCGCGGACCTCGATGGCGGCAGTGTGATCGGCGCCAGCGTCGTGGCCGGCAGCGCGGCGGCGTTGGCCGAACCCGGGACGGCGCTGATCGGCAGCCGGATGGCGAGCCGCATGGGCGTCGGCGTGGGCGACAGTGTGACGCTCCTCTCCCCCAAGGGTGCCGCCACCGCGCTCGGCTCGGTCCCGCGCGTCAAGACATTCCGCATCGCCGGTGTGTTCGAGGTCGGGATGTATGACTACGACTCGACCTTCGTGTTCATCCCCCTGGCGGACGCGCAGGCGTTCTTCCAGCTCCCGGGCGCGGTCAGCGCCATCGAGGTCAAGGTCTCCGATCCCGAGCGGATCGCCTCCTATCGTGGCGAGCTGGTCCGCCTCGCCGAGGGTGTCGGGCGGGTCATCGACTGGCAGCAGCTCAACTCGCACTTCTTCGCTGCCCTCCAGGTCGAGCGCAACGTCATGTTCTTGATCCTGACGCTGATCATTCTGGTGGCCGCGTTCAACATCATCACCGGCATCACCATGCTGGTGCGCAGCAAGACCCGCGACATCGCCATCCTGCGGACGATGGGCGCGACGCGCGCAGCGGTGACCAGGATCTTCATCCTCGCGGGCGCAACGATCGGCGTGGTCGGCACTTTCGCCGGCTTCGTCCTCGGCTTGGCCTTCGCCAGCAACATCGACACGATCCGGCGCGGGCTCGAGAGCCTGACCGGGGCCGAGCTCTGGGCCGCCGAGATCCGCTTTCTTTCCCAACTCCCGGCCAAGGTCGAGGCGGGCGACGTCCTGTCGGTCGTCGCCATGGGTCTGGCGCTCTCGTTCCTCGCCACGCTCTACCCGGCCTGGCGGGCGGCACGCCTCGATCCGGTCGAGGCGCTACGTTATGAGTGAGCCGGTCCTGCGGCTGCGCGGCGTGACGCGCCGCTTCGAGCAGGGCGCCGCGACGATCGAGGTGCTGAAGGGCGTCGATCTCGACGTGGCGCCTGGCCGCGTGCTGGCGCTCGTGGGTCCTTCCGGGTCGGGGAAGTCGACCCTGCTCCACGTCGCCGGGCTGCTCGAGCCGCCGACCACCGGCACTGTGATCGTCGATGGCCGTCCGACCGAGCGTCTGCGCGACATCGAGCGGACCCAGCTGCGCCGTGACGCGATCGGCTTCGTCTATCAGTTCCACCACCTTCTCCCCGACTTCTCGGCGGAGGAGAACGTCATGATGCCCGTGCTGCTGGCTGGTCGCGCCGGGACCGAAGCCCGTGCCCGCGCCCGGGACCTGCTGGAACGCCTCGGACTCGGCCACCGCTTGAGGCATCGCCCGGGCCGCCTTTCGGGCGGCGAGCAGCAGCGGGTCGCCATCGCGCGTGCGCTGGCTAACCGTCCACGCCTCCTCCTGGCCGACGAGCCGACCGGCAACCTCGACATCGCCACGGCGGATCAGGTGTTCGACGAGCTGCTCGACGTGGTCCGCGAGCACCGGCTCGCGATCCTCATGGCGACGCACAATCCGGCGCTGGCGCGGCGGATGGACGAGGTGCTGACCCTCGACGACGGTCGCCTCCGCGTGCTGGCGGAGCACGCCATCGTCCCCGCTTGAGCTGCGCGGAAAGCTGTGGATGAGCGCGCAGGGGACGTTGAACCCGCGCGGCGCGGCTGCTCTATCTTCATCTTCCGCGTCCTGACCAGCCTGCGACCATGCCCCACGCATCCTTCGTGCATCTCCGCGTCCGTTCCGCCTACTCGCTGCTGGAGAGCACGATCCGCTATGACGAGCTGGTCCGTGAATGCCGCAGCCACGGCATGCCGGCCATCGCCGTCACGGACACGGCCAATCTGTTCGGCGTCATGGAGTTCTGCGCGGCGGCGAAAAAGGCCGGCATCCAGCCGATCGTCGGCGCGTTGCTTCCGCTGACGACGGACGACACCGCAGGCGGGCGCCTGGCGGCACGCCCCACCGTCGCCGAGCATGTCGTGGTGCTTGTTCAGGATGCCACCGGGTATGCCAACCTGCTCAAGCTCGTGACCGCAGCCCACGAGGCAAGTGACCAGACGGGCCGGCCGCATCTCACCTCGAACCTGCTGGAGCGCTACGCGCAGGGTCTGCTCCTGCTCACCGGCGGCGCCACGGGGCCGGTCGGCGCCGCCCTGCTGCGCGGTGACCACAAGGGGGGCGAGGCGCTGCTCGCACGGTTGGCACGGGCGTTCCCGGGTCGGCTCTACGTCGAACTGCACCGCCATGGCCTTGCCGAGCAGCGCCAGGTGGAGCCGTCTCTGGTCGAGCTCGCCTACCGCCACGGCCTCCCGCTGGTCGCCACCAACGACGTGCACTTCCTCGATGACCGCGGCTACGAGGCCTGCGATGCGCTGGTCTGCATCGCCGACGGGGCCCAGCTCGCGCAAACCGAGCGCCGTCGTCTGTCGGTCGAGCAGCGGCTGAAGAGCCCCGTCGAGATGGCGTCGTTGTTCGCGGATCTGCCTGAGGCGGTGGCGAACACGGTGGTCGTGGCGCAGCGCTGCGCGTTCATGGCCCCGGCCCGCGCGCCGATCCTGCCGAGCTTCCCGACCACCGGCGACTGGGACGAGGCGGAGGAGCTTCGCGTCCGTGCGCGCAGCGGTCTGGCCGACCGGCTGGCGCGGCTCGGCACCGCGCGCGGTGTGACGCAGGACACCTACCGCGAACGGCTCGAGTTCGAGCTCGGCGTCATCGTCCAGATGCGCTTTCCTGGTTATTTCCTGATCGTCGCGGATTTCATCCAGTGGGCCAAGGACAGCGGGATCCCCGTCGGGCCGGGCCGCGGGTCGGGCGCCGGCTCGGTGGTGGCCTGGGCGCTGCGCATCACCGACCTCGACCCGCTGCGCTTCGGCCTGCTGTTCGAGCGCTTCCTCAATCCCGAGCGGGTCTCGATGCCGGACTTCGACATCGACTTCTGCCAGGACCGCCGCGACGATGTGATCCGCTACGTGCAGTCGCGCTACGGCCGGGATCGCGTCGCGCACATCATCACATTCGGCCGCCTGCAGGCGCGTGCGGCCCTACGCGACGTCGGTCGCGTCCTCGGCCTGCCGTTCGGCCAGGTCGACCGCCTGTGCAAGATGGTGCCGCAGAACCCGGCCAACCCGATCAGTCTCGCCCAGGCCCTGGAGCTTGAGCCGCAGCTCAAGGACGCGCGCGCCCGCGAGCCCGAGATCGAGCGCCTGTTCGACATCGCGTTGCAGCTCGAGGGCCTGCCACGCAATGCCTCGACGCATGCCGCCGGCATCGTCATCGGCGACCGCCCGCTCGCGGAGCTGGTGCCGCTGTCCCGGGACCCGCGAACCGGCATGCCGGTCACCCAGTTCAACATGAAGGACGTGGAGAAAGCGGGGCTCGTCAAGTTCGACTTCCTCGGGCTCTCCACGCTTACCATGCTGCGCCTTGCCGAGCGCCTCGTGAACAACGGTGGCGCCGTGCTGAGCCTGGACGATCTGCCGCTCGACGACACCCGCACCTACGAGCTGCTCGGGCGCGCCGAGACGGCAGGCATCTTCCAGCTGGAAAGCTCGGGCATGCGGGATGCGCTGCGGAAGCTGCGCCCCGACTGTTTCGACGACATAGTGGCCCTGGTTTCGCTCTATCGGCCCGGTCCGATGGACAACATCCCGCGCTACACCAACGTCAAGCACGGCGTGGAGCAGGCCGAGTACCTGCACGAGTCACTGGAGCCGATCCTGGCCGAGACGAACGGCGTCATCATCTATCAAGAACAGGTGATGGAAATTGCCAAGCAGCTCGCCGGCTACACGCTTGGCGGCGCCGATCTTCTGCGCCGGGCGATGGGCAAGAAGATCAAGGCCGAGATGGACGCGCAACGGGAGGTGTTCATCGCCGGCGCAACCCGCAACGGCGTCCGTCCGGACCTCGCTGCGACCATCTTCGAGCAGGTCGCGAAGTTCGCCTCCTACGGCTTCAACAAGAGCCACGCGGCGGCCTACGCCCTGCTCGCCTATCAGACCGCCTATCTCAAGGCCAATCATCCGGTCGAATTCTATGCGGCGGCGATGACGATCGAGCTCGGTAATCATGACAAGCTCGCGATGTTCCGCCGGGAGATGCTGGAGAAGGGCATTCTTCTCCTGCCACCGGACATCAACGCGTCGGAGGCAGAGTTCGCGGTCGAGGTCGGCACCGGCGGGATCGGCGTTCGCTATGCGCTGGCCGGCGTCAAGGGCGTCGGCCTGCAAGCCGCCCGCGCCTTGGTCGCGGCTCGGCAAGCGGCTGGTCCATTCCGTGATCTCGATGACCTGTGCCGGCGCGTGGGCGGCAAGATCCTCAACAAGCGACTGCTGGAGAGTCTGATCAAGGCCGGTACGCTCGACGCCTTCGACGCGAATCGGCGGCGCCTCAACGAGGATGTGGACACGGCACTCCGGACAGCGACGGTCGCTGCGGAGGACGCCGACGCTGGCCAGGTGAGCCTGTTCGCGGACGTGCCCGTCCACGGGCCGTCTTCGCCACCGGCTCGCCTCGACATTTCGGACTGGCCCCTGATGGAGCGGCTGGCGATGGAGCTTGACGCAGTCGGGTTCTACATGTCCGCGCACCCGCTCGACGGCTATCGCAGCGCGTTGCGCAAGCTTGGTGTCGTCGACGCGGCGCATCTGCGCGCCGAACTTGGCGGGCGCGACATGGGACGACTTCGCCTTGCTGGTGTCGTGGTCGGCAAGCAGGAGCGGACCACCGATCGCACGCGGTTCGCTTTCGTCCAGCTGTCCGATCCGAGCGGCACCTTCGAGGTCACGGTCTGGAGCGACCTTCTCGCCCGCATCCGCGATCTGCTTGCCGCCCGCGCGCCGCTGCTGCTCGACGTCGAGGCACGGCAGGAAGGCGATGCCCTGCGGCTGATCGCCCAGCGGATCGAGGCGCTCGACGAGGCCGTCGACGCGTCGGGTGTCGAGCTGGAGATCCGGGTGGCCGACGCGGCAGTCGTGCGCCGTCTGGAGGGGCTGCTACGACAGCCTGGACCCCGAGCGGCCCGGGTCCGTCTGGTGCTCCCGACCTCACGGGCGGGGGAGGAGGCAACCATCCTGCTGCCGCCCGACGTCGGCCTGCGCCATGCCGGCCTGCTCGACGTCGAGCGCGCGCCCGGCGTGCTCGGACTTAGGGAGCTGGGGCGCGCGCACTGAGCGCCTCGTCGATGGCGCGCCGGAGCCGCCGGGCCGCCGCACCGCTGTCCTCGGCATCGAGTATCGCACTGACCACTGCCACGCCGTCCGCCCCGGCCGCGATGACCGTCGCCGCGTTCGACTCGGTGATGCCACCGATGGCGACCAGCGGTGCCCGGCACCGCGCTCGCAGCTCGCGCACACCCTCGAGCCCGAGTGGCGCCGCGGCGTCCGCCTTGGTCTGCGTCGCGTAGACCGGGCTCGCCGCCACATAGTCGACCTCGATGAGGTCCGGGCGCTCGACTTGATCCACCCCTTCGATCGACAGCCCGACGATCGCCCCGGCCCCGAGCCGCGCTCGGGCGAGGCCGACGGGTGTGTCCGACTGGCCGAGATGGACCCCGGCGGCCCCGGCGAGCGCGGCCGCCTCGACGTCGTCGTTGACGATCAGCGCCACCCCGAGCGGAGCGAGCATCTGGCGCAGTAGCGTCGCGGCGGCGGCGACCTCGACTGTCGGCCGGCCCTTGCAGCGCAGCTGCACTAGCGTGACACCCGCCATTGCGGCGGCTCGGATCTGCCCCAGCCGGCGATCGTCACCCGGCACGAAGTCGGTGACCAGGTAGAGCCGCAGGTCCGGCGGTGCGTTCGCCATCAACGGATGCGAGCCGAGCTTCGCACGGTCTCCGCCGTCAGCGCGTGAAGCTCGTCCAGCAGGCGCACACGTGCCGAGCCGGGTCCGGGAGCGTCGCGTGCGGCGCGCTCCGCGGCGGTTGCGAACGACGCGAACGCGTAGGCCGTGGCATGGACGGCGTCGGGCTCGACGGCCAGGAACGCCGCCACGATCGCGCTCAGCGCGCATCCGGAGGCCGTCACCCGGGTGATCAGCTCGCTCGAGCCCTCGACCGCCAGAAGGCGCTCCCCATCGGTGATGTAGTCGACATGCCCGGTGACGCCGACCACACAGCCGAACTCCTGCGCGACCGCGCGCGCCGCCGCCATGGCCGTCTCACTGCTGTCCGTCGCGTCGACGCCACGGGTCCGGCCAGCCTTCGTCCCGGCCAGCGCCATGATCTCGGAGGCGTTTCCCCGGATCACCGAAGGCTCCAGTGTCGCGAGCTCGAGCGCCGTGCTGGTGCGGTAGGTCGTGGCTCCGCACCCGACCGGGTCCAACACCCAGGGTTTGCGCGCGTCGCGGGCGGCGCCCGCGCTCGAGCGCATCGCGGTCACCCATGCCGAGGACAGCGTACCGATGTTGATCACCAGGGCCGACGCGAGGCGGGTGAACTCGGCGGCTTCCTCGACGGCATGGATCATCGCCGGTGAGGCGCCGATCGCGAGCAGTGCGTTGGCGGACAGATCCATGGCCACGAAGTTGGTGATGTTGTGGACGAGCGGCCGCGTCGCGCGCAGTCGCTCGAGCGCCTGTCCGGCCGCTTCGGCGTGGTTCACCCGTTCTGCTCCCCGATGCCCGTCGGCCGCGAGGGCCGACCCGTCCATTGACCACAGGACGCGGCACATCGTCGGGCGTGTCAACGTCCCGCCCTTGCCCGCGTCACGTCCGATCTTACGTCCGGCTCATGTCGAACGGGCAGGCAAGAGTGGCGGTTGTCGGCGCCGGGATGGCCGGCGCGGCCTGCGCCGCTGAGCTCAGGGCCCAAGGGGCCGACGTCCAGCTCTTCGACAAAGGCCGCGGCGTCGGCGGCCGGCTGGCGCAGCGGCGCAGCGGGCAGGCCGTGTTCGACCATGGCGCGCAGTACCTTTCCGCGACGGACGCGGCCTTTCGCGAGATCGTCGCGGGCTGGATGCAGGCGGGGTGCTGTGCGCCGTGGCCCGGCGTCGTGGCCGGGAGCGGTGCTCCTGTCGCTGTGGGCACACCGGCGATGAGCGCGCCGGTCAAGGAGATGCTTGGGGCATTGCCTGTGGCATTGCGGGTTGCTGTGAGCGCATTGCGCCGAGCAGGTGCAGGCTGGACGCTCGATCTTGCGAACGGCGCGGCGGTTGGACCCTTCGGGTCGGTCGTCCTCGCCATACCGGCGCCGCAGGCGGCAACGCTCCTGAAGCGCTCAGGCCTCGCCTCAGCCGCGCGCGATCTTGACGTGGTCCGCATGGCGCCATGCTGGGCCGGCCTCGCCACCTATGAACGGCCGACAGGGCGCGACGGCGCGATCCGTTTGGGTTCCGGCGACGGGCTCGTCTGGGCCGCACGGAACGACACCAAGCCGGGTCGCGGTGGCATGGAAGCCTGGACGTTCCATGCCGGACCCGAATGGTCCGAACGGTGGCTCGAGGCGACCGCCGAGGAGCTGGCGCCACAGTTCGCGGCGCTCGTCGCCGATGACCTGGGCATCGAGTTCGGGTCCATGACCACGCTGACGCTCCATCGGTGGCGCTACGCTCTGGTCACCCGCCCGCTCGGCAAGCCGTTCCACCTGCTCGCCGAGGGCTCGGTAGGGCTGTGTGGCGACTGGTGCCTCGGCCCACGCGTCGAGGCAGCCTGGCTCAGCGGGTCGGCGCTGGGACGGGAACTGCCGCTGTGAACGACGAGGCCGACCTGACCGTCTTTTTCAACGGTGCCTGTCCGATCTGCCGTCGGGAGATCGCGCACTACCGACGCCTCGCGAAGCAGAACGCTGCCCCGCTCGCGTGGTGTGATCTCGCAAATGACGCGACGGCCCTCGCCGCTCGCGGGGTTGGCGGTGATGAAGCGGTCCGCCGGCTCCACGCGATCGATTCCGACGGGCGTCTTCTTGTCGGGCTCGACGCCTTCACCGCGATCTGGGAGCGACTGCCGCGCTGGGCTTGGCTGGCGAGCGCGCTGCGCTGGCGCCCGGCGCGGTGGCTGATGGCGCAGCTTTACGAGCGCGTCGCCGCGCCACTCCTCGCGGCGTTGCATCAGCGGCGGAGGCGCCGGGGCGGTGCGCTTGCCAATGGGCTACCGCGCCGCTAGAAGCTGCGGCAATTCTCACGCGGGCTCTCCGAACACTGTGGATTCGGAACTCCGGTGCCGTGCGGGGGCGATCGAAAGCCCTGTGCGGTCCCTGCCTGCGGCGGTCCAACCGGAACGGGTCACGACGACGATGCCTTTCCCGACCTTCACCATGCGCCAGCTGCTCGAGGCCGGCGTTCACTTCGGGCACCAGACGCGCCGCTGGAACCCCGTCATGGCGCCGTACATCTTCGGCCAGCGCAACGGCGTGCACATCCTCGACCTGACGCAGACCGTGCCGATGCTCTATCGCGCGCTGCAGGCGGCGCGCGACGTCGCCGCGAGCGGCGGGCGCGTGCTCTTCGTCGGCACCAAACGGCAGGCCCAGACGCCGGTCGCCGAGGCGGCCAAGCGTTGCGGCCAGTACTATGTCAACCATCGCTGGCTCGGCGGCATGCTGACCAACTGGAAGACGATCTCCCAGTCGATCCGGCGCCTGCGCGAGCTGGAGCAGCAGCTGACCGATGTCGGTGCCGGGCGGACCAAGAAAGAGCTTTTGCACCTGCAGCGGGAGCGCGCCAAGCTGGAGCGTTCGCTGGGTGGTATCAAGGACATGGGTGGTCTTCCCGACCTCTTGTTCGTCATCGATACGAACAAGGAGAAAATCGCCGTCGACGAAGCCAATCGGCTGAACATTCCGGTGATTGCCGTGGTTGACAGCAACAGCAACCCGGCCGGGATCCGTTACCCGATCCCGGGCAACGACGACGCAAGCCGGGCGATCAACCTCTATCTCGACCTGATGGTCGGGGCGATCCTTGACGGCATCCAAGCCGAGATGGCCGCCAGCGGTGCCGATCTCGGTGCCGAGGAGGCCCTCCCCGACGAGCTGCCGGATCTCGGCGAGATCACGCCGATCACATCCAGTGAGCAGGCCGAGGGGCACGCGCCCGCCTGAAGCGCCGCTGCCGCGGTGCACCACAACCTACGGATGACGAATGGCTGAGATCACCGCTGCCCTCGTCAAGCAGCTCCGAGAGCTGACCGGCGCAGGGATGATGGACTGCAAGAAGGCACTGGCCGAGACTGGCGGTGACCTCGAGGGTGCCGTCGACTGGCTGCGCAAGAAGGGGCTCGCCGCGGCTGCGAAGAAGTCCGGCCGGGTGGCCGCCGAGGGTTTGATCGGCATGCGCCTCGAGGGCCTCCAGGGCGCACTGGTCGAGGTCAATTCCGAGACGGACTTCGTCGCGCGCAACGAGGTCTTCCAGGCGCTGGTCCATCATATCGCGGGCCTCGCGCCTGGCGCGCGGGGTGATCTCGATGCGCTCCGAGCGATGGCGATCTCGGCCACGGGCCGGACCGTCGCCGATGAGATCACGCAGGCGATCGCCGTGATCGGCGAGAACTTGCAGCTCCGCCGCACCGCCTTCATCGAGGTCGAACGGGGCATGATCGCGGGTTACATGCACAACCAAGTCGCACCGGGGCTCGGCAAGATCGGCGTGCTCGTGGGACTCGCCTCGGAGGCTCCCCCGGCGAAGCTGGCCGAGCTGGGCAAGCAGCTGGCGATGCACATCGCCGCGTCCAAGCCCGAGGCCGTCACAGCGGAGCAGGTCGATGCCGCGCTGATCGAGCGCGAGCGGGCGATCTTCGCCGAGCAGGCACGGGCGTCGGGCAAGCCGGAGGCGATCATCGCCAAGATGATCGACGGACGGGTCCGCAAGTTCCTCGAGGAGGTCACCTTGCTGGAGCAGCCTTGGGTGATCGACACCGACCGGCGCGTGCGACAGGTGCTGGACGAGGTAGGCAAGGCACTTGGCACATCCGTTTCGGTCACGCGGTTCGTGCGGATGGAGCTCGGCGAGGGGATCACCAAGCCGAGCGATGACCTCGCTGCCGAGGTCGCGAAGCTGACGACCTAGCGCCGGTGACCTCGACCCCGGACCGGGACGCCCAAGAGGGCGACGGCCAACGGCCGCGCTTCAAGCGTGTATTGTTGAAGATGTCGGGCGAGGCGCTCCTCGGCAGTCGTCAGTACGGCCACGACCGCGAGGTCCTACAGCAGCTCGCCGAGGACATTCGCGCGGCGCTCGCGGTCGGCGTGGAGCTGTGTCTGGTGATCGGTGGCGGCAACATCGTCCGCGGCAGCACGCTGGCCGCGGCCGGCGTCGAGCGTGCCACCGCCGACTACATGGGCATGCTCGGCACGGTCATCAACGCGCTCGCGGTCCAGAGCGTGATCGAGCAGCTCGGCATTCCGACCCGGGTGATGTCCGCGATTCCGATGTCCGCGGTCTGCGAGCCCTACATCCGCCGCCGTGCTCTGCGGCATCTGGAGAAGGGTCGGGTCGTCATCTTCGCCGCCGGAACGGGCAACCCGTTCTTCACCACCGACACTGCGGCTGCGCTGCGGGCTGCCGAGATGGGCTGCGACGCGCTTCTCAAGGCGACCCAGGTCGACGGCGTCTACTCGGCGGACCCGAAGCGCTATCCCGATGCCGAGCGGCACAACAGGCTGAGCTACCTCGACGTGCTGGCGCGGGATCTGCGCGTGATGGACGCATCGGCAATCTCGCTCGCGCGCGAGAGCAACATCCCGATCGTGGTGTTCTCCGTGCACGCCCGGGGTGCGCTGGCGCGCGTGCTGCGCGGCGAGGGACCGCACACTGTGATCTGCGAGGAGGCCAAGCCATGACGAAGGAGGAGCCGGACCTCGACACGCTCAACAGGCGGATGGACGGCGCCGTGGAGGTGCTGCGCAAGGAACTCCAGGGGCTGCGAACGGGTCGGGCTTCGGCAAGCCTGCTGGAGCCGATCATGGTGCCGGCCTACGGCAGCGAGCTGCCGCTCAATCAAGTGGGCACGATCAGCGTGCCCGAACCGCGCATGTTGACGGTTCAGGTGTGGGATCGCGGCATGGTAAAGGCGGTCGAGAAGGCGATACGGACCGCGCCTCTGGGCCTCAACCCGTCGGTCGACGGCCAGCTCATCCGGGTGCCTCTTCCGGAGCTGAGCCAGGAACGTCGTAACGACCTGGTGAAGGTCGCGCACAAATACGCGGAGCAGGCACGGGTGGCAGTTCGCAACGTGCGACGGGACGGCATGGACGAGCTGAAGAAGCTGGAGAAGGATGGTCACATCTCGGCGGACGACGTCGCCATCTGGGCGGACGAGATCCAGGCCCTGACTGATCGGCACGTTCAGACCATCAACCAACTTCTCGAAAGTAAGGAAAAGGACATCACGACGGTCTGACCGGGTCACGTCCGATGGACCTCAAGCAGCTCGACCGACCGGCGCCGTCCGGCCTCCCCGTCCACGTCGCCATCATCATGGACGGGAACCGGCGATGGGCCCGGGCGCGGGGCATGCCGCCGGTCTATGGCCATCGCCAGGGCGCCGAAGCGGTGCGCCGTGCGGTGGAGTGCTGCGGGCGGCTCGGTGTGCGTTATTTGACCCTGTACGCGTTCAGCGCCGAGAACTGGGCACGGCCGCGCGCCGAGGTCGGCGAGCTGATGAACCTATTGCGGTTCTACCTGCGCCGGGAGATCGCGGAGCTCGACCGGAACGGGGTGCGCGTCCGCGTGATCGGGGAGCGCGGCCGTCTCGATCCCGACATTCGCGAGATGATCGCGACGGCCGAGCAGCGGACCCGTGCCAACACGAAGCTCGATCTGATCGTCGCGCTGAACTACGGCGGGCGCCAGGAGCTGGTCAGGATGGCGCGGCGTCTCGCCGCCGAGGTCGAGGCCGGAACGCTGGACCCGGACGAGATCGACGAGGCGACAATTGCTGCGCACCTGGACACCTGCGACGTCCCCGACCCGGATCTCCTCATCCGCACCAGCGGCGAGCAGCGCATCAGCAACTTTTTGTTGTGGCAGTTGGCTTACACAGAGCTGGTTTTCCTACGTGTCGCGTGGCCGGACTTCGGCGAGGAACATCTCCGCGAGGCCGTGAGCGAGTTCGCTCGGCGAGAGCGGCGCTATGGCGCAACAGCTGGCTGAAGGCCTCGACCCGGCCCTCGCCAAGCGGCTGCTGTCGGCGTTGCTGCTCGTGCCGCTGGCCCTGGCCAGCGTCTGGCTGGGGGGCTGGTCGTTCGCTCTCCTCGTGATCGGCGCACTGGTCGCGATGGCCTGGGAGTGGGGCCGGCTGAGGCCGGAGCCGGCGACCGCCGTAGCGGCCACGATGGCGGCCGCCCTGCTGCCCAGCCTCGCCGTGGTCGTGCTAATGAGTGGCCATGCGACCCACGCGCTTGCGCTGCTCGCGGTCGGCGCGGCCATGGCCGCGGCGTTGGCGGCAGCCGCGCGCGTGCAGCGCGTTGACCATGTGGCGCTCGGCGTCGTCTATCTCGGTTTGCCGGCGGTGGCGCTCGTCTGGTTGGAGAACCGGCCGGAGATCGGTGCGTCGCTCGTCGCCTGGCTGCTCGCGGTCGTCTGGGCTACCGACATCTGCGCGTATGCGGTGGGGCGGACCGTCGGCGGAGCCAAGCTCGCGCCGCGGATCAGTCCGGGCAAAACCTGGGCCGGCCTCGTCGGCGCCATGATCGGGGCTGGTCTGACCGGCGCCGGCATCGGGGCCGCGCTGGGTGGCTCGCCGGTTGTCGCTGGCCTGTTGGGCGCCGTGCTGGCGGTGGTCGCGCAGGTCGGGGACCTCTTCGAGTCGGCCCTCAAGCGCCGTCGTGGCGTGAAGGACAGCAGCAATCTGATCCCAGGACACGGAGGGGTGCTGGACCGAATCGACGGCTTGCTCTTCGCGGCACCCGTGTACGCCGTTGCGATCGCGATGGCGCCGGGGACCACCGCCGGATGAGGCCTCCGCCCAGCCCGAGCGCGCCGCGGTCGATCACCATCCTGGGTGCCACGGGCTCCGTGGGGACGAGCACGCTCGCCGTCATCGCCGAAGCGCCGGCCCTGTTCCGCGTCGAAGCGGTCACCGCGCATCGCAACGCGGCCGAGCTGGCACGGATCGCCCGTGAGGTGAACGCTCGTTTCGCCGCCGTCGCGGATCCGTCCGCCTACCCCGAGCTGCGCGACGCGCTGCTCGGCACGAAGGTCGAGGTCGCCGGCGGTCCCGCGGCGATCGTCGAGGCGGCGCGCCGCGAGGCCGACTTGGTTGTCGGTGCGGTCGTCGGGGCGGCGGGCCTGATGCCGGTACTCGCCGCGGTCCGGCGCGGCGCCATGATCGCCCTGGCCAACAAGGAGTGCCTCGTCTGTGCCGGGCAGCTCTTGGTGGATGCGGCGCGAGCTTCCGGCGCTCTGTTCCTGCCGATCGACAGCGAGCACAATGCGATCTTCCAGGCCTTGGCCGGGAGCGACCGGGACGACGTCGAGCGGCTCGTCCTGACGGCGTCCGGCGGGCCGTTCCGCAGGCTGCCGCTCGCCGCCATGGAGGCCGTCACGCCCGAGGAGGCCGTGCGCCATCCGAACTGGTCGATGGGCGCCAAGATCAGCATCGACAGCGCGACGATGATGAACAAGGGTCTCGAGATCATCGAGGCGCATCATCTGTTCGACATGCCCGAATCGCAGATCGACGTCGTTGTCCACCCGCAGTCGATCGTGCACAGCTTGGTGGCGTTCCGTGACGGTTCGCAGCTCGCTCAGCTGGGCACGCCGGACATGCGCATCCCGATCGCGTATGCGCTCGGATGGCCGAAGCGCTTGCCCACGACCGCGCCGCGCCTCGACCTGGTGCGCGCGGCGACGCTCACCTTCGAGGCACCGGACGAGACACGCTTCCCTGCCTTGCGGCTCGCGCGCGAAGCCTTGCGGGCAGGCGGTGGGACCCCTACCATCCTCAATGCCGCGAACGAGGTCGCGGTCGCCGGGTTCCTGCGGCGTCAGATCGGCTTTCTCGATATCGCGCGGACGATCGAGCGGGTGCTCGCGAGCCTTCCTGCCACTGCTGCTACGACCGTGGACGACCTCCTTGCGCTCGATGACGAGGCGCGTCGGGCGGCTGCGCGGTCCCTTGGCGCGCCGCGCTGACCGGCAGATATGACGCGAGCGACTCACGGACCGGAAACATGACGCTGATCACGACCACGCTCGCCTATGTCGTGCCATTTCTGATCGTCTTGGCGATCGTCGTTTTCGTGCACGAGCTTGGCCACTACTGGGTGGCGCGACGGAACCGGGTCCGGGTCGAGGTGTTCTCGATCGGCTTCGGGCCGGAGCTGTTCGGCTGGGACGACCGGCACGGGACCCGCTGGAAGGTCAGCGCGATTCCGTTGGGCGGCTACGTACGGATGCTGGGCGACGCGGACGCGACCAGCACCACCCTCGACCTCAAGCACTATCGTGATCCGGACAGCTTTCCGTCGAAGAGTGTGTGGCAGCGGATGGCGATCGTCGCCGCCGGGCCGGCGGCGAACTTCCTGTTCGCGATCATCGCGCTCGCGGTTCTGTTCGTGTTCGCGGGAAGGCCGTTCACCCCGGCCGACGTCGGTGAGGTTCAGCCCGACAGCCCGGCGGCGGTGGCGGGGCTGCAGGCGGGTGACCGGATCGTCGGGGTCGATGGCAGTGCCATCGCTAGTTTCGAGGAGCTACAGCGGCTCGTCGCGGGCAGCGCCGGGGAGACCCTCGTCGTCACGATCGACCGCGGCGGCCAGGCCCTCGAGGTGCCCGTTACCGTGGCCGTGGCCGAGGTCACCGACCGCTTCGGCAACGTGCACCGGATCGGCCGGATCGGCGTGAGCCGCGCCGGCATCGAGTTCAAGCGGGTCGGCCCCGTGACGGCGGTCGTCGAGGCGGTCGCCGAAACCGGGCGGATGATCACCGGCACGCTGTCAGCGCTGTGGGAGATGGTGGTCGGGAGCCGCGGTACCGGCGAGCTCGGCGGGCCGCTGCGCATCGCGCAGATGTCCGGCCAGATCGCCCAGGACGGGCTGGTACCGTTCATCTGGTTCTGCGCGATCCTGTCCATCAATCTGGGCCTGATCAACCTCTTCCCGATCCCGATGCTCGATGGCGGCCACCTCGTGCTCTACACCGTCGAGGCGGTGCGCGGGCGGCCGCTCGGGGAGCGGACCCAGGAGATGGCGTTCCGCTTCGGCTTGGCGATGGTGCTGAGCCTGATGCTGTTCGCTACCTGGAACGACCGCACGGTCGTTTATGACATCGTCAACTTCCTCAGCAGTCTGGTTTCCTGAGGCAGCGCTGCCCACCGCGTCGGGGACACGAATGAAGAAACGGATGCGGTTCACTGGCGCGGTGGTGTCGCTCCTGACCGTTCTGGCAGCGCTCGTCGTCAGCCCGGCCTTCGCACAACAGGGGCCGATCGTCCGCGAGATCAGCGTCGACGGGAACGAGCGGATCGAGCGGGCGACAGTCGAGAGCTATCTGACGCTCCGTCCGGGCGAACCGTACTCGGCCGAGGCGGTCGAGGAGTCGCTCCGCAATCTGTTCGCGACCGGCCTCTTCGAGGATGTCCGGATCGAGCTCGACGGCGAGGTGCTGCGGATCGCCGTCGTCGAAAATCCGATCATCAACCGTATCGCCTTCGAGGGGAATCGTCAGCTCGACGACGCGGTCCTCGAGGCGGAAATCCAGCTGCGGCCGCGCGTCGTCTACACCCGGGCGCGCGTGCAGACGGCGGTCAACCGGATCCTCGAGCTCTACCGACGCAGTGGGCGTTTCGGCGCACGGGTCGATCCGAAGATCATCGAGCTGGAGCAGAACCGTGTCGATCTCGTCTTCGAGATCGACGAGGGGCCGGTCACCAAGGTCACTGGCATCACCTTCATTGGCAACGAGAGCTTCAGCGACTCCACGCTGCGTGGTGTGATCCAGACGCGCGAGGCGGCGTGGTATCGTTTCCTGACCTCGGACGACACCTACGACCCGGACCGTGTGGCGTTCGATCAGGAGCTCCTGCGACGGTTCTATCTGGCGCGGGGGTTCGCCGAGTTCGTGGTCGTCTCGGCGGTCGCCGAGCTGACGCCCGACGGGTCCGGCTTCTTCATCACTTTCACCGTCGAGGAGGGCCCCGTCTACCGGTTCGGGGAGCTGTCGATCGACAGCCGTCTGCGCGATCTCAGCAACGAGGAGCTCGCCTCGTTGATCAAGGGCCGCCCCGGCGACACCTTCAATGCCGATCTCGTCGAGGAAACCGTGCAGGCCCTCACCGACCAGGTGGGCCAGCTCGGCTTTGCGTTCGCACGCATCGAGCCGCGTACGGCCGCCGATCGCGAGGCCCTGACGATCGATGTCGTGTTCGAGGTCGACGAGGGGGCCCGCGTCTATGTCGAGCGGATCGACATCCGCGGCAACGTCCGCACCCTCGATTCGGTGATCCGTCGCGAGTTTCGCGTCTCGGAAGGGGACGCCTTCAACACCGCACTGCTCCGCCGCTCCGAGCAGCGCATTCGCAATCTCGGGTTCTTCGACACCGTCGAGGTGCGCACGCAGCAGGGCAGCGCGCCGGACCGGGTGGTGATCGATGTGCGTGTGTCCGAACGGTCGACCGGGGAGCTGTCGTTCGGCGCCGGCTACTCGACCTCGGATGGCGCGCTGGGTGACATCCGCCTGTCGGAGCGCAACCTGCTCGGCCGTGGCCAGGACCTTCGGGCCAACTTCACGATTTCGCAGCGCCGCCAGCAGATCGACTTCTCGTTCACTGAGCCCTACTTCCTCGACCGGAACTTGGCCGCCGGCATCGACCTGCTCGCCCGGGAGACCGACTTCCAGTCCGAGGCGTCGTACGACGAGACGATCTACAGCGGGACGCTGCGCGCCGGCTATCCGCTGACCGAGGATCTGCGCCACGCCGTGCGGTACACGCTCCGGCAGGCGAACATCCACAACGTCGACGACGACGCGTCGGTGTTCATCCAGGACGAGGAGGGAAAGCGCATTACCTCACTGGTCGGGCAGACATTCATCTACGACAGGCGCGACACGCGTTTCCTGCCAAGCTCGGGCTATCTGCTGAGGCTCGATCAGGACGTGGCAGGGCTCGGCGGCGACAATCGCTTCCTGCGCCATGAAGGCCGCGCCGACTGGTACTACAGCCTGGCCAAGAACTGGGTGATCAACCTTGGTGGTGGTGCAGGGTACATCTTCGGGTTCGCCGGCGAGGACGTGCGCCTTTCGGACCGGTTCTTCCTCGGCGGCTCGTCGCTGCGCGGCTTCGAGAGCGCCGGCATCGGACCGCGCGACACGGATACGCAGGACGCGTTGGGTGGTAACCTGTTCTACGTTGGCACGGCGGAGCTGCGGTTTCCGCTCGGTCTTCCTCCGGAGTTGAACATCTTCGGGCGCTCGTTCATCGAGGCAGGTTCGCTCACCGAGATCGACGTCGACGGCCCGACGCTCGCCGACAGTGGCAACATTCGGGCCAGCGTCGGCGTCGGGCTGTCTTGGCTGTCGCCGCTCGGACCGCTCGCGATCGACCTGGGTTTTCCGATCGTCAAGGACAATGTCGACAAGACGGAGACGTTCCGCGTCTCGTTCGGGACGCGGTTCTGATCTGAGCATGGCGAGGATGGGCATGATCCGCGCGGGTTTCTGGCGTCGCCACCTGCTCGCGACCGGCTTGGTCGTCGGCATGGCGGTGGTCGGCTACGGCGCTCAGCTCCATGCTCAGGCGACCCTGCCGGCGGCCGTCGCGGTGGTCGTCGACTACCAGCGGATCTTGCGTGACGCCAAGGCGGCGCAGGCGATCCGCACACAGATCGACGCCCGGCGCAAGGCGCTTCAGGATCAGTTCGCCAAGGAAGAGAAGAGGCTCTTCGATGCCGACAAGGAGCTGGCGAAGCAGCGCGGAGTCCTCAGCCCGGAAGCCTTCGCGGAGAAGCGCAAGGCCTTCGAGGAGGACGTCGTCCGTGTCCAGCGCCAAGCACAACAGCGCCGGCGTCAGCTCGACCAGGTGGCGACAATCGCCCTGGGTGAGGTCCGCAACGCGATGGTCGAGATCGTCGGCGAGCTGGCCGAGCAGCGGAAGTTCAACATCGTCCTGCCGAGCTCTGCGGTGCTGCTGTTCTCGCCGAGCATCGATCTGACCGACGAGGTCATGACGCAGCTCGACAAGCGCCTGCCGACCGTGAAGGTGCCGGAGAAACCGCCGGAGCCAGCGAAGAAGAACTGAGACGCGCCGCGATCCGGTAAGCTCATCTTAGGGAGGTTATGCCGATGACCGTCGCGCCCGAGCCGGGGCAGCGCTTGGCCGATATCGATATTCACGGCGTGATGCGCGCGCTGCCGCACCGTTACCCGATGCTGCTCGTCGACGCGGTCACCGAACTGGTGGCCTACACCAGCGCCGTCGGGATCAAGAACGTGACCATGAACGAGCCCTTCTTCGCCGGCCATTTCCCGGGCGATCCGATCATGCCGGGTGTGCTGATCGTCGAGGCGCTGGGGCAGGCCGCGGCGGTCCTCATGGTCGAGAGTCTCGGCACCAAGACGGAAGACCGTTCGGTCTACTTCATGTCGATCGACGACGCGCGGTTCCGTCGGCCGGTGCGGCCCGGCGACCGCATCCGGCTCGAGGTGACCCAGGAACGCACCAAGCTCGGCATCTGGTGGTTCGCCGGCCGGGCGGTGGTCGATGGCCGGCCGGTCGCGGAGGCGCGGTTCAGCGCGCGTCTGATCGACCGCTGAGCCCTCGACGCCGGCTTCAGCCCCGCTGGTCCAGCGGGACGAAGGTGCGGCGTGCGGGACCCGTGTAGAGCTGGCGCGGCCGGCCGATTTTCTGCTCGGGATCCTCGATCATCTCGTTCCACTGGGCGATCCAGCCGACGGTCCGCGCCAGCGCGAAGATCGCCGTGAACATCTTCGATGGGATGCCCATCGCCTCGAGGATGATACCGGAGTAGAAGTCGACGTTCGGGAAGAGCTTGCGCTTGATGAAGTAGTCGTCGTTGAGCGCGATCGTCTCCAGCTCGCGGGCGATGTCGAGCAGCGGGTTCTCGCGCCGGCCGAGTTCCGCCAGGACCGCGTCCGCGCTCTCCTTCAGCACGGCCGCACGCGGATCGTAGTTCCGGTAGACGCGATGGCCGAAGCCCATCAGCCGCTGATGCGAATCCTTATCCTTAACCTTCGCCAGGAAGTCCTTGATATTTGAAGGCGACCCGATCTCACGGAGCATGGTGAGGACGGCCTCGTTGGCCCCGCCATGGGCCGGTCCCCAGAGCGACGCGATGCCGGCGGCGATCGCGGCGTAGGGGCTGGCCCCAGTCGAGCCGACCAGACGCACGGTCGACGTCGAGGCGTTCTGCTCATGATCGGCGTGGAGGATGAAAATGCGGTCGAGCGCCTTGGCCATCACGGCGTTGAGCCGATAGGGCTCGCAGGGGACCGAGAACATCATGTTGAGGAAATTCGACGCGTAGTCGAGATCGTTGCGAGGATAGACGAAGGGCTGGCCGATCGAGTATTTATAGGCCATCGCGGCGATGGTGGGAATCTTGGCGATCAGGCGGTGCGTCGCGACCATGCGATTGTGCGGATCGTCGACGTCGAGATCTTCGTAGTAAAATGCGCTCAATGCTCCGACGACCGCGATCATCACCGCCATGGGGTGCGCGTCACGGCGAAAACCACGGAAGAGATACTGGATCTGGTCGTGCACCATCGTGTGGTATGTGATGTCGTGCACGAACTTGGCCTTCTGCGCGCTGGTCGGCAGCTCGCCGTTGAGGATCAGGTAGCAGACCTCAAGGTAGTCGCTCTGCTGCGCCAACTCCTCGATGCTGTAGCCGCGATGAAGAAGCACGCCCTCGTCGCCGTCGATGAAAGTGATCGTGGACGAGCACGCCGCCGTCGAGGTGAAGCCCGGGTCGTAGGTGAACAGCCCGGTGCCGGCGTAAAGCTTGCGGATGTCGATGACGTCGGGCCCCAGCGTGCCCTTGAGCACTGGCAGATCGACAGAGGTGCCGCCCGCGGTCTCGAGTCTGGCCGTGCCGCCGTTGGTTCTGCCGCTCATTGCCGTCTCCCTCTGCTCGCCGGCCCTTCGCGCCTGCGGTATGCCTCAGCGTATGGTCCCTGTGCGGCAACGGCAACGCCGCTATTGCAGTGCAGGATTGCGGCCGATCGCAGCATCTTCGATCCGCGCCAGGACCTCGGCGCGGCCGAGGACGCGCATGATCTCGAAGAGGCCGGGCGACACCAGCGAGCCGGTCAGCGCTGCGCGCAGGCCCTGGGCGAGCTTCGAGAACGGCAGGCCCATCGCACCGGCATGGGCGCGGCAGGCGCTCTCGATGCTCTCCTCGTTCCAGGTCGCGAGGCGGGTGAGCGGCCCGGCCGCCTCGCGGAGCGCGGCGCGGACCTCCTCAGTCAGTGCCGCCTGGGCCTTGGCGTCGACCGGGATCGGGCGCGGGCGTACGTAGAAGGCCGCGCTCTGCGCGAGCTCGACAAGCGTGCGGGCGCGCTGCTTCAGTCCTGCCATCCCGGCCGTCAGCCGCGTCGAGCCGGTTGCCTCGAGAGTGATCCCGATGCGGCTCAGGAACGGGCGCACCAGTTCGACGAGGTCGGCGTCGCTCCGCTCACGCATCCAATGCGCGTTGACCGAGAGCAGCTTGGCCATGTCGAAGCGCGACGGCGAGCGGCCGACCTCGGTGATATCGAACCATTCGACCGCTTGGGCGGTGCTCATGATCTCCTGATCGCCATGGGCCCAGCCGAGCCGCATGAGATAGTTGCGCATCGCCTCGGGGAGGAACCCCATCTCCCGGTATTCGGTTACCGACAGGGCGCCGTGCCGCTTGCTCAGCTTGGCACCGTCCGGCCCGTGGATCAGCGGGATGTGCGCGAACGCCGGCGGCGTCGCCTCCAACGCGTAATAGAGCTGGAGTTGGCGAAAGGCGTTGGTGAGGTGGTCGTCGCCACGGATGACGTGGGTGATGCCCATGTCGATGTCGTCGACGACCACGGACAACATGTAGGTGGGCGTGCCGTCGGAGCGGAGCAGCACCATGTCGTCGAGCTGCGCATTCGCGACGCGGACCTCGCCCTGCACGAGGTCGTGGATGACGGTTTCACCCGTCTGCGGCGCCTTCAGGCGGATGACCGGCGGCTGCCCGGACGGCGCGGTGCCGGGATCTCGATCACGCCAGCGGCCATCGTAGCGCTGGGGAAGACCCGCCGCACGCTGTGCCGCGCGCATCTCCTCCAGCTCTTCCGGCGTGCACCAGCAGCGATAGGCCCGCCCGGCCTGCAGCAGCCCTTGCACCGCGGCGACATGCCGCTCGAGCCGCGCCGACTGGAACACCGGCGGCTCGTCCGCTCGCAGCTCCAGCCAGTCGAGTCCGTCGAGGATCGCCTGGATCGCCTGCTCGGTCGAGCGCTGCCGGTCGGTGTCCTCGATCCGCAGCAGATATCGCCCACCATGGTGTCGGGCGAACAGCCAATTGAACAACGCGGTGCGGGCGCCGCCGATGTGGAGGTAGCCAGTGGGTGAAGGCGCGAAGCGCACAACAACACTCATGGTTGATAACGGCCCGCGCTTTCGGGGATGATCGAGGCAACGGACCACTACCACAGGCGGCGCGCAGGTGCACGGAAGGGCCACCGCACCGGGTGCGGTCGGGATTACCGGCATCGGTTTCCGTCACCTGTCGGTCAGCCCCGTCTCGTGGTTCGAGGCGCTGCGCGAGCAGGGGCTGGCGGAACGCGATCGTTGGCTGCTGTGGGCGCCCGTGCTGCTCGGCGTCGGCATGGCGCTCGCCTTCGGCCGCCCCGCGCTCCCACCGCTCGCGCATGGGCTCGGCGCCTTGGGCGCGGCCGGCGTTCTCGGGGTCGTCGCGTACCGCCTAGCACGGGCCGCCGACGGCCGGCTCGCGATCGCCGCCGCCTTCGCGCTCGTCTCGGCCGGTTACGGCACGGCGGTCCTGCGTACCCACGCGGTCGTCGTATCTGGGCTCGAGCGGTCGGGTACCTGGCGGCTGCAGGCCACCGTGGCCACGGTCGAGCCGACCACCGACGGCCTGCGGCTGCTGTTGATCGACGGTGCTGTGGTCGAGGGCGGGCCTGGCGAACTGCCGCCACGGATCCGGGTCAACCTGGGTCGCGATGCGGAGATCCTGCCCGGCGATCGGATCGCCCTTCGCGCCCGGCTGCAACCGCCCGCCGGGCCCGCTCTGCCGGGTGGGTTCGACTACGCACGCCAGGCCTTCTTCGAGCGTCTCGGCGCGGTCGGCTATGCGCTCGGCCCGGCGACCGTGGTGGCGCGCGCGCCCGCCGGCGCCTCGATGGGCATCGCAGCCCTGCGCACGACGATGACCGCGCGTCTGACGGCGCACGCTCCGGGCGACACCGGTGCGGTCGCAGCCGCGCTGCTGACTGGCGTACGCGCCGGGATCTCGGACCAGGTGTGGCGGGACTTCCAGCGCTCCGGCCTCGCCCATCTGCTCGCGATCTCCGGGCTGCACATGGTGCTGGTGGCTGGCACCGTCCTCGCCGTGCTGCGTTATGCCCTGGCCCTGATCGAGCCGCTGGCCTTGCGGGTGCCGGCACGCAAAGTGGCGGCAGCGGTCGCGATCGCCGTCGCGGCGGGCTACATGCTGCTCGCCGGCGCCACGGTCCCGACCCAGCGCGCCTTCATCATGATCGCGATCGCGCTGGTTGCGGTGATCGTCGACCGCGATCCCATCTCGATGCGGCTCCTCGCCTGGGCGGCGCTGATCGTGCTCGTCTTGCGACCGGAGAGCATCCTCGGTGCGTCCTTCCAGCTCAGCTTCGCCGCCGTGACGGCGCTGATCGCGGTCTACGAGGCCCCGGCCGTGCGCGACCGGCTGCGTACCACGGCGGCCGACGATCCGCTGCGCCGTGCGGCGGCCTACCTGATCGGCGTCGCGGCGACCACGCTGATTGCCAGCACCGCGACGACCCCGTTTGCCGCGTTCCACTTCCAGACGGTGCCGACCTACGGCGTGTTCGCTAACCTGCTCGCCGTGCCGGTGACGGCCTTCTGGATCATGCCCGCGGGGCTGCTCAGCGTGCTCGCCATGCCCGCCGGCCTCGACGCTTGGACCGTGCCCGTAATGGCGGCCGGGATCGATGTCGTGTTGTGGATCGCGCACGTGGCTGCGCGCCTGCCGGGCGCGTCGCTGGCCCTGAGCGTCCTTCCGACCGCCTTCCTCGCGCTCGTCGCGCTGGGCGGCCTGTGGCTCGCCCTCTGGCAACGGCCGTGGCGGTGGGCAGGGCTCGCCCCTATCGCCCTCGGTGTCCTGCTCGCCCTCGCCCACCGGCCACCGGACCTCGTCATCGCAGCCGACCTGCAGATGGCGGCGCTGCGGACCGCGACGGGAGATCTCGCCCTCGTCGAATGGCGCGGCGATCGTATGCGGCGCGAGCAGTGGCTACGCGGCCTCGGTGCGGAGCGGTTCGACCGGGTTCTCCCGCTGCGGCGGACCACGGAGGAGCTGAGCTGCGACTTCGCCGGCTGCATCGTGCGACGCGCCGGTCGCGCCGTCGCCCTCGTCCGCCGCCCCGACGCGTTGCACGAGGACTGCGCCCGCGCCGATCTGGTCATCAGCCAAGTGGGGCGCTGCCCGCCCGGCACCGCCTTCATCGACGGCAAGACGGCGCGTGCCAGCCAGGGCCTGGCGATCCGGCTCGGCGAAGGCGGAGCGCTCGTCGACTCGGTCGCCGCGCACCGCGGGGCGTGGCCCTGGGTGCGCCCTCAGTGAAACCCGCGTAACGGCATGTCCGCGGCGCGGCGCAGCCAGTTGTCGGGTGGGTAGCGGCACCTGCCGTCGATCAGGTGCAGCGTGTAGGCGTGGCGCGAGCGCTCGGAAAGGTTGGGGCCGCTGCGGTGCGGCAGCCGGCCATGGAGGATGACGAGCGTGCCTTTCGCGGCCTCGAGCGGCACCAGCCCGTCGACCGGCAGCGGGGTCGGGTCCAGGGTGACCATGCGCGTGCCGCCGCCCTCCCGGACGAAGCGCGCGCGCAGAGCGCTCCGGTGCCCACCCGGCGCGGCCCACAGGCACCCGTTCGCCACGGTCGCGTCCTCCAGCGCGAACCATAGGCCGATGCAGCTCTCCGGCTCGGTGTAAAGGAACGTGCTGTCCTGATGGCAGTGGACCTCGCCGCCGATATGCGGCTGCTTGAAGATGTACATCGACTGGAGCAGCAGCGGTTCGATGAGGTCCAAAGCCATGACCAGCTCGCCCAGCGCCGGCTGACGGGAGAACGCTGCAAACACGGGGTCGACATCGTGCAGCGCATGGCCGACCTTGTTGAGCGACAGCGCCTTGGGCTGGCGTAGGATGCCACGCTCGTCGAACGCGTCCGGCTCGAAGAAGAAGCGGACCTTGTCTCCGGACGTCAGGAAGTAGTCGTCCCGCGCGTGACCCTGGTCGTCGGTGCGGAACACGGTCGACACACCGCTCGGGTCGAACGCGTCCACCAGTTCGGTCATGCGCGTGCGCAGCCGGTCGCAATCGCCCTCCGGAACGAAGCCGGGCAGGACCAGGAAGCCGTCCCGGTGCCAATCGTGCAGCTGCGCCTCGTTGAGGATCATCGGCGATACCTCGAACCCTGCGACGACAGAGGCTTATCGGGAGATGGCGAGCTTGTGCAACACGCGAGAGGGCTTTCCCCTCGTCTACAGCTATGGTAGAGCGACCATAGTCGGCATCGACTGTGAGTAGATGAACGACGCTCTGAGCAGCCTCGACCTCGCGCGGATCCTCTGGCGGCGGCGCGGGGCAGTTCTCACCGTGCTACTGCTCGGTACCGCCGGCGCCGTCGTCGCGATTGCATGGACACCGCGCAGCTATATCGCGCGCGCGGCGATCCTGATCGAGGCGCGTCTCGAGCCGGCACCTGACGGCTCCGGCGCGCTCCGCCCGCTGCTTCCGGACAGCGCCACCATTGACAGCCTCGCCCAGGTGTTGGCCTCGCGCTCCACGGCGCGCGCGGTGATCGCCGAGCTCGGCCTGGCGTCCGACCGCGAGCTACGGCCCGAGCAGCAGTCGGCGCCGTTGGGCGGCCTGATCGCGCGCGCGCAGGGTGCGACGGACGTCCCGGCCGCGGAGGCCGCCGTCGATCGCTTCCTCTCCCGGCTGGCCGTGGCCCGCGAGGGCAAAAGCCATGTGGTCGTCGTGTCGTACCGGTCTAGCGACGCAGAGCACGCAGCTCGCGTCGCCAACGGCGTCGCACGGCATTTCGTCGCCGAGCGCGAGGCGCTGACCAGAGCCGCCGCCGAACGGGCCGAAGACGCACTGCGCGCTCGGCTCGACGAGCTGGAAGCGCAACTAGCCCGCTCGGAAGCAGCGCTGGCGGCGGCACGATCAGGGTCCGCCGCTTCGGCTCCGCCCACGGCGACGACGCTGGGCGAGCTCTCGCAGCTGCGTCGCGATCTGATCGCCGCGGGCGCCGAGCGCCAGGCGGCCGAGGCGCGTCTTGCGCGGTTGCGCCGCGCTGGCTCGGCCCCGATCGCCGACGAGGCGCGCTCGAGCCAGCTCGACCGCCTACAAGAGCTGCGCGCGGACCTCGTCCGCCGCGAGGCCGAGCTGGGCGGGCAGCTCGGCGAGCGTCATCCGAAGCTCGCCGAACTGCGCGCAGAGCGAAGTGAGCTCGATCGGCGGATCACGCGTGAGCGCCAGCGGCTACTCGATCTCGTCGCGGACGAGGTGCAGGTCGCCAGGACACGCGAGGAGGCGCTTGCCGCCGCCCTCGAGAGCCTGCAGGCGGCGGTCGATGCCGGCCAACAGGACGCCCGCGGGCTGACAGCTCTCGAGCAGCGGGTCGAGCGCGACCGTCGCCTCGTCGAGGCGCAGCTCGCTCGCGTCCGCGCGGCGACCGGGCCCGCCGTCGTCGGTGGCGATGCGCGGCTGATCTCCGAGGCGACGGTCCCGGCGATCGCCGTGTCACCCAACCCCGCCACGTTGTTGACCGCGAGCCTCACGAGCTCGCTGCTGATCGGGCTGTTCGCGGCGTTCGCGCTGGACCAGGCTGACCGCCGGCTGCGCACCGTGGCCGATGTCCGCGCCGCGCTCGACCTGCCGGTCACGGCGATGCTGCCGGAGCTACGGCGCAAGGAGCTGCAGGGGGCGGCACCGCACGATCTGGCGGTCGAGCAGCCTGCATCGGCGTTCGCCGAGGCGCTGCGCGGCGTGTTGATGGCGATCGACCCGCGCCGCACGGAGCACGGTGCGCGCGTACTGCTGGTCACGTCCTCTGTCCCGGGGGAGGGGAAGTCCACGCTCTCCTTGTCGCTGGCCCGCGTGGCGGCGGCCGAAGGGCTGCGGGTGCTGCTGATCGACGGGGACCTGCGCCGACCGCGGCTGGCACCGATGCTCGGCATCGAGCCCGGGCTGGGCTTGGCCGAACTCGCCGCCGGTCGTGTCGGTGTCGACGACGTGCTCCGGGCGGATCCGCTGACCTCGGTGCGCCTGCTGCCGGGTAGTGCGGCCCCGGGTCCGCCGACGGGGCTGCTTGGTGAAGGGGGAGTTCCGGCCGTGCTGAAGGCCGCGCGCGCCGCCTACGACCTCGTCGTGGTCGACACCGCTCCGCTGCTGCCGGTGGCGGACGCCGCACGGATGGCACTCGCCGCTGACCGTGTCCTGCTTCTTGCACGCTGGGGGAGAACCGGCCGCGACACGGCTTGCCAGGCCATCCAACAGCTCGGTGTCGCCCGTGAGCGCGTCGCCGGCGTGGTCCTCAGCCGGGTCGACCTGCGCCGCCACCGTGCGTGGAGCAGCGCCGACGCGGCCGTGGCTTATGGGCGCTACCGCGCCTATTACGCGAGCTGACCCCGGCCGATCGCCGCGCCGCCATGGACCGCGGCACGGCACCCTGCTAACCCTCCAGGCCCGCGCGCCCAGATTCTCGTGAGCCTCCGTCGGTGACCTTGCAGCTCTACAACACGCTGACCCGCAGGAAGGAGCCGTTCGTCCCGATCGACCCGACGAATGTGCGGATGTACGTCTGCGGACCGACGGTCTATCAGCGTATCCATATCGGCAACGCGCGCCCGTTGATCGTCTTCGACGTGCTGTTCCGGCTGCTGCGGCACCTCTACGGGCCGGACCACGTCACCTATGTCCGCAACATCACCGACATCGACGACAAGATCATCGACCAGGCGCGGAAGAACGGCGAGCCGATCGAGGCGCTCACCGAACGTACGACGAAGGCGTTGCACGAGGACGTGGCGGCGCTCGGCTGCCTGCCGCCGACCTACGAGCCGCGCGCGACCGAGCACGTGCCGGGCATGATCGCGCTGATCGGGCGGCTGATCGCACAGGGCCACGCCTATGCGGCCGAGGGACATGTGCTGTTCCACGTCCCCTCGATGCCGGCCTATGGCCGCTTATCGCGGCGCAACCGCGACGACCAGATCGCCGGGGCACGGGTCGACGTCGCCCCCTACAAGCGCGATCCCGCCGACTTCGTGCTGTGGAAGCCGAGCCCGCCCGACCTGCCCGGCTGGGACAGTCCCTGGGGCCGCGGCCGTCCCGGCTGGCACATCGAGTGCTCGGCGATGAGCGAGGCGCTGCTCGGCCCCTTGCCGTTCGACATCCATGGCGGCGGCCTCGACCTCATCTTCCCCCATCACGAGAACGAGATCGCCCAGAGCTGCTGCGCGCACGGCCTGGAGCGCATGGCCAACTACTGGCTGCACAACGGCTTCGTCGAGATGCGCGGCGAGAAGATGGCGAAGAGCGTCGGCAACGTGCTGCGGATGGACGAGGCGCTGGCTCTGGTGCCGGGCGAGGCGATTCGTCTTTGGATGCTGCGCACGCACTATCGCCAGCCGATCGACTGCACGCCGGAGGCGCTCGACGAGGCCAAGCGGGTGCTCGATCGCTTCTATCTGGCGCTGGACAAGGACGGCACCGCGGCAGCGGAGGTAGATCCCGCCGTGATCGAGACGCTCGCGGACGACCTCGGCACGCCGGAAACACTGGCGGTGCTGCACGGTCTGCTCGCCGAGACCAACCGCGGCGTGGCCGGCGCCGCGACGCGGCTGCGGGGCTCGGCGGCCCTACTTGGCCTGTTGGCTGAATCTCCGGGCGTCTGGCTCAAGCGGGGCGGCGAGGTGGTGGACATCGAGGAGCGGATCGCGGCGCGGATCGCGGCGCGGAAAGCGCGTGACTTCGCCGAGGCCGACCGCATCCGCGCCGAGCTTTCCGAGCAGGGCATCATCCTCGAGGACTCGCCGAGCGGCACGACCTGGCGGCGGGCATGACCGCGACCCGGCTCTGGCTCTACGACACCACGCTGCGCGACGGGGCGCAGACGCAGGGCGTGGACTTCACCCTCGCCGACAAGCGGCGCATCGCGCTGGAGCTCGACCGGCTGGGGATCGACTACATCGAGGGCGGCTGGCCCGGCGCCAATCCGACCGACGAGCGCTTTTTCGCCGAGCCTCCCGACCTGGAACGCTCGCGTCTCTGCGCCTTCGGCATGACCCGGCGCTCCGGGCGCAGCGCCGCCAACGACCCGGGTCTTGTGGCACTCTGGCAGACCAAGGCGCCGGTGATCACGCTGGTCGGCAAGACCTCGGCGCGGCACGCCGAGCAGGCGCTCGAGGTCAGCCGCGAGGAGAACCTCGCGATGATCGCCGATTCCGTGCGCGAGGCCGCCGCCCGGGCCGAGGAGGCGATCCTCGACGCCGAGCACTTCTTCGATGGCTTCAAGGAGGACGCGGCCTACGCTCTGGCCTGCCTCGAGGTGGCCCTTGGAGCCGGGGCGCGCTGGGTGGTCCTGTGCGACACCAATGGTGGCACCCTCCCACATGAGGTGGAGCGCATCACCGCGCGTGTGGCGGAGCTGGTGCCGCCCGGCCAGCTCGGCATCCACACTCACAACGACACCGGGAACGCGGTCGCCAATACGTTGGCCGCGGTGCGCGCCGGCGCCCGCCAGGTCCAGGGGACGCTGAACGGCCTCGGGGAGCGCTGTGGCAACGCCAACCTCGTCAGTCTGATCCCGACACTGGCGCTCAAGCTGGGCTACGATCTCGGCCTCGCCCCGGGTGCCATGCGCCACCTGACGCACCTCTCGCGTGCGTTCGACGAGGAGCTGAACCGCACCCCCGACCGCCACGCCGCCTATGTCGGCGCCTCGGCGTTCGCGCACAAAGCCGGGCTGCACGCCCACGCGGTCGCGAAGGATCCCAGCTTTTACGAGCACATCGACCCGGCGCTCGTCGGCAACGAGCGCGACGTGCTCGTCAGCGACCAGGCCGGCCGGTCGAATCTTCTGATGCGCTTCAAGGAGATGGGGGTCGAGGTTCTGCCGCGCGGCGAGCAGGTGACGGCGCTGCTTGCGAGCATCAAGGAGCGCGAATCGCAAGGCTACAGCTACGACGGGGCCTCGGCGAGCTTCGAGCTGCTGGTGCGCCGGGCCCTCGGCGAGCTGCCCGACTATTTCAAGCTTCTGAGCTTTCGCGTGATCATCGAGCATCGTTTCAACGCCAAAGGCGTGCTGGTGACGATCTCGGAGGCGACCATCAAAGGCGAGGTGCAGGGCCAGCGCTTCTACAAGGTGGCCGAAGGCAACGGGCCGGTGAATGCACTCGACCACGCCTTGCGCGACGCGCTCGCACCCGTCTATCCGACTCTCGGCGGGATGCGCCTGCTCGACTACAAGGTGCGCATCCTCCCTGGCGGCGGCACGGCGGCCGTGACCCGCGTCATCATCGAGAGCGGCGACGAGACCGGGCGCGTCTGGCAGACCGTCGGTGTCTCGGGCAACATCATCGATGCCTCGTTCGAGGCGCTGAACGACGCCATTACCTACAAGCTGCACCTCGACCGCGTGGCACTGCCCGCCGCGGCATGAGCGCGGCCACGCGACAGCCGCCGGTCGTCATCCTGTGCCGGCCGCAGATCGGCGAGAACGCCGGCTCCGCGGCCCGCGCCATGCTCAACTTCGGCCTCACCGAGCTTCGGCTGGTGGCACCCGAGTTCGGCTGGCCCAATGCCAAGGCCGTGGCCGCCGCCTCGGGTGCCAGCAGCGTGATGAACAACGTCCGGATCGTCCCCGACCTGCCCGCGGCGCTGGACGGCATCCATCACCTTTACGCGCTGACCGCGCGGCGCCGCGAGCTGATCAAGCCAGTGCTGGAACCGGCCATGGCCGTGGCGCAGGCTGTGGAGCAGGTCGAGCGGGGGCGGCGGGTCGCGTTCCTGTTCGGCCCCGAGCGTACCGGCTTCACCAACGAGGAGGCGGCGCTCGCCGACGCGCTCGTCACCATCCCCACCGACCCTCGCTTCTCGTCGCTGAACCTCGCGCAATCCGTGCTCGTCATGGCGTATGAGTGGGGACTGCGACGCTGGGCCGGCGAAATGCGCCCGCCGCCGCTGCCGCAGCCGGCGAGCAAGGCCGAGCTGCAAGGGCTCATCGACCATCTCCTCGGCGAACTCGATGCGATCGACTTCTTCCGGGCCGCGGATCGGCGCGTGTCGCTGTCGCTGATGATCGCGCAGATGATCGAGCGCCGCGCCATGACCACGGCCGAGGTCGACCTCATGCGTGGCATCGTCCGCGACCTCGCTGGTGCCCGGCGGGTGAGGGAGCGTGCCTAG
>CALKJU010000015.1 GCA_937995535.1 uncultured Alphaproteobacteria bacterium
GTCTTGATCCCCTATTCATCGGGTCTTCGGCTGAAAGTATACGCCTTAACCTATATCTTGCCTATCGCGGCGACGTCTTGATCCCCTATTCATCGGGTCTTCGGCTGAAAGGGACCCCACCCAAAAAAGCCAGCGATGTCAAAGAGCTACCGGGCACGCTGACGAGACCGGCGGGCGGTCGGTGAGCCAGCGTCGCCAGCTGCTTCTCGAAGCCCAGCTTGCCGTCTCGCTGCGGCCTTGACAAGCCGGTCCGGCTCGCTGCGGGCGCCAGGCGGCAATACCACGCCGAACACGCCTTCGACGAGAAGGGGCTGCCCGAGGACATGGACGGGCCGCCCGCGCTCCAGCGGGTAGAGGCGGACATCGTCCTGCCGCGGATGGATCCGTTCGGCGAGACCGGCGATCAGGGTGGCGAGCTCGGCGGCCGTGCCGGTGAAGACAAATACCGAGTACTGCACCGGCAAGGCGTGCTGGAGGAGCCAGCGGTGCAGACGTGCCAGCCGGCGCGGCGAAGCGATGTCGTAGGCGACCAGCCAGGCGCCGGTGCGGCTCGAGGGCGGCTGCCTCATGCGGCGAGCTCGACCAGCCTGCGGTGGAGCAGGCCGAGCAGGCGGCGGAGCAGCTTGGCACGCCGTTCGCGCCCGGCCTCGAACCAGGCGGCGAGGCGCCGGGCGAGCGCCCGCTCGTTGCGGTGTGCGGCCGCGTACATGGCGAGGTAGGCGGCAAGCGGCAGGGCGATCGGCCACAGCTCGAGCGACAGGACGCGCCGGGTCAGGGCAAGCAGGTCGCGTTCCGGCAAACGGCGGTCCTGGAAGCGCGGGCCGAGGCCGGCGTCGAGCAGGGCCTGGGTCAGCTCGGCGGACAGCAGACCGTCGAGCCGGGCCATGAGCGACGGCGCGTCGAGCGGCGGAGTCGGGCCGAGACGCTGCTCGACGAGGTCGAGCAGACGACGGTCGAGGGCGGTACGACGGAGCTCCGGCCGGGCGAGGTCGAGGCGCCGGACCAGCTCGAGCACGGCGCGGCGCTCGGCGGCGGCGGCGAGGGCATCGAGTGCCGGCGGCCAGTCCGGCCGTTCGGCGACCTGCTCGAGCAGGCAGGCGAGGTCGTCGGGCCGCGGCACGACCGGCAGGCAGAAGCCGAGCGCATGCCCGTCGGCGGAGAGGAGGGTGACGCTGCGGCCGCGGCGCAGCAATGCCGGCAGTACGTCGGGGCCGAGCGTCACGGGGCCTTGCAGGACGAGCCGCGCGAGGCGCCCGAACGGCAGGCGCTGCGGCGCCGCGCCGTCGCGCGTCACGAGCAGCGACGGCCCGTCGAGGTGCAGCCGCGTCGGCGTCCGCGCGGCGTGAACGTAGGCCGGGGTCACGGCGGATCGGCCGTGTCGGGGAGCAGCGCGCGGGCGAGGCCGCGCGCGGTCCGGTCGAGCAGCCGGGCGAGGGCCGGCTGACGGTCCTCCCAGGCGGCGTAGAACGCCGCGCGGCCGGCCTTGCCCAGGCGGCAGGCGACGCCGTCGCGGCGGAACTGGTCGGCGCGCAAAGTGCGATCGTGGAACAGCGCGACCGCGAGGCGATCGACGTGCGAGCGGAGCGGCTCGACGAGATCGCAGGCGAGCGATTCGCGACCCGGCGCCGGCGCGTGCAGGGCGCCGAGCATCGGATCGAGGCCGGCCATGTGCGCCGCTCGAACCGCCTCATGGTGCAGCAGCGTGTAGCCCAGCGAGAGCACGACATTGACCGGATCGCGCGGTGGCCGACGGTTGCGACCCTCGAAGCCCAGAGCGGGGGCGAAGGCGGTCCGCAGGCCGGCAAAGTACGCGGCGCCGGCGGCGCCCTCGAGGCCCAGAAGCAGATCGAGCGCGAGCGGAAGCTCGGCGCGTGCGCCCAGTTCGCCGAGCTGCTCGTGCGCGCTGAGCAGCGCCCGCCGGTCGCCGTGGTCGGCCTCCAGGAGCTCGTGCAGGAGGCGCCGTTGGGCGGCGATCTTGGCCTGCACGACGCGGCCGGCGAGCCGCGCCCGGGCGACGGGATCGTCGAGCTGGCGGATCTGGGCGACGCGACGGCGGACGTCGGCGTGTGGCGGACCGAGCAGTCGGGCCAGGGGCGCGCCGCTGCGGGCGCCGAGCACGAGCAGGCCGATGTCGCGCTCGTGCAGAGCGGCCAGCAGGCGCGTGCTCAGCCGGCCGGGGCCACGCAACACGATGCGCTCGAGCGGGCCGAGTGGCAGGTCCTGGACGCGCGCGCCGGCGATGCGCACGACCAGCACCGCTCCCTCGACGTCGAGGTCGGCGTCGCGCCGATCGATGTAGACGGTGCGCATCGCTCAGCCGACGAAGATGAAGCGTGGGTCGCGCGGGCGGAGCGCGATGCCGAGCGTGCGCACGCCGCGGCTCGGATCGGGGGCGATGAGCAGGACGCTGTCCTCGCGGCGCCGGATGGTGGCGGCGAGTGCGGTGCGCAGCGCGGCGAGTTCGCTGCTCGTCAGCCAGCACTCGTGCACCGAGCGCTGGCCGCCGCTGCTCCACCCCTTGACCAGCGTCAGCACCTCGCGCAGCCGGGTCGGGCAGCGGATGTCGTAGGCGATCAGCCAGAGGGTCCGGGTGCTCATGCAGGCAACGATGACCGAACGCGTCGCCGGCCGCCGTACTCACAAGATTGTCGCCGACCGCCGTGGTCGCGCATCGGCCGGTCGGCGGGGTTGATCGCGGCGGACGCGGGGCTACACCCACGGCATCGTTCTGCCTCGGGGGAGCCTTCGATCATGGCGACGACCGTGCGGCCGCGCCGCAGCGCGCTCTATATGCCTGGCTCCAACCCGCGCGCCTTGGAGAAGGGCCGGACGCTCGCGGCCGACGTGCTGCTGCTCGATCTCGAGGATTCGGTGGCGCCGGATGCCAAGGAGGGGGCGCGGGCGGTGGTCGCCGCCGCGCTGCGCGAGCGGCAGGCCTACGGCCGGCGCGAGCTCGTGGTCCGGGTCAACGGGCTCGACACCGCCTGGGGCAAGGGCGATCTCATGGCGCTCGCGCGCGCGCCGCTCGACGCCGTGCTGCTGCCCAAGGTCCAGGACGCACGGACCGTGGATCAGGCGGTGGCCGTCCTCGATGACGCCGGGGCGCCCCGCGAGCTGCCGGTCTGGTGCATGATGGAGACGCCGCGCGGCGTGCTCCGGGCGGAGGAGATCGCCGACCATCGGCGGGTCCAGGCGCTGGTCATGGGGACATCGGACCTGGCCAAGGATCTCCGCGCCCGGGCCTACGGACCGCGCCTCGCGCTCTTGCCGGCGCTGGGCCACGTGCTACTCGCCGCGCGCGCCGCGCAGATCGCCGCGCTCGACGGAGTGTTCCTCGACCTCAACGACGAGACGGGTTTCGTCGAGGCCTGCCGGCAGGGCCGCGATCTCGGCTTCGACGGCAAGACCCTGATCCATCCGAAGCAGCTTGACGCGGCCAACGCCGCCTTCGCGCCGACCGAGAGCGAGCTGGCCTGGGCGCGGCGGATCATCGCCGCCTTCGAAGCGGCACAGGCCGAGGGCAAGGGGATCGTGCTGGTCGACGGCAAGCTGATCGAGAACCTGCACGTCGCCGAGGCGCGCCGTCAGGTTGCGCTGGCGGCCGCCATCCGTGCCGACCCGGGCTGAGCCGCGGCAGGTGCACCGACCAGCGCGTGCCACAGCTGCAGCACCGGCTCCTCGGGAATGTTGCGGGTGATGAAGACGAAGCGGGTGGCGCGGTCAGCGGACGGCCAGCGGGCGAGCGGGAATGGCTCGTGGATCAGGTGCTGGACGACGTGGACCACGAGCGGTCGGTCGGGCTGCTCGGCGAGATCGACGAGGCCCTTGACCCGCAGCAGGTCGGGCCCACGCAGCTCGGTGAGCAGGCCGAGGAAGTCGGCGACGGCGGCGGCGGCGACGGGCTGCTCGTGGCGCAGCGCGAAGGTGCGGATGCCGTCGTCGTGATGATGTGGGTGGGGATGATGTGGTCCGTGATGGGCATGCCCGAGCCACTCCAGCACGCGCGCCGCGGTGCCGTACACGGGGGCGAGCAGGTCCGGATCGACCGCGCCCGGAGCGACCCTGAGCAGCGGCGCGCTCGGGTTGAGGTGGCGTAGTCTGAGCTCCAGCCCTGCGAGACCCTCTGCCGTGGCGAGATCGGTCTTGCTGAGTACCAACCGATCCGCGGCCACCGTCTGGCTGCGGGCCTCGGGGTGGGTCTCGAGCGTGGCCATGCCGTTGAGGGCGTCGACCACCGTGACCACCCCGCCGAGGGCATAGCGGTCGTCGAGCACGGCGTCGGCGGCCAGGGTCTGGAGCACCGGGCCGGTGTCGGCGAGGCCGGTGGTCTCGATCACCACCCGGTCGAACTCCGCCACGCGCCGGCGCACGCGGTCGCGCCACAGCTCATGCAGGGTCCGGGCGAGGTCGCCGCGCACGGCGCAGCAGATGCAGCCGGTCATCAGCTCGACGATCTGCTCGTCGCTGGTGCGGACCAGATCGTGGTCGATGCCGATGTCGCCCAGCTCGTTGATAACGACGGCGGTACGGCGGAACTCCGGGCGCGGCAGCAGGCCGTTCAAGAGGGTCGTCTTGCCGGCGCCGAGGAAGCCGGTCAGGACCGTCACCGGCAGGGGCTGCGCCATGTGGCTTCCTCCTCTACGCCGCTGTGGAGGGCTTGACAGCTATGTTATAGCATAACGTGTCTGGTTGCCGGCAAGGGGAGAGAGAACCGATGAAGCTGAGGGCGGTGGTGATCGGTCTGGCGTTGCTCGGCGGGGTCGCCGGCACGGCCGGTGCGCACGGTGTCTGGCTCGCCGAGCGCTATGGGCAGACGCTGCTCGTCTACGGCCACGGGGCCGCCGACGAGCCTTACGACCCGGCCAAGATCAAGTCGGTCCGCGCGGTCGACCTGAGCGGTTCGGAGGTGGCCGTGGGCGTCGCGACGCGTGACCGGCACGCCGCGCTCGAGCTGCCCGAGGAAGCCGGGCTGGTCGCGGTGCATTTCGACAACGGCTACTGGACGAAGCGCGCCGATGGCAGCTGGGTCAACGAGCCGCGCTCGGTTGTCCCCGATGCGCAGCAGGCGGGTCACTACGTCAAGCACCTTCTGGCCGTGCTGAAGCCTGGGGCGAGCATCGCGCCGCAGCCGGACCTCGTGCTCCAGATCCTGCCACTGGTCGACCCGCTCACCGTCGCGGCCGACGGCGCCTTGCCGGTCCGCGTCCTGCTCGACGGGGCGCCGCTGGAGGGTGCCAAGGTGATCGCCGACTATGTCAACCGCGCCGACGATCCGCCGATCGTGACCGACAGCAAGGGCGAGGCGACGGTCGTGGTCCGCAACCAGGGTCTCAACGTCATCGCGGTGGCGCACGACGTGCCGACGCCCGGCGACGCGGACGCAGACAAGATCGGGCACTTCGCCACGCTGTCGTTCACGCTCGCGGACAAGGGTGACTGACAGGTGGAGAGCGATGGAAGGGGCGCTCGGCTCCCGGTCACCGTCTTGTCGGGATTTCTCGGCGCCGGCAAGACGACCGTGCTCAATCACGTCTTGCGCAACCGGACCGGCCGGCGGGTCGCCGTGATCGTCAACGACATGAGCGAGGTCAACATCGACGCGGCGCTCGTCGCACGTGGTGCGGTCGGTCTGTCGCGGACTGAAGAGCGACTCATCGAACTGTCCAACGGGTGCATCTGCTGCACGCTGCGTGACGATCTCCTGCGCGAGGTCCGTAGCCTCGCCGAGGCCGGGCGATTCGACTGCCTGCTCATCGAATCGACCGGCATCTCGGAGCCGCTGCCCATCGCGGCGAGCTTCTCCTTCCGCGATGCGCAGGGTGCGAGCCTCGCCGATGTGGCGCGGCTCGACGCGATGGTCACCGTGGTCGACGCCGGCGCGCTGCTGCGCGACTACGGCAACGGCGAGCTGCTGGCGACGCGCGGCCAAGCGGTCGGCCCGGACGATCGGCGCAGCCTCGCCGAGCTGCTCGCGGCGCAGCTCGAACTCGCTGACGTCGTGGTGATCAACAAGATCGACCTCGTTGACCAGGAGACGTTGCGCCTGGTCCAGGGAGTGGTGCGCAGCCTCAACCCGGTGGCGCGGGTGATCGAGGCGACGAACGGCGAAGTACCGCTACCGGCGATTCTGGACACAGGCCTCTTCGACCTCGAGCGCGCGCAGCGCATGCCTGGCTGGGTGCGCGAGCTGGAGGGTCCCGACGAGCACCGCCCGGAAACCGAGGCTTACGGGATCGGCAGCTTGGTGTTCCGCGCCCGTGTGCCATTCCATCCCTGGCGGTTTCACGCCTTCCTCCACAGCGATTGGCCGGGCGTGGTCCGGGCCAAGGGGTTCTTCTGGCTGGCCACGCGGCCGGACTTCGTCGGCGAGCTGGCGATGGCCGGCGGAGTGATGCGGACGCGTGCGCTGGGCCTTTGGTGGGCCGCGGTGCCGGTCGACAGGTGGCCTGACGATCCAGCCACACGGCGGCAGATCCTGGCTGCGTGGGAGCCAGAGGCAGGTGATCGACGGCAGGAGCTTGTCTTCATCGGCGTCGATCTCGACCGAGCGACGCTCGAGGCGCGCCTCGCCGACTGTCTACTGCGCCCCGACGAGGTCGCCGCCGGACAGGCGACCTGGGCCGCCATGCCCGACCCATTTCCGGCTTGGCGGCACGCCGCGTGATGCCGGTAGCAGCAATCGCCGGCGGGGCTGCCGGGTACAGCGTCGTCGACTGCCCCACCGGCCTCGCCCTCGTTCGGCGCCGTGCCTGCAGCCTATGTCTGTGGCCGCGGACGCCAGAGCCGGCGTTGGCGGCGCTGCTGGACGAGTTGGACCCGGCTCTGATCGGCAGGGTGCGCATCGAGGCGCCGCTTCGCGCCCTAGGCGACGCTCTGGCGGAGGCCGTACCTGAGCGGCGTCTGCAACCGCTGCGCGAGGACGCGCTGACCTGTGCTCGGCTGCTGGCGCAGATCGCCGGTGTCGTCGCGGTGCGGCTGCGTCTCGAATGTGTCGTGGACGACGCCTGCCGCCGCTTTCACGCCGACAATGTCGCGTTACGCCTGCTCTGCACCTACCTCGGCCCCGGCACCGAGTGGCTGCCCGACCCCGCTGCGCCGGACAGGATCCGCAGGGTGCCGACCATCGCCGTGGCACTGCTCAAGGGGCGCGCATGGGGTGACGGCGGCGAGGCCTGCGTCCACCGCTCGCCGCCGATCGTCGGCCGGGGTGTACGACGGCTCCTGCTCGCGGTCGACCCGCTGCCGCCGCCCGATCAGTGACGCGGCGGCTTCACACCGCGTAGCGGAGCAGTGCGGCGAGGCCACGGCCGCCCGGGATGTCGGCATGGCGCACCGCCCAGACCCCGCCGCCGGTGAGCAGCGCGCGGCGCGCGATCTCGTCGACGACGCCATAGCTGTCGGCGCCCGCGCCGTCGGCGAACGTCACCGCGCCGGTCGCGTCGTCGACCGTGCCGTGCACGACCTGATCCATGTCGACGAGCAGGCTCTCGACGGCGCCGAAGGTCGCGGCGCGGGCCGCATCGGCGATGTCGGTCGTCGTCCGCCGCTCGCGGCCGTAACGCTCGAAGCGCTCGTGCCAGCCGGCCAGTTCACGGGCGTGGAGGCGATCGAGCAGCGGGCGCGCCGCGGCGGCCAGCTCGTGGTCCGCAGTCGTCTCGGGATTGCCGGCGATCCGCTCCTCGACAAGATAGGGGTAGGAGCAGACCGAGCGGAACAGGGCGTCGAGATTGTCGGTCGTGGCCAGGATCAGCGGCACGTGCTGCCCGGCGAGCAGGTCGCGCAACGCCGCGTCGACGCGGCGGGCGTATTGCCGCAGGCGCACCTTGCGCCCCTCCGAGCCCTGGATGCGCCCGCTCGGCGAGCGGCTGGCGAGCGTCGCCTTGCCCGCGACGCTGGCGGCGTCCTTGGGCAGGTCGGGGACGCGCACCGGGGCTGCCGGGAGGTCGCCCGACACCTCGATCACCCGCACCGCGTTCTCGGCGAGCGCGAGCACGAAGGCGTTGTGCGCGAACGTGACCGCGCGCAGCAGCGGCTTGAGGTGGAAGCGGTCGGCCACCATCAGCACCGGCTGCAGCCGGTTGGCGAGGCGGAAGGTGCGGAGCTTGTCGGGGGTCGCGAACAAGGCGAGCCCGTGGGCCTGGAAACGCCAGAACTCGTCGTCGTCCTGGAGATCGTCGAGCTGCTCGGCGAGCGCCGCGACACGGCGGCGGTCAACGCCGCGGCCCTCCAGTTGCGCCATGGCCGCGCTCGCCATGTTCTTGAGCGCGATGCGATCGGCCTCGGCGTCCTGCGTCAGCGGGGTGGTCGGCAGATAGATCGAGACCGCGACATCGCCGCGCTCGCGGGCGAGATGCACGATGTCGGCGTCGGTCGGGATGTCGACGTGCAGCATGACAGGACGGGCGCTCCTTCAGATCGCCCGCGGAAGTAGACGGCATACCGACACCCGGCAAGGGCGCTCGCGACGCCCGCGCCTTGGCCGGTCGCTCGGCGCGGCGTGTCAGGCCAGCAGCGAGGCGGCGCGGTGACCCTTAGGCGGGACGTGCTTCGGCGGCGCGTCGCGCGGGCCGGGACGCCCGGGCCGCGCCTTCGGCGCGTCAATCTTGGCGAAAAATCCCGATGCGGGCTCGGTGGCCACCGTGATCGGCCGCTGCGGGCGCTGGAGGTAGCGCTCCTCCGCGCTCGCCCCACCGACGATGGCGCCGTAGATCAGCCAGCCGCAAACGCCCATGAGCATGATCGCGACGACGATGCGCAACCCGGATGCGCTCGACATCCCCGCCTCCTTCTCCCCGCTTGCGCGTTCAGACCGACGATCTGTTCGCGTAAGAGTAGAAAACCGCGGCGGCTGCGTCAATGAAATGCGATTCGACCGCTCGACGATGCGGTGATGTGGAAGCTGGTGCCCCAGGCCGGACTCGAACCAGCACGCCCTTGCGGGCAACAGATTTTGAGTCTGCCGCGTCTACCGATTTCGCCACTGGGGCAGGCACGGCCTCATATCGCGGGCGGTGCTTGGCGGGTCAAGGCGTCGGCGTGGCGGCGTCGGGCGCGCGATCGTCCGCAGCGGCGACGCGCAGGCGGCCATCCTCGACGGCCACGACGCGCACGCTGCAACCATCCGGCAGGTCGGGTCCGGTGACCGACCAGGTCGTGTCGCCGAGGCGCGCGCGGCCGTGGCCGTGAGCGAGGGGGCCGACCAGCGTGCCGATGGCGCCGAGCTGCTGCGCGGCGCGGCGGTTGAGCCCGCTCGCCGCCGGGTCGCCCGTCGCACGCCGGCCGATCGTGAACCACAGGACGACGCTGAGCACGGCGAGGATCGCGAAGGCAGCGAGCTGGAGCTGCCAGTCGATGGTCGGCGCCAGCCAGACGACCAGCGCCACGAGGAGCGCGCTGGCGCCCAGCCACAACGCCGCGAAGCCGGGGGTGAAGGCCTCGATGGCGATCAGCGCGACGCCGAGCGCGAGCCAGTACCATGCGCTCATCGCAACTCAGCTTTCAGCGCGCGGGCCCCACGGGGCAGGGCGGGCGGGCGCGGCGCCATCGCCGCCCCCGGCGGCCCGGGCGAGTTCGGCGATGCCGGCGAGCGAGCCCAGCACGCCCGTCGCCTCGACCGGGAGGATCAGAGTTTTCTGGTTCGGGCTCTCGGCGAATGCGCGCAACGCCTCGATGTATTTCTGCGCGACGTAGTAGTTGACTGCATGGATGCTGCCCGAGGCGATCGATTCCGAGAGCGTCCGCGCCGCCGCCGCCTCGGCCTCGGCCAGCCGCTCGCGTGCCTCGGCGTCGCGGAAGGCCGCCTCGCGCCGTCCCTCGGCCTCGAGGATCGCCGCCTGCTTCTCACCCTCGGCACGCAGCACCGCCGCCTGCCGGTCACCCTCGGCGGTCAGGATCTGCGCCCGCTTGTCGCGCTCGGCCTTCATCTGCCGGGCCATCGAATCGACGAGGTCCTGCGGCGGACTGATGTCCTTGATCTCGATCCGGGTGACCTTGACACCCCAGGGCTGTGTCGCCTCGTCGACGACGATCAGCAGCCGCTGGTTGATGTCGTCGCGCCGCGACAGCAGCTCGTCGAGGTCCATCGAGCCCATCACGGTGCGGACGTTGGTCATGGTGAGGTTGAGGATGGCGTTGTCGAGCCCGGTCACCTCGTAGGCCGCCTTGGCCGCGTCGAGCACCTGGTAGAATACCACGCCATCGACGGTGACCATCGCGTTGTCGCGGGTGATCACCTGCTGCTCGGGTACGTCGAGCACCTGCTCCATCATGTTGATCTTCTGCCCGATGCGGTCGACGAAGGGGACGATCAGGCTGAGCCCGGGCGACAGGGTGCGGGTGTACCGGCCGAAACGCTCGACGGTCCATTCGCTGCCCTGCGGGACCACCCGCACGCCCATGAAAACGACCACGAGCGCGAACAGGACGAGCGCCAGAACGAGGGCGGAAAAGCCGGTTTCCATCGTGCGTCGGTTCCTTCGACAGCGCCCGGCGAGCCTTACCACGGCCACGCCTCACAACTGGTTAAGCATATCCGACGACAACGCGCACCGGCGCAGCGCCGCTTGCGGTGCGCCTCCGGCTCGGGCTAGGCGCGGGGCGGAACTCTACGGTGGAACGGGACGCGTGATCCGATCGCTCTACGACTGGACGATGCGCCAGGCGAGCTCGCGCCACGCGCTGCGCGTGCTGGGCGTCGTCTCGTTCCTCGAGAGCTCGGTGTTCCCGATTCCCCCAGATGCGATGATCGTGCCGATGGTCCTGGCGCGGCCCCTCGACGCCTGGCGGATCGCGCTCGTCGCCACCGTGACCTCGGTGATCGGCGGGCTGTTCGGCTATCTGATCGGCTACGCGCTGCTCGAGACCGTCGGCCAGTGGATCATCGAAATCTACGGCTTGGCCGACCGCGTTGTCGAGTACCAGGCCGCGTACAACCAATGGGGCTTGTGGATCATCCTGATCAAAGGGTTGACGCCGATCCCCTACAAGCTCGTGACCATCGCCAGCGGCATGGCACATTTCAGCCTCGTCGTGTTCGTTCTGGCCTCGATCGTCACCCGCGGCGCGCGGTTCTTTCTCGTCGCGGCACTGCTGCGCTGGTACGGCACGCCGATCCGCGACTTCATCGAGGCCCGGCTGACGCTCGTCACCACCGCCTTCGCCGCGTTGATCGTTCTCGGCTTCGTCTCGCTCCGCTATCTTTAGGCCATGCTCGCCTTCGACCCGCGGACCGCCTCGCCGCGCGACCCGACATCCTGGCTGGTCGCGATCGCCGCGGTGAGCGCGTTCGCCCTCCTCGCCGCGCTCGCGCTGCAATACCTGTTCAGCCTCCCGCCTTGCCCGCTCTGCGTCTGGCAGCGCTGGCCGTACCTGCTGGCCGTGGCGCTGACCGTCGGCGGTCTGCTGCTGGCGGTGCCGCGGACGGCGCTGGTCCTCGTGCTCCTCGTCCTGCTCGTCGGCGTCGGCCTCGCCGCCTATCATGTCGGCGTCGAGGAGGGCGTGTTCGCCTTGCCCGGGACCTGCGCCGCGGCAGGTCAGGCGCACTCGGTCGAGGAACTGCGCCGCCTGCTCGACCAGGCGCCGCCACGCTGCGACGCGGTCAGCGCGAGCTTTCTCGGCCTCTCGCTGGCCGGCTGGAACCTGCTACTCGGCTTGCTGCTGACAAGTGCCGCGGCGCTCGGCCTGTGGGTGGCCCGAATCAGGAGCTGAGCAGCACCGGCACCTGGGCCCCCTGGAGGATCTCGCGGGTCACGCCACCCAGGATCAGCTCGCGCAGGCGCGGCCGGCCGTAGGCGCCGAGAACCATCAGATCGCAGTCGAGTGCCGCTGCGAGGCCGATGAGCTGCCCGCCGATGCTGGCCGTGTCGGCCTCCGCCCGCGGCGTCGCGCGCACCCCGTGCCCCTCGAGCAGGTCGGTGACGTCCTCGAGCTCGCGTGGCGCCTCGGCGCCGAAGCTCACCACCGTGACGGACGCGGCTTCGCTCAGGAAGGGCAGGGCGTCGCGCACCGCGCGGGCGGCCTCGCGCGAGCCGTTCCAGCCGATCAGCACCCGCTTGCCGACGCTGTGGTCCCGCCAGCCGGGCGGGGTGAGCAGGACCGGGCCGCCGGCGCCCAGCGCAAGCTGCTCGGCGAGGCTCGGTGCCAGTGCGTCGAGCCCGGACGTGGCCTCGAGCACGCTCGTGGTGAGATCGGCGCCCCGCGCGAGACGCACGGCGACGGCGCCCGGATCGCCGTTCTCGTGCCGCCAGCGGGTCGGCACCGTCGTGGGTTCGCAGATGTCGCGGTAGACCTGCTTCAGCCGCTCGGTGACGATTGCCGCGGCCGCCTGATGCGCCTCGTAGAGTTCCGGGCCCATGTAGGCGGCGCCCTCGGCCAGCCCGATCGGGACCAGCGCTGGCGGCGTCACGTGCAACGCCACGAGGCGGGCGCGGAACCGCTCCGCCAAGGCCTGGGCGAGGCCGAGCTGCGTCGCCGCATGGGGCGTGTCGAGAAGCATGTGGAGGATCGTGCGGATCGGCATTGCGGGCGTCTCCCTGGCTGCCGGCCAATCTGTCTGCTGCGCCGCGACGGCGCCTTGCGCCAGATCAAGCCTCGAGCCGGTCAGGTGAGGCTACGCCAGGCGATCGCGATGCGCGACAGGGTCGTGACCCAGCACAGCGCGCCGAACAGCAGTGCGAGCTGGGGGAACCAGCCGGGAAGCAGGCAGAACGCGACGAAGGCCAGGATCGTCTCCGTCCCTTCTGTCAGCCCCCCGAGATAGTAAAGCGAGCGGTGCGCGCGCTGGCCGCGGTCGAGCCCGCGCTTGGCCGCCATGATGGCATAGGCGAGGAAGCTCGAGCCGGTGCCGACGAAGGCGAAGATGAGAAAGGCCGCGGCGAGCGCGTTGGCCTGCGGATCGGCCAGGGCGAAAGCGAACACGATCCCGCTGTAGACGATGAAGTCGAGGACGATGTCGAGGAAGCCGCCGCGGTCGGTGACGCCGACCCGGCGCGCGATGGCGCCGTCCAAGCCGTCGCAAAGACGGTTCAGGAGCAGAAACGCGAGCCCCAGTCCGTAGATCTCGACTGCGATCGCGGCCATCGCCGCGACCCCGATGCCGAAGCCGGCGACCGTGACGCTGTCGGCCGCGATCCCGGCATCGCTCAGACGTGCAGCGACGCGCTCGAGCGGCGGGGCCACCCAGGGCCGCACGCGGGCATCGAGCATCGCCTCACCGCTCTCAGGGGTTCCGCGACGGCGGCCGCTCCATCGGCACGACGCGCGGCGCGGTCGGCGGCGCCGGCGCCTCAGTCCGGCTCGCCTCCTCGGCCATGCGCATCCGCCGCGCCACGACGAATCCCACCGGCAGCGCCAGCAGGTAGACCACCCCGACCGCGGACAGGGTCCACCATGGCTCGGTGACAAAGGCCACGACCACGACCCCGCAGGTGAGCATCGTCGGCAGCACGAGGTCCGGGCGGATCCGCAAGCGCTTGAGCGAGAAGGTCGGCAGGCGGCTGACCATCAAGCAGGCGACGGCGGCCAGCAGCACGGCATTCAGCGCCCAGCTGCGGAACAGGGTGGCGCCGCTGGCGAAGTGCGCCATCATCGGCAGCAGGGCCAACCCGGCCGCCGCCGGCGCCGGCACGCCGGTGAAGAACCACAGCGTCCAGCGCGGCTTGTCCGGCTGCTCGAGCTCGCTGTTGAAGCGTGCGAGGCGGAGCGCGCAGCAGGTCGCGAACAGCATTGCCAGCGCCCAGCCCACCCCGCGTACGTCGCGCAGAGTCCACAGATAGACGATCAGCGCCGGGCCGACCCCGAACGAGAGGAAGTCGGCCAGGCTGTCGAGCTCGGCGCCGAGCTTGGAGGTGATCTTCAGCATTCGTGCGGAGCGCCCGTCGAGCCCGTCGAGTACGCCGGCGACGATGATCAGCGCCACGGCCAGCTCCCAGCGGCCGTCGAGCGCGTAGCGGATCCCGGTCAGCCCGGCGCACAGGCCGAGCACGGTGAACATGTTCGGAACGAGGTGCAGCAGCGGCCGATTGCGCGGCGTGCGGCTGCGGCGCTGCAGCAGCATCAGCTCCTCCGTCCGCGGCGCGGCTGCTGCGGCCCGGTGAGGCTCGCGAGCACGGTCTCGCCGGCAACCGCGCGCTGGCCCTCAATCACCAGCGGCGCCGTCCCTGGCGGCAGATAGACGTCGCAGCGGCTGCCGAAGCGGATCAGGCCGATCCGCTCGCCGGCCTGGAGCGTGGCGCCGGTGTCGACGAAGCCGACGATCCGCCGCGCCACGAGGCCGGCGATCTGGACCAGCCCGACGTCAGCGCCCGACGCGCTGCGGATCCGGAACGACTGACGTTCGTTCTCGTCCGACGCCTTGTCGAGCGCGGCGTTGAGGAACCGGCCGGCGTGGTAAGCCCGACGCGCCACAGTTCCGGGGATCGGGGTGCGGTTCACGTGCACATCGAAGACGTTGAGGAACACACTCACACAGGGGAGAGGCGCCGTGCCGAGCTCGAGCTCCGGGGGTGGAACGCGTGGCCGGATCGACGCGATCACGCCGTCGGCCGGGCTGACGACGAGCTCCGGATCGTCCGGCGTGGTCCGCACCGGATCGCGAAAGAAATAGGCGCACCAGCTCGTGGCCAGCAGGCCGAGCCAGAACAGTGGCGGCCAGACGAAGCCGAGCACCACGGCCGCCGCGAAGAACCCGGCGACGAAGGGCCAGCCAGCGGAGTGGACGGGCGCCAGGACCGAGGTCGGCGTCCCCAAGGTCGTTGCCATGGGGTGCTATGTAGGTGGCCCGGCCGGGCGCGCGCAATCGGCCGCGGGCCGGTCGCGGAACAGCACCATGTCGATTTGGAGCAGCCGGGCGAGATGCCGGGAGAAGTAGCCCGGGATGACAAGCCAGGGGGTGAAGCCGCGCGCGGCCAGCGTGTCGACGGTCTCGCGCCACGGCCGCTCGCCCAGATACAGTTCGACGAAGCTGAGTTCGACCTGAACACCCTGCACGCGTGGCCAGAGACGCTCCATGCCGGCGAGGACGCGCGCCTCGGCGCCCTGCACGTCGATCTTGACCAGCATCCGCTCCCAAGGTGCGTCAGCCAAGGCCGCCACCTCGTCGAGACGCGCCAGCTCGACCTCGACCGTGCCGACCGACGCCGAGGTCGGCGACGCGCCCTCCAGCAGCGCCGATTGCGGCAATAGCGACGACATGTCGCTCTCGGCCGACACGGCGAGCGGTGCGGTCCCGGCGCGCTCGGCCAGGGCGACCGGTGGCGCCACGGTCCACCCTGGATCGGCGGCCGCCCGGGCGGCCAGCACCGCATGCGCCTCGGGCAAGGGCTCGAACGACAGGATCGGTCCCTGCCAGCCGACGGCGCGCAGGCCTGCCGCGTACTGGCCGACATTGGCGCCGACGTCGATCACCGCATCGACCTGATGGTACGCGAGGGCGGCGGCGAGCTGTGCCAGCGGCTCGCGGATCTTGCGCTTGGGCACCAGTCGGTAGCCCAGCGCCTCGGCCGCCGCGGCGAGCTCGGCCTCAGTCATCCGCAGTCAGTCCGAACACCTCCAGCTCGCGGCTCACTCCAGCCAGCCGGTAGTGGCCGACGCTGACGAGGAACTCGGCGCTGCAGCCGCACATGTTGGCGAAGGGCCCGGAGAGGAGGACGTGGCGGCGCAGCTCCTTGCTCAGGCCCTCGAGCCGCGCGGCGACGTTCACCGCTGGCCCGATGACCGTGAAGTCGAGGCGCGAGGCGGCGCCGATATTGCCGTACATGACGTCGCCGACATGCAGGGCGATGCCGTAACCGATCTCGTTGCGGCCGGCAGCGCGGCGCTTGGCATTGAGCGCGCGCATCGCATCGCGCGCCTCGACGGCCGCCTGCAAGGCGCGGTGGCAGGCCTCCGGATCCTCGAGAGGGAACACCGCCAGCATCGCGTCGCCGATGAACTTGAGGATCTCGCCGCCATGGCGCTCGACCGGGACCGCCATCGCGTCGAAATACTCGTTGAGACATTCGATCACGGCGTCGCGCGGCCAAGTCTCGGAGATCATCGTGAAGCCGCGCATGTCGCAGGTCCAGATCGCGGCACGCAGGGTGGTGCCGCTGCCCCGCTCGATCTCGCCGGCGAGGATCCGCGCGCCGGCGAACTTGCCGACATAGACTTCCAGCAGCGTGCGGGCGATCCTTCGACTGACCCGCGTCTCGGCCACGAGCTGAAGGACCGGCAGCAGGTCGTTGATGCGGACGAGGTCGGCGGTGGCGAAACCACCGGCGCGGCGGGTCGCCCAGGAGCAGGCGTGCCTTCGACCATCGCTGAAAATCATCGGCAGGGCGACGTAATCGACGAATCCCTCGGCGCGCAGATCGGCATAGACGCCGTACTCGGCCGGCCCGGGCGGTGCGGGGATGTCGAGCCTCTGGCGGATGGCTTCGGCGCCCTCGTAGAGCGCGCGCACCGGGCTGTTGAGGAAACGCGCCTCGTTCAGCGCCTCGCGGCCGATCACCCTGAGCTCGACCTCGCTCGCCTCGACCCGCCAGAGCAGTGTGGCGCCCATGAACTGCGGGTGAAGGGTGCGCACGTGCAAGGTCGCCCGGTCGAGCGGCACGCCGCTCTCGCGTAGCCGCCGGCACAGGCCGTCGAGCACCTCCTCGAGGTAGCGCAGCCGCCACGACTCGCCGACCAGCCAGTCGAGCACCGGACTGCGGATCGCCGGCCACGACCCGCTGCCCGGTGCGGCCCCGGTAGGTGGCGCGGCGAGCGTCTCGATCACGCCTGCAGCTGCCGCAGCTTGGCCGACGCCTCGGTGAGCTGCTGCGTGGTCTGGTGCAGGCGCGAGGCCAGCTCGTGCATGATCTCCACCCCGACCTGGGGGAACTGGGTGACGAGGTTGAAGAAGCCGTCCTTGGAGATGCGCAGGGTGTCGAGGCGGGTCGCGGCGACCACGGTGGCGGTACGCGGCACGTCGCAGAGGATCGCGATCTCGCCGACGATGTCGTTCTTGCCGAGCTGGGCCACCTTGACCGGTCCTTGCGCCGTCTGCACGACGATGTCGGCCTGCCCGTCGAGAACGATGAACGCGGCGTCGCCAGGGTCGCCTTGGTTGAAGAGCACATCGCCCGCCATGTACTCGACGTGCTCGCTGGTGAACGCGAGCAGCTTGAGCTTGGCCGGCTCGATCTTCGCAAAGAGCGGAATCGCGCGGAGCACCTCGACGTCGCGCTGCAGCGTCATGCCATGCGTCTCCTCGTCATTGCGCCGCGAGCAGGGGCGTGGCCCCGCCATGCCGATCGTCCGCCCGCTGCACCAGTCGCGCCTTCCCGCCGTCCAACTCGACCACTTGGGCGAACAGCGCCGCCCAGTCGTCGCCGTGCAAGGCCCAGATCAGCGTCATGCGCTGGCCCGCAGCGGCGAGCAGCTCGTCGCGCACCGCGATCTGGTCGGCGCTGTCGAGCGCGCCGGTGCCGTCGTGCAGGATCAGCAAGTCCGGGCGTTTGAGCAGTTCGCGGGCGAGCGCCAGTTTCTGGCGCTGCGCCGCCGTGAGACGCCCGCCGCCGACCCCGCACTCGGTGCGCATCCCGACCTCGATGACCCGGTCGCGCAGCCCCTCGCTGTCGAGCACCTGGCCGAGCAGTTCCGCGATCCGCGACGCGGCCTGGGCCTGACCATAGGCGACCTTACCGAACAGCACATTGTCCTGGATCGAGGTGGCGGGATTGTAGCGGTCGGGATCGAGGAACGCGATTTCGCCGGCCAGCGCCGGTGGCAGGTCGCGGCGGAACAGCTTGCGCGCCTCCAGCACCTTGGACTTCAGTTCCTCGGTGACCAGCCCCAACCGGTGGCGCGCCGGGATGATCTTGAAGGACAGCGCGAGTAGCCGGTCCAGGTCGTCGCCGGGCAGCGCGTCGAGCCGCGCCGCGTCGCCGCGCGCGACCAGGGTCCGGTAGTAGGGCAGCTCGTCCGGTGCGATGAAGCTGAATTGCTGGAAATACTCGTGTTCCGGAGGGAGATCGGCGAACAGCTCGACCATCGTCCCGGCGAGCCGCCAGCCGACCGCGCGCAGTTCGTCCAGCAGCCCGGCCTTACGCAGGATGTCGATGACGTAGGGCTGCCGCGCGATGTGGTCGAGATCGAAGGTCGCACCGGTCGGCGCGCCGAACAGCAGGTTCTCTGCCAGCGTGGCGTTGCTGTTGTAGAGCTCAGGGTCGAATGGCTCGACTAGGCGGGCGAGGCGCGGGTCCTGGTCGAGCAGCTTGCGCATCGCGCGCCGCGCACCGAGCAGCGCCTCGGCCAGTGCCTCGTCCGAATCGACCGACTGGCGCAGGCCCATGGTGTAGACGTCGCTGTCGAGGCGTGCCATGCGCAGCACCCGGACCAGGGTCGGCAGCCGCTCGTCGCCGCTGGTCACGCCTGCCGCCGCCCAGTCGATCCACTCGGCCCGGCTGTCGTAAGGGGCGTTGCCGGAGCGGCGCGCCTCGAGGAGCACACGGGCGCGCGCCGCCTTGACCGCCGGCGGCGGGTCGGCGACCGGCCGATGGCGCAAGCCGTAGACGAGGTTGTCGAAGATCGTGCCGGCGAACACGGCGGTCGGGTTGGCCACGTAGCCGATCCGCCGGCCGAGCACGGCCTCGGGCAGGGCGTGCAGATCCTGCCCGCCGATCGTCACCCGGCCGGCGCTCGGCTCGAGCAGGCCGGCGAGGACCAGGGTCAGCTCCTCCTTGCCTCCGCCGCTCGGGCCGACGATCGCCAGCGTCGTCGGGAGAGCGACCTGGAACGACAAGCCGTCGAGGATCGGCTCGCCGTCCTCATTGCGCACCACCACCCCGGAGGCGCGAAGCTCGCCCTCGAGATGCGGGATCTGAGGCGGCTCTTCGTCCTGGAGCCGTGGCTCGCGCAGGCCGGGCAGGACGAACTGCTGGACGATCTGATCGTACTTGATCCGCACGTCCCACAAGTTCTGGTAGTAGGTCAGCAGCTCGCGCCATGGCGCCGCCATGTCCTTCTGCGCCGCGATGACCGCAACCAGCGCGCCGAGCGTGATCTGGCCCTGGATCACCAGGTAGCCGCCGATCGAGAAGAAGAAGAACGGCCCAAGCTGTGCCAGAAAGTTGTTTATGAATTTGATAAGAAACTTCTTCTTGTATATCTCGAAGCGCAGATTGTAGACGGCGAACAACTCGTCACTGAACCTCGCCCGTTCCCACCAGGTGGCGTCATTGGCACGGATGTCGCGCACCGACTGGGCCATTTCGCTGATCCGCTCGGCATTGCGGCGGACCTGGCGGACGCGCCGCTTACCCAGCTCGTTGACCTGTGCCTGGAGCTTGGGGATGAGCCAGATCTGCAACGGATAAAGCGCGATCGCCGCGAGCCCGAGGATCGGATCCTGAACGAACATGAAGGCGAGGGTGGTGAGCAGCGTGCCGCCCTGGATCGCCGGGACGGACAGGGCGTCGCCGACAAAGCCGCCGAGCGGTTCGGTCTCGGCGTTGATGAGCTGGACCAGCTCCCCCTGGCTGACCCGTCGCAGGTGCGGCAAAGGGAAACGCAGGACGTGACTGTAGAGCGTGTAGCGCAGACGGCGCAGCATCCGCTCGGCGACGATGCCGACATAGACGTTGGTGAAATATTTCAGGCCACCGTTGAACAGCACGAGCGCCAGGAACATGCCGCACAGCGCGAATAGATAGTCGGTCTGCGGCAGATCCATCCCCCACAGCACGAACGGCCCCTGGCCGCTCAGCGCCTCGTTGATGATCGTCTTCGGCAGGTCGAGGAGGATGTAGAGGATCGGCAACGAGGCGAGGCTCATCGCCAGGATCTTGAGCTGCTCCGGCGTGCTGTGGCGCCGAACGAAGGCGAAGATCGTGGCTTCCATCAAGCTCCGTCCGCGAGACGGCGCGGCGCCGCCGGAGGCGCAGTCTAGAAGAGGCCGGCAGGCGTGGCAAAAACGCTCGTCCGCGGGGTGGCGGGACGGGGCATCTCGCCGCGTTGGCGCGGACGCGGCACGCTGCCTATCCTGCCGGGCGATCGGGGAGGGCCACGATGTCCGTCTATCGCAACATCTACGAGCGTTCGCTCGAGCAGCCGGAAGTGTTCTGGGCCGAGGCCGCGCAGGCCCTGCACTGGGAGCGCCCGTGGACCCGCGTCCTCGACGCGGAGAAGGCCCCGTTCTACCGCTGGTTCGAAGGTGGCCGGCTGAACACCTGCTTCAACGCCGTCGATCGGCACGTCGCCTCCGGGCGTGGCGCCCAGGCGGCGATCGTCTACGACAGTCCGCTGACCGGCACGACCCGCTCGATCAGCTATGCCGAGTTGCGCGACCTCGTCGCGCGCTGCGCCGGAATGCTGGTCCGCCACGGCGTCCGCCAGGGTGACCGGGTCATCGTCTACATGCCGATGGTTCCGGAGGCGGTGGTGGCGATGCTCGCCTGCGCGCGGATCGGGGCGGTCCACTCGGTGGTGTTCGGCGGCTTCGCCGCGCACGAGCTGGCGACCCGCATCGACGACGCCAAACCGGTGCTGGTCGTCTCGGCGAGCTGTGGGATCGAACCGGGCCGGATCGTGCCCTACAAGCCGCTGCTCGATGCGGCGATCGATCAGGCCCGGCACAAGCCACGGCACTGCATCGTGCTGCAACGGCCGCAGGCGGCGGCGGCGCTGCAGCCGGGCCGCGACCGCGACTGGGCGGAAGCGCTGGCGGAGGCGCACCCGGTCGACTGCGTTCCTGTGGACGCCACGGACCCGCTCTACATCCTTTACACGTCGGGCACGACCGGGCAGCCCAAGGGCATCGTCCGCGACAATGGCGGCCATGCCGCGGCGCTGCTCTGGACCATGCGGCACATCTACGGCGTGCAGCCGGGCGAGGTCTTCTGGGCCGCGTCCGACGTCGGCTGGGTCGTCGGTCACAGCTACATCGTCTACGGCCCGCTGCTGAACGGCAACACGACGATCCTCTACGAGGGCAAGCCGGTCGGCACGCCCGACCCGGGCGCGTTCTGGCGCGTCATCAGCCAGCACGCGGTCAAGGTGCTGTTCACCGCACCGACGGCGTTCCGCGCGATCCGCAAGGAGGATCCCGAGGGCCAGCATATCCGTCGTTACGACCTGTCCGGCTTCCGGGCATTGTTCCTGGCCGGCGAGCGGTGCGACCCGGACACGCTGCTTTGGGCGGAGGCGCAGCTCGGCGTGCCGGTGATCGACCACTGGTGGCAGACCGAGACCGGGTGGGCGATCTGCGCCAACCCGCTGGGCGTCGAACTCCTGCCGGTCAAGCCCGGCTCACCGACCCTGCCGATGCCGGGCTACGACGTGCGCGTGCTCGACGACGAGGGGCACGAGGTGGCGCCGGGGCAGATGGGCGCCATCGTCGTCCGCCTGCCGCTGCCGCCCGGCTGCCTGCCGACACTGTGGAACGCCGACGATCGCTATCGGCAGGCCTATCTGGCGCGCTACCCCGGCTATTACCTCACCGGCGACGCCGGCTACCGAGACGATGACGGCTATCTGTTCATCATGAGCCGGATCGACGACGTGATCAACGTCGCCGGCCATCGCCTGTCGACCGGCGCCATCGAAGAGGTCCTGGCCGGGCACAAGGACGTCGCCGAGTGCGCAGTGATCGGCGTGGCCGACGAGCTCAAGGGCGAGCTGCCGCTCGGGCTGGTCGTGCTCAAGGCCGGTGTCGACCGGCCCGAGGCCGAGCTGGCCAGGGAGCTGGTGCAGAAGGTGCGTGACGAGATCGGCCCGGTGGCGGCCTTCAAGCTGGTTGCCGTGGTGCGCCGTCTGCCGAAGACGCGCTCGGGCAAGATCCTGCGCGGGACGATGAAGAAGATCGCCGATCGGAGCGAGTGGAAGATGCCCGCGACGATCGAGGATCCGGCCGTCCTCGACGAGGTGACCGCGGCGCTGCGCCGGCTCGGCTACGCCGCGGCGGCGACTTGAGCTGCCGACGCCCCGAGGACGGGCGCGGAGTCATGCGTCGACGGCCGCCGCGCCAAGACGCGGCGCACGTCGCTTCGCCGTCGCACCGTCGCGGACGAAGGCGGCCAGCTCGTCGGCGAGCATCGGCCGGCTGTAGAGGAAACCCTGCTGCAGCTCGCAGCCGGTGGCGCGGACCAGGCGCGCCTGGGCCTCGGTCTCGACCCCCTCGGCGGTCACCGGGATGTCGAGGGCGCGACCGAGCTCGACGACCGCGTTGGTGATGCGCCGCGCCTGCGGGTCGACCGCGATCGACTGGACGAACGACTGATCGAGCTTGATCTTGTCCAGCCGGAAGCGGCGCAGATAGCCGAGGCTGGCGAAGCCCGAGCCGAAGTCGTCGAGGCTGACTTTGATCCCGAGGGCGCGCAGCCGGCCCAGCACCTCGGCCGCGCGGTCCGGCTGCTGGATCAGGTAGCCCTCGGTGATCTCGACCTCGAGCCGCGTCGCTGGCAGGCCGGTCTCGGCGAGGATGGCCTGGATCCGCTCGACCAGCCGCTCGTCGAGGAGCTGGATCGGCGAGAGGTTGACGGCTACAGGCAGGCCGCCGAGATCGCGCACCGCGAGCGCCGCCTCGCGCAGCACGAAGGCGCCAAGCTGATTGACCAGCCTTGTCTCCTCGGCCACGGGCACGAACAGCGCCGGCGGAACAGCGCCTTTCGTCGGGTGATCCCAGCGCAGCAGTGCCTCGACCCCGGCGACCCGGCCGGTCGTCGAGTGATGGAAGGGCTGGAACGCGACGCGGAACTCGCCGCGCTCGAGGCCGTGACGGATGTCGTCGGCCATCGCCCGCCGGGCGGCGCGGTCACGGTCCAGGTCGGGATGATAGACGGTGACGCGCCGCTTGCCGGCGCTCTTGGCCTCATAAAGCGCGACATCGGCGCGCCGCAGCAGCTCGCTGACCGTGCCGGCCCCGTCGCTCGCGGCGACACCGATCGTGGCCGAGACGGAGACCGCCTGCAGCGGGATCTCAACGGGTGCCTCGACGAGTTCGAGCAGGGTGGCGGCGAGGCGTTCGCCGGCGGCGGTGTCCCCGCCGAGGAGAACCGCGAACTCGTCACCCCCGAGCCGGCCGACCGTGCCCCGGTCCCCGACCCGCGCGGCGAGCCGCCGGGCGATCTCCACCAGTACCAGATCGCCCACCACATGGCCGAGGGTGTCGTTGACGTCCTTGAAGCCGTCGAGATCGATCAGCAGGAGCTGGTGGCGCCTCGGCAGCGCCAGGATCCGCTCGATCGCCGCCTGCAGGCTGCGGCGATTGGCGAGCCGGGTCAGCGAGTCGTGATGCGCGAGGTGGCTCGCGCGCGCCTCGCTCGCGGTCAGCGCGTGCTGGCTGAGCTGGGCGCGGTACAGCGCGAACACAACGAGGCCGAGAAGCAGCGCGGTCGAGGCGGCCATCTTGGGCAGCGCCGCACGCCACGCAATGGTACCGGGGGTCAGTGGGGTCCAGGACAGCTCGCCGAGCACGACCCCGGCGGGATCGGCGATCGGCACGCCGTGCTGCCCGTCATCGCTGGCCAGCCGGAGTTGGAGGTCGTGCTGGCCGGTCAGGGCGCGATAGTCGTCGAGGATCTCGTCGGTGATCTCGCGCACGAACACAGCGTAACGGCGGCGCGCGATCGGGGTCTCGACGATCGGCGTGATCGGTCCCACCGCGATCAGCGCGATGCCCCCCTCCACGACGGCAAAGCCGACGGTGGAGTCGACATTGTCCGGATCGGCCCGCAGCCGCGCGAAGAGCGCCTCGAACGGTGCGCCGATCCGCT
>CALKJU010000016.1 GCA_937995535.1 uncultured Alphaproteobacteria bacterium
GCTCGCGGTAGCCGTTGCGCTGCACCAAGCGGTCCGGGCTGCGCTCGCCATGGGCGGCGCCGGTCACCTCGCCCACCTCCAACTCCATCAGGCGCTGGGCGGCAAAGCCGATCGTCTCGCGCAGGAAGGTCGCGTCGGAGACCTTCTCCAGCATCTGCCGAAGGGCGATCGTCTCCTCGGTCATCGTGGTCGGTCCAAGGTCAGGGGTTGTCGGTCTCAGCAACCCAACCCTAGCCAGGGATCACCGCGGTGGCCGCCCGGGGCGCTCGGCTCCGCTCAGCCAGGGGCTTCGCTACGCGCCCCAGGCTATGGCCGTCCTACACCACGTCCCAGGACACGACCCCGAATGACGCTTCCGTCCCATGACCCACATCCTTCTCGGTCCAGACAAAAGTAGCTCCTGGACCACTCAGAGGGGGGCAGGTCAGGCATCGCGACCAGTGCTGCCGCGGGCCACGAAGGCCGCGTAGCTGTCGAGGATCGCCTGCCAGCCGTTGCGCTGCATCGCGACCGGGTTGCTGGCTTCGGGGTCGAAGACGGTGGTCACGCGGGTGCCGTTGCCTTCGGCCGCGAAGGTGGTCCGCGCGCGGCGTCCGTCGTCGAGGCGCAGGGTCACGGCACGCGGCGGGTCCACCTCTTCATAGGTGCCTTCGTAGTCGAACCCGAACGAGCCATCGCGCGCCTCCATGCGCGCCACGTGGCGGCCGCCGACCCGCAGGTCAACGTTCGCCCACGGGCAATGCCAGTCGGGCGTCGCCTGGTTCCACTGCGTGATGGCCGCGGGCGTGTTGAAGGCGGCCCAGGCCGCAGCGGGCGCGACCGGGACGAAGGCGTCGATGGTGATGGGGTCGGAGCGGGTCACGGATTATCTCTCCTGATCGGGACATGCGATGGATTCGTGCGCAATCGGCGGCATGGGTGTCGCTCCCGCGGTTCAGCCCGGCGCATAGCGCAGCCGGATTACGTCGCCGTCGATTGCATCATGGGCCATCAGACGCAGCCGAGGCCGGGGGCGCGCGAAGTAGGCCGTGCCGCGACCAAGGACGACCGGGTGCAAATAGATCCGGTATTCGTCGATCAGGCCGAGGTCGCCGAGGTCTGCGGCCAGCGTCGGGCCGGCGACCTCGATCTCTCCCTCTTCGGCGGATCTCAGCGCCCGGACCTCTGCCTCCAGATCGCTCCGGAGCAGGGTGGCGTTCGGCCCGACCTCCGTGAGCGTCCGCGAGACCACCCATTTCCTTTGCCGCCGCCAGGCCGCCGCGAAGGCAGCGCCTTCCGGCCCGAGGTCGGGGTGGTCCTCTTCCCAGAAGCGCATCATCTCGTAGAGCCTTCGCCCGTAGAGGCTGCCGGTCTGCGCCTCCGCCTCCCCGATGAAATGCCGAAATAGCGTCGGGCTCGGTCCGAAGGCGTGGTGATCGACATAGCCGTCGAGGGACATGTTCATGCCGAAGACCAGCCGAGCCATCCCTCACCCCCGCCGCGCCGCGTCGATGGCGGCCACGTCGATCTTGCGCATGGTCATCATCGCGGCGAAGGCGCGCTTCGCCTCCTCGCCGCCCGCGGCCAGCGCCTCGGTGAGCGTGCGCGGCGTGATCTGCCAGTTGACGCCCCAGCGGTCCTTGCACCAGCCGCATTCGCTCTCTTTGCCGCCATTGCCGACGATGGCGTTCCAGTAGCGGTCGGTCTCCTCCTGCGTGTCGGTGGCGATCTGGAACGAGAAGGCTTCCGTGTGCGGGAAGCGTGGTCCGCCGTTGAGCCCGATGCAGGGGATGCCGCAGACGGTGAACGCGACCACCAGCACGTCGCCCGCCCTGTTGCCGGGATTGTCCATCGGCGAGCGGATCACGCCCGTCACTTGGCTGTCGGGAAAGACCGAGGCGTAGAAGCGCGCCGCCGCCTCGGCCTCGGTATCGTACCAGATACAGATGGTGTTCTTCGGGATCATGCCGCGCCTCCGTCCTGCATGATGCCCCACTTGAGGCCGAAGGGATCCTGCACCATGCCCCAGTCGTCGCCCCAGGGCTGGCGGGCGTAGGGCACGAGTTCCGTGCAACCCGCCGCGATGGCGCGGTCCCACCACATCCGGCCTTCTGTCACCACAAGTTGCAGATGGCCGAAGTTCGGCTGGATGGCGGTATTCGCCGCCCCGCCGGGGTTCATCGTGCTGTCGGTCATCATCAGCGCGCCGCCGTTGATCAGCACCTGTCCGTGCATCACGCCGGGGCTGCCGTCGTAGAAGGGCATGCGGCCGATGTCCTCGGCGCCGAAGGCGCGGGCGTAGAAGGCCATCGCCTCCGCGGTGCGGCCGGCCATCGCGATGTAAGGCAGCACGCCCTGCAGGGGGTTCGTCCCCGTCGGGCCCAGTTGCGGCATGGAATTCTCCCTCTCAGGCGCAGCCTTGATCGCGCCGTATTCTTTTGATATCAAACAATCATGTCCGAGGCAAGGCCCGATCTGTTGCCGCCGGAAGCGGTGCGGCATGTCCGCGACACTTGCCTGTGTCTCGCGGCGCAGCGGGCGGCGCGGCGTCTGGCGCGCCGCTTCGATGCCGCGCTCCGGCCCTTGGGCCTGACCAACGGCCAGTTTTCATTGATGGTGGCGCTGAACCAGCCCGAGCCGCCGGCCATCGGCCGGCTCGCGCCCTTCCTCGGCATGGACCCCTCGACGCTCACCGCCGCGGTCAAGCCGCTCGCCCGCCGCGGCCTGCTGATCGTCGAGCCGGACCCGAAGGACCGCCGCTCCCGCCGCTTGCGCATCACGCCCGAAGGCGTCGCCCTGATGCGCCAGGCGGTCGAGGTCTGGCGGGCCACACATCGCGAGCTTGAGGCCGCCCTGGGTGGCGAGCGCACGCAGGCGTTGCGCGGTGGCCTGGCGGCGGTCGACCGGACCTGAGTGCGGCGCGCACCGGCGGCCCGGTTCGGTCGTGCCCGCGGTTCCGTCGAGGAACTCGCGCAACCGACCGCGTCTGCCGGCCCGCGAGCCGAGCGCCGCGCTGGTGGGACAGGCCTTCAGATCGACGCTAGGTACCCGCCGTCGACGTAGAGCACCTGCCCGGTGACGTAGCGCGCCGCGTCGGAGCACAGGAACACCGCGGCGCCCACCAGGTCACGCAGATCGCCGAACCGCCCCGCCGGGATCTTCGCCAGCATCGCCGCCGCCCAGCGCTCGTCCTGATAGAAGACCTCGGTGAGCTGGGTGCGGAAATAGCCGGGACCGATGGCGTTGACGCGGATCCCGAGCGGCGCCCATTCGCTGGCCAGCGCCCGGGTCATGCCGACCAGCCCGGCCTTCGACGAGCCGTAGGGCACCGCCGTCGGCACGCCGACCTCGGAGGTCAGCGAGGCGACATTGAGGATCGCCCCGCCGCGGCCGGCCATCGCCCGGGCCGCCGCCTGCGCGGCGAAGAACGCCCCCTTCAGGTTCGTGTCGAGGATCCGGTCCCACAGCGCCTCGTCGACGTCGAGCGACGGGCGGACCTCCTCCGTGCCGGCGTTGTTGACGAGGATGTCGAGCCCGCCGAGCGCCCCGGCCGCCGCCGTCACGCAGCCGGCGATCGCCGGCGGGTCGCGCATGTCGACCGCGAGCGGCACGGCTTGGCGCCCCTCGCCCGTGATCCGCGCCACCACCCGCTCGAGCCGGGCCGGATCGCGCGAGGTCACCGCCACGTCGGCGCCGAACCGGGCGAGGCCGTGCGCCAGCGCCTCGCCGATGCCGCGCGAGGCACCGGTGACGAGCGCCCTGCGGCCGACGAGCTGGAAGCTTGGCTCCACCGGATCGAGCATCGCGCACCTCGTGGCGAAGGTCGGCTTGCCGTGGCGGCACGGCTTGGGCACTGTCCGGCCCGGCACCGCCCTTGGCAACACGAAGGACGCCCGTGATCGCGAGCGCGCCCGCGCCGTCGCCCGAGCCACCCATGGTTCGCCTGATCGAGGTGAGCCGCCGTTTCGGCGCGACGGTCGCCGTCGACCGGATCAGCCTCGAGCTGGCCCGCGGCGCCTTCCTCACGATCCTCGGCCCCTCGGGCTGCGGCAAGACCACGCTGCTGCGGATGATCGCCGGGTTCATCGCGCCCAGCGCCGGCGAGATCGTCGTCCACGGCCGGCCCGTGGCCGACCTGCCCCCCTGGAAGCGCTCGATCGGCATGGTTTTTCAGCGGCTCGCTCTGTTCCCGCACCTGACCGCCTTCGGCAACGTCGCCTATCCGCTGCAGATGCGCGGCTTCCCGCGCGACGGGATCGCTGATCGGGTGGCGCGCTATCTGCGTCTGGTCCGCCTCGAGGGCCTCGGCGGGCGGCGCCCGCATGAGCTGTCAGGCGGCCAGCAGCAGCGGGTCGCGATCGCGCGCGCGCTCGTCTTCGAGCCCGACCTGCTGCTCCTCGACGAGCCCCTGGCCGCGCTCGACAAGAAGCTGCGCGAGGACATGCAGCTCGAATTCCGCCGCATCCAGCAGGAGCTGGGTGTGACCACGATCAACGTCACCCACGACCAGCGGGAGGCGCTGGTCATGTCCGACCGGGTGCTGGTCATGGACCAGGGCCGCCTGCAGCAGGCGGGCACGCCCGAGGAGACCTATGCCCGCCCGGCCAACCGCTTCGTCGCCGGCTTCATCGGCCTGACCAACTTCCTGCCGGCCGAGGTGGTCGACCGCGGTCCGGGCGCGACGCGGCTGCGGATCGGGGCGCTGGAAATCACGCTCCCCGGCGCGACGGCCCGGCCGGCCGCCGGGCCGATCGAGGTCGCGCTGCGCGCCGAGCGCATCCGTCTGCTCGCACCGGACGAGGCTGCCGAGATCACGGTCGCCGGCACGATCGCCGCAGCGGTCTTCGAGGGCGACCGGGTCGTCTACGAGGTCGGCGTTCCTGCGCTCGGCCCGCAAACCCTCAAGCTCTACGACCTCGATCCGCTCGGCCATGGACGGCGCCGACCGGGCGAGCCGGTGCGCCTCGGCTGGCTGGCACGCGATCTGCTCACCTTCACGCCGTGATCACAACAAGGAAAGGAGAACCCTAGCATGGCCCTCGCACTCTCGCGCCGCGCGGTGCTCGCCACGGGCACGGCGATGGCCCTGGCACCCTGGCCGCGGTCCGTCCTCGCGCAGGACAAGCCGGCCGAGCTGATCGTCCGCGCCTGGGGTGGCGTCTGGGTCGAGTCGCTGGAGAACGGCGTCTCCAGGCCGTTCACCGAGCGGACCGGGATCCCAGTGCGCCACGACCTGACCGAGGACAACGAGATCCGGCCGAAGATCTGGGCCGCGGTCGACCAGGGCCGCGCCCCGCCGATCCACGTCAACTGGGACACCTCGACCAACGCCACCAAGTCGGCGCTGCGCGGCGTCACCGAAGATCTGGGTGACCTCGCAAACCTCGCCGACATGCTGCCGGCGGCCCGGCCGGCCGGCTTCGACGGCGTGCCGCTAATCAACATGTACTCTTATGTCTACGTCCTGGCCTACCGTGACGAGGCGTTTCCCGACGGCCCGCCGGACAGCTGGCAGATCATGCTCGACCCGCGCTTCAAGGGGCGCGTCGCCCTCTACGACGACGGGATCGGCTTCCACCCGTCGGCGCAGATCGCGGGCGGCGGCAAGTTCGAGGACATTCCCGACAACATGGAGCCGGCCTGGGAGTTCATCCGCAAGCTGAAGGCGCAGAACCCGCTGCTCGGCGAGGACCCCGACTTCACCTCCTGGTTCCAGAATGGCGAGATCGACGTCGCCTGCACCATCCTGAGCAACGCCCGGGCGGCGAAGCAGAGCGGGATCGCCGTGTCCTGGACGGTGCCGAAGGAGGGCGCCAAGGTCGACACCGACGGGATGTGGATTCCCAAGGGGCTGCCGGAGAACGAGCTTTTCTGGGCCAAGGAGTATGTCAACTTCGCGATGAGCCAGGAGGCGCAGCAGGCTTGGACCAGCGGGCTGGGCCTGCCCGGTCTGCGCCCGGGACTGACCCCGCCCGAGGACCTCGTGGGCGATCCGGCCTATCCCAGCAGCCCCGAGGACTTCGCCCGGCTGATCTCGGTCCCGACCCGGATCCTGGTCGAGCACGAGTCCGACTGGTTCCAGAAGTTCAACGAGATCATGCAGGGCTGAGGCGACTGGCGGGAGGGCATCGTCCCTCCCGCCTCCCGCGCACGCCCGCCGCCCGATGTCCCGCTCACCCGGCCTGCGCGTCCTCGACGCGCTTGAGGGCGTGCGCGCCACGCTCTGGCCGCGCCCGCTGGCGCCGCTGACCCCCTGGGCCTTCCTCGTGCCGGCGCTGCTGCTCACCGGCCTCTTGGTCGCCGCGCTGGTGCCGCTCGCCGACGCCTCGCTGCGCCAGCTCGACCGCGCCACCTTCCGCCTCGACGAGAGCTGGAGCCTCGCCAACTACGCGGCCGTGCTCGCGCGGCCGGTCTACGGCGTGATGGCGCTGCGCACGCTCGGCGGTGCGCTGATCGTCACCGCGGTGACGCTCCTGCTCGCCTTCCCCTACGCTTGGCTGATGGTCCGCACGGCCCGCCCGGCACTGCGTCGGCTGCTGCTGATCTCGCTGTTCCTGCCGTTCTTCATCGGCCAGGTGGTCCGCGCCTATGGCTGGCTCGTCGTGCTCGGCCAGCAGGGTCTCGCCAACAGCCTGCTCGCCGCGCTGGGCCTGCCACCGCTCACGATCCTCTACACCTTTCCCGGTGTGCTCGTCGGCCTCGTCCAGTACATGCTGCCCTTCGCGGTGCTGATGCTGGCACCGGCGCTCACCGCCGTGCCCGAGGAGGTCGAGCTGGCCAGCGCCGGGCTCGGCGCCACCCCGCTGCGCACGCTCTGGCGCGTCGTCCTGCCATTGGCACGACCCGGCCTCGTCGCCGCCGGGGTCGTCGTCTTCACGCTCACGCTGACCGACTTCGCCATGCCCGAGATCATGGGCGGAGGAACCAACGACTTCATCGCCAGTGCCGTCTACGACGCGTTCTTCCAGCTCGGCGATCCGGGCCTCGGCGGCGCCATCGCCATCCTGATGACCGCGGTCGGCTCGCTTGCCGTGGGCGCGGTGCTGGCGCTGTTCGGCCTCGGCACGCTGGGCTATGTCGAGGAGCGCCGATGAGCCGCGGCTGGCTGCTCTGGCTGCTGGTCGGGCTGGTCGTGCTCGACCTCGCCTTTCTCGCCCTGCCGACACTGGTCGTGCTGATCGCCTCCTTCACCCCCGGCACGATCATCGCCTTCCCACCGGAGGGGCTGTCGCTGCGCTGGTATGCGGCCCTCCTCGACCGGCCCGACTTCCTCCGTGCGCTGTGGCGCTCGCTGCTGGTCGGGCTGGTCTGCACGGCGCTGGCGGTCCCGATCGGTACGCTGGCCGCCCTGGCGCTGGCCCGCTTCCGCCTGCGCGGCGGCACCGCGCTGCAGGTCTACCTGCTGCTGCCGTTCACCATCCCGCTCGTCGTCTCGGGGATCGGGCTGATGCTGGTGTTCGGCCAGCTCGGCTGGCTCGGCCGGGTCTGGCCCGTGGGCGTCGCCGCCTGCGTCATCAACCTCCCCTTCATGATCTGGGCCGTGGCCGCGGCCGTGAACCACCTCGACCCGGACCTCGAGAACGCCGCCCAGAGCCTCGGGGCGCCACCGACCCACGCCTTCGTTACCGTCACCCTGCCCGCGGTGATGCCCGGGATCGTCACCGGGGCGCTCGTCATGTTCATCCTCGCCGTCAACGAGTTCCTGGTGTCGCTGATGCTCGTGGACGCGCGCACCGTCACTCTGCCGGTACTCGTCTATAACGCCATCCGCTCGATCATCACGCCCGACCTCGCCGCCGTCTCGGCGGTCTATGTCGGCCTGGCGCTGGTCGCGATCCTGCTCCTCGACCGCCTCGTCGGCCTCGATATCTTCCTCCGGTCACGCAAGAGCTGAGCCATGCCCGAGATCAACCTCTTCCGCCTCGCCGAGCTGTCCGCGGCCCAGCGCGACGCGCTGCTGCTGCGCGCCGAGGCCGACCTGTCGAGCTTCATCGAGCCCGCCCGGCGGATCGTCGCCGCGGTCCGCGACGGGGGCGACGCCGCGATCGCCCGCCTCGCCCGGGAGATCGACCGCGTCGAGCTCGATCCCGCCCATCTCATGGCGACCGAGGAGGAGTTCGCCCGCGCCGAGCGCGCCCTCGAGCCCGAGGTCAAGGAGGCGATCGCCTTCGCCGTCGACAACATCCGCCGCTTCCACGAGCGGCAGAAGCCCGAGCCGATGTGGCTCATGGAGGTCCGCCCCGGGGCCTTCGCCGGCGAGCGCTGGACGCCGCTCGATTCGGTCGGCTGCTACGTCCCGCGCGGCAAGGGTGCCTTCCCTTCGGTGATGATGATGACCACGGTCCCGGCCGTCGTCGCGGGCGTGCCCGAGATCGTGGTGCTGACCCCGCCCACCCCCGACGGCGGCATCGACGCCGCGAGCCTCTACGCCGCGCGCATGGCCGGCGTGGGCAAGGTCTTCCGCGTCGGCGGCGCCGTCGCGGTGGCGGCCGCCGCCTACGGCACCGAGACCGTCCCGCGGCTCGCCAAGATCATCGGCCCCGGCAGCCCCTGGGTGGTCGCCGCCAAGCGCCTGCTCGCCGACCGGATCGACACCGGGCTCCCGGCCGGCCCCAGCGAGTCGATCGTGCTCGCCGATTCCTCCGCCAACCCCGACATCGCCGCCCTCGACCTGCTGATCGAGGCCGAGCACGGCGACGACAGCTCGGCCTACCTCGTCACCGACTCATCGGCCATCGCCGAAGCCGCGCACGCGCGCCTGCCCGAGCTGATCGCGCGCCTCGGCCCGCAGCGCCGCGCCTTCGTCGAGGCGGTCCTCGGCGGCCGGCGCGGCGGCATCGTGCTGGCCCCCGACTGGGACGCGGCCATCGCCTTCGTCAACGACTACGCGCCGGAGCACCTCGAGATCCTCTCCGCGGAGCCGCTCCAGCATCTCGGAAGGATCCGCAACGCGGGCGAGATCCTCCTGGGCGAGAACACGCCCATGACGATCGCCAATTTCTGCCTCGGCCCCGACTGCGTGCTGCCGACCGGCGGCTGGGCCCGGAGCTGGTCGGCACTCGGCGTCCACGACTTCATGAAGCGCACCAGCCTCGGCCACCTGACCCGCGCCGCCTTCCCCGAGTTCGCCCGCCACGCCCGCGTGCTGGCCACCTACGAAGGCTTCGAGGCGCATGCGCAGGCGCTGTCGGCGGTGCGGGCAGAGCTGGGGGGCACGCCGGCCGCGTGAGGGCGGCGCTGCCAGGTGTCTCCTCGAGGCCCCGGCACGACCACGTCGGCGCCGCCCATCCCTCCCCCGCCGGGTCCACGCTCTCCCGCTCGACCAGCGGGCAGTCGAGCTTGACGATCGGGCGCTTGCTGTGGTGCGCGCGGGGCGCCTCGTGGCGCAGCCAGTCGATCGCCCACTGGCCCATCTCGCGGTGCGGCAGGACGAGGCTGGTCAGCGGCGGGTCCAGCTCCTGGCAGATCGGCTGGTCGTCGTAGCCGATCACCGAGATGTCGGCGGAGACCGGCAGCCCGGCCTCGGCCAGTGCCGCGTAGCCGCCCACCGCCATCCGATCGTTGGCGAAGAAGATCGCGCTCGGCGGGTCCTTCATGGCGAGCAGCGAGCGCGTCGCCGCGGCGCCGCTGGCATATTCCCAGTTGCCCTCGCGCACGAGATCGGGATCGAAGGCGATGTCGGCGGTGGCGAGTGCCCGGCGGTAGCCGCGGAAGCGGTCCTGCGCCGCGTCCATCCACATCTCGCCGTTGACGATGGCGATCCGCCGGTGCCCGGCGCGGATCAGGCGCTGCGTCGCGGCCTGGCCACCGGCCAGCTGGCCGGGGACCACCGCCGGCAATGCCCGGTCCTCGATGTAGCAGTTGAGGAGCACCGTCGGCACCGGGCGCGGCAGCCGTCGTGCCACCGCCTCGCGGGTCATGATCGAGGCGTAGATCAGCCCCTCGACGGGGCGCGCCAGCGGGCTCTCCAGCGCGTGGCGCTCGAGTTCGGGATCGCTCAGGGTCGAGACGATCAGCAGCAGCCGGCCGTCAGCCCAGACCGCCTCGCGCGCACCCTCGCGTGATCCTCGCCTCGTCCTTCGGCGCCGGCCAGCCGATCGAGGGGGGTCGGCTGGGCGCTGTTCGCGATCACCGCGGTGGTGGTCGGCGGCACGCTGCTCACCGGCGGTGTGGGCTCGGTCGGCGCCACGCTCTCCGGCGTGCTCCTGCGCGGCCTGATCTTCGACATCCGGAACGTCGAGAACGGCCTCGGCGTGGTCAGCCTGTCGGCCTACTGGCAGTCGGTGATCCCCGGTGCGTTCCTGCTCGTCGTCGTCCTGCAGAGTCGCCTGGCCGCCCCGCGGACTGGCCTGAAGATCAGAGCGAGATGGCCGAAGCGCGCGATGCCGTGGAACGCGGCGGCGACGTGGCGCGGGCCGCCGAGATCCACTTGCGCCAAACTCTCGCGATCGCCCGCGACCAGGCATCGCCGGCCCCGGAGCCGCGCGCCGCCCGCGACCTCGCCCGGCTGCTGGCCGAACGTGGCGAATGCCGGCAGGCGCTCGACCTGCTCGCTCCCGTCCGCGGCTGGTTCACCGAAGGCTTCGCCACGCCGCGTCCTGCTGGTCGGCCAGATCGCGCGTGACATCGAGCGGGTCGAGGCACCCGGCTGAGGCGAGTGGCTCGATTTCGTCGCCCTTGCTTGGGCGCCCCCCTTGGCCGGTTCGTTCTCGGTTCCATATCCTGCGACAAGGCGCCGCAGCGGCGCCGACCCCGACAAACAGGATCAACGGAGGCGAGCGATGACGCCACGCATTCTCTTTTCCATTGCGGCGATCACGGCGGGACTGGCCCTGGCCGCGCCGAGCCTGGCGGCGCAGGGCAGCGCCGAGGGCATGAACGAGGCGCAGATCAGTCTGATCCAGAGCCGCCTGACCTCGCTGGGCTTCTCCCCCGGCGCCGAGCGCGGCGCTTGGAACGACGCGACCGCGAACGCGCTGCGCTCATTCCAGGAGTTCCACGGCCTCGAGGGCTCCGGCGCGCCCGACGATCTGACCCTGCGCATGCTGGGCGTGGCCTCCGCGGTCGAGATGGCCGCGGGAGGGTGATCGCCTAGCCGTCCAGGCGCGGAGCGCACGGGCGCGAGCCGCGTCACCACCTCGGGCCGCCGGCCTTCTTGTCTCCGCACCGCGCCCGGCCGAAGCTGCGGAGCCTGGAGGTCGCGCGATGGTGGAGGACGCCGCCCGGGGTGGTGACGGGGCTTGGCCGGAGCCGGGCTCGCAAGCCGAGCTGGTGGCGTTTCGCGAATTGCAGGCGGCGCTGCCCACGCTCTACCGGCGGCTTTTCCCCGATCCTCTGGCGCCGCGCACCGTGGTCGTGGTCCCGAGCCTGTCGCTCGACGCCGAGGTGCTGGCCCGGATCGCCGGCGCGCACCACTACGAGGAGCGGCTGCTTTCGCTGCTCGTCCTGCTGCGCCTGCCGCGGACGCGCGTGATCTACCTCTCGAGCACCCCGATCCCCGAGCCGATCGTCGACTACTATCTCCACCTGCTTCCCGGAATCCCGACGCGGCACGCGCGGCAGCGCCTGATCCTGCTGTCCTGTCACGACACCGCTCCCCTGCCGCTCAGCGCCAAGCTGCTCGCCCGCCCGCGCCTGCTCGGCGCGATCCGAGCGGCGATCGCCGACCCCGCGGCTGCGCACATGGCCTGCTTCAACGTCTCGGCCCTCGAGCGCACGCTGGCGGTCCGCCTCGGGATCCCGCTCTACGGCTGCGATCCGGCGCTGCTCCCGCTCGGCGGAAAGAGCGGCGGCCGGCGGCTGTTCCGCGCCGCCGGCGTACCGCTGCCAGACGGTGCCGAGGACCTGCGCGACGAGATCGATCTCGCCGAGGCGCTGGCGCGTCTCGCGCGGGAGCGACCCGACCTGTCCCGTGCCGTGATCAAGCTCGACCAGGGCTTTTCCGGCGAGGGCAACGCCACGTTCGACCTGCGCGGCGCGCCGCGTGACGGCTCGCTTGCGGCTTGGGCACGCGCGCGCCTGCCGCAGCTCGCCTTCGAGGCGCGCGGCATGGACTGGGAGGTCTACCGGGCCAAGCTGGCGCAGATGGGCGGCGTGGTCGAGGCGTTCGTCGGCGGTGAAGAGAAGCGCTCGCCGTCGGTGCAGCTGCGCATCGACCCGCTCGGCCGGCTCGAGGTCGTCTCGACCCACGACCAGGTGCTGGGCGGTCCGAACGGACAGATCTTCCTCGGCTGCCGCTTCCCGGCCGATCGGGCCTACGCGCTGGCGATCCAGGCCGAGGCGCTGAAGGTCGGCGAGCAGTTGCGGGCGCGCGGCGTCCTCGGCCGCTTCGGCGTCGACTTCATCTCGGTGCGGGAGGGCGACGGCTGGCGGCACCAGGCGATCGAGATCAACCTGCGCAAAGGCGGCACCACCCACCCGTTCCAGATGCTGCAGCTCCTCACCGACGGCGCTTACGACCCGGCGACCGCCGAGTTCCGCGCGCCGGGCGGGCGGACCTGCGCCTACGTCGCCTCCGACAACCTGGAATCGCCCCGGTACCGCGGCCTCACCCCGGACGACCTGATCGAGATCGCGGTGCTGAACGGCCTGCACTTCCACGGCGCGACCCAGGAGGGCGTCGCCTTCCACATGATCGGCGCGCTCTCCGAGTTCGGCAAGCTGGGCCTCGTCTGCGTCGCCGGTACGGTCGAGCGCGCGGGCGAGCTGTACCGCGAGACGGTGGCGGTGCTGGACCGGGAGGGGAGCGTCCCGACCTGAGGGCAGCATCGTGGCGGCAGGTGGGCAGCGAGGCGTCGCCACGGGCGCGGTTGCCCAGCCGTCACCGGCGTCGCAGTCTCGGCACCCGCCGTTTGCGATGGTGCAGCCGCCGATGCCCGACGTTCCTCCGGTCCGCTCCTGGATCAACGGCAACCTCGCGACCATGGACGGGGCGCAGGCCCAGCCCTACGGCGCGCTCGAAGGGCATGCACTTCGGGTCCGCGACGGGCGGATCGCCGCGCTCGTGCCGATGGCGGACTGGCGGCCGGAGCCGGGCGAGGACGTCGTCGACATTACGGGGCGTTGGATCACGCCGGGGCTGATCGACTGCCACACCCATCTCGTCTGGGCCGGCGACCGTGCGGGCGAGTTCGAGCGGCGCCTGGCCGGCGCGACCTACGCCGAGATCGCGGCCGCCGGCGGCGGCATCCGCGCGACGGTGCGTGCGACCCGCGCCGCGAGCGTCGAGGAGCTGGCCGCCCGCGCAGCCGAGCGCCTCCGGCCGCTCCTCGCCGAGGGTCTGACCACGGTCGAGATCAAGTCGGGCTACGGGCTGAGCCTCGCGGCCGAGTTGGCCCAGCTCCGCGCGGCGCGCCGGGTCGCCGAGCTGGTGCCGGTCCGGGTGACGACCACGCTGCTCGCCGCGCACGCCGTGCCACCCGAGTATGACGGTCGCGCCGATGCCTACATCGATCATGTCTGCGACGCGATCCTGCCGGCCGCCGCGGCCGAGGGGCTGGCCGACGCCGTCGACGTGTTCTGCGAGCATCTCGCCTTCTCGGTGGCGCAGTGCGAGCGGGTGTTCGCCCGCGCGCACGAGCTCGGCCTGCCCGTCAAGGGGCACATGGAGCAGCTCTCGAACCTCGGCGGCAGCCGGCTCGCCGCGCGGTATGGCGCGCTCTCGGTCGACCACATCGAGTATCTCGACGAGATGGGGATCGCCGCGATCGCCGCCGCCGGGACCACCGCCGTGCTCCTGCCGGGCGCCTTCTATTTCCTGCGCGAGACGCAGCGGCCGCCGGTGGAGGGACTGCGCCGGGCCGGCGTGCCGCTGGCCGTGGCGACCGACCTCAACCCCGGCACTTCGCCCTTCGCCTCGCTCCGCCTGATGGCCAACATGGCCTGCATCCTGTTTGGGCTGACGGTTGAGGAGGGGCTCGCCGGGGTGACCCGCGAGGCGGCGCGCGCGCTGGGCATGACCGGGCGACGCGGCGTGCTGGCGCCCGGGCTGGACGCCGACCTCGCCATCTGGTCGTCGGTGCCGCACCCGAACGCGCTCGTCTACGAGCCGATGGCGCCGCGTCTCTGGCAGCGGGTGCTGGGCGGCGAGATCGTCGGCTGACCCCCTTGCCCCGACGGGGCGCGCGGCGTGCAATGGCGCCCGGATCGAGGAGGCGAGCCCATGATCGACCCACGGCTGTCCGACCGCGTCGTCCGCGCCCCGCGCGGTACCGCCCGCGCCTGCAAGAGCTGGCTCACCGAGGCGGCCTACCGCATGGCGCAGAACAATCTCGACCCGGAGGTCGCGGAGCACCCGGAGGCGCTCGTCGTCTATGGGGGGATCGGGCGCTGCGCGCGCGACTGGCGCTGCTTCGACACCATCCTCGAGGTCCTGCGGCGCCTCGAGGACGACGAAACACTGCTCGTCCAGTCGGGCAAGCCCGTGGGCGTGTTCAAGACCCATCCCGACGCGCCGCGGGTGCTGCTCGCCAACTCCAACCTCGTGCCGCACTGGGCGACCTGGGAGCATTTCCACGAGCTCGACCGCAAGGGTCTGATGATGTACGGCCAGATGACCGCCGGCTCGTGGATCTACATCGGCAGCCAAGGCATCGTGCAGGGGACCTACGAGACCTTCTGCGCGGTCGCCGAGCAGCATTTCGGTGGCAGCGCGCAGGGTCGCTGGATCCTCACGGGTGGGCTCGGCGGGATGGGTGGTGCGCAGCCCCTGGCGGCGACCATGGCCGGCTTCTCGAGCATTGCCGTCGAATGCGACGAGACCCGGATCGATTTCCGCATCAGGACACGGTACTGCGACGCGAAGGCGACCTCACTCGACGAGGCGCTCGAGCTCTTGAACCGGGCACGGCGCGGCAATCGCCCGCAGTCGATCGGATTGTTGGGTAACGCCGCCGAGGTCTATCCGGAGCTGCTGCGGCGCGGGATCGTTCCCGACGTCGTCACCGACCAGACCAGCGCGCACGACCCGCTCAACGGCTACCTCCCGGCCGGCTGGACGATGGACGAATGGCGCCAGCGCCGCGCCAGCGATCCCGCCGCCGTCGTCGACCTGGCCAAAGAATCCATGGCGATGCAGGTCCGCGCCATGCTCGGCTTCCAGCAGCGCGGTGCGGCGGTCCTCGACTATGGCAACAACATCCGCCAGATGGCCAAGGAGAAGGGCGTCGCCAACGCGTTCGACTTCCCGGGCTTTGTGCCGGCCTACATCCGGCCCTTGTTCTGCCGCGGCATCGGCCCGTTCCGCTGGGTCGCGCTCTCCGGCAACCCCGAGGACATCTACCGCACCGACGCCAAGGTGAAGGAGCTGATCCCGGACGATCCGCACCTCCACAACTGGCTCGACATGGCCCGCGAGCGGATCGCCTTCCAGGGCCTGCCGGCGCGGATCTGCTGGGTCGGGCTCAAGGACCGCGCGCGGCTCGGCCGGGCGTTCAACGCGATGGTCGCGAAGGGCGAGCTCGAGGCGCCGATCGTCATCGGGCGCGACCACCTGGACTCGGGCTCGGTCGCCTCGCCGAACCGCGAGACCGAGGCGATGCGCGACGGCTCGGACGCGGTCTCGGACTGGCCGTTGCTCAACGCGCTGCTCAATACCGCCGGCGGTGCCACCTGGGTCTCGCTGCACCACGGCGGCGGGGTCGGCATGGGCTTCAGCCAGCATGCTGGCATGGTCATCGTCTGCGACGGCACGCCCGAGGCGGACCGGCGCCTCGCCCGGGTCCTGCGCAACGATCCCGGCACCGGGGTCATGCGCCATGCCGATGCCGGCTACGAGATCGCGCTCGACTGCGCCCGCGAGGAGGGCCTCGACCTGCCGATGCTGGGCCGCTGAACCGCTCGGTGATGGTGGGATTTTGGCAAGGCTAAACTTGTTCGTCTCTTGAAAGTTTCCCGTCCGCTCGATATCTCGCCCACCGTGGTCTGGTATCGGCTCGGTGCGAGGATCGGATGCGCGCGCGGATCTGCGGGGCCCTGCTGGCGGCGGCGCTCGGCGCCGGAGCGGCCCTCGCCGCAGAGGTACCGCAGGTCGTGGCCACCACCGGGATGGTCGGCGACGTCGCGCGCACCGTCGCTGGGGAGTGCGCCGCGGTCGAGGTGCTGATGGGTCCCGGCGTCGACCCACACCTGTTCAAGGCGAGCGCCGGTGACGTGCGCACGCTGCACCGTGCCGACCTGATCCTCTACTCGGGCCACTCGCTCGAGGGCCAGCTCGGCGAAGTGCTCGAGAAGCTCGGGCGGCAGAAACGGACGCTCGCGGTCGCCGAGGCGGCGGTCCCGGTCGCCGACCTGATCACGGTCCAGGACGCTTACGGTGTCGACCCGCATGTCTGGATGGATGTCGGCCTCTGGCAGCGCACCGTCGGCGTCGTTGGCGGAGCGCTCGCCGAGCTGGTGCCCGATTGCGCCGCGGCGATCGCGCAGCGCGAGGAGGTCTACGAGGCCGAGCTGGCCGCGCTGCACGCCTGGATCGGCGCCAGCATCGCGACCATCCCCGAGCCGCAGCGGATCCTCGTCACGGCGCACGACGCGTTCAACTATTTCGGGCGTGCCTACGGCATCGAGGTCGCCGGCATCCAGGGGATCAGCACCGAGTCCGAGGCCGGCATCGCCGACATCCGGGCGATGGTCGAGGTCGTCGTGGCACGGCGCGTTCCGGCGGTGTTCATCGAGAGCACGATCAACCCGCGCACCGTCCAGGCGGTGATCGACGCGGCGGCGGCGCGCGGCCACGAGGTCCGCTTGGGCGGCGAGCTCTATGCCGACGCCATGGGCGCGCAGACGACCGCGGACGGCACCTATATCGGCATGCTCGTCGCCAACACGCGCGCCATCGTCGCGGCGCTGGGCGGCCGGCTGGCGCCACTGCCCGAGGCGCTGCGGCCATGGGCCGAGCGCTGGAACGTGGTGCTCGCCGCGGACGCGCCGACCCAGCCGTGAACACCTCCGCGGCCGCCGCGACCGAACCGCTGCACGAGCCGGCCCTCGCGCTCCACGTCGAGGACCTGACCGTCGCCTATCACGGCAAGCCGGTCCTCTGGGACATCGACGTGAACATCCCGCCCGGTGTGATGGCGGCCGTCGTCGGCCCCAACGGCGCCGGCAAGAGCACGCTGCTCAAGGCGGTGCTGGGGCTCGTCCCGCGGACCGCGGGCCACGTCACGATCCACGGCGCACCCTATCGCCAGCGCCGCCGCCAGGTCGCCTACGTGCCGCAGCGGACCGCGGTCGACTGGGACTTCCCGACCACCGCGCTCGACGTCGTGATCATGGGCCGCTACGGCCATCTCGGCTGGTTCCGGCGGCCAGGTCGGGCGGAGCGCGAGCGCGCGCTGGCGGCGCTCGACGCGATGGGCATCCGCGATCTCGCCGACCGCCAGATCAGCCAGCTCTCCGGCGGCCAGCAGCAGCGCGTGTTCCTCGCCCGGGCGCTGGTCCAGGAGGCGGACCTGTACCTGCTCGACGAGCCGATGGCCGGCGTCGACGCGCCGACCGAGCGGGCCATCGTCGCGCTGCTCCAGGGCCTGCGCGACGCCGGCAAGACCCTGCTCGTCGTGCATCACGACCTGCAGACCGTCAGCGACTATTTCGACTGGCTCGTGCTCCTCAACGTGCGCGTCATCGCCCAGGGACCCGTCGAAAAGGTCTACACGGCCGAGCATCTGCGCCGGACCTATGGCGGCCAGGTCGCCCTCCTGCAGCGCGAGCCGCGCAACGGGGCGCTCGGCGCGGAGACGGCGCCGCGCGTCGAGGCGTGATGCCGCTCGCCGTCTGGCTCGCCGACCACACGATCCAGAACGTCGTCGCCGGCGCGGTCCTGCTCGGCCTGGTCAGTGGCGTGCTCGGCAGTTTCGCCGTGCTGCGCCAGCAAAGCCTGCTCGGCGACACCCTGGCGCACGCGGCGCTGCCGGGGATCTGCCTGGGCTTCCTGCTCGCCGGCTCGCGCGAGCTCGGCGTGCTCGCCGGCGGCGCCCTGCTCACCGCGACGCTCGCCGCGCTCGCCGTGCAGGCGCTGGTCCGCTTCAGCCGCCTCAAGACCGACGCCGCGCTGGGCTCGGTCCTGAGCCTGTTCTTCGCCGTCGGCGTCGTCCTGCTGACCTTCATCCAGGGTCGCGCGGACGCCGCGCAAGGCGGGCTCGAATCCTTCTTGTTCGGCCAGGCTGCGGCGACCCTCCGCTCGGATCTCTGGCTGATGGGCGGCGTGACGGCGATGGCGCTGTTCCTCGTCACCCTGTTCTGGAAGGAGCTGAAGCTCGTCACCTTCGATCCGCTGTTCGCCGCCTCGGTCGGCTACCCGGTGGCCCTGCTCGAGACGGGGCTCACCGCGCTGATCGCGCTCGCCGTCGTCGTCGGGCTGCAGATGGTCGGCGTGGTGCTCATGGCGGCGATGGTCATCGCCCCGCCGGTGGCCGCACGGCAGTGGACCCGCCGCCTCGAGCCGATGGTCGCCCTGGCCGGACTGTTCGGGGTGGCCGCCGGGGTCTCGGGCGCGCTGATCAGCGCCACCACGCCGGGCCTCGCCACCGGGCCGCTGGTCGTCCTCGCCGCCTCGGCGATCGTCCTGGCCTCGCTGCTCCTCGCACCCGAGCGCGGGCTGCTCTGGGAGGCGTTGAAGCGCCGTCGCGACCGGCGCGCCTTGGCCGATGAGCGGCTGCTCGCCACCCTCTACGGCCTCGCCCGCCGGCACCACGACCCACGCTATCCCGCCGAGCAGGGAATGCTCGACGCCTATCACGGTGTCGGCACCCGGCGCGTCCTCGCCCGGCTAGCAGGGCTCGGCATGGTACGTCGCGTCGTGCACATGCCTAACGAGGGCGCACACTGGGAGCTGACCGAGGCCGGCCAGCGCCGCGCTCGCGCCGACCTGTCGCGCGCCGAGGCCGACTGATGCTGGCGACGCTTCTCGCCGATCCCGGGCTCGTCATCGTCACGACCGGGATGCTCGTCGGAACCGCCTCGAGCCTCCTGGGCGCCTTCCTGATCCTCCGGCGCAACAGCATGCTGGCCGATGCCATCAGCCACTCGATCGTGCTGGGCATCGTCCTGGTCTGGCTGCTGACCCGGCAGCAGAGCGGGGCCGTGCAGCTCCTCGGCGCGGCGCTCGCCGGCATCGCCACGGTCGCGCTCACCGAGCTCCTCACCCGCACCCGCAAGGTCAAGGACGACGCGGCGATCGGGCTGGTCTTTCCGGCCCTGTTCGCTCTCGGCGTGCTGCTGCTCAACCTCTACGCCCGCGACGTCCATGTCGACCAGCACACCGTGCTGCTTGGCGAGATCGGCTTCGTCTGGCTCAGGACCATGCCGATTCTCGGGCACGAGGTGCCGCAGGCGCTGGTCTGGCTCGGCCTCGTCACCACGATCAACGCCAGCTTCGTGTTCCTGCTCTTCAAGGAGCTGAAGCTGGCGACGTTCGATCCGGCACTCGCGCACGCGCTCGGCTTCGCGCCCGCGGCACTCTCCTACGCGCTGCTCGTCCTGACGAGCGTCACCGCGGTCGCCTCGTTCGAGGCCGTCGGCGTGGTGCTGTTCGTGGCCTTCGTCATCGTCCCGCCGGCCGCCGCCTACCTCCTCACCGACCGCCTGGAGCGGATGATCCTGCTCGGCATCGCCGTGGCCCTCGCCTCGAGCTGGCTCGGCTACCTCGCGGCGGTGGCGCTCGACGTCTCGATCGGCGGCATGATGGCCGTCGTCACCGGGCTGTTCCTGCTCGCGGCTTTCCTCGCAGGTCCGCGTTACGGGCTGATCGCGCGGCTTGTCCGGCAGCGGCACCAGCGCCTGCACGACGAGTGCCTCGCCCTCGCAGTGCATCTGCTGACCGCAGAGAACCAGGGCGAGCACCCGCGCAAGCCGCTCACCGACGGCCTCGCCTGGACGGACGCACGGGCCACGCGGGTCCTGGCCGAATGCCGGCGCCACGGCCTCGTTCGCGACGATGCGGCGGGGCTGGCACTGACGGCCAAGGGACGCGGGGCCGCCCGCGCGCTCCTGGAGCCCTGGCGGGTCGAACCTGGCTAGGTCGGCCGCAGCCGGTCAGTGCGGCTTCGCCGCGTTGCCGTGCGCCGCCAGAACACGCCGGCGCAGCGCGTAGCCGCCACCGGGCGTTTGATGCACGAGGCCGCGCCGCGCAAGCCGTACCAGCGCCGAGCGGACCGGCGGGAACTCCATCCCGGCGACCAGCGCGATCTCGTTGACGCTGTGCCGGTTGCCCGGGGTTGCCCGCTCGAGGCGTGTGAGCGTCGCGAGCACCTTCTGGTCGGGCTGTTCATCCGCCATGGGCCGTTCCTCCACGCTTTGGTTACCTGCCCCTTAAAGTAGCGGATCCTCGCGCGATCCGGTCGCTACGCGGACGGACCGGCATACTCGGGTGGCCGCGATCGCCGGCGGTTCTGATCCCGAGTGGTGACGATCGCCTATCGGCGCAACCGAGAGTGTGCTTTAGGGCGGCGACATGGATGTCGGCCGCGGGTCCGTGACACCGCCTTGCGGCGACGGAACAAGAGATGAACGCCGCAGAATCCGTGCGAGAGGTCCTGCTCGCCGAGCAGGTGGCGCGCCAGCCGATGCTGGCTGTGATCAACAGTGTCGTCGCCGTCGTGACGGCCGTGTCCTTCCTGCCCGTCGTGGGCGTCACGCGCGCGGCCTCGTGGCTGCTCGCGATGGTCGCCGTGCAAGCCCTGCGCGCCGTCTGGTGGTGGCAGCGCTGCCGGCTCGGAGGGTCCTCCGCCACGGACGGCGCGCGGTTCCTGCTCGTCAACTCCGCCGCGGCGGGGGTTCTATGGGGCATCGCCGGCGTCCTCTTCCGCGTCGACGGCTCGCACGCGGTGGCGATGTTGCTGCCGTTCGTTCTCGGCGGGATGACGGCCGGCGCGGTGGTGTCGCTCCCCGGCCATCTGCCGTCGTTCTACGCATTCTACCTCCCCGCGCTGCTGCCCTACGGCCTGCTCATGGCTCTGGAGCCCGACCCGGTCGCGCGGACGATGGGCGTGCTGGTGTTGCTGTTCGCTGCCGGTGTCGGCGCGCTCGGCTGGCAGATGAGCGGCTTTTTCCGCCGCACGGTCGGGCTGAGCTTGGCCAACGCCGGGCTCGTCGCGGAACTCCGGGCGGCGCGCCGGGACCTGGAGGACCAAGTCGCGGAGCGTACGGCCGAGCTGCAGCGCGCCAACGAGCGGCTCGAGGCCGAGGTGGCGCAGCGCCGCGCCTCCGAGGCCAAGGCGCGCCACCTGCTCCACCACGATCCGCTGTCGGGCCTGCCGAACCGCACGCTGTTCCATGATCGCCTGGAGCGTGCGCTGACGCTCGCGGCGCGGCAGCGGCAGCGGGTCGGCGTGATGCTCGTCGACATCGACGACTTCAAGGCGATCAATGACGGGCATGGCCATCCCGTGGGCGACCGGGTCCTGCGCTCGATCGGCGCGCGCCTGTCCGCGGCGGTGCGCGCGAGCGACACGGTGGCGCGGCTCGGCGGTGACGAGTTCGCGGTCATCCAGCAAGGGCTCGACGATCGCGCCGGGGCCGAGATCCTGGCCGACAAGCTGCTGGCTGCGGCGCTCGGCACGCTGGCCGTGGACAACACCGAGATCGCGGTCAGCGCCTGCATCGGTGTGGCGCTCTATCCCGAGCACGGCGAGGGCGCCGACGCCTTGCTCAGCCACGCCGACATGGCGCTCTACTCGGCCAAGCGGCAGCGCGGCTGCTGGCGCCTGTTCAGCGCCGACCTGGCCGAGGCGGCGCGCTCGCGGCGGCAGCTCGAGGGCGAGCTGCGTCACGCCATCGGCGCCGGCGAGCTGCGCCTCCACTATCAGCCGCGCTTCGCGCTGCGCAGCGGCGCGATGACCGGGGTCGAGGCGTTGGTACGCTGGCAGCATCCCGGGCAGGGCCTGCTCGGACCGGGGACCTTCATCCCTGTGGCCGAGAGCACCGGCCTGATCCGCCCGCTGGGCCGCTGGGTGTTGGACGCCGCCTGTCGCCAGGCGGCGCAGTGGATCTCCCAAGGCCGCCCGCTGCGCGTCGCCGTCAACCTCTCGCCGGCGCAGTTCCGCGAGCAGAGCGTGCCCACGGAGGTCGCCCGCGCGCTCGACGCCAGCGGCCTCGCCGCGGATGCCCTGGAGCTGGAGATCACCGAGACGCTCTACCTCGAGTACGCCAGCGAGGCGGTCTATTCGGCGCTCCACGAGCTGCGCGAGATGGGCGTGCATCTCGCCATCGACGATTTCGGCACCGGCTACAGCTCGCTCGCCTACCTGCGCAACCTGCCCTTCGACAGCATCAAGATCGACCGCGCCTTCGTCGGACGGCTCGGCGAGGACCAGGAGGACGAGGCGATCGTCAACGCGGTCGTCACGCTGATCCATCGGGTCGGCAAGCGCGTGGTCGCCGAGGGCGTGGAAACCGAGCGTCAGCTCGACGTACTGCGCGAGCTCGGTTGCGACGAGGCGCAGGGCTTCCTGCTTGCGCGCCCGATGCCGCCCGAGCAGATCTGAGCGGGCGTCAGGCGGCGTTCGCCTGGCCGCGACCGACGAGCGCGCGGAGTGCGGTCGCACCGACCGGCGGTTGCGGTAGCCACGGGACCAGGAACGCGCGTGCCGCGAGTCCGCCGGTGATCCGCGCGAGCTGCGTCGCCTCGTGTCGCCCACGGGCGCCGAGGATCGGGTCGCTCGTGCCGGTCGCGGCGAGACTGCGGTTGACGATCCACGCATAGGGCTCGATCCGCGCCCGGCGCAGATCGGCCTGCAGCGCGGCCGCCTCCGAGATCGGGGTGACCTCCGCAAGGGTCACGAGCAGGATCTTCGTGTGCTGCGGATCCTGCAGGCGCATCAGCGGCGTGACCACCCGGCCGCCGCCGCCAGGCGCGAGATCGCGCAGCATCTGCCGGTGGTAGGCGCCGGCGGCGTCCATGAGCAGCAGCGTGTGTCCGGTCGGCGCCGTATCGAGCACGACGAACGCCGCCCGCGCCTCGGCGACGATCCGCGAGAAGGCGTGGAAGACGGCGACCTCCTCGGTGCATGGCGAACGCAGGTCCTCGAGCAGCAGCTCGCGGCCGGCGGCGTCGAGATCGCGCCCCTTGGTCGCCATCACCCGCTCGATGTAACGCTGGGTCTCGACGTGCGGGTCGATACGGTCGACGCGCAGCCCGTCGACGTCGCCGGCCAGCGTCCGGGAGAGATGCGCCGCAGGGTCGGTCGTGCTGAGATGCACGCGATGGCCGCGCGCGACCAGCCCGACCGCGATCGCCGCGGCCATGGTCGTCTTGCCGACCCCACCTTTGCCCATGACCATGATCAGGCCATGCCCGGGCGCCGCGAGGTCGTCGACCAGCGCCGCGAGCCCGGGCATGGCCGGCAGCGCTGCGCGGGGCGTCTCGGCCTCGGCCGGCGCCGCGCCATCGAGCAGTCCGCGCAGGCCGGCCAGACCGACGATGTCGAACGGCCGCAGCGGAAGTTCATCACGCGGCAGGCGGCGCAGCGCTTCCGGCAGCCGCTCGAGCGCCGCCGCACCCTGCGCCGCCCAGGCGCGCGCGACCGCGTCGGTGGGGCCCTCCGGTCGGAACACGCCATTGATCAGTAGGTGCTGGTTCCGCAGGCCGAGCGCGACCAGCTCTTCGGCGGTGCGTGCCGCCTCGTCCAGCGCGGCGTGATCGGGCCGCGTGACGAGCACGATGCGGGTCAGCGCGGGATCGGCCAGCGCCCGCAGCGCCTGCCGGAACCGCGCCTCCTGCGACTTGAGGCCGGAATGCGGCCCGAGGCAGGAAGCACCGCGATCGTTGCCCTCGAGGAACCCGGTCCATGCGCCGGGCAGGCTGAGCAGGCGCAATGTATGCCCGGTCGGCGCGGTGTCGAAGACGACGTGATCGTAGCGCTCCGAGCCGCCAGCGAGCAGGCCGACGAACTCGTCGAACGCGGCGATCTCGGTCGTACACGCGCCGGAGAGCTGCTCGCGCACCGTCGCCCGCTGCTCGGCCGCGGTGCCGGGCGGAAGCTGCGCCAGCACCCGCTCGCGGTACCCCTCCGCGGCGTTCTCGGGGTCGATGTTCATCGCCTCGAGGCCCGCGGCGCCGGGCACGGCACGCGGCCGGTCGCCGAGCGGCAGTCCCAGCACCTCGTCGAGGTTCGAAGCCGGATCGGTGCTGACGACGAGGACCCTCCGCCCGGCATCGGCAAGGCGGAGGGCCGTCGCGCAGGCGGCCGAGGTCTTGCCGACACCCCCCTTGCCGGTGAAGAACAGGTAGCGCGTCGGCTGTGCCAGAAGCTCCATCATGCGACGCTCAGGGCAGCGCCTCGAGGCAGAGCGCGATGCCCTGCCCACCACCGATGCACATCGTGACGACCCCGCGCCGCAGCCCGTCGCGTCGCATCGCGTGCAGCAGCCGGGTCGTCAGGACCGCACCGGTGGCCCCGATCGGGTGTCCGTGCGCGATCGAGCCGCCCTCGACATTGGTGACGCTTTCCGACAGCCCCAGCTCGCGCATGCAGGCGATGGCGATCGCCGCGAACGCCTCGTTGATCTCGATCCGCTCGACGTCGGCGACGGCCCAGCCGGCGCGCGCCAGCGCCTGCTGCACCGCCGGGACGGGCCCGATGCCGAACATCCCGGGCTCGACCGCGGCGACGCCCCAGCTCACCAGCCGTGCCATCGGCGCGACGCCGCGTCTCTCGGCCCAGGCCGCGTCCGCCAGCAGCATCGCCGCACCGGCACTGTTCAGCCCGGGTGCGTTGCCGGCGGTGATCGTCCCATCCTTGCGGAACGCCGGACGCAGCTTGGCGAGCTGCTCCGCGGTCGTGTCCGGCCTGTTGTGTTCGTCCTTGGCGAACATCACCGGCCCCTTGCGGGTCTTGATCTCGACCGGGACGATCTCGGCGTCGAACTTGCCCGCCGCCTGGGCCGCGGCGAACCGCTGCTGCGAGCGTAGTGCCCAGGCATCCTGGTCGTCGCGGGTGATCTGGTGCTGGCTCACCAGATCCTCGGTGTGCCAGCCCGAGTGCTCGCCGGAGAACGCGTCGTTGAGCCCGTCGTAGAGCATCGCGTCGAGGACCTGGTTGTGCCCCATCCGGTAGCCCCAGCGGCCCTCGCCGAGCAGGTACGGGGCGCGGTCCATGTTCTCCATGCCACCGGCGATCGCCGTATCGATCAGCCCGAGCTTGATCTCGGCCGCGGCAGTGGCGATCGCCTGGGCGCCGGAGCCGCACACCCGGTTGACCGTGAGCGCCGGCACCTCGACGGGCAGGCCGCCGGCGATCCCGGCTTGGCGCGCCGGGTTCATCTTGACCCCGGCCTGGATGACATTGCCCATCACCAGGGTGCCGATCTCACCCCCTTCGACCCCGCTGCGGCGCAGCGTCTCGCGGATCGCGGCACCGCCCAATACCGGGGCCGGCGTGTCCTTGAGGGTCCCGCCATAGGTGCCGATCGCCGTGCGCACCGGCGCGCAGATGACGACGTCGCGTCCGCTCCCAGCCATGCCTTGTCCTCCCGGTGATGCTCGCGCCGCGGCGAGCGGGTCCTCGCGCTCCAATTCCTAACCGATCTGGCGCGGCCGTGGGGTGACCGCGTGGGCGCGCCGCCGTGACCGCTGGCCGCAGGTGCTGGCGACCCTGAAAACGAAGGAGGCGGCCCGAAGGCCGCCTCCGCACGTCGCCGCGCGCGACGCGCCCGGCTCAGACCGGCTCGTAGTGCTTGTTCTTGAAGCTCACCCCCTTCACCGCTTCGGGTGCGTCGGCGAGCTTCCGGACGTCGCCCCAAGTCTGCTTGTAGTTGGGGATGACCAGCTCGTTGACGCCGGCATTGACGACGTTGCCCTGCGCCCCGGTGGGATAGCCGAACAGCATGAAGGTCTGCCCGGGCTTCGCCGAGGGCGTCGGATAGGCCATGGCCTGCGTCGCCCCGGCGTCGTTGAACACCTCGACGAGGTCGCCGGCCTTGATCCCGCGGCTCGCCATGTCATCGGGATGCATCTCGATGAACGGGAACGGGAAGCGATCGGTCACCAGTTCGCTCCGCTGGTCGAGGAACGCGGACTGCCAGACCTGGTTGGAGCGTCCGTTGTTGATCAGCAGCGGGAAGCGGTCCTTCTGCTGCTGCTTGCCGGCCGCCTCGAGGCCGCGCCACTGGGTGACGAAGAACCGTGCCTTGCCGTCCGGGGTGCTGAAACGACCGTCGGTGTACAGGCGCTTCGTGCCCTGGATCTTGCCGTCGGCGAAGCCCACCGCCGGCTCGAGGAAGCCATTGGTGCCCATCGCCCGCAGGCGCTCGTAGGTGACGTGCTCGCCACCAGCGGCGTGCTGATGGTAGCCGTCCATGAACGCGTCCTCCTCGGTCTGCCAGTCGAAGCCCTTGAACTGGTCCGCGTAGGCCGCGTCGCCCATCTCGCGCAGCACCGCCTCCATGTGGTTGGCGATGCGCGCCGCGATCAGGCAGTCGGGCATGGCACTGCCGGGCGGGTCCATGTACCGCTCGGTCAGGCGCATGCGCCGCTCGCCGTTCATCGAGGTCAGGTTCATCTCGCCCGCGGTCGCCGCCGGCAGCCAGACATGGCAAGCCTGACCGATCTGGCTCGGGACGATGTCGATGTTGACGGAGAACAGGCCACCTTGACGGATCGCCTGGACGATCGCCGCGACGAGCGCCGGCCGGTCGCCATAGGGGACCGTGCTCATTGCATCCTTCACGAGATCGGTACGCCGCTTGTAGACCCGCTTGAACTCGTGCGCGTTCAGCGTGGTCTTGTAGTGGTCGCAGCCCCAGATGTGGTGCACGCCGCCACGGCCGCCGATCAGGAGCTGGTCGACATAGGCCGCCGGGCGTCCGACGTGGGCGTCGGACGGGCGGACATAACCTTCCTGGTGGCCACCAAGGCGCACCACGCCGCCGCCGGGCCGCCCGACATTGCCGGTTGCCAGCGCGATGTTCACCAGCGCCGCGTTGGTCCGGTAGTTGTCGTTACCCCAGATGATTCCCTTCTCGTAGCCGAACATGGTCCGGCGACGCTTGCCGCCCGCCTTCGGCTCGGCGATCCAGGCCGCCGCCTTGCGGATGTCGTCCGGCGACAGGCCGGTGATGGCCGCCGCCTCCTCGGGCGAGGTGCGGATCGCCGCGACGACGTCGTCGAGCCCGAACAGCGGCGGGTTGTCCTGCTCGGCGCCGCCGCGCGCGGGGAACATCGGCGGCTCGGCCGGCGGCGAGGCGAAGCCCGTCGTCGAGGCCTCGATGAACTCCCGGTCGAGCCAGCCCTTGTCGTAGATCTCGGTCAGCAGTGCGTTGAACAGGACCAGATCGGTGCCCGACTCGAGCGCCAGGTGCAGGACATTGTCCTTGCCGGCTTCGGCCTCGCAGGCGGCGACCGTGGCGGTGCGGCGCGGGTCGATGATGATGATCCGCCCGGGGGCGTGCGGCTCGTCGGGCAGCTCCGCCTGCTTCTTGGCGAGCGAGGTGCCGCGCAGGTTCGGGACCCAGTGATTGAGGAAGTAGTTAGTCTGGGTCTCGAGCGCGTTGGCGCCGATGGCGACGATCGTGTCGGCCAGTTCGGCGTCTTCGTAGCAGTTGTTCAGCTCGCCGACGCCCATGTCACGGCTCGCGTGGACCTCGGAATTGTAGGCGGGCCGGTTGTGGATACGGATGTTCTTGACCTTCATGGCACCGAAATAGAGCTTGCCGGTGCCCCAGGTGTTCTCGTAGCCGCCGCCCGCGCCGCCATGGTCGTAGCAGGAGACGATCAGGCCGTCCTCGCCCTGCTCCTTGATCACCGCCGCGGTCACCCGCGCCACGAGGTCGAGCGCGTCGTCCCACGCCGTCGGCTGCATCTTGCCGTAGCGCCAGACCATCGGCTCGGTGAGACGCTGGAGCTGCGTGCCGCGCACCGTGGAGTAGCTCAGCTCGGCGAGCCGCGCGCCGCGGAACGAGCCGAGGCCCGAGTTCACCGAGCAGTGGACATCGGGTTTGATGACGAGATGGACGTCACGCCCGCCCTGCCGCACGACGTTGTGCATCGACGGGCTGTACCAGGCGTCGGTCTCGGCCGGCTGCTGTTCGCCGAGATTGGTGCCGGCCCAGTTCTCGCCGGCAGCGAAGCCGCCTTGCTGGTTCACCGGCCAGGAGTACGCCTTGTAGCCGCAGCCGACGATGCAGTAGTGGCAGCTCACGTTGTGGACAGTCGCATCCGCCGGGATGATCGGCAGGCGATCGATGTTGCGCTTGAAGGCCATCGCGGTCCCTCCCCTCACGCGAGCACGTTGCTGAGCCGGCCGTAGATCAGCTCATCCACGCCCTCGGCGTAGATGTCGCCGCGCTCGTCGACACGGAGCTTGAACTGCGGCAGGTTCTGGGTCGCCTGCCCCCAGATCTGCTGGCCGCCGTTCTCGCAGTCGAAGCGCGAATAATGACCAGGGCAGCTCAGCGACTTGTCGGCCGCGTGGTAGCCGAGCGGAAAGCCCTTGTGCGGACAGAGCGTCGAGAAGGCGACGATATCGCCGTCCGGACCCACCCCGCCCGTGGCCGGCGCACCGAGCTTGAGCAGCACGCCTGGGGACGACGGGTCCGGGTAGGTGATCTCGAGCGGCTGGTCGACGGCGAGGTCGGCGACATTGGCGAGCTTCGCACTCGGATACACCACGCCGGCCAATGGCGGCGCGGCGGCGGCTGACCGTGGCGCAGCGGCCCCCACCGCGACCGCTGCGGCGGCGCTGCCCGTGAGGAACTGACGGCGCCCGAGGTCCGCCAGTCGTGCACAACCTTTCATCCTGGAACTCCCCGATCGTGTCGCGGCAGCGGTCACGGCGACCACCGCCGACGTGACGCCAGTCTAGACCCATTCCACATTCATCGAAACATCGACAATCAGGGCGCGGCAGAGCGTCGCGCCCCGGCACCACGTCAGGGCACGGGCGCTTCAGGGCGTCGCGCGTCGCTCCGACACGGCGCTTGTGCCGGCGCCACGCTCGTACCACTCGCGGGTCGCATTGACGACATGGACCACGGACAGCATGACCGGGACCTCGACGAGCACCCCGACGACGGTGGCGAGCGCTGCGCCGGATTGGAAGCCGAACAGGACGATCGCCGTCGCCACGGCCAGCTCGAAGAAATTGCTCGCACCGATGAGCGCCGACGGACCCGCGACGCAATGCGCCACGCCGAGCTGCCGGTTGAGCAGATAGGCGAGGCCGCTGTTGAAATAGACCTGGATCAGAATGGGCACCGCCAGGAGCAGAATGATCAGCGGCTGGGCGACGATCTGCTCGCCCTGGAACCCGAACAGCAGGACGAGGGTCACGAGCAGCGCGCCCAGCGAGTAGGGCTCGATCCGCCGGCCGAGCGCCGCAAGGGCGTCCGACCCACGGTGGGCCAGCACCTGACGCCGCCAGACCTGCGCGATCAGGACGGGCACCAGAATGTAGAGAAGCACGGACAGAAACAGCGTCTCCCAAGGCACCGTGATCGCCGAGATCCCGAGCAGGAGCCCGACGATCGGCGCGAAGGCCACGATCATGATGGCGTCGTTGATCGCCACTTGGCTGAGCGTGAAGTTCGGCTCGCCGTCGCACAGGTGGCTCCACACGAAGACCATCGCCGTGCACGGCGCCGCGGCGAGGATGATCAGGCCGGCGATGTAGGCGTTGATCTGCTCCTCGGGCAGCAGCGGCCGGAACAGCCAGCCGATGAAGATCCAGCCGAGCAGCGCCATCGAGAACGGCTTGACCGCCCAGTTGATGCCCAGGGTCACCGCGACGCCGCGCCAGTGCTGGGTGACCCGCCGCAGCGCGCCGAAGTCGACCTTGAGCAGCATCGGAATGATCATCAGCCAGATGAGCACGGCCACCGGCAGGTTGACGCTCGCCACCTCGGCGCTGGCGATCACGTGGAACAGGCCGGGCAGGAAGTGCCCGAGGGCGATCCCGGCGACGATGCACAGCGCGACCCAAAGCGTCAGGTAGCGGGCAAACCCACCAAGCGCATCGGGACGCCCCGCGGTCGCTGTGTTCGCGCTCATCCAGACGAACCCTTCCCTCTGCCAGAATCAAATCGGCCCAGCAGCGCGCATCGCACGCTGCGGCCGGTCAAGCCCGACCCCCGACAGCCGCGCCCAACGCCGCGTCGGGCGGCACGCTCGCCGCAGAAGCACTCAAGCTGCGGGCTGCTCGCCTTCCGGCAAGATCTTGCCGATCTGATCGAGGCGCTTCTGCAGCGACAGACGGTCGAGCGAGGCGATCGGCAGCGAGACGAAAATCTTGATGCGGTTCTCGAGGAACCCGTAGATCGTGCGGAAGTGGCGCAGCATCTTGTCTTCCGGTCCCTCGAACTTGACAGGATCCTCCACGCCCCAATGGGCGGTCATCGGCTGGCCCGGCCAGACCGGACAGACCTCGGCCGCGGCTTGGTCGCAGACCGTGAAGACGAAGTCGAGCTCGGGCGCACCGGGGCGCGCGAACTCGTCCCAGCTCTTCGAGCGCAGCGTGTCGGTCTTGAAGTTGAGCATCTGCAGCAGGCGCAGGGTCATCGGATGGATCACGCCGGTCGGGTGGCTCCCCGCCGAGTAGGCGTTGAAGCGCCCCTGCCCCCAGCGTTGCAGGGCACATTCGGCCATCACGCTTCTCGCTGAGTTCCCGGTGCACAGGAACAACACGTTGTACGGCCGATCCATGACGGTTCCCTCCCTCAGCAGCGGCAGTCGTCGATCAGCGCCGCGAGACCGCCGCAGATCTCGGGGTGCCCCTGGCAGCAGTCGGCGGTGAGGAAGGTCAGCAGCCGGCGCGTCCCCTCGACGTCCGCAGCGTAGATCACCTGACGCTGCAGGCGGGTCGAGCGGAGCAGGCCGGCCCGCTCGAGATGCGCGAGGTGGAACGACAATGTGGACGGCGGCACGCCGAGCCGCTCGGCGATGGCGCCCGCAGGCAGACCACTGGGCCCCTCCTCGATCAGGATGCGGAATACCCGCAACCGGGTCTCCTGGGCCAGCGCGGCCAGCGCCGTGACAGCGGCTCTCTCTTCCATATTTCTATGATTCTCGAATTCGGTTCCCCACGCAAGAGTGGGTAGCGCAGGCCTGACCTCTCCCCAATGCAAAACGGCAATGACAGGAGCGTGACAGCCTTGACAGGCGTGCGCGGAAGGCTATTCATCGCCTATCGACGATCAACGATCGGACCCCGCGGGCGATGGCGGATCTCGTGCTTCGTGCCGAGCGGCTCAAGGCGCTGGCGCATCCCCAGCGGCTCGCGATCCTGGAGATCCTGGCCGCGCGGGGCAGCTGCGTCTGCGGCGAGCTGGTCGCCGAGCTGCCGATCGCCCAGGCGACCGTCTCGCAGCACCTCAAGATCCTGAAGGAGGCCGGCTTCATCCGCGGCACGGTGGACGGGCCGCGGTCCTGCTACGGCCTCGACGCCGCCCTGGTCGCGACCTTCCGGAGCGAGATCGACTCCTGGCTCGCCGGCCTCGCCCGCCCGACCTGTTGTGATCCCGAGGCAGGCGACCCGGAGACCGTTCGATGACCGACGAGGCACGACTGCACGAGCTGGTACGCGAGCGCTACGGCGCGATCGCGCGCGCTGGCACGTCCTGCTGCGGACCGTCGACCTGTTGCGGCGACGCCGCCGGGATCGGCGCCGACCTGATCGGCGACGCCTACCGCGGCGTCGAGGGCCATGTGCCCGAGGCGGACCTGGCGCTGGGCTGCGGCGTGCCGACTCGTCACGCGGGCATCCGCGCAGGCGACACCGTCCTCGATCTCGGTTCCGGCGCCGGCAACGACGTGTTCGTCGCGCGCCGCATCGTCGGCGCCTCGGGCCAGGTCATCGGTGTCGACATGACGCCCGAGATGATCGCCCGTGCCCGCGGCAACGCGGCCAAGCTCGGCTACGCCAACGTCGAGTTCCGTGAGGGCCGGATCGAGGCGCTGCCGGTCGCCGACGCCAGCGTGGACGTCGTGATCAGCAACTGCGTCCTCAACCTCGTGCCCGACAAAGCGCGCGCGTTCGCCGAGATCCGTCGCGTGCTCCGGCCGGGCGGGCGGTTCTGCATCTCGGACATCGTCGCCACCGGTGAGCTGCCACCGGAGATCGCCGCAGCCGCGGCGCTCCATGTCGGCTGCATCGCCGGCGCCGTTCCCGAAGACCGCTACCTCGCCATCGTCCGTGACGCCGGCTTCACCGCCATCACCGTGGCCGAACGCAAGCCGATCGTGCTGCACGCGCAAATGCTCGCCCAGTCACTCTCCCCCGCCGCGATCGAGCGCCTCCGCGCCTCCGGCGTCGGGCTGGCCAGCATCACCCTGGTGGCGACGCGCCCGCGCGCCGCGTGAGCGGGCGGGAGAGCCGGCTCCGGCCCGCTCTCCCTCTCTCCCTTCACTCAGAGCCGGTAGTAGTCGTCGATCCGTCGACCATAGGCCGGGTCGGTCCAGGCCGGCGCCTCACCGTCGGCATAGTGCGGTGCGTCGCGCAGCCGATCCTTGTCGACGTCGACGACGTAGCCGTCGAGGCGGGTGTCGTAGTTCAGCGCCTGCCACGGCAGTGGGTGGTAGCTGCGGCCGATGCCGAGGAACCCGCCGAACGACATCACGGCGTAGCGCACCTGCCCCGAGCGCTTGTCGATCATCAGGTTGTGCACCGCGCCGAGATGCTCGCCGGCCGGGTTGTAGACGTCCGTGCCTTCGACCTTGTCCGAGGCGATCAGGCTCGCGGTCTCCTCCCGGGCCATGGTCTCCTGCTCCGGCTCCATCGCTGTCCGCATGTGGCTTCTCCCTTCAGCGGTTCGAGGCCCCTTGAACGGGGCTCGGCATGCTCGGGTTCCATCGCTTCTCGCTCGCGCTGTGGCCTCGCAACCCCTACGTTCGCTGCTGTTTCGTGCCGGCCGCGCCGGCGCGGCCCCCACCGAGGCCGGCCCTACCGGCCCACAGCTTCAGGGTGCGCCGACATGCACCTCACCCTCGTCATCGGCTCGCCCCACCTGTCCTCCTGGTCGTTGCGCGCCTGGTTGGTCCTGCGCCGCTCCGGGCTGGCCTTCGACGAAGTGATCGTCGATCTGCGCCGGCCCGACCGGGCCGAGCGGATCGCGCGATGGTCGCCGTCGGGAAAGCTGCCGGTCCTGCTGGTCGGCGACTGGCCGGTCTGGGACAGCCTCGCGATCGCCGAGCTGGTGGCCGAGGGCGAGCGTACGCTGTGGCCGGACGCCGTTCCCGACCGCGCCCTGGCCCGCTCGCTCTGCGCCGAGATGCACAGCGGCTTCGCCGACCTGCGCACGTTCCTGCCGATGGACTTCCTCGCCCGGTTCTCGCCGCCGGGGCGGCTACTGGCCGGCGTCGCCCGCGACATCGCCCGGATCGAGGCGATCTGGACCGACTGCCGCCAACGCTACGCCGCGGACGGACCGTTCCTGTTCGGACGCTTCACCGTCGCCGATGCGATGTTCGCGCCGGTTGTCTCGCGCTTCGTCACCTATGCGGTCGAGCTGGGTACGGCAGCCGCCGACTATGTGGCGACGATCCAGGCACTGCCCGAGTGGTCGGCATGGGCCGACCGCGCCGCCCGCCACCTCGCGCCGGCCCCTGAGGTGCCTCGGACCCGCGAGCTCGACCCGGCGTGAGCCGCCTCAGCGCCAGAGATCGCGGAACTCGTCGACCACGCTGAGATAGACGTCGCGCTTGAACGGCACGATCACCTGCGGCAGCCAGACCGGCTCGATCCACTGCCAGGCGCGGAACTCGGGGTGCTCGCCGTCGACGCGGATCTCCTCGTCAGCACCCTCGAAGCGGAAGGCGAGCCAGAGCTGGGTCTGCCCGCGATAGCGCCCGCCCCACATCCGCCGCGCGAGATCCGCCGGCAGGTCGTAGGAGCGCCAGACCTTGCTCGAGGCAAGATGCGTGGCGCGGTCGGTCCCGATCTCCTCGCGCATCTCGCGGCGCGCCGCGACCACCGGATCCTCGCCCGGATCGATCCCGCCCTGCGGCATCTGCCACGCCTTGCCGCCGACGTCGGCGCGCTGGCCCACGAAGACGCGCCGCTGCCCGCGATCGAGCAGGAAGATCCCGACGCACGGCCGGTAGCCGACGACGGGCGTGTCGGAGTGCTGCGCCCCGCCCATCAGCCGGCCACCCGGAGGACGTTCGCGCCGTCGGCCTGCGTCCGGCTGGGCGGCCGGAGCGCCAGCCCCAGCGCGTCGAGCCCGCCGAGCCAGCCGGCGACGCGATTCACCGTCATCGGAAACGCGGTGACGAAGCCCAGTCCCGCACCCTGGTCCCGCGCCGCCGCGACGAGCGCGGCCAGGCCGCTCTCGATCGCCTCGGGGCTGAGGTCGGCCTCCAGCGGACCTGCCGCCGATCGGTAGCGCAGACCCGCCGTCGCGGCGATCGGCTCGAGGGCGCGCCCGCCGAGTTCGACGAACACGAGGCCGCGCGCCGCCAGCGCGGCCGCGACGGGCGCGAAGGCCTCGGGCGCGCGGGCGAACGCGCCGGCAGCCGCCACCACTCCGATCGGCGGCGCCCCGGGCACGGCCAGCACCGCGTCGAGGCGTCGCCTGTTGCTCGCCGCATCGGCGGCCGGACGGAGCGCGAGCGGCCCTTGATCGACCCGCTCGGGGTCGAGCGCCTCCAGCGGCAGCTCGAGGTAGACCTCGTGCCCGTCAGCGGCCGCGGCCGCCATCCAGCGTGCGGTATCCGTACCGTAGGGCGAGAAGGCGAGGCCCACGGCCGCAGGCAGCCCGATCGCCGCCCGTGTCTCCGCCGCCGTGCCCCCGAGCCCGGTGACGATCAGCCCGACCACGTTCGGCGCCGGGTCGGGCGGGAGAGGCGGCGCGAGCGGCAAGGCGCCTGCCGATGTCGCCTCCGGCGGCGGCGCCCGGAGCACGGCGAGGCCGCCGGCGCCGAGCAAGGCGAGGCCGAGCGCCCCGGCGATCGCCCACGGCAGTCGTGCGGCGGTCACTCCCACCGGACGCCCGAACTCGCCCTCACCCCTCAACGGCTCGCCGTCGCCCGGCCCTCGTACAACGCGATCCCGCGCAGCAGGTCGAGCGCGCGGGCGAGTTGGTAGTCGGTGGCGTCGATGGTCTCGCCGTCGACCTCGACGTCGGTCCCACCCTGGTCGTTGTCGAGCCGGCGGCGCAGATCGGCCTCGCGCCGTCCCGAGGTGTCGTCGAGCAGCTCGACATTGGCCTGGTGCACCTCGATGTCCGGGTCGATGCCCTTGGCCTGGATCGACGTGCCGGCTGGTGTGTAGTAGCGCGCGGTGGTGAGGCGGATCGCGCCCTGGCCCGAGATCGGCATGATCGTCTGCACCGAGCCCTTGCCGAACGACGGCGTACCCATGACGATCGCGCGGCGGTGATCCTGCAGCGCCCCGGCGACGATCTCCGAGGCCGACGCCGAGCCACCGTTGATCAGGACCACGATCGGCAGCCCGTCGGCCGCGTCGCCCGGCCGCGCGTTGTAGCGCTGGATGCTGTCCGCGCGGCGACCGCGGGTCGAGACGATCTCGCCCTTGTCCAGGAACCCGTCGGCCACCGCGATCGCCTGGTCGAGAAGGCCGCCGGGATTGTTGCGCAGATCGAGCACGACCCCACGGAGCGGACCCTTGCTCTTCTTCTTCAGCCCCTCCAGCTGCTCGAGCATCATCGAGCCGGTCTGCTCGTTGAACGTGGTGAGGCGGATATAGGCGATGTCCCCTTCCAGGCGTGCCCGGACCGGCGAGATCTTGATCACCGCGCGCAACAGGTTGACTTCGAACGGCTCCTCGCGGCCCTCCCGCACCAGTCGCAGGCCGATCTTGCTGTCGACCGGGCCGCGCATCTTCTCGACCGCCTCGCTGAGCGTCAGGCCGAGCACCGGCTCGCCGTCGATGTGGGTGATCAGGTCGCCGGCGGCGATGCCGGCACGGAAGGCCGGCGTGTCGTCGATCGGCGAGACGACCTTGACCAGCCCGTTCTCCATCGTGACCTCGATGCCGAGCCCGCCGAACTCGCCGCGGGTCTGCACCTGCATGTCGCGATACTTGTCGGCATTGAGGTAGCTCGAGTGCGGATCGAGCGCCGCCAGCATCCCGTCGATGGCCGCCTCGATCAGCCGCTCGTCGGTCACCTCCTCGACGTACTCGGCGCGCACCCGCTCGAACACGTCGCCGAACAGCTTGAGCGAGCGGAACGTATCGGACGAGGCCGACTGCGCCTCGCGCCCGACGCCGGCGGCCAGGGTCGCACCGAGGACGACACCAACGAGCACCGCCGCCGTCGTGCTGAGGAGCTTCCAACGCATCGACAACCCACCTCATCTTGGCCGGCGCGACGGCACGGCAAGGTTGACGCCACCTCCAGGCGCCACACGGGCAAGCTGGAAGTAGCCAGACCGTGATGATATTCGGACGGCGGTCAAGCGATCAAGAGCGGCCCCCGAGGACCTTGCTGAGGTCCGGTGCGTCGGCGGGCGGCTCGCCGGCTTTCTCCCCACGCAGCGGGCGCGGCTCGGCACGCGGGTCGCGCAGCGGCGCGGTCTTCGCGCGTACAGCGTCCGGCGTCTGCACGTCGGCGGGGGTGCGGTAGATCGACACCGCCTCGCGCGGCGTAGGGATGTCGAGGGTCGCGAGCAACGTCCCGGTCACCGCCAGGACCCTGTAGACGGCGAACCGCTCGGTGAACTCGGCCGTGACGAGGGCCGTCCGGGCGACGAACAGCTCGTTCTCGGCGTCGAGCAGATCGAGCAGGCTGCGCAGCCCGATCTCGAACTGCTGGGCGTAGGCGTCGCGGGTCAGCCTTTGCGCCTCGGCGCGGGCCCGCAGCGCCGCGACGCGCGCGCGCGCCGTCTCCAGCGCGTTCCAGGAGAAGCGCGCCTCCTCGGCGGCCTTGCGCCGCGCCACCTCGAGCTTCGCCCGGTTCTCGTTGCTGCGGTGGAACGCCTCGCGCTCGCGGGCGATGTCGCCGCTGCCGCGGTACAGGTTGTAACGCAGCACGAGCAGCGCCGAAGCGCCGACGTCGTTGCCCTCGTCGCCGTCGATGTCTTTCCCCGCCGTGCCGGTCAGCTCGACGTCCAAGCGCGGATAGAAGCCGGCCCGGGAGCCGCGTAGCTCGGCCGCCGCCACGTCGACGTCGGAGGCGGCGATCTTGACCGTAGGACTCTGCACCGAGGCGAGGTCGGCGGCGGAGTCGCCGTCGCGCGGCAGGGCCGCCACCGGCGGTGCGTCGAGGTCGAGCTCCTCGGCACCCTGGCCGACGACGCGCAGGTAGGTCGCCTTGGCGTCGGCGAGCCGGCCGCGCGCCTCGGCGAGCACGGCCTCGGTCTGTGCGATGCGTGCCTCGGTCTGCCGCACGTCGGCGATGTCGCCGGTGCCGCCACGCTCCAGCTCGCGCACCTGGCGCAGGATCTCGCGGTGCGCCGCGACGTTCGCCTCGGCCAGCCGGACCAGCTCGATGTTGCGCAGCACGTCGAGATGCGCCTCGGTGGCGTTGAGCGCGACGAACTCGGCCGCCTCCTCGACACGGTAGCTGGCGCTGTTGACCCGCGCGGTCTGCCGCTCGACCTCGCTGCGCGCCTCCCAGCCATCCCACAGCATCTGCGACAGCTTGAGCTGGACCTCGCGGCGCAGCAGCGTCTCCTCGCCGCTCGAGCGGCGATCATTGTCGCGGGTCGTTGCGTCGTCCGTGTATTCGGGTCCGGCCGCCGCACGCAGGTCGATGGACGGCAGGTAGAGAGCGCGCGCCTGGCGCAGCTCCTGATCGACCGCGAGCCGGTCCGCGCGGACCACGCCGATGTCCGGGTTGCTGGCGATCGCCGCGCGGATGCTGTCGGCCAGCGTCGCCGCCCATACCGGCGTCCCGACGAGCAGTGGAGCCGCAGAGGCGAGGAGCATGGCGAGGCGCCGCAGGCGCACTGGGGACCCACGGTGAACCAGGGCGGTGGTCCTCATGTCGCGCTGCGATCCCCCTGACGTGCCTTGCGCCGCCGCCCGACGGGAGGCGGATCCTCGACCCGATCGCGCTCGGACGAGCCAGCCGCCGCCAGGACGGCGCTGACACCGCAGCCTCCGGGGCGCACGGGCCTCGACGTTCGTCTACGCCCCAGGTGGGCGAATTGGAAGTTGAGCGACCGCGAGTTGAGCGCAGCTGGATCGGCTGTGGCCGGCCGATCACACCTCCAAACCCCGGCGTCGGAAGCTGATGCAGACCGGTCACGTGCAAGGCAGAATGATCGCATGTCGGGGCTGGAGGCACCACCCGCAGCGCGCGACGCGCCGCCCGAGGCGGCGCGCGCGTCGCTCGCCGCGCGTGTCCCGGACCACGAGGTCGCAGACGACCCTCTGCTCGCCTGCCTCGTCATCGTCAGCGAGCTGCACGGCCAGCCCGCGTCCCCGGAAGCCCTGCTCGCCGGCCTTCCGCTGCCCGAGGACGGACGTCTCACGCCGGCTTTGGCCGAGCGTGCCGCGGCGCGCGCGGGCCTGATCGTCCGCTTCGTCAAGCGTCGGCTGGACGCCCTCGATCCCTTGGCCCTGCCGGCGATCCTGCTTCTCGACGGCGGCCGGGCCTGCGTCTTCGCCGGCATCGAGCCCGACGGCCGGATGCGCGTCGCGTTCCCGGAGACCGGTCGCGGCGCCGTCGTCGTGCCCACGGCGGAGATCGCCGCGCGGTACAGCGGGTGGGCGCTGTTCGCACGCCCTGAACTGTTCAGCGAGCGCCGCGAGCGGGCCGCCGAGCGCGGCCGCAAGGGGCACTGGTTCTGGCCGACCCTGCTTCGCCAGTGGCCGATCTACGGCGAGGTTTTCGCGGCGGCGATCCTCATCAACCTGTTCGCCCTGGCGAGCCCGCTGTTCGTGATGAACGTCTATGATCGGGTCGTCCCGAATCTGGCGCTGGAGACGCTCTGGGTCCTGGCCACCGGCGTCGCCATCGTCTTCGCCTTCGACTTCCTGCTCAAGGTGTTGCGCGCCTATTTCGTCGACAGTGCCGGTCGGGTGGCGGATGTGCGGCTGGCCCGCTCGATCTTCGCCCAGGTGCTCGGCATGCGGATCGCCGCGCGGCCGCGCTTCGCCGGCGCCTTCGCCAACAATCTCCGCGAGTTCGATACGCTGCGCGACGTGTTCGCCTCGGCCACGGTGGCGACCCTCGTCGATCTGCCGTTCGTGGCGCTGTTCGTGGCGGCCATCTGGCTGATCGCCGGGCCCGTGGCGCTGGTCCCAGCGCTCGCCGTGCCGCTCGTGGTCACCCTCGGCCTGCTGCTGCAGATTCCGCTCGACCGGCTCAGCCGACGCGCCTTCGAGGAGAGCGCGCGCAAGCACGCGATTCTCGTCGAGACCCTGAACAGCCTGGAAACGGTCCGCGGCGTCCGCGCCGAGGGGCGCATGCAGCGCGCCTGGGAGCGCTACGTCGCGGCGGCGACCGCATCCGCGAACCGGACCCGGTTCATCTCCTCGCTGACCGTCAATCTCACCGGACTCGCGGCCAACCTGGTCACCGTCGGCGTGGTCATCGTCGGCGTCTACGAGATCGCCGCCGGGCGGCTCACCGTGGGCGCGCTCGTCGCCTGCTCGATCCTTTCCGGGCGGGCGATGGCGCCGCTGGGCCAAGTGGCGCAGCTTGTCAGCCGCCTGCATCAGGCGCGCACCGCCTACCGCTCGATCGACGCAGTGATGCGCCTGCCGGTCGAGCGTCCGCCGGAGGTCCGTTTCGTCCACCGGCCGCGCCTGCGCGGTGCCATCGAGTTCCGCGACGTCACCTTCACCTACCCGGACCAGAAGCAGCCGGCGCTGAGCCACGTCTCGTTCCGCATCGCCGCGGGGGAGCGCGTCGGGCTCATCGGCAAGATCGGCTCGGGCAAGAGCACCATCGAGAAGCTCGTTCTCGACCTGTACGAGCCGGACAGCGGCGCGGTGCTGATCGACGGGACCGACCTCCGGCAGATCGACCCGGCCCAGCTGCGCCGCAACATCGGCTATGTGCCCCAGGATCCCGTACTCTTCGCCGGGACCATCCGCGACAACATCGCGATCGCCCAGCCCGGGGTCGACGACGCGACGCTGCTGCGCGCCGCTGAACTGGCGGGCGTCGACGCCTTCGTCAGCCGCCACCCGACCGGCTACGACCGTGAGGTCGGCGAGCGCGGCCGGACCCTGTCCGGCGGACAGCGGCAGGCCGTGGCCCTGGCGCGCGCGTTCCTCGGCGATCCGCCGATCCTTCTGCTCGACGAGCCGACCTCGGCGATGGACAGCGCCGGCGAGGCGGCGCTCAAGGCACGGCTCGCCGCCGAGCTCGGTGGCCGGACCCTGCTGCTCGTCACCCATCGCGGCTCGCTGCTGTCGCTGGTCGATCGGCTGATCGTCCTCGATGGCGGGCGGGTCGTCGCCGACGGCCCGAAGGCCGAGGTGATGCGCGCGCTGGCCGCAGGCGAGGTCCGGGGCGCGGTATGATCTCGCGCGCGCGCCCCGCCAGCAGCCGCGACGTCGCCGCGATGATGCGCGACGTGGTCGCCGCGGAGCGGCTCCGCCCCCATGGTCTATCACACGTATTGCTGGTCGCGGTGGGCGGGTTCCTGGTCGTGTTCCTGCTCTGGGCGAGCGGTGCCGTGCTCGACGAGGTGAGCCGCGCGCCGGGCCGGGTGATCCCGTCGCGCCAGATCCAGATCGTGCAGAATCTCGAGGGCGGCATCGTCGCCGCGATCCTCGCCCGCGAGGGGCAGGTGGTCGAGGAGGGCGAGGTCCTGATGCGGATCGAGAACATCCGCGCCGCCAGCGACTACCGTGAGCGCCGGGCGCGCTATCTGGCGCTGCTCGGCAGCGGCGCCCGGCTGCGCGCCGAGGTCGCCGGGGTGCCGCTCGAGCTGCCCGCCAACCTCGCCCAGGAGGCGCCGCTGCTCGCGGCCAACGAGCAGGCTTTGTTCGAGCAGCGCGCGCGGCGGCTCGCCGACGAGGTCGCGATCCTCGAGCGCCAGGCCGAGCAGCGCAGCCAGGAGCTGCTCGAGCTGCGCAGCCGGATCGCGAGGCTGGAGCGGTCGCTGGAGCTGGCCCGCGAGCGGCTCGCGCTGAACGAGCCGCTGGCGCGGCAGCGGGTCGTCGCCCGCGCCGACTTTCTCGCCCTGCAGCAGCAGGTCAACGACCTCGCGGGCGAGGTCGAGCTGGCCCGGCTCGCCCTGCCGCGCGTGGAGACGGCGCTGCGCGAGGCGGAGCAGCGGATCGCCAGCGCCCGCTCGGTGTTTCGCGCCGAGGCGCAGCGCGAGCTCAACGTCGTCGAGGCCGAGCTCACCGGGCTGCGCGAGGTCGTGCTCGCCGGCGAGGATCGCGTGCGCCGGACCGAGGTTCGCTCGCCGGTGCGCGGCACCGTCAAGCAGCTCCGCGTCAACACCATCGGCGGGGTGGTCCAGCCCGGCGCCGACTTGGTCGAGATCGTGCCGCTCGACGACACGCTGCTCGTCGAGGCGCAGGTTCGCCCGCCGGACATCGCCTTCATCCGCCCCGGGCTGCGGGCGACGGTCAAGATCACGGCTTACGACTTCGCGATCTATGGCGGGCTGGCGGGCACCGTCGAGGACATCAGCGCCGACAGCATCGTCAACGAGAAGGGCGAGAGCTTCTACCGGGTGCGGGTGCGCACCGACGAGGACTCGCTGCCGGGCCGCGGCGCGCGGCTGCCGATCATTCCCGGCATGACCGCCGAGATCGACGTGCTGACGGGCAAGCGCACCGTGCTGCACTACTTGCTGAAGCCATTGTTGCGGGCCCGCGAGCGGGCGCTGACCGAACGCTGAGAGGAGCGGCCACGCGTCGGCCGCGGGAGGGGACCATGCTGCGGATCTGGGGTCGGACCAACTCGCTCAACGTCCAGAAGGTGATGTGGGCGGTCGGCGAGTTGCGTCTGGAACACGAGCGGATCGACGCCGGCGGCGCCTTCGGCAGGCTCGACACGCCCGAGTACGGCCGCCTGAACCCCAACCGGCGGATTCCGACGATCGAGGACGGTGCCCTGGTCGTCTGGGAGTCGAACGCCTGCGTGCGCTATCTCGCCGCGCGCTACGGCGCCGGCACGCTCTGGCCCGAGGACCCTGGACAGCGCGCCCGCAGCGACATGTGGATGGACTGGTCGACGACCGTCGTGCTCCCCGACCTGACCCCGGCCTTCATGCAGCTCGTCCGCACGCCGCCCGAGCAGCGTGACCGCGCCTTGATCGACGCCTGCGCCGCGCGCCTCGCGGACGCGTTCCGCCTCCTCGACGACCATCTCGGCCACACGCCGTTCGTCGCCGGCGACGACCTCACCATCGGCGACATCCCGCTCGGCTGCTGCTTCTGGCGCTACCAGAACCTCGACATCGACCGGCCCGGCCTGCCCAACTGCCAGCTCTGGTATCAGCACCTCAAGACGCGCGACCCGTACCGCCGGCACGTCATGCTGCCGCTCACCTGAGCGGGTCCGCTACACCCCGGCGGCGACCGGCACGAGGATCGTGTGCCCGAGCGACGGCACGCCGTCGGCGTCGATCACGAACAGTAGGTAGTAGCCGGGCAGCGCGACCCGCCGATCCGCCGGGACGGTGACGTCGAGCTGCGTGCCGTCCTGAGTGAACGCGAGCTCGAGATGGCGCTGGTCGGCATTGAACGAGTGCGTCGAGGAGCCGAGCCGCACCGCGACCACGCGCGCGATCACTTCGTCCGCGCCGACCTCGACGCCGACCGTTCCGTCCCCGCCCAGCGCCTGCGGCGCGCTGACGATGGTCGGCCGCGGCGCCAGCTCACCGGACCCGTCGCGCTTGAACAGATAGGGCGGATAGTAGATCTCGGCGTTGAGGTTCGTTACCGGACCATACGCGCCCCCGCCAGCCACCAGCACGGTCGCGTCCGGCAGCAGCAGCGCCGACGAGTGATAGAGACGCGCCTTCTGCGCGCGCGACCCGACCCGCCAGCTCCCCGTCCTGGGCGACCACAGCAGCGCCGCATACTGCGCGTTCTCCAACCGGTTCTCGAGCGTCGTCCCACCGGTGGCCACCACCTCCCCGCTCGGCAGCACCGTCAGGTTGCCATGAAAGCGCATCTGGGGAATGGGTGCGGTCCGTGTCCAGGTCGGTCCTCCGTCACCCAGGTCCACGATCATCGCTTCGCGTCTGAGCCTCAGTGTCAGGACCTTGTCGGGCGCGTAGAGCACTGAAGGCAGGTTCGCATGGCTCAGCGGGAGACGCTCGGTGAGCTGGCGGATGCTGCCCAGCCCTGACGGATCCAGCTCGAACACGAGCCCGTCATGGCCGAGGAGGACCACCATCCCATGGCGGCCGACAAAGCCGCGCGGATACCACCAGTTGCTACGTGTGCCGGCGAAGGCCGGGGTACTCGTGGCACCGGTCAGCAGGCGCCACGCGCCGTCCGGCTGCAGGACTTCGGGTGTCAGCGCGAGCACGCCGTTGCGTGCCTGCCGGCCGCCGAGAACCAGCACGCCACCGTCCGGCATCGCCAGCGCCGTCGGATACCAGCGCTTGACGAACATCGGGTTGGCGTTGGCGAGGCTGTTCGATCGCGGACGGAACAGCGTGAGCCGTTCGTTGCCGTTGTACCGCTTGCCGTCGACGATGGCGTCGCCGCCGATGATGGCGACGTCCCCGCTGAGCGGCAGCACCGTCTGACCGGCACAGAAGATGTCGGTGCGGGTCGTGTTCGGCAGGATCCAGTGCGCGTCCGCGCCGAAGCCGCGCGCGGGATCCCAGATGTTGTAGTGCAGGGCGGCGCCGACCTTGCCCTTCAAGGTCGAGCCGAAGCTCATGACCCGGCCGTCGGGCATCAGCAACGTGTGGATGGCCACGATCGGCCAGGTGAAGGGTGCCCCCCAGGCACCGGTGAGATGGGCGTCCGGACCGGCAACCGCCCCTTCCGTGAGCGACTCCGCCAACGACTGTAGTTTCTGCCGCAGGCTGCCCGGACGGATCCCGGGGCCGTACCCCCAGTCGATCGGCCCCGCCGCCGCGGGTGCGGCCTCGTCGGCCCCCGCCGTGGGTGCGTTACCGCCCGCGATCACGGCAGCCACCCACAACGCAACGATCGTTGCTGAACGCAACTTGCTCATTTTCGCACCCCCGCTTCTTGCCCAAGGCGCTTCTTCTGAAGTCGACTTGATCGATTAGGTTTCTCTAGACTGTCTCAGGCACCCGGCGCGCGCTATCCCGCGATCTTCCACCGACGACAAGGCGGATTCTTGTTGCAGCGCCCCCATTGATCCACAACTACTGCGCGAGTTCTGTCCGACCCGTCGCCGACGTCGTGCAGCTCCAAGACCGCCCGTAGGGTCGCCGGGTAACGCTTCACGTTCCAAGGCTCACGATCCGTCCGATCGAGGGCACGCCGTTGGCGTCGATCGCGAACAGCAGGTAGGCGCCGGGCGGAGCGACGAACGCGGACGCCGGGGCGGTGACCGTGAGCACACTGCCGGCCTGGGTGAAGGCGAGCTCGAAGTGTCGCTGGTCGGCGTCCAGCGAGTGCGTGACCGAGCCGGTCCGCACCAGGGTCACGCGGCGGATCGTCTGGCCCGCCCCGACCTGGACCGTGAAGGGCTGGCCGCGCTGCAGCCAAGCGGGCGCGGTGGTGATCGTCGGCCGGGGCGCGAGCTGCCCCGAGCCGTCGGTGCGGAACAGGTAGGGCGGATAATAGATCTCGGCGTTGAGCTGGGTGCGTGGGCCGGGGGCGCCGCCGCCGCCGGTCAGCACCGTCCCATCCGGCAGCAGGAGCGAGATCGAGTGGTAGAGGCGCTCGGTGCGCGCCGAGGCACCGCGCGTCCAGACCCCGCCCTCGGGGCTCCACAGCTCGGCATGGTAGGCCACGCCGGTGAGCTGGTTGAGGGCGGCCGAGCCGCCGGTGAGCACCACCCGCCCGTCGGCCATCACCGTGGCGTTCGACCACAGCCGGACCTGCGACACGAGGCCCGTGAGGGTCACGGTCGGCGTGGCCGGGTTGAGATCGACCAGCGCGACCTGGCGCGACGAGCGAACCGACAACACCTTGCCCGGCGCGTACATGACCACCGGCAGGCCGCGGTGGCCGCTGGGCATCTGCGCCACGACGCCGCTGATCCGGCCGTTGCCGGCCGGGTTGAGGAGATGGATCCCACCCGTGTTGGTGAGCACCGCGACCCGTCCGCGCGGGGTCAGGAACGCGCGCGGGTAAAACCAGTTCATCCCGCTGGCGCCGAACGCCGCCGAGCTGCGCGCGCCGGCGAGCGCGCGCCAGCCCTGTCCGGGCGTGTAGAGCTCGGGCGTGAGGATCGGCGTCGTGGGCGTGTCGCGGCCACCGACCACGAGCACATCGCCCGAGGCCATCGTGACCAGCGTCGGGTACCAGCGGCGCCAGGCCATCGGCGCCTCGGCGCGCATCGTGTCCGTGCTCGGGTCGAAGATGGTCGTCCCGGCGCTGCCATAGTTGCGCTCGCCGTCGATCGTCTCGTCGCCACCCGCGAGCAGGATTTCCCCCGTTGTCGGCAGCAACGTCTGCGCGCTGCAGAACAGGTCGGTGCCGGTGGTGTTGGGCAGGACGAAGTGGGACTCCGGCCCGGTGCCACGGCTCGGATCCCAGATGTCGTAGACGAACAGGCCGGTCTGCTGGCCCTGTTCGTCGGTGCCGTAGCTGAGCACCCGTCCGTCCGGCATGAGCATCGCGTGGAGCGGGATCAGCGGCCAGCCGATGATCGGACCGAACGCGCCGCGCAGATGCGCCTTGGGACCGCCGACGATTGGCTCGCCCATCGCTCGGGAAGCGCCGAGCCCGGACGCCGCCATGGTGAGCAGAACGGCCGACAGTCCGACGAAGATCCGGTAAAGACGCATGGTTCCCCCCAGCCACGGCCGTCCGCGTCGACGGTCAGTGGACATGTACAACCGCCACCGATCCGACACCGCGACTCGAGGAGGCGCCGACCGGTTAAGAGTTCGTTCAGACTAGACGGGGGAACATTCCCGACTCCAGCCCTGGCGGGGCCGGAACGCTGTAGCCGAATACTGCCGGCGGCGAACGCGTCACCGCCGGCCCTTCTCCGCGAATCTCGTCAGACGCCCAGACTGACGATCCGCCCGACCGACGGGACGCCCTGCTGGTCGAGCACGAACAGCAGGTAGTAGCCGGGTGGCGCGAGGGTGGCGCCGCCGGGACCGGTCACCGTCAGGCGCGCGCCGTTCTGCTGGAAGGCGAGCGGCATGCGGCGCTGATCGGCGTCGAACGAGTGCGTCGGCGCGCCGGTGCGGATCAGCGTCACCGTGCCGATCCGCTGGCCGCTGCCGACCTGGATCTGAAAGGAGCCGGTGCGCGGCAGCGAGGTCGGTGCGGAGACGATGGTGGGTCGCGGCGCGAGCTGCCCCGATCCATCCTTCTTGTAGAGATAGGGCGGATAATAGATTTCAGCATTGAGGTTGGTGACCGGTCCGGGCGCGCCGCCACCGGCGGTGAGCACCGTCGCGTCGGGCAGCAGCAGCGCCACCGAGTGGTACAGGCGCGGCTTGGCCGCCGACGCGCCGCGCCGCCAGGAGCCGGTCGTCGGGGACCAGATCTCCGCGTGGTAGGTGACGTCGCGCAGGACGTCCTGATAGATGGCGACATCCACGCCGGAGCCGCCGGTGACGACGACCTCGCCGTTCGGCAGGACGGTCCCGTTCGACCACAGTCGGTGCGCCGACACCGAGCCGGTCCGGCTGACGCGGGGCGTGGCGCCGGTCAGATCGATCAGCGAGACCACCCGACCCCCGCGCACCGACAGGACCCGCCCCGGGGCGTACATCACCGCCGGCAGCCCGCGGTTGCCGTTCGGCAGCGACGCGGCGGTCCGGGTGATCGAGCCGTTGCCCGTCGGGTTGAGGAGGAAGATCCCCTGGCGATTGCCGATCACCGCGACGTCGCCCGACTGCCGCAGATAGGCGCGCGGATAGTGCCAGTTGAGGCCGGTATAGCCGAACGCCGGATCGCTGGCGGCGCCGGCCAGCGTCAGCCAGCCGCTGCCGGGCCGATACAGCTCCGGGGTGATCACCGCGCGGCCCGGCCGCTCGTAGCCGCCGAGCGTGACGACGCTGCCGTTGGCGAGCGTCACCAGGGTCGGATACCACCGCTTCCAGCGCATCTTTTGCTCGGCGCGCAACCGGTTGGTGCGCGGATCGAAAATATTGGCGTCCTCGGTGGCGAAGTTGCGTTGACCGCGGATCGTGAGGTCGCCGCCGGCGAGGAGCACTTCGCCGCTGGTCGCGAGCACGGTCTGCCCGGCGCAGAACAGATCCGTTCCCGTGGTAACCGGGAGAATGGTGTGCGAGCCAGTTCCTGTGCCGCGCCGGGGATCCCATAGATCGTACACGAACTGCCCCGTCTGCTGGCCGCGTTCGTCGGTCCCGAAGCTGAACACCCGGCCGTCCGGCAGCAGCACCGCGTGCAGCGGAATGATCGGGTACGGCACCACCGGGCCGAACGCGCCACCGAGATGGGCGTTGCGCCCGCCCGCCACCTCGCCCGCTGCGCGGCGCGGCGTGACCGCCTCCGCGGCGCTCTGCAATTTCTGCCGCAGGCTCCCGGGCCGCACCCCGGGCCCGTAGCCCCAGTCGATCGGCGCTTTGAAGACGGGCTCGTCCGGACCTTTGCCCGCCCTTGCCGCCGCTGGTGCCGCCAGCGTGGCCAGCGCGAGCAGCGCAACCATCGCCGTGGAAGCCATCTGTCGCCCAGGAATCCGCCGCCAACTCAATCGCATACCGGGTCCCCCCTCGTGCATGACGATGCCCGGCGCCGGCCATCACGGCGCCCGCCCCGAGCCTCGCCCCCCCGAGCCGCAGAAGGTTCCACCCGATCGCTGCCCGAGCGGGTGCACACCGGGAGATCGGCCGACCTCTCCGGTGAGCCTGAAGCACGGCTCGGGAAGACTTGGTTCTTGAGGCGTTAACCGTGGTAGAGCGCCGAGCGGCGCCTTACAACCGGGTCAAGCCCCCTGCCCATGCACTGTGGTGCGCGTGCGACAGGTTCAGCCGGCCTTGGCCTGCGCCGCGATCGGCTGGGCGTATTGCGGCGCGGTGTCCCACGGGAAGAGAATCCAGGTGTCCTGGCTGACCTCGGTGATGAAGGTGTCAACGATCGGCCGGCCCGCCGGCTTGGCATAGACCGTGGCGAAGTGCGCCTTGGGCAACATCTCGCGGACGATCCGCCCGGTGGCCCCGGTATCGACGAGGTCGTCGACGACCAGCCAGCCGGCGCCGTCCCCCTCGACGCGCTTGAGGATCTCGGCACCGCGCTGGGTCGTGTCGTCGTAGGACGCGATGCACACGGTGTCGATGATCCGGATGTCGAGCTCGCGGGCGATGATGTGCGCCGGGACCAGCCCGCCGCGGGTGATGGCGACGATGCCACGCCACGGCCCGCCGGCGGCGAGGCGCCAGGCGAGGGCCTTGGCGTCGCGGTGCAGCTCTTCCCACGAGACGGGGAAATACTTCGCGTAGGTGGCACTCAACGGGGGCTCCGCGGAGGCGGTTGCGAGGTCGGCGCGATGTGGCTGGCGGCCACGCGCGTTGTCAAGGCGCGCCACCGGGGGCACAAGACGGGTGATCGGGCGGGAGCCGGAGCCACCCCATGGACGACGAGGAGCCGAGACCCAAGCCATCGACCGGACCGGGCCGCGACCTGCGCGCGCTGAGCGTCGCCGAGCTCGAGAGCTACGTCGCCGAACTGCGCGCGGAGATCGCCCGTGTCGAGGGCGAACTGGCCAAAAGGCGCGACGTGCGCAGCGCGGCCGAGGCCCTGTTCCGCAAGCCCGACGGCTGACCGGCCCGATGCGCTACTGCCCGAGCTGCGCCGGCGAGCTGGTCTTGGAGCGGCCGGAGGGCGACGATCGCCTGCGTCATGTCTGCCGGCGCTGCGGCACGATCCACTACGTCAACCCGAAGGTGGTCGTCGGCGCGGTCTGCACCCATGGCGAGCGGCTCCTGATCTGCCGGCGGGCGATCGAGCCACGCGCGGGCTTCTGGACGATCCCGGCCGGCTTCATGGAGCTGGACGAGACCGCCGAGGAGGGAGCGATGCGCGAGGCCTGGGAGGAGGCCCGTGCGCGGATCCGCATCGACGGCCTGATCGCCGCCTACACCGTGCCGCGGATCGGCCAGGTGCAGCTCCTCTTCCGCGCGAGCCTGCTCGACGAGGCGGTCGCGGCAGGCCCGGAGAGCCGCGAGGTCCGGCTCATCGGCTGGGAGGAGATCCCGTGGGACGAGCTGGCCTTCCCGACGGTGGGCTGGGTGCTGCGCCGGAGCCTCGAGCTGCGCGGCCGCACGGGCCCGCTCGTGACCGTGTTCAATCCGGCCGAGATCGAGCGTTGACAGGACCCGCGTCCGCGTTCATCGAACCTCGCATGAAGCGCGCGCCTGCGGTCCCTTTGCGAGCCCGACGACGTACGGCGTCAGCCGCCGTCCGCTGAGCCGCCGCGTCCCGACCCGCGGCGGTCCCCTCACCGCCACAACCGGGTTCGCCGATGTTCCAGATTCAGCCCGAAGGGCCGCTCGATGGGCCGGCCATCGAGTCTCTCCTCGACACCACTTTCGGCATCGGCCGCCAGCGCAAGATCTCCTATCGCTACCGGATCGGCCGCGAGCCGGAGCCGAGCCTCTCGTGGATCGCCACGAGCGATGGCCGGCTGGTCGGCTCGATCCGCTACTGGCACCTCCTGCTCGATCGGGCGCCGGCGCTGCTCCTCGGCCCCCTGGCGATCGCCCCGGACCGGCAGGGTGAGGGAATCGGCCGGACCCTCGTCCGCACGACGCTGGGCCTTGTCGGGCGCGATCGCCCGCGGCTCGTGTTCCTCGTCGGGGATCCCGCCTACTACGCGCAGTTCGGCTTCGCCGTCGTCCCGCCCGAGATCGTCATGCCGGGCGAGGATCAGGCGCGGCTGCAATGGCTGGGTGTCGCCGGTGCGGCGCTGCCTCCCTCAGGCGGGCAGCTCCGCCCGTGGCGGGCCGGCGGCCTCCTCGGCGACCCGGTCGAGCCAGGGCAGCACGGCCTCGCCGATCAGCGGCAGGCCCTTGTAGCCGGCCATCCCGGGCGGCATCTCGCGCAGCCGGGCCGCGATCGCGGCGGCGACGCCGGGCAGCCGCGCCACCTCGCCGAGCGCGCGAACGAAGCTGCGGATCGTGAACACGACGGCGCGGCTCTCGGGCAGCCGGCGCAACGTCTGGCGCTCGACGCGCAGCCACAACCGTTCGCCGGCGTTGGCTGAGGTCAGCCCCGGCACCGGCTTGCGCTTCTCCGGGGCCGGGAGGTTCGCATGCTCGACGAGGCTCCAGTTCGCCCGCCAGACCGGCCGGTCCGGCTCGAGCGCGGTCATGAACCGGTCGGCCGGCGCCGCGAGCTTCTCGGTGAAGCCAGGAACCGGATCGTGGATCGCGCGCAGCGGCAGGTCGAGCTTCGCCCGCAGGCTCCAGTGGCTCGGGAAGCAGAGCACGCCGGCGCGTAGGCGGTAGGCGCCCTCGCCATCCGCGGCGAGCAGGCAGAAATCCTCCTGCGCCAACCCGCCGAGGCGCGTCAGCGCGGCGCCGCCGGTCATCCGGGATGGCGCGATCGCGAGACCGTGGTCGCGGGCGAGATGCTCCTCGGCCATTGCCAGGAGCTCGCTACAGGCGGGCTCCATGCCCGGCAGGCAGGCGAGCACCTCGTCCGGCTGTTCGGCGATCAGCTTGCGGCGCAGCGCCAGCTCCGGCTCGACCCGGTCATCGCGCCACAGCCAGTCCGCCGGCGCCAGCGGCCGCAGGCCCATCGCCATGCGCCACGGCCCGTCGAGAAAGACCATCGGTAGCTGCATGGGTGGTGTGCTGCCCCTATGCTCGGCAGCGGTCAAGCCGCCGGGTAACGTCGCCCCATGTCCGATCTCGCCAACGAGCGCATCGTCTACCTCAACGGGCGCTACGTCCCGGAAAGCGAGGCGCTGGTGCCGTTCCGCGATCGCTCCTTCCTCTATGGCGACGGCGCCTTCGACATGACGCGGACCTTCGCGCATCGCATGTTCCGCCTCGAACAGCACCTCGAGCGATTCGCGCGCTCGCTGCGCTATCTCGGCCTCGATCCGGGCCTGAGCATGGCCGAGCTCGCCGACATCTCGCGCGAGGTCCTGCGCCGCAACCTGCACCTCCTCGACGAGCACGACGACTACTGGGTCGGCCAACGGGTCAGCCGTGGCATCCGCCGCTTTCCCGGCGATCGCTGGGAGCAGGACGGGCCGACCGTGATCGTCGAGTGCATGCCGCTGCCGCTGGCCGAGCGCGCCCTGCACTACCGCGACGGGATTCGCGTGGTCACGCCGGCGACCCGACGCACGCCGCCGGACGCGCTCAGCCCGCGCGCCAAGACGCACAACTACCTCAACCTGATCGTCGCCGAGCGCGAGGCCCATGCGCAGGATGCCGGCGCCTGGGCGGTGCTGCTCGACGAGCGCGGCCATCTCTGCGAGGGCCTCGGCAGCAACATCTTCCTGGTCCGCGACGGGGCGCTGCTGACCCCGCGCGAACGGATGGTCCTGCCCGGCATCAGCCGTGCGGTCGTCATCGAGCTCGCCGAGCGGCTGGCCATTCCCTGCCGCGAGGGCGATCTCGACCTCTACGACGCTGCCACCGCCGACGAGGCCTTCTTGACCTCGACCTCGCTGTGCCTGTGCCCGGTCGTGCAGATCAACGGCCAGCCGGTCGGCGACGGCCGGCCTTACGGGCCGGTCACCCGCCGCCTGACCGACGCCTACGCCGAGCTCGCCGGCTGCGACTTCGTCGCCCAGTACCTGCGCCATCTGGGGTGATGCGGGCGCCCCCGGGCCAGCTCGCCGCCGTCGGGCTGTTCCTGCTGGGAGGCCTGTTCTTCGTCGTCCTCAACGTCCTGGCCAAGGCGCTCACCCCCGAGCTCGGCCCGGTCATGGTCATCTGGGGTCGCTTCCTGTTCCACGTCGTCCTGACCGCCCTGATCTTCCCCGCGGCAGTCGTGGCGTTGGCCCGCACGGCGCATCCGCGGGTCCAGCTCGGGCGCTCGGTCCTCCTGATGCTCTCGACGATCTTCAACTTCCTGGCGCTTTGGCACCTGCCGCTGGCGGATGTGTCGGCGATCGTGTTCACCGCCCCGCTCCTCGTCGCCGCGCTGTCCGTGGTCGTGCTCAAGGAGCGTGTCACCGCGCTGCGCTGGGCGGCGATCGTCGTCGGCCTGCTTGGCGCGCTCGTGATCATCCGGCCGACCGGGGGCGGTCTCGGCGTCGGCGCGCTGCTCGCCGCCGGCTGCGCGCTGGCCTATGCGCTCTATCAGGTGTCGACGCGGCTCGTGCGCGAGGCCGAGCCGATCGTCTCCCTGCTCTACGCCGGCCTCACCGGAGCTGTCCTGTTCACGCTGCTGCTCCCGCTCGGCTGGCGGGAACCGAGTCCCGGCCAATGGCTGCTGCTGCTGATCCTCGGCTCGTGTGGCGCGGTCGGCCATTTGATGGTGATCCTCGCCCTGCAGCGCCTCGAGGCTTCACGGCTCGCCCCTTTCACCTACGTGCAACTGGTCTGGGCGATCCTCGCGAGCCTGCTGGTGTTCGGCGACGTGCCGGGCCTCGCCACGCTGGGCGGCGCCACGGTGATCGTCGGCAGCGGCCTCTTCGTCTGGTGGCTGAACCAGCGCGAGGCGCGCTCGGCCCGTGCCGCCGTTGCGGCGGGCCCCGGAACTCCCTAGGTTCGCAACCGCGGGGCGTAGCTCAGCCTGGTAGAGCGCCAGCTTTGGGAGCTGGATGCCGCGTGTTCAAATCACGCCGCCCCGACCAGCCTCTCGCTTCGGCCGTACGTAAGCTCCATATGCAGCGTCGGGCGGGCTGCGTTGCGGTCGCCCCCGCTGTCGTGACCACCGACGCCAGGTAGGCTGTCGTGCTGGCCGGTGAGCGGCACGGTGTGGAGCTTCGTTTGCGCGCTATCCTGAAGAGCCTGATCGCCGCCGCGATGCTGATCCTGGCCGGCGGCGCCTATTGGTACGCCTACGGTCCCCCGCCCTGGTTGCCCTGGCTGCCCGCATCGCCCTTGGTGCGGGCCGCCGCCGACGGGCCGCGCGGGCCCGGCGGCGGGCCGCCCGGCGGCTTCGCGCTGGCCGTCGAGACGGTCACCGTGGCGCCCGGCCCGATCCAGCGTCGTCTGACCGCGGTCGGCTCCCTGCGTTCGGCTGAGTCGGTCGTGATCCGGCCGGAGGTGCCCGGCCGCGTGGTGCAGATCGGCTTCGTCGAAGGCCAGCCGGTGGCCACCGGCCAGGTGCTCCTCGAGCTCGACCGGGCGGTCAACGAGGCCGAGGTCGCGGCCGCCGAGGCCGCCTTCGCGCTGGCCAAGGCCAATCTCGAGCGGCAGTCGGAGCTCGCCCGCCGCGGCACCGGCACGCGGGCCAACTACGATCAGGCGGTGGCCGAGATGGGTGCTGCCGAGGCGGCACTCGCGCTCGCCCGGGCGCGGATGGAGAAGCTCACGATCCGGGCGCCCTTCGCCGGCGTCGTCGGGCTGCGCAAGGTCTCCGTCGGCGACTACGTCGACACCGGCGCGGCCATCGTCAACCTCGAGCAGATCGACCCGCTGAAGGTCGACTTCCGCGTCGCCGAGGTGTTCCTTTCGGCGCTGCGCGTCGGCCAGACGATCGAGGTCAGCCTCGACGCCTTTCCCGGCGAGCGCTTCGTCGGCGAGGTCTATGCCATCGACCCGCTGATCGACGAGAACGGCCGCAGCGTGCTGTTGCGGGCGCTCCTGCCGAACCGCGACGACCGTTTGCGACCCGGGCTGTTCGCCCGCGTGGAACTGGTCCTCGACGAGAAGACGGATGCGCTGACCGTGCCCGAGGAGGCACTCGTGCCCTTCGGCCAGGCGCAGATCGTGTTCAAGGTGGTCGACGGCAAGGCCGTCTCGACGGCGGTGCGCACCGGGCTGCGGCGTGACGGCAAGGTCGAGATCCTCGATGGCGTCGCCGCCGGCGACGTCGTGGTGACCGCCGGCCAGATCAAGCTGCGCGACGGTACGGCGGTGGCGCCGGTGGCGCCCGCCACGGCCGCCGCGACCTCCTGAGAGCGCGCGCATGGTCCTCTCCGAGATCTCGATCCGGCGCCCGGTCCTGGCGACGGTCATGTCGCTGGTCATCCTGCTCGTCGGCATCATCGCCTTCGAGCGGCTGCCGGTGCGCGAGTACCCGAACATCGACGAGCCGGTGGTCACCGTCGAGACGGTGTTCACCGGCGCCTCGGCGGAGATCATCGAGAGCCAGATCACCCAGCCGCTCGAGGAGTCGCTGTCGGGCATCGAGGGCATCGAGTACATGACCTCGATCAGCCGCGCCGAGCGCAGCCAGATCACCATCCGTTTCAAGACCACGCGCGATCCGGACGCGGCGGCGAACGACGTTCGCGACCGCACCAGCCGGGTCCGCGGGCGGTTGCCCGACGGGGTCGAGGAGCCGGTGATCGCCAAGGTCGAGGCCGACGCGCAGCCGATCATCTACCTGGCGCTGTCGTCGGACCGCGCATCGCCCCTGGAGGTCACCGACTACGCCGATCGGTTCGTCAAGGACCGACTGCAGAACCTGCCCGGCGTGGCGGATGTGCGGATCTTCGGCGAGCGCAAGTACGCGATGCGCATCTGGCTCGACGCGCAGCGCCTCGCGGCGTACCGGCTGACCCCGCAGGACGTCGAGACCGCGCTGCGCCGGCAGAACGTCGAGATCCCGGCGGGCCGGGTCGAGAGCGTGGCGCGTGAGTTCACCGTCGTCAGCGAGACCGACCTGCGCACGCCGGCCGAGTTCGAGCGGGTGATCCTCAAGGAGGCAGGCGGCTATCCGGTCCGCCTGGGCGATGTCGCGCGTGTCGAGCTGGGACCGGAGAACGAGCGCGTCAACGTCCGCTTCAAGGGCCGCGAGGCCGTGGCGGTCGGCGTGGTCAAGCAGGCGACCGCCAACCCGCTCGACATCTCCGCGGCGCTGGTCGCGGTCCTGCCGGTCATCCAGGCCGACCTGCCGGACGGCATGAACCTCGACATCGCCTACGACAGCTCGGTGTTCATCGCCCGCTCGATCGAGGCGGTGTTCATGACCATCGGCGAGGCCGTGCTGCTCGTCGTGCTCGTGATCTTCGTCTTCCTGCGCTCGCTGCGGGCGACGCTGATCCCGCTGGTCACCATCCCGGTCAGCCTGATCGGCGCCTTCGCCCTGATGTACGCCTTCGGCTTCAGCATCAACACCCTGACCTTGCTGGCGATGGTCCTGGCGATCGGGCTGGTCGTCGACGACGCCATCGTCGTGCTCGAGAACATCTATCGGCACATCGAGGAGGGCATGGCGCCGCTGCAGGCGGCGTTCAAGGGCGCCAACGAGATCGGCTTCGCGGTCGTGGCGATGACGTTGACGCTCGCCGCGGTCTACGCCCCGATCGCCTTCATGACCGGCCGCACCGGCCGCCTGTTCACCGAGTTCGCCCTGGCGCTGGCCGGCGCGGTGCTCGTCTCGGGATTCGTCGCGCTGACCCTGTCGCCGATGATGTGCTCGAAGCTGCTGCGCCATCAGGCGAGCCACAGCCTGCCCTACCGGATCGTCGAGGCCGGCCTGATCGGGCTCACCCGCGGCTACCGCGTCGCGCTGGCGGCGTCGCTGCAGGCCAAATCGCTCGTCGTGCTCGCGGGGCTCCTGGTCGCCGCGACGAGCTTCTTCCTCTTCACGGGCCTGCGCTCCGAGCTCTCGCCGATCGAGGATCGCGGGGTGATCGTGGGCATCGGCATCGGGCCCGAGGGCGCCACGCTCGACTTCACCGACCAGTACGCACGGCGGATGGAGGAGATCTACGCCTCCGTGCCCGAGGTGACGCAGTACTTCGTCGTCACGGGCTTCTCCGGCGTCAACCAGATCATCTCGTTCGTCCGCCTGCAGGACTGGGCGGAGCGGGAGCGCGCGCAGCAGGCCATCGCCGGGGAGCTGGCGCCACGCATGTTCGGCATCCCCGGCGTGCTCGCCTTCGCCAGCAACCCGCCCTCGCTCGGCCAGAGCCCGGTCGACAAGCCGGTGCAGTTCATCGTCCAGACCTCCGCCCCTTACAGCGAGCTGCAGAAGCTCAACGATGCCCTGCTCGCCGAGGCGCGGCAGTTCCCCGGGCTCCTCAACCTCGACAGCGACCTCAAGCTGAACAAGCCCGAGCTGCGGGTCAGCGTGGATCGCGACAAGGTCGCCAATGTCGGGGTGTCGGTCGACGCCGTCGGCCGCACCCTCGAGACCCTCCTCGGCGGCCGCAAGGTCACCCGCTTCAAGCAGAACGGCAAGCAGTACGAGGTGATCGTCCAGGTCGCCGACGTCGACCGCCGCGACCCCGACAGCCTCGCCTCGATCTACGTGCGCAACGAGGGCGGGCAGATGATCCCGCTGTCCAACCTCATCACCGTCGAGGAGACGGTCGCCCCCAAGGAGCTGAACCACTTCAACAAGCTGCGCGCGGCCAAGATCACGGCCACGCTCGCCCCCGGCTACACGCTGGGCGATGCCGCGGCGTTCCTCGACGGGGCGGCGCGGCGCGTGCTGCCGGCCAATGCGACGACCGACTACGCCGGCGAGATGCGCGAGTTCAGGACCAGCTCGGCGAGCCTCTACATCACCTTCCTGCTGGCGCTGGTGTTCATCTACCTCGTGCTCGCGGCGCAGTTCGAGAGCTTCGTCGACCCGTTCATCATCCTGCTCACCGTGCCGCTGTCGATGACCGGTGCCCTGGCCGCGCTCAAGCTCACCGGCGGGACGATGAACGTCTATAGCCAGATCGGCCTGATCACGCTCGTCGGGCTGATCACCAAGCACGGCATCCTGATCGTCGAGTTCGCCAACCAGCTCCAGGAGCGCGGGCTGGGCAAGCTGGAGGCGGTCATCGAGGCCGCAGTGCTCCGTCTGCGCCCGATCCTGATGACCACCGGCGCCATGGTGTTCGGCGCCGTACCGCTCGCCCTCGCGACCGGCGCCGGTGCCGAGAGCCGCGTCCAGATCGGCTGGGTCATCGTCGGCGGCCTCTCGCTCGGCACCCTGCTCACCCTGTTCGTCGTCCCCACCGCCTATATGCTGCTCGCCCGGACCCGCAGACCGGTCGCGGCCCCCGCCGCCGCGGTGCCGCTCCCGGCGGAGTAGGCCAGCGCCCACGCCGTGATCGGCATCACGGACTCGGCCGCCCCGAGGTCGTAGGCTGCGCCGCTACAGGCTAGGACGCGGGGAGCGGGCCTCATGGCGGGACGCAAGCGGCGCGGCGGCGCCGGCGATGACGATCTCGGCGGCTTCATCGTGCTCGGCGGACAGAAAGTGCCGGTGCGCAAGCACGAGACCGACTTCTCGGTGATGGCACCGGCCGACGAGGTGCCGCACGAGGTGGGCCTGCGGATCCGCGCGCTGGCGCCGCGCTACACCCGGGTCAGTGCGCCGGATGCGGCCGAGCGCGATGCGGCGATGCGCGAGGTCCGCGAGCGCGAGGTCGCGCATCACATCTACGAAGTCGAGGATACCGGCGAGGAGATATTGATCGCCGACCGGGTGATCCTCGAGCTGCGCCATGAGGGCACCGGCGAGCTCGAGCGGATCATGAACGAGTACCACCTCGTCTACGTGACGCGGATGGGCAACGCGCACGTCCTGCGCCTGACCAACGACACCCAGCGCAATCCGGTCAAGCTCGCGAACGAGCTGATGCAGCGGCCGGAGGTCGCCGCCTGCACCCCGGATCTGATGCAGCAGCTCCAGTTCCATGCCGTCCCGGAGCTGTTCGCGCAGCAGTGGTATCTGACCACCGACTTGACGACCGATCCGGAGGTCGTGCCGAACGCCGACATCGACGCCATCGAGGCCTGGGCGATCAGCACCGGCCGGCCAGAGATCGTGGTGGCCGTGATCGACGACGGCTTCGATCTCGGCCACCCGGCGCTGGCCGGCGTGCGTCTGCATCCCGACGCGCGCGACTTCCAGGACCAGGACGACCGCCCGCTGCCCGACGTCGACGACTATCACGGCACGCCGGTGGCCAGCATCGCCGTCGGCGCGCACCATGCCGACAGTGCGATGCGCGGCGTCGCCCCGGGCTGCACTTTCCTGCCGGTGCGGATCGGCTTCGGCCCGACCGCCTCGTCGGTCGACATCCTGGAGATCTTCCGCTTCGTCTCGGTACGTGCCGACGTCGTCAACTGCAGCTTCGGCCTGCCGCCGACGAGCTTCGATCCGCTGCCGCGACCGTTCCGCGACGCTCTCACCGACCTCACGCGAACGGGCGGACGCCGCAGCAAGGGCCTGGTGATGGTCTTCAGCGCCGCCAACGACGACGCGCCGACCTTCCTCGACGGCGCGCGGAACGTGAACGGCGTGCGCTTCGTCTCGGGCGGAACGATCCGGCAGATTCCGGCCGGGCGCACCGTCTACTCGGGCTACCCGCTGACCGAGGGGCTGGTTGTCGTCGCGGCGATGAGCTCGCGCAAGCGCAAGGCCGGCTACTCCTCCTGGGGGCCGCACGTCACAGTCACGGCGCCGTCGAACAATCTCCACTACATCCAGGCGTTCACGCCGCCGGGCACCCCCGGCCGGGCGGAGTTCGTCGCCAATTATCGCGGTCGCGGCCAGGTCGCCGCGAGCAACCGCCCGGGCCATGGCAGCGCGTTCGCCCCGATCCGCCGCTTCGATGATCCCTCGACCCCGCTGCGCGAGGACCTCTACACCCGCGAGTTCGGCGGCACGAGCGGCGCCGCCCCGGTCGTCAGCGGCGTCGTCGCGCTGATGCTGTCCGTCAACCCGCAGCTCACCGCCGCGGAAGTTCGCAACATCCTGATGGCCACGGCCGACCAGGAGCTCGACCCGAACCTGGATCTGGCGAACGACCCGAACACGCAGGGCCTTTCGGGCGCGTTCGTCGCCGGCCGCTCGCTCTGGTTCGGCGCCGGCAAGATCGACGCCGCCCGCGCGGTCGCGCGGGCCCGGGCGCTCCCCGGCGCGCTGCAGCCGACCCCGAGCCGCGACATCGTCGCCGAGGCGACGGCGACTTTGCCCATCCCCGACCGGACACCGCAGGGCGTGGTGAGCCATCTCGACGTCGACCGCGACGGCCGCCTCGCGGCCATCGAGGTCGCCGTCGAGATCCGCCATACGTGGCGCGGCGATCTGCGCGTGGCGCTCGTGGCGCCCGGCGGCTTCGTGGCGCTGCTCCACGACCGGACCGGCGGCGGGGCGCCGGATCTCGTCCGCACCTACACCGTCGCCGACACGCCCGATCTCGACGCGCTGGCCCGCGGCGGCATCGAGGTCCGCGGCCGCTGGACCCTGCACGTCGCCGACCTCGTCGCCCGCGACGTCGGCACCCTCACCCGCTGGAGCCTGCGCCTCCGGGTTGGGTAGCCCCCTGCTCGACCAGCCGGCGCATCGCCGCCGCCGTCGCCTCGTCCGTCGGGAAAAAGGTCTCCAGCGCCAGCTCGGCGAGGGTGATGTCGGCCGGGGTGCCGAACACGGTGATGGTGCTGATGAAGGACAGCTCGCCCGCATCGCTCGCGAGGCGCAGCGGCACGGCGACGTCGTTGGCGGCGATGCGGATCGGGCCGGCCGAGCCCGGCACGCGATAGCGCAGCGCCTCCTGGTAGAGCGCCTCCAGCGCCGGATCGGCGGTCAGCTCGGCCTCGCGGCGCAGCCGGGCCAGGAGGTGCGCGCGCCATTCGGCGAGGTTCAGCACCCGCGCGGCGAGGCCCTCGGGATGCAGCCCGAGGCGCAACACGTTGACCGGCGGCTCGAGCAGCCGGGGCGCGACCCCGGCGAGCAGCGGCGGGATCGCGCGGTTGGCGGCGACCAGCGTCCAACGCCGGTCGATGGCGATCGCCGGGAACGGCTCGTGGCCGCGCAGGATGCGCTCGACCGCCTCGCGCGCCGGGGCCAGTGCCGGGTCGCTCAAGGGCCGCTCGCTGTAGACCGGGGCATAGCCGGCGGCGACCAGCAGCAGGTTGCGCTCGCGCAGGGGAATCTCGAGCTGGTCGGCGAGGCGCAGGATCATCTCCCGGCTCGGATGGGCGCGGCCGGTCTCGAGATAGCTCAGGTGGCGGGTCGAGATCTCGGTGTCGAGCGCCAGCTCGAGCTGGCTCATCCGCCGCCGCATCCGCCACTCGCGCAGTTGGTCGCCGAAGGCCCCCATTTGCGGAGCCTAGCACCGTGCGCCGGCGCCGCCATGACCTCCGAGGTCATCGACCGGGCGCGGCGCGCCGGCTCCGATGCGCCCGTCGCCCACCAGCGAAGGGACTTCCACGATGACCACGATCCACGCCTCGCCGCTCCTGCGCCAGGCGCTGCTCGCCGACGCCGTGGCCAGCGGCGCGCGCGGCCTGCTGCTGGCGCTCGCCGGCGGTGCGGCTGGCCCGCTCCTGGGCCTGCCGGCAGGCCTGCTCACCGCGGTGGGCCTCGTGCTCCTGCCCTGGGCGGTCGCCGTCGGCTGGCTCGCCACGCGCGCCACGCCGCCACGTCTCGGCGTTTGGGCGGTGATCGCGCTCAACGCGTTCTGGGTCCTGGAAAGCGTGCTGCTGCTGGTCGGCGGCTGGCTGCGGCCGACCGGGCTCGGCTACGCCTTCGTGCTCGGCCAGGCGGCCGTCGTGCTGGTCCTGCTCGAGCTGCAGGTCCTGGGCCTGCGCCGCTCCGGGGCGGCCGCGCCGGCCTGAGTTGCCAGCAGCAGGGGCCGGCTCGCGCCCGGTGCGCCCGCGGTCGTCCGAGCGACGTGCAAAGACCATCGGCGCCGGCAACGGATGGCTCGCCTGAACGGGAAACGTCGGACAAGCCCATGCAACCCCTCGCGACCGTAACGGTCGAACGCGCTCACCGGCCCGGCGGTCGGGTCCGGCGGCGCCGGCCGTCCGGATCCGGCACCATGATCGTCTCCTGCGTCCGCACCGGCTTCGGCCGCGGGCGGACGCTCTCCATGGTCGGCAGCCCGACCGCGGCCGAGGATCGGTCGCGCGCACGGCGCCGCTCCACCTCCTCCGGCGGCAGCGGGGCGAACGCCGTCCGCCCGAGCAAGGCGGACAGGCTGACCGGCTCCTCGGCCACCTCGCCGCCGGCCAGCCATTCTCGCCACTCGGGCAGCGCGCGGAACGCCTCGACGTAGAGCGCATCGGCGCCGTCGAGCGGGATGGCGTGGGTGACGAGCCGCGCCACCAGAGGTGCCATGAGCGCATCGACCGCGCCGAATTCGCCGAACAGGAACGGTCCGCCGCCGCCCGCGGCGCGGCTCGTCGCCCATAGCCGCCGCAGCGCCGCCAGCTCTCCTGCCACCGGGCGCAGCAGCAGCCCCGGTGGCTCGAAGCGCTGGTGCATGTCGAAGGGGAGGAGCGTCAGCAGCTCGGGGAAGCCGGTGAAGCATTCCAGCGCCACCTCGCGCGCGAGCATGGCGAGCGGTGGCCGGGGCCACAGCGCCGGCGCCTCGCTCGCCGCATGCTCGACGATCGCCAGCGCCCCCGCATGGACAGCCCCCGGCGTCACGAGCACCGGCACGGTGCCGGTCGGCGACATCGCGGCGAGCCGCCGCGCCGTGTCCGGCCGGCACAGCGGCACGACCTCCACGGTGATCTCGAGCCCGGCGCGACGCAGGGCGAGCCACGCGGCGAGCGACTCACCGCACAGATGCCTCGTACCGATGATCAGGCGGCGGCTCATTTCAAGGCCATTGCCGCAGGTTCCACCCATGACGAACGGCTCGCCACGGCGCGCTGTTCCGCGGTGGCGGCCGATCGCAGCGCTTTGCCGCACGGGATCATGCCGATACCCGCTCCGGCGAGCCCCCGACCAGGGACAGCGGCAGCCGCACCACCTCGCTCACGAGCTCGCACAGCGCGGCGACGCTGTGGGCGAGGATCACCTCGCCCATCGCCGCGGTCGCCAGCGTCGCGTCGCCACAGGCTCCGGCGGGGTGGAGGTCCTGGGTTCGCCAGCCGAAGCCGCCGGCACCGAGGCTCGCGAGGCGCGGCGCCTCGTCGGCCAGTCGCAGCGTCGCCGGGCGGAAGTCGCGGGCCCGGTCCATGGCGACGAGGTCCGGACGCAGCGCCAGCATCATCGCCGTCTCGACCGCGCCGCCATGGATGCCGTGGCGCTGTTCCTGGGCCGACACCAGCCCGTCGGGCAGACCGAAGGCGAACCAGCTCGCCGCCACGGCGAGCATGCCGTGCGCCGCGCGCAGCTCGCGGGCGACGATCTGCAGCGGCCCGACCTGTCCGCCGTGGCTGTTGAGCAGGATCAGCTTGCGCACACCGGCGCGGCGGACCGATCCGCCCAGCTCGCACCACAGGCGGATCAGCGTCTCCGCCGAGAGCGTCAGCGTACCCGGATAGTCGACATGCTCGTCGCTCTTGCCGACCGCCTGCAGGGGCAGGACGAGGAGCGGCGTGCCGGACGGCAGGCGGGCGAGCAGCCGCTCGACCAGGCCCGCGGCGATGGTCGCGTCGGTGGACACCGGCAGATGCGGGCCGTGCTGCTCGATCGCGGCCACCGGCAGGAGCGCCGCCGTCCGCTCGGCATCGAGCGCGCTGAAATCGACGGTTGAGAGGTCCTGCCAGCGGGCCGGCAACGGCTTGCCCATGGCGCTGCGCTCCGCGATCATCGCTGCGTCGGCATGGCACGGGCCCGGCGGCGACGCCAGCCGCCCTTGTGCCACAACCATGGGCCGGAAGCATGCGTCGTCATCTCGATCCGGATGGTGTCCCGCCGCCGTTCGGCCGTTACCACCACGTCGTCGCCGTCGAGGGTGCCAGGCGTCTGGCCTTCGTCTCGGGCCAGCTCGGCATGCACAGTGACGGGAGCGTGCCTGAGGACGTCGGCAGCCAGAGCGCCCTCGCCTTCGCCAATCTCGACTCCTGCCTGACCGCCGCCGGGCTTTCGCGCGGTGACATCGTCCGCCTCAACGTGTACCTGACCGACGCGGAGTACCGGCGGAGCTACATGGAGGTGCGCGACCGCTGGGTCGCCGATCCGCCACCGGCCTCGACCCTGGTCATCGTGAAGGCCCTGGCGCTCCCGGCCTGCAAGGTCGAGATCGAGGCGATCGCCGCGGCATGAGCCGTGCTGCTGCCGGGACGAGCAGACCCGACCCTCACGTCCAGGCTCGCCGCCGGCGCATCTCGCCGATCGAGGGGATGACGGCCTCGCTCCGCGCCCGCACGCGGCGCCACGCCACCGTGCTGGAGCCGCCCTGAGCCCGTGCGCGTCCTCTATCTGTTCTGTCACCCGCTCGCGGAGAGCTTCCATGGCGCGCTGCTGCAGGCGGCGCTCGCCGGCCTCGAACGGCGCCGCCACGAGGTGGACCTGCTCGACCTCTATGCCGAGGGCTTCGACCCGGTGCTCGGCGCCGCGGAGCGCCGCGCCTACTACGACCTCGGGCGGAACGCGGCGTCGGTCCTGCCCTATGTCGAGCGGCTGCGGCGCGCGCAGGCGCTCGTCGTCCAGTTCCCGACCTGGAGCTTCGGGCCGCCGGCGATCCTCAAGGGCTTCCTCGACCGCGTGCTGATCCCGGGGGTCGGCTTCGATCTGTCCGAACCGGGGCGGGTCCGCCCGCTGCTGCAACACATCGAGGCGCTCGTCGGGATCGTCACCTACGGCCAGTCGCGCCTCGCCGCCTGGCGGATGGGCGACCCGCCACGGCGGCTCGTCACCCGGTACCTGCGGTGGTTCGTGGCGCCCCGCGCGCGCGTCGCCTTCCATGCCCTCTATCGCCTGAACACGGCCGGCGAGGCGCGGCGGCGCGGGTTTCTCGCCGACGTCGAGCGGGCGCTGGCGAGGCTCTGATGCGCGTGCTCGTCGTCCACGCCCATCCCGTCGCCGAGAGCTTCTCGGCGGCACTGTTCCGGACCGCGGTCGAGACCCTCGAGGCGCGTGGTCACGAGGTGCGCCCGGTCGACCTCTACGCGCAGGGATTCGATCCGGTGATGCGGCGCCAAGAGCGCCTCGACTACCACACCCGCGGCAGCAACGTGACCCCGGTCGCCGCGGCGCTGGCCGAGCTGAAATGGGCCGAGGGCCTGATCTTCGTCTACCCCACCTGGTGGTACAGCCACCCGGCGATGCTCAAGGGCTGGATCGACCGTGTCTGGGTCCCGCACGAGACCTTCACCCTGCCCGAGGGCAACCAGCCGATCCGCGGCCTGATGACCAACATCCGTCTGCTCGGCGGCATCTCCACCTATGGCGCCCCGTGGCTCTGGACCCGGTGGGTCGGCGACCCGGGCCGGCGCGTCATCATGCGCGGCATCCGCGCGATCTGCGCGCCGCGCTGCCGGACCTTCTGGCTGGCACTGCACCGTATGGACAATCTTGGGGCCGAGCAGCGTGCGGCGTTCGTCGAGCGCGTGCGCGCGAGGTTGCGCTCGCTGCCGGTCTGACGGGGAAACGGCCGCGCCCTCGCAGCCGCGCCGGCACCGCCCATATCTTGCCGGACATGCGGCGCTGGGGCGCGCGGGCGGGTGACGGTGGACGATCTGCAGCTCGGCTTCGACAACAGCTACCGGCGGCTGCCGGAGCGCTTCTACGCCTGCCTGCCGCCGACACCGGTGGCGGCACCCCGCCTGCTCGCGCTCAACGCGGACCTGGCCGAGACCCTCGGCCTCGACCTCGCGAGCCTGGCGCCGGTCGCCGCCGAGCTGTTCGCCGGCAACCGCCTGCCGGTCGACGCCGAGCCGATCGCCACCGCCTATGCCGGACATCAGTTCGGCCAGTTCGTCCCGCAGCTCGGCGACGGCCGCGCGATCCTGCTGGGCGAGCTGGTCGGTCGCGACGGACGCCGACGCGACGTCCAGCTCAAGGGATCGGGCCGCACCCCCTTCTCGCGCCACGGCGACGGGCGGGCGGCGCTCGGTCCGGTCCTGCGCGAGTTCCTCGTCTCCGAGGCGATGCATGCGCTGGGCATCCCGACCACTCGCGCGCTCGCCGCGGTGCTGACCGGCGAGCCCGTGGTCCGCGAGGAGGTGCTGCCGGGTGCGGTGCTGACCCGGGTCGCGGCGAGCCACATCCGGGTCGGGACTTTTCAGTATTTCGCCGCCCGGGGTGACGTGGAGGCGGTCCGGGCCCTCGCCGACCACGCAATCGCGCTGCACTATCCGCAACTCGCCGACATGCCCGACCGGTACCTCGCCTTCCTGGCCGCCGTCGCCGAGCGCCAAGCCTACTTGGTCGCGCGCTGGATGCATGTCGGCTTCGTCCACGGGGTGATGAACACCGACAACATGGCGGTGTCCGGCGAGACCATCGACTATGGCCCGTGCGCCTTCATGGACGCCTACGACCCGGCCACCGTGTTCAGCTCGATCGACCAGTTCGGGCGCTACGCCTTCGCCAACCAGCCCTACATCGCGCGCTGGAACATCGCCCGCCTCGCCGAGACGCTGCTCGACCTGATCGACCCCGACAGCGACGCCGCGATCGCCCGCGCCAGCGAGGTCGTCGACGCCTTCCCGGCCGCGTTCGAGCGGCACTGGCTCGGCGGCATGCGGGCGAAGCTCGGCCTCGCCACCGCCGAGCCCGAGGACCGGGTGCTGGTCGCCGAGCTGCTCGCCGCCATGCACACCGCCGGTGCGGACTATACCTTGACCTTTCGCCGTCTCGCCGCCGTCGCGGCCGGCGACGCCGAAACCCTGGACGCGATCCCGGCGGCCTGGATCGCGCGCTGGCGCCAGCGGCTCGCGCGCGAGCCCGCTGCGCCGGCCGAGCGCGCGGCCGCGATGCGCGCCGTCAACCCGGCGTTCATCCCGCGCAACCACCGCGTCGAGGAAGCGCTCGCGGCGGCGCGGACGGGCGACCTGCGACCCTTCGAGACCCTGCTCCGCGTGCTCTCCCGGCCCTACGACGACCAGCCCGAGCACGCCGCCTACGCGGCGCCGCCGCCGCCGTCCGATCGCCCCTACCGCACGTTCTGCGGCACCTGAGGGCCGTCGGGCCTTCAGCCCGCTGCCAGCGCCTCGGTCAGATCGTCGCGCAGATCCGCAGGATCCTCGAGCCCGACCGAGAGCCGCAGGAGATCGTCCGGGACCGGCGAGCCGGGTCCCTCGACGCTCGCGCGGTGCTCGATCAGGCTCTCGACCCCGCCCAGCGAGGTGGCCCGCTTCCACAGCCGCACCCGCGCGGCGGTGGCGATCGCGGCCTCCGCCCCGCCGCGGATCCGGATCGACAGCATGCCGCCGAAGCCGCCATGCATCTGTCGCGCCGCCAGCGCGTGACCGGGGAAGGACGCCAGGCCGGGATAGAGCACCTCCGTCACCACCGAATGCCCGACCAGAGCCTCGGCCAGCGCCTGCGCGCTGGTACAGCTCTGCCGCACCCGCGGGAATAGGGTGCGCATGCCGCGCAGCAGCAGCCACGCCTCGAAGCTGCCGAGCACGCCGCCCTGCTGCAGGCGCACCGCACGAAGCCGCTCCCATAGCCCGTCCTCGCGGCGGGTAGTCAGCGTGCCGGCGAGCAGGTCGGAATGGCCGTTCAGATATTTGGTCGCCGCGTGCATGACGAGATCGGCACCCAGCGCGAGCGGCCGGCTCAGCACCGGCGTCGCCACGGTCGAGTCGACCGCGAGCAGGGCACCGGCGCGGTGCGCAATCTCGGCCGCGGCCGCGATGTCGCTCACCGCCCAGGTCGGGTTCGCCGGCGTCTCCAGCCAGACGAGCTTGGTCCGACCGGGCAGGACCGCAACGGCCAAGCGGTCGAGGTCGGTGGTGTCGACCATCTCGACCGCGAGCCCCCAGCGCGTGGCCGGGCCCATGAGCCAGCCGCGCAGCGCCCAGTACATGACCCGCGGCACAACCACGTGATCGCCCGGATCGAGCGCCTGGAAGACCGCGGTCGCCGCCGCCATGCCGGACGCGAACAGCAGGCTCGCGGCCCCACCCTCGAGCGCGTTCAGCAGGGCCTCGACCGGCTCGTAGGTCGGGTTGTCGGCCCGCGCGTAGGACCGGCCGGTTCGGTAGCCGCCGTCGGGGTCGCGCAGGAAGGTCGTCGCCGGCTCGATCCCGGGCACGATGGCGCCGGTACGCGGATCGACCCGGCCCAGCGCCTGCGCCGCGAGCGTCTCGGGCCGCCAGCCCGCGCTCACGCGCGCATCCTGGCACCCGTGGGATCGAACAGCGGCTCGCGGGCGATCCACGCGGCGCGTCGCTCACCCAGGATCTCGACCTCGAACGCGTCGGCCTCGGCCAGCGCCGCCGGGACGTAGCCCAGCGCCACCGAGGCGCCGACATGGTGCGCGTAGCCGCCTGAGGTCACCCAGCCCACGACCTCGCCGCCGTGCCAGATCGGCTCGTCGCCCATGACGTCGGCATCGGCGGCATCCACGACCAGCGTCACCCGGCGCCGCTCCGGCCCCCGCTCGCGCTCCGCCACCGCCGCCGCATGGCCGATGAACCCGCCGCGCTTCCAGGCGACGAACGGCTCGAGCCCGGCGGCGCAGGGTCCGTAGATCGGCCGGAACTCGCGCGCCCAGCTGCCGAAGCCCTTTTCCAGGCGCAGGCTGTTGAGCGCCCGGGCGCCGAAATGGCGCAGACCGAGGTCCGCTCCGGCCGCGACCAGGGTGTCGTGCAGCAGGCGGAGCTGGTCCGCCGGGCACCAGATCTCGTAACCGAGATCGCCCGTGTAGCTGATCCGCCCGACGATCGCCGAAACGAGCCCGACCTCCATCGGCGCGACCGAGAGGAACGGGAACGCGGCGGTCGACAGGTCGTCGTCGACCAGCCGCTGCAGCAGCAGGCGTGAGCTCGGCCCGGCGAGCGCCAGCCCGTCGAGCAGGCCGGCGAGCGAGCGCAGCGCCACCCCGGTCAGGGGCAGGTGCTGCTCGAACCAGCGCTGATGGTAGGTCTCGGCGATGCCCGAGCCGAAGACCAGGAAGCGCTCTGGCGTGAGCCGGGCGAGCGTGAAGTCACCGATCAGCTTGCCCGCCTCGTTGAGCATCGGCGCGAGGCTGAGCCGACCCACTGGCGGGATGCGCCCGGCCATGACCCGCGCGAGGTAGGCCTCCGCCCCCGGGCCCTGCACCTCGTACTTGGCGAAGTTGGAGATCTCGAGCACGCCCACCGCCTCGCGCACGGCGCGACACTCCTCGGCGACGGACGCATGGGCGTTGGAGCGGCGGAAGGTCGCGGCCTCCACGGGCGGCGTTCCCGGCGGCGCGAACCACAACGCGTGCTCTAGACCGAACGCGGCGCCCCAGACGGCGTTGCGCTCGCGCAGCCGGTCGTGGATGCCGGTGGTCCGCAACGGCCGCGCCGCCGGCAGCTCTTCGTTGGGGAAGGTGATCGAGAACCGCCGGCTGTAGTTCTCGCGCACCTTGGCGTTGGTGTAGGCGCGGTTGGCGAATGGGCCGTAGCGGGCGACGTCCATCGCCCAGACGTCGAAGCCCGGATCGCCCTCGCTCATCCAGTTGGCCAGCGCCAGCCCCACACCGCCGCCCTGGCTGAAGCCCGCCATGACCGCACAGGCGACCCAGTAGTTCCTGAGCCCGCGCACCGGGCCGACGAGCGGGTTGCCGTCCGGCGAGAAGGTGAACGGGCCGTTGATCACCTTGCGGATCCCGGCCTTCTCCAGAGCCGGGAAGTGGCGGAAGCCGACTTCCAGCGAGGGTGCGATCCGCTCGAGGTCCTCGGGTAGCAGCTCGCTCGTGAAGCTCCACGGCGTCTCGCGCGGCTGCCAGGGGACCCCGGCGCGCTCGTAGGTGCCGAGCAGCACGCCCTGCCCTTCCTGACGCAGATAGATCTCGCCCTCGAAGTCGATGACATGCAGCAGCTCCGGCTGGCCGGCGAGCTCGGGCATATCCTCGGTGATCAGATACTGGTGCTCCATGGCCAGCACCGGCAGCTCGAGCCCGACCATGCGCCCGACCTCGCGCGCCCATAAGCCCGCGGCGTTGACCACGTGCTCGGCCACGATCCGGCCCTGCTCGGTCACCACCTCCCAGCCGCCGGCCGGGCGCGGGCGCAGTTCGAGGACGCGGTTGCGCAGCACGATCTCGGCCCCGCCCGCCCGCGCCGCCTTGGCGTAGGCGTGGGTGACGCCGTAGGGATCGACATGACCCTCGACGGCGTCGAACAGTGCGCCGGTGAACTGCCGCTCGTCCATCAGCGGGAAGCGCCGCTTGGCCTCGGCCGCGGAGATCAGCTCGGTCTGCATGCCGAGATAGCGGCCCTTGGCATGCGCGTGGCGCAGATAGTCCATCCGCTCGGGCGTGCCGGCGAGCATCAGCCCGCCATTGAGGTGGATGCCGCAGGACTGGCCCGAGACCCGCTCCAGCTCCTGGTAGAGGCGGATGGTGTAGGCCTGCAGCTTGGCGACGTTGGGATCGCTGTTGAGCGTGTGCATGCCGCCGGCGGCGTGCCAGGTCGAGCCCGCGGTGAGCTCGGCCCGCTCGACCAGGAGCAGGTCCGTCCAACCGGCCCTGGTCAGGTGGTAGAGCACCGAGCACCCGACCACCCCGCCGCCGATCACCACCGCCCGATAGTGTCCGCGCATCCC